>JBPOIJ010000129.1:0-39672 GCA_052034585.1 Myxococcota bacterium
CGCGTCCCGGCATCGTGATCGGCAAGCGCGGCGCGGGCATCGAGACGGTGAAGAAGGAGCTCCAACAGTTCACCAAGAACGAGGTGTTCCTCAACATCGTCGAGGTCCGCAAGGCCGAGATCGACGCCCAGCTCGTGGCCGAGAACATCGCCACCCAGCTCGAGCGCCGCATCGCCTTCCGCCGCGCGATGAAGAAGGCCATTCAGACCGCCATGAAGTTCGGCGCCAAGGGCATTCGCGTCGCCTGCTCGGGCCGCTTGGGTGGCGCTGAAATGGCGCGCTACGAGTGGTACCGCGAAGGCCGGGTGCCGCTGCACACGCTCCGCGCCGACATCGACTACGGCTACGCCATCGGTCGCACCACCTACGGCACCATCGGGTGCAAGGTGTGGGTGTGCCGCGGCGAAGTGTTGCCCACCAAGGGCGGCGTCAAGGCCGAGACCCCGAAGAGCTAAGAGGACGTCATGCTTCAGCCTGCACGAACCAAGCACCGCAAGATGCACAAGGGCCGCAACCCCGGCCGCGCGTTCCGAGGGTCGACGCTCGCGTTCGGCGAGTTCGGTCTGATGACGCTCCAGCCCGGGTGGATCACCTCCCGCCAGATCGAGGCCGCGCGTATCGCGATGAGCCGCAAGATCAAGCGCGGCGGCAAGATCTGGATCCGGATCTTCCCCGACAAGCCCATCACCAAGAAGCCCGCCGAGACGCGCATGGGAACCGGCAAGGGCGGCGTCGAGTACTACGTCGCCGTCGTCAAGCCTGGCCGGATCCTCTACGAGATGGACGGCATGGACAAGGTGCTCGCCACCGAGGCGTTCAACCTCGCCGCGGCCAAGCTGCCGGTGATGACCCGCATCATCCACCGCTCCGAGCAGAGCCTCGCCTAAGGAACGAACGTCATGGCCACTGCCAAGGAACTCAACGATCTGTCCCTCGAGGATCTCGGCCGCCGCGCGGACGAGCTCAAGGCGACCCTGTTTCAGGACCAGCTCAAGCTGCGCACCGGCGCCCTCGACAACCCTTCCGAGCGCACCACTCACAAGCGCGATCTCGCGCGGGTGCTCACGGTGATTACCCAGAAGAAGGCCGCCGCGGCCGACAAGAAGAAGAAGGATTGATCATGACCGAGACGAACACCCAGACGGCAGATTCCCGCGGACGCCCGAAGACCCGCATCGGTGTGGTGACTTCGAACAAGATGCAGAAGACGGTCGTCGTCACCGTCCGCCGCCGCGCCGCGCACACCCAGTACGGCAAGATCCAGACGCTCCGCGTGAAGTACAAGGCGCACGTCGAGGATCACGACTACCCGAAGAAGGTCACCGTCAACGAGGGTGACAAGGTCGTCATCGCCGAGACCCGCCCGTTCTCGAAGGACAAGCGGTGGCGCGTGGTGAAGGTGATCGAGAAGGCCACCCAGGCCTGAGGCTGTGCTCGGTCGGAACTTTGAGGAAAGAGGAGAATCACCATGCTGCAGATGACCAGTCAGTTCGAGGTGGCCGACAACTCCGGCGCCAAGAGCGTGTTCCTCATCAACATCGCGGGAGGCTCGAAGCGGTTCTACGGGTCGATCGGCGACGTGGTGACGGTCTCGATCCGTGAGGCGCTCCCTGGCGCGAAGGTGAAGAAGGGCGACGTGGCGAAGGCCGTGATCGTTCGCACCGCCAAGGAGATCCGCCGGCCCGACGGCTCCTACATCAAGTTCGACGTCAACTCGGCGGTGCTCATCAACAAGGATCTGGAGCCGATCGGCACCCGCATCTTTGGCCCCGTCGCTCGTGAGCTGCGCGCCAAGAAGTTCATGAAGATCATCTCGCTGGCGCCTGAGGTTCTCTAATCATGCAGAAGCTGAAAGTCGGAGACATGGTGCAGGTGATGTCGGGCGCTGAGCGCTCGGCCTCGACCAATCGCGGCAAGATCATCGAGATCGATCGCGACGGGCTGCGGGTTCGCGTCGAAGGGCTGCGCACGGTGAAGCGCCACGTCCGCAAGGGCCGTGATCGCGCCAACCCTGACGGTGGCATCCTCGAGAAGCCGGGCTCCATCGCCCTGTCGAACGTCGCCCTCGTCTGCCCCAAGTGCGACAAGGCGACCCGAGTGGGCGTGCGTGAGGCGGACAAGAAGAAGGTCCGTTTCTGCAAGAAGTGCGACGCCGCCATCTGATGTGCTGAACCACCGCTGGCTCGCCAGCGGCTCAACCGGGCCCCGGGAGCGCGGAGAAAGTCCGCGGACCTCGGGAACACGCCCTCCCTGAAGGACGATGACCATGGCTGAAGAAGACAAGAAGGAAGAGAAGAAGGCGGCACCGGCGGCTGACGCGGCTCCGAAGAAGGAGAAGAGCGCCGGCAAGCGGAAGAAGGAAGAGGTCAAGAAGGCTGGCTTCGCGGCCAACATCGAGGAAGGCCTGCAGGTTCAGCCCGCTCGGTTGAAGCTCCGCTACCGCAAGGAAGTGGTTCCCCAGTTGATGAAGGAACTCAACTGCAAGAACCCGATGGAAGTGCCGCGCATCAACAAGGTCGTCGTCAACATGGGCCTCGGCGAGGCGCTCGCCAACAACAAGATCCTCGAGTCGGCCGTCGATCAGCTCGGCGCCATCACTGGCCAGAAGCCGGTCGTCACCCGCTCCCGCAAGGCCATCGCGAACTTCAAGCTCCGCGAGAACCAGGCGATCGGCGCCATGGTGACCCTGCGCGGTGATCGCATGTTCGAGTTCCTCGACCGCCTCATCAACGTGGCGCTCCCGCGCGTGCGCGACTTCAAGGGCATCTCGCCGAAGGCCTTCGACGGCCGCGGCAACTACACCTTGGGTCTCCGCGAGCAGATCATCTTCCCGGAAATCAACTACGACCAGATCGAGAAGGTGAAGGGCCTCAACGTCAGCATCGTCACCTCCGCGGGGAACGACGAGCGAGCGTTGGCGCTCCTCAAGGCCATGGGCGTGCCGTTCCGCGCCTGAGTCGAACCGAATTCTCCTCCCCCACGGGTCAGGGGAGGGCAGGGCGGTGAGGGCTTGTTTCCCACTCCGACCTGAGCCATACGGCCCCGGCCGCTCGATGCGGCAGGCAACACTGAACCTCGCTCGGAGTCAGGAGCGAGTGAGACGCCCCGAAGCGAACCACCGGGATGGGCCCGGCAGGCGCGGAAGGTGCTCCCTGGTCGAGGGAAACTCGACCTGCAGGAACGTGACACATGGCGGTCAATGATCCCCTGGGCGACCTCGTCACCCGGCTGCGCAACGCGACGCTCGCGCGCCACGACAAGATGACGCTCCCCTCCTCGAAGCTGAAGGTCGAGGTCATCAAGGTCCTCAAGGAAGAGGGCTTCGTCGCCGACTTCGTCGTGCACGACAAGAAGCCCCAGACCGAAGTCACCGTGATGCTGAAGTACGGCCCGAACCGCGAGCCCGTGATCAGTGGCATCTCGCGCGTCTCGAAGCCCGGCCTGCGCCGCTACGTCAGCGTCGGCAAGCTGCCCCGCGTGCGCGGTGGCACCGGCATCTCCATTCTCTCCACCTCGCGTGGCGTGATGAGCGACGGCCAGGCCCGCAAGGCCAACGTCGGCGGCGAGCTCATCTGCACCGTGTACTGAGGACCACGACCATGAGCCGAATCGGAAAACTCGCGATCAAGGTCGCTGACAAGACGAAGGTCGCCGTCGCCGCTGGCAAGGTGAACCTCGAGGGCCCCAAGGGCAAGCTCACCGTCGCCATTCACCCCGAGGTGAAGGTCGAGGTGAAGGACGGCGCGGTCAACGTCACTCGTCCCTCCGACAGCCGCAAGCACCGCGCGCTGCACGGCCTCACCCGCGCGATCCTCGCGAACGCGATGAAGGGCGTCTCCACCGGCTGGGAGCGGGCCCTCGCCATCCGTGGCGTCGGCTACAAGGCCGAGGTCAAGGGCAAGCAGGTTCACCTCTCGCTCGGCTACTCGCACCCCGTGGTGTTCGATCTCCCCGAGGGCGTCACCGCCGAGGTCGGCAAGACGCCGCGCACCGAGGACCAGCTCCCGACCATCGATCTCACCCTGCGCGCCGCCGACCGGCAGCTGCTCGGCGAGACCGCCGTTCGCATTCGCAACCTCCGCCCCCCCGAGCCGTACAAGGGCAAGGGCATCAAGCTCCACGACGAGACGGTTCGTCGCAAGGAAGGCAAGACGGGCACCGCCTAATCACATCCCTCATCCGCCGGTGGACGGCCTGATCGCCGGCGGAAGGAAAGGAAAGAACCATGAGCAAGAACACGCCACGCGAGAACCGCAAGGAGCGCATCCGCAAGAAGGTCAATGGGACCGTCGAGCGGCCGCGCCTCACCGTCTACAAGTCGCTCAAGCACATCATCGCTCAGGTGATCGACGACACCTCCGGCCGCACCCTGGCCGAGGCTTCTTCGCTGTCGAAGGAGCTCAAGGGCAAGCTCGGCGACGACGACAAGAAGGCCGCTGCCAAGAAGGTGGGCACGCTGATCGCCGAACGCTGCAAGGCCGCGAAGATCGACAAGGTGGTCTTCGACCGAAACGGCTTCCCCTACCACGGACGCATCGCAGCGCTGGCCGACGGCGCGCGCGAGGCCGGCCTGTCGTTCTAAAGGACACGCACCATGAGCAATACTCCGATCAACCCGAACGACCTCGACCTCAACGATCGCGTCGTCAGCATCAACCGCGTCGCCAAGGTCGTGAAGGGCGGCCGCCGGTTCAGCTTCGCCGCGCTCGTCGTCGTCGGTGACGGCAACGGCCACGTGGGCGTGGGCCTGGGCAAGGCGAACGAGGTGCCCGAGGCCATTCGCAAGGGCGGCGAGAACGCGAAGAAGAACCTCTTCCGCATTCCGCTGATGGGCAGCACCATTCCGCACGAGGCGCTCGGTCACTTCGGCGCGGGTCGGGTCTTCCTGCGCCCGGCTTCCGAAGGCACTGGCGTCATCGCCGGCGGCGCCGTTCGCGCGGTGCTCGAGGCGGCTGGCATTCGCAACATCCTCACCAAGTGCCAGGGCAGCCGGAACCCGCACAACGTGCTCAAGGCCGTCGTCGACGGACTCAAGCAGCTCAGGTCTCCCGAGCAGGTCTCCCGCCTGCGCGGCAAGGAGATTCACTTCGGGAAGAAGGCGCAGGCCTGATCATGGGAATCAAGGTCAAGCTGGTGAAGAGCCACTCCGGAGCCTCCGAGCGTCAGGTCGCGACGATCGTGGGCCTCGGGCTCAAGAAGTTCGGCTCGGAGAAGCTGCTCAAAGACACCCCTGCCATTCGGGGAATGATCAACAAGGTCCGTCACCTCATCTCGTTCGAGACGGTGAAGGACGAGCCGAAGGTTCGGGCGCGCACCAAGCCCCGTTCCGTCCGCGTGCGTGACGCCGCCCGCGCGAAGGCTGCACAGGCCAAGTGAGGGAGACACCATGACCACGCTGCATTCGCTGAAGAAGCCGCACCGCTCGACCCACCGCAAGAAGCGGGTGGGCCGTGGACAAGGCTCCGGGCTCGGCAAGACGGCCGGCCGCGGTGGCAAGGGCCAGAAGGCGCGCTCCGGCAACATGCGCTTCGAGGGCTTCGAAGGCGGTCAGAGCCCGCTCCAGCGCCGGCTCCCCAAGTTCGGCTTCAACGCGCCGAACCGCCTCACCTGGGCGATCGTCAACCTGAGCGACCTGGAGTCGAAGTTCCAGGCGGGTGCGACGGTGGACGAGAAGTCGCTCACCGCGGCCGGGCTGCTCAAGGGCAGCTTCGACGCGATCAAGGTGCTGGGCGGCGGCGAGCTGAAGAAGAAGCTCACCGTGAAGGCCCACAGGTTCTCGGGCACTGCCAAGGACGCGATCGCCAAGTCGGGCGGCGCGACCGAGGAGATCCCCCTGATGGTCCACAAGCCGGAGTCGGCCGCCAAGGCTCACGCCGGCAAGGGCGCGAAGGCCTGAAGGTGACGGCGCGAGGCTCCAGCTGGCGGCAGGGCTGCCCGACTGGACGAAGCGTCGCAAAGAGGAGTTGAACCCCGCCCCCCGGACCGCCTAAAGGCCCGCGGGGCGTTGGTTTTCTTGCTGTTTCTCGATCGAGGGTGACCGTGGCACTGAATGCCATCTCCAACATCTTCCGGGTCGCCGAGCTCCGCTCGCGCTTGGCCTACACCACCGGGCTCCTGGCGGTGTACCGCCTGGGCATCTTCATCAACACGCCGGGCGTCGACCGGGTGGTGATGAACGCCATCATGGATCGGCAGCGCCGCGAAGGCGGTCTGCTGAACCTCTTCAACCTGTTCTCCGGCGGCGCGCTCGATCAGATGTCGATCTTCGGCCTCGGGATCATGCCCTACGTCTCCTCGAGCATCATCATGCAGCTGCTCGCGGTGGTGGTGCCCTCGCTCGAGCGGCTCCAGAAGGAAGGCGCGGCGGGGCGCCAGAAGATCAACCAGTACACCCGCTACGGCACGATCCTCCTCTCGATCGTCCAGGGCATCTCGATCGCGCGGTTCATCTACTCGCTCGGCCGCTCGGGCGGACAGAACAACCAGGGCTTCGACCAGGTCGTCGTTCCCGACAGCGTGGATCCGGTGTGGTTCACCTTCATGACGGTGATCACCCTCACCGCCGGCACCGCCTTCATCATGTGGCTCGGCGAGCGCATCACTGAGAACGGCATCGGCAACGGCATCTCGCTCATCATCTTCGGCGGCATCGTCGCCGGCATTCCGCCCGCCGCGCAGCGCCTCTGGCAGCAGATGGACGCGGAGAAGTACGGCCAGGACGCGCTCAACCCGGCCGCGGTGCTCGCGCTCCTCGCCGTGATGGTGGTGATCATCGGGGCGGTGGTGTTCATCGAACGCGGGATGAGACGGATTCCCGTGCAGTACGCCAAACGCATGCAGGGCCGGCAGATGTTCGCTGGCCAGGCGACGTACTTCCCCTTGAAGGTGAACGCCTCGGGCGTCATCCCGCCGATCTTCGCTGGCGCGCTCCTCTCGTTCCCGGCGACGCTCTCGAACTGGGTGCCGCAGCTGGGGAACATCGGCCGATCGCTCCAGGGCAACCCCTGGGTGTACAACGGCCTCTTCGTCCTCCTGATCATCTTCTTCGCCTACTTCTACACCTCCCTCACGTTCCGGGCTGACGACGTGGCGGACAACATCAAGAAGCAGGGCGGGTACATTCCCGGCATTCGCCCTGGGCGGCAGACGGCCGAGTTCATCGAGCGGGTGCTCAACCGCCTCACCTTTGGTGGCGCGCTCTACCTCGCCTTCATCTGCGTGATCCCCACGATCTTCGCGCAGGAGCTCAAGGTGCCGTTCGCCTTCGGTGGCACCGGCCTGCTGATCGTCGTCGGCGTCGCTCTCGACACCGTGCAGCAGATCGAGCAGCACCTCATCAGCCGCAACTACGAAGGCTTCGCTGGTCCCCGTGGCCCCCGCATTCGCGGACGGGTGCGGGTCGGCGACGCGGCGTAATCGGGGGAGGCACGCATGCACCTCGTCTTCTTTGGACCACCAGGCGCAGGGAAGGGGACCCAGGCGCAGAAGATCGTCACCGACCACGGGATTCCCCAGATCTCGACCGGAGACATCCTCCGGGCGGCCGTGAAGAACGAGACCCCGCTCGGCAAGCAGGCCGGGCCGTTGATGGCCGCGGGCAAGCTGGTGCCCGACGAGCTCGTGATCGGCATCGTCGAGGAGCGCCTCAAGGAGCCCGATTGCACCAAGGGCTTTCTCCTCGACGGCTTCCCCCGCACGATTCCCCAGGCGCAGTCGCTCGAGGTGGTGCTCCAGAAGATGGGCAAGCGCATCGAGCACGTCGTCTCGCTCGAGGTGCCCGACGCGGTCATTCAGGAGCGAATGAAGGGCCGTGGCCGAGCCGACGACTCGCCCGAGACCGTGCAGAAGCGGCTCGACGAGTTCCGCAAGCTGACCGCGCCCTTGAAGGCCTACTACCAGGAGCGCGGGTTGCTCAGGACGATCAACGGGGTCGGCTCGCTCGACGAGATCGCCGCCGCGATCAAGAAGGCCATCGGCAAGTAGCCACGGAAGGTCTGGCGCAAGCAGCGAACCACCCCTGCTTGCACCTTGTCGTCAAAGGTGGTAACGGCCCGGCTCCCGCAGAGGGTCTGCGGTTCGTTTTTCAGAGAGGTTCACCAAGTTTGGCGAAGGAAGACTCGATCGAAGTGGAAGGAACCGTGAAGGAGCCGCTCCCGAACGCCATGTTCAAGGTGCAGCTCGAGAACGGTCACGAGGTGCTGGCGCACATCTCCGGGAAGATGCGCATGCACTTCATCCGAATCCTTCCGGGCGACAAGGTGAAGGTCGAGCTCTCTCCCTACGATTTGACCCGCGGCCGCATCACGTACCGCGCGAAGTAACTCAACACGCAGCAAGAGGGTGTCATGAAGGTTCGTCCGTCAGTGAAGAAGATTTGCGACAAGTGCAAGGTCGTTCGCCGTGCGGGCGTCGTCCGCATCATCTGCCCGGCCAACCCCCGTCACAAGCAGCGCCAGGGCTGAGCTGAGCTCGGTCTGATCACCTCCCAAGGAAGAAGAAACAACACATGGCTCGTATCGCAGGCGTCGACCTCCCCGTTCAGAAGCGCGTCGTCATCTCGCTTCAGTACATCTACGGCATCGGCAAGAAGTCCGCGGCCGACATCGTCACCAAGGCCGGCATCGACATGGCCACGCGCACGAAGGACCTGACCGACGATCAGGCCAAGAAGCTGCGCGACATCATCGAGGCCGGGTACACGGTCGAAGGCGATCTGCGGCGCGAGATCACCATGAACATCAAGCGGCTGATGGATCTGGGCTGCTACCGCGGCCTCCGTCACCGCAAGGGCCTGCCCGTGCGCGGCCAGCGAACGCACACCAACGCCCGCACCCGCAAGGGGCCCAAGCGCGGCGTCCAGCGCGTCAAGGCCGCTGCTCCGGCTCCCGCGAAGTAATCACCACTGGCACCGCGTTCGACGTCTCCACTGTGGAGCCGTCGAGGCGGCGCTGATCACCTACCGAAGAAGGCACCACCACCATGGCTGAAGAGACGCAAGCACCTGCCGCCGCGGCCCCTGCCGCACCCGCTGCCGCCGAGGGCGAGAAGAAGACCGCCAAGGCGAAGAAGGGGAAGAAGAACATCCTCAACGGGGTCGTTCACATCCAGTCGACCTTCAACAACCCGATGATCACGATCACCGACGTCTCGGGGAACGTGATCTCCTGGTCGACGGCTGGCGCGCGCGGCTTCAAGGGCTCGCGCAAGTCGACGCCGTTCGCCGCGCAGGTCGCTGCCGGTGACGCCGCTGCCAAGGCGATGGAGCACGGCCTCAAGAACGTTCAGGTGCTGGTGAAGGGCCCGGGCGCTGGCCGTGAGTCCGCGCTCCGCGCGATCGCCGCCGCTGGCCTCAAGATCTCCCTCATTCGCGACGTCACCCCCATTCCGCACAACGGCTGCCGCCAGGCGAAGCGCCGTCGCGTCTGACCCACACCCTCTTCACCTTCAAGGACACCCACTTCCATGGCCCGTTACACCGCCAGCGTCTGCCGAATCTGCCGACGCGAAAACCTCAAGATGTACCTCAAGGGCGACCGTTGCTACACGGACAAGTGCGCGATCGAGCGCCGCCCGTACCCTCCCGGCCAGCACGGCCAGGGCCGGGTGAAGTTCTCGAACTACGGCGTGCAGCTGCGCGAGAAGCAGAAGGTCAAGCGCATGTACGGGCTGCTCGAGAGCCAGTTCCGCGGCTACTTCGCGCGCGCCTCGTCGTCGAAGGGCAAGACGGGCGAAATGCTGCTGCAGCTGCTCGAGCTCCGGCTCGACAACGTCGTCTTCCGCATGGGCTTTGCTGACACCCGCGCCGAGGCGCGCCAGCTCGTTCGTCACGGTCACTTCACCGTCAACGGCAAGCGCGTCAACATGCCGGCCTTCGCGGTCAAGCCTGGCTCGGTCGTCGAGGTGCACGACAAGTCGAAGAAGATCCTCCGCATTCAGGAGGCCATCGAGACCGTCGATCGCCGTGGCATTCCCCAGTGGCTCGACGTCGACAAGAAGGCGCTCAAGGGCACCGTGAAGACCCCGCCGAACCGCGAGGATCTCACCATGCCGATCCAGGAGCAGCTCATCGTCGAGTTGTACTCGAAGTAAGGGCGGCTCCCCGCGCGGGAGCCACCAGACCTTCCCCGGAGGCGACTCCGGGAACCCAACCGAACGCGTCCTCCCGCCATCGCGGGTACGTTGGTGGCTCGTTCGCGAACAAGGAGCAGTGCCATGGCAGAGACAGCCCTCATCAACAAGAACTGGCGCGATCTGATCAAGCCGCGCCGCCTCGACGTCGACGCCGAGACCCTCACCGGCACCTACGGCAAGTTCGTCGCCGAGCCGCTCGAGCGTGGCTTCGGAACGACCCTCGGCAACTCGATTCGTCGCGTGCTGCTCTCCTCGCTCCAGGGCGCCGCGATCACCACGGTGAAGATCGAGGGCAACGGCGGCATGGTGGAGCACGAGTTCGCCGCGGTTCCCGAGGTGAGCGAGGACGTGACGGACATCGTCCTCAACCTCAAGGAAGTCCGCCTGCGGATGCACACCAACGAGCCCAAGACGATCCGCATCGAGGCGGAGGGCCCGAAGGAAGTGAAGGCCGGTGACATCATCGCCGACGACCAGGTCGAGATCCTCAACCCGGGTCACCACGTCTGCACCCTCGCCGAGGGTGGGAAGATTCGCATCGAGATGACGACCCGCCGCGGCCGCGGCTACGTCTCGGCGCAGAACAACAAGGTGGCGGGCTCGCCGATCGGCTCGATCGCGATCGACTCGCTCTTCTCGCCCATCATCAAGGTGAACTACCAGGTCACCAACGCGCGCGTCGGCCAGCAGACCGACTACGACAAGCTCGCCCTCGAGGTGTGGACCGATGGCTCGGTCACCCCGCAGGACGCGGTGGCTTACGCCGCCAAGATCCTCAAGGAGCAGCTGACGGTCTTCATCAACTTCGAGGAGACCGAGGAGCCGGTGGCCGTCGAGGCGCCGCGCGAAGAGGCGAAGCTCAACGAGAACCTCTTCCGCTCGGTGGACGAGCTCGAGCTGTCGGTGCGGTCGGCGAACTGCCTGCAGCAGGCGAACATTCGCACCATCGGCGACCTCGTGCAGAAGACCGAGGCCGAGATGCTCAAGACCAAGAACTTCGGCCGTAAGTCGCTGAAGGAGATCAAGGAGATCCTCGCCGAGATGGGGCTCTCGCTCGGGATGAAGCTCGAGAACTGGCCTCCGAAGACGATGCCGGCGCCGTCGACCGGCCCGCGCATGTGATGACGTCGAACTCCGGGCTCGCACGGGGCGGGCCCGGCTCAAAACCGCGGTGACGAGCCGCGATTACCTCCTCCCGGTACCTGACACGGCCGGCGAGGTTCACCAGGAAGCAGGACAATGGAACACCGAGTCGGATACCGAAAGCTGCAGCGCACCACCTCGCACCGCATCGCGATGCTGCGCAACATGGTCACCTCGCTGCTCGAGCACGAGCGCATCGAGACCACCATTCCCCGCGCCAAGGAGGCCCGCCGCCTCGCCGAGCGCATCATCACGCTGGGCAAGAAGGGCGGCCAGGCGAACGCGAAGCTCGCCGCGCGCCACGTGAAGAACCGCGCGATCCTCCAGAAGGTCTTCGGTGAGCTGAAGGACCGCTACGCCAAGCGCAGCGGCGGGTACACCCGGATCCTCAAGGGTGGCTTCCGCCGCGGAGATGCCGCCGACATCGCGATCCTCGAGCTCGTCGATCGCCCGGCCAAGGAAGAGGCTCCGGCGGAAGAGAAGGAAGAGAAGAAGGACTGATCAGCTCTCAGCCTGAGGTTGCGAGCCGCCCTGTCTGGCACTGCCGACAGGGCGGTTTCGTTTTGCGTGGGGTCGAGCGCGTGTCCGGCGCCGACCTCTACTCGACTCGCCGCTCAGCTCTCGCGCGTCGGCGACCGGAGAGGCGCACACGCTGCCGCGACTGTGTGCCCCTGACCAGCGACTCGAATGACAGCGGCGTCGGTCGGCGCGCGTTGCAGGTGGCGCGTCGTCTTGGGCGTACGTCATTACCCGAGTGTGGCGCGACGACCAGGTGGATCGTCAGGGCCACACTGCGGTGCCACCCGCGACGTGATGGGCCAGGAAGCTCGCCATTTCGGCGCGGGTGAGTGCGCGCGTGCCGTGGCGAGAGAGGGGGTCGGCGACCACGTACCGGCCGTCGTTCGTCTTTCCCATCACGAGGATCGAGTGCGGGTCTGAGAAGTCGTGCCCCATCGCCTTGCGGTAGTTCGGGCCGGCAGCGCCCGTCAGCACGACCATCTGGCCCTTCTTGAGCGAGTCGTCGAGGGGCCCGAGGTTGTGAGCGGTGGGGTTGATGTGGTGGGTGTGGAGCCCGACGTGGCGGGCTCCCTTCTCGACCTGCGCGACCGACGTCGAGCCGAAGTTGTGGGGCTGGCCTGGCAGGTGCGACTTGCCCATCTGGTGCGCCATCCAGTCGATCGACGGCTGCACCCCGTTGCGGCCCATCGCCGCGAAGCGTGCCGGCTCCTTCCCGAAGGCCTGCGCGGCCATCGCCAAGCTGCAGACGGCACAGTTCCCGCTCTTGCTCGGGCCCTTCGGGTTCCAGGTCGGATCGTACGCTTGCCGCTTGAAGTACGGGTTCATTCGACCGAGCTGGTGCTTGGGCGTCTCGTGCGGCCGTGGGGCGCCGATGGGGAGATGGCTGGCAGGCGGAGGCTTGGGCGCGCTCTCGGCCCTCGCCACGTTCCCCATCGAATCGAACATCTTCGTCGACTGCGCCGTCGTGAGGCCCGACTGGTGATGGGCCCGCGCGCTCGCCGCAAAGTGATCGTAGACGCCGATCAGCTTCTTCGCGGCTGGCGTGAGCTTGTCGGCGTGGGTCTTCGCCCAGTCGTGAAAGTCCTTCCACTCGCTCGACGCCGCATGGCCGTCGTGATCGGCGGTGCCGGTTCGAATCGCGTGGAGGAGCTCCTTCGCGTCGACCTTCGCTCCTGCGGTTTGGTTCAGACGTCTGAGGGCTGCCATGGCGCTTGCGTCGTGGTGGATGGTGGTCATGCGCGCATTGTCGGTGACCGCCTCGTGTGGTCGCCCGCCCGGGAGCGCCAGACGTCGGACCGCGCACGCCAGGCGCCCACACGTTCGGCGACCGCCAAGTCCCCGCTCGCAGGTCCAGGCACGGCTCGAGCTCGGAACTTCCTCGCTCGGGTCGACCGAGCTCAGCGTTCGCTCCCACCTCTCGCGCGGACCTCACCTGGTGCACGCCCGGTCCACCGGCGGTGCGCTCGGGCGAAGGCGCGCGGGTCGGCATACCCAAGGCGGTAGGAGACCTCCTGCACGGCGGTGCCCTGGCTCAGCAGCTCGTCGGCGAGCTCCCGGCGCACCTGTTCGAGGATCGCGGCGAAGCTGGTGCCGTCGTCAGCGAGCCGGCGCTGGAGGGTGCGTGCGCTTTGGGCGAGCGCGCGCGCGGCCTCCTCGAGGGTGAGGATCTTCGGGAGCGCAGCGCGCAGCACCTCTCGCAGCTGGGCGTGAGGATCGTCGGGTGGCCGAGTCTTCGCTCCCACGAGCTGCCCCAGCCACTTGCGGAGCTCGGGATCGGCGCTCCCCAGCGGCCGGCGAAGGTAGGTGTCACTCACCGCGAGCCCGTTTTCCCCGCGGCCCATCGCGACCGGCGCTCCGACGAGGGCCTCGAAGCCTGGTGGGGGCGGGCCTTCATGGGCGAGCCAGGCCCGCTCGAGGCGCACGTCTTCTCCCGCGAGCTGGCGCGCGATCACCACCAGCCCGCCGATGAAGTAGGCGTTTCCGAACTCGCCGAGCGCGTCGGGCTCCTTGGGGATTCGCATCTTCAGTCGAGCTTCCGCGCGAGACGATTCCACCGTCACCGACCAGCTGGCGTTGAGGGCGGTCGCGTGAGCCGCGAACGACTCGAGCGCTTCGGAGAGCGAGGCCGACGCGCGCGCCAAGAAGGCGATGGCCCCATAGTCACCAGGCGACAACGACCGCGCGAGCTCGACGCCGAGCCGGGGTTCTCCAAGCCGGGCTTGCACGAGCGGCCCCAAGGCCCGCAGCGCCTCGAGGGAGACCAAGGGCTCCTCCTCGACGAGCGCGGCCTCGGGGAGCCCGCAGCTCTCGACCAGCCCTCGGGGATCGAGCCCTCGTTGGGCGGCGAAGGCGAGCATCCTCGAGACGTACCGCGCACGGAGGAGGACGGCGCTCTTGCGCATGGCCGCCACTGTACGTCGCCGAATCGGCGCTCGCTTCAATCGAACGTCGTCGACGTGCGCCTGCGTGTCGGGGCTTGTCGACTCGGGCGCTTGTGCTTTCTTCGCGCAATGACCTCGCGGTTGATCGTGGTGTTCGCCGCCATCGGCGTCGGCATCGGGCTCGCGCACGCCTCGTGCAAGGAACCGTGCACCGTCGACACCTGTCTGGGGTGCTGCGACTCGAACGGCGACTGCCAGGTGGGCAACAAGCCCGCGGCGTGCGGCAAGAAGGCCGTCCAGTGCTCGAACTGCGGGAGCGCTCCGTGCGAGAAGCAGGTGTGCCTGGTGATCGACTCGGGCATTCCGGAGACCGATGGCGGGTGCTTCGTCGGCGTCTGCGGCGCCAACGTGTGCAACGTGAGCACTGGTTCCTGCGTGTCGCCTGCGGCGTGTGATGCGCAGCAGCTCCAGCCGGGAGGGTGCGCGGGCGGGCAGATCTGCAACCAGGGAACCTGTCGCGACGTGGCCAGGCCGACGTGCCCGAACTACCTGGCGACCTCGGCGCCGCTGCGGTGGACGCCGGCCCAGAACTTCGGGCCAGTGATCTACTCGGCGCGCGCGGTCTCGTTCTCGGTCGATGCGGTGCGGTGTCCTTCGGGGGCGACGCGCCGTGCGATCGTCGAGCTGAGCGCCTACGACTTCAACGCTCGCTTCGCCGACGGTGGCTACCCCAAGCTCTTCGTCTACCGAGAGAACCAGACCCTGGGCGAGGTGCGCGACAACGTGACGGTCGCGCCGAGCCCGAACGGCGGCAACGCCACCCTGCAGGTCGCCTCGTGCGGCCCGGAGAGCGTCACCATGCTCACCCTCGGCTACGCGTTCGAGAACGGCAACGGCAGCTGCGTCACCTTGGTGCCTTGACCAGAGAATGCTGGAGGGAGCGCCGCCCTTCCGGTAACTCTCGCTCGTGGGTCTCAAGCACCAGCCAACCCTGCCGGATCTCCCCGTGCGGCGGGTGGAGGAGATGGGCCTCAAGGAGCTCGAGCGGCTCCGGCTCATCTTGCGTGGCGGGTCGGTGATCGAGTGGCGGCGGCTGCACTTCACCACCTGGGACGAGGTCGATCGGTTCCTCCGGCTCTGTCAGATCGACCCCACCCAGAAGCACGACGAGGCCTGGGTCCGTCAGGTGCTGACGGACGCGGTCGAGTACCTGCGGCGAACCTTCGACTACAAGGTGGCCGACGCGGTCGCGAACCCGAACATGATCCACGATCTGTTCCTGCTCGCCTCGGGGCAGATCGACAAGAAGTACCGGAAGATCGCCTGCATCGTGCTCAAGGTGATGCACGTCATTCAGCACGTCGAGGCGCGAGATCTCCTCTTCAAGACGGCCGTCTCGGAGGCCGGGCTCGCGCAGATGGTCACCGAGCGGGTGGTGGCGGTGATCGAAGAGGCGAAGGCGAAGGGGCTGCCGATCGTCGAGTTCTCCGACTCGATCAAGACGCGCGAGTCGGTGATCACCAAGCTGATCGCGAAGCGGGAATCGACCGCGGCGGCCGTCTACGATCGCACCCGGTTTCGCATCATCGTGCGCGAGCGAGACGACGTGCTGCCGACGCTCTACTTCCTCACCCAGCGCCTCATCCCCTTCAACTTCATGGTGCCGGCGCAGACCGAGAACACGCTCCTGCGCTTCAAGGAGCTGCTCGCCCGGTACCCGAACTTCCGAAAGTACGCCAAGCAACTGCACCTCGACGTCGACTACGAGGAACGCGAGGAGTCGAAGCGCGGCAACGCCTTCTCGGGCTCGACCTACCGGATCCTCAACTTCGTGGCCGACGTGCCGATTCGCCTCGACGCCTACCTCCCGCCGCCCGAGTACGACGATCGAACCCGGCGCAGCCGGATCACGCTGGCGACCTGCGAGTTCCAGATCGCCGACGAGAAGCAAGCGGTCGAGAACGACAAGGGTGAGAACTCGCACGAGCGGTACAAACAGCGGCAGCGCGACGTGGTGCTCAAGCGGTTGTCTCGCGGGCTGGTCGTGCCAAAGCGGCGGAAGCTGAGCCCCGAGCAGCTCTGATCGCGAGTGGGCGCTGCGACAATCTGGCAAGCTGCCGACCGCGACGGCGACGGGCTGTCCTCGTTGGGATCGGCGGGGCTGGTGGGTCTCCTCGGGTGACGAGGCTGGAAGTCGGGTCCGTGCCTTGCTTTGAGGGCGGCCACCATGACGCTCGCCCTTCAGGTCGTCTGCGCGGTGAGTGTGGCGTGGTGGCTCGCGCAGCTCGTGCTCCTCCTCGGGGGCGCGCGCCGCATGGCGAAGGTCTCGACGCTCTCGACGACACCACCGGCGACCTGGCCGAAGCTCTCGCTCGTCATGCCGGCACGGAACGAGGCCGCAGTGCTGGAGCGGGCGCTCGCGACCAAGCTGTCCGCCAGCTACCCGAACCTCGAGCTCGTCTTGGTGAACGATCGATCGACGGACGAGACGGGCGCGATCGCCGATCGGTACGCCGCGAGGGACCCGCGGCTCAAGGTCGTTCACCTCTCGACGCTTCCGCCCGACTGGCTCGGCAAGCTGCACGCGATGGCGAAGGGCTTCGAGGCGACGACGGGCGAGTACGTGCTCTTCAGCGACGCCGACGTCGAGATCGCGCCGGGGGTCTTCGAGCGAGTGATCGCCGAGTGTGAGCGCCGTCGGCTCGACTTCCTCGCGGTCTTCCCGGCGGTGCGGCTCTCGGGCCTGCTGATGAACCTCGCGCTGGGCACGATGTTCCGCGTGCTCCTCCTCTTCAGCCGGCCCTGGGCGGTGAAGGACCCACGCTCGAGCGCGTACATGGGCGTCGGCGCCTTCAACCTCGTGCGTCGTTCGGCGCTGCTCCGCACGAAGGGGCTCGAGTGGCTCAAGCTGGAGACGGGTGACGACGTCGCGCTCGGGTGGATGCTGAAGCGCGGTGGCTTCCGCTGCGATGCGATCTTGGGCGGCGACGAGGTGGCGCTCGACTTCTACCCGACGTTCGGAGCGATGGTGCGAGCGGTGGAGAAGAACGGTGGATCGGCGCCGTTCGCAGCGCTCCTCGGCGGCATCGGCGTGATGACGATCGTCGAGCTGGGCTTCTTCGCAGGCCTCGCGCTCGATGCGCCCTGGCGGTGGCTGGCTGCAGCGGTCCTGCTCGTCGCGCCGTTCGTCTCGCTCCTCAGCGCGCGTTGGCTCCGGTACCCCGTCTGGTCGAGTCCGATCACCTGGGCGGGTGTGCTCGTCCTGGGGCTGGTGATGATTCGTTCGGCGCTGCTCTGTCTGGTGCGCGGCGGCGTTCGCTGGCGAGACACGTTCTATCCGATCGCCACGATCGCAGCGGGGCGGAGAATGTTCTCCGCGAAGCGTGAGTCGGTGCTCCGCGAGCCTTGAACGCAGCGGCACGCGAGGGAGGGGATGCCTGCAATGAAGCGCACGTTCGACGAGGTGGTGCAGTCCTTCCATCACTCGCCAGATCGAGGCCGGGCGGTCGAGCTCTTCGACGAGTGGCTCAGCTCGACGAGCCCCACCGTCAACGAGCTTCATGCCTTCTGTCGAATGGCGATGGTGGACGAGGCGGTTCGATCGGGGTTTGCCGCGCTCCGTGAGAAGAAGCCCGCGGTGGTGGACATGGTCCTCCGGGGCTTCGACGACGGCGAGTTTCCACGGGTTGGGGCCGAGCCGCCGTCAGCCGAGTCGCTCGATCTGCTTTGGATCGAGTTCTTCGTGACCGGGAGTCTCGTGCCGGTCCAACGAATCGTGGCGGTCCTCGACGAGCCCGACGTCGTGCGGAGAAAGCTCGCCGCCTGGCTGAAAGAGACGCGGGCTGGCCTCTTCGGTCGTACGCGCATCGAGCGCTTCCTCCCGGTGTTTGCGCGGGCTGCGTTCCCCGTGGACGTCGAGTCGGCGACCATCGACGGGCCCGTCGATCTCGATCTGTCGGTGGCCCTCGCGGCTCGGGCGGGGAAGTTGAAGTTCGCGGAGCTGCCCGTGCCGCTCACGACGGAGGAGCTGCTCCGGCTCGCCGCGAAGAGCGCGGCCGTGTGGTCGCTCCGCGCGGTCGCTGGCACCCACCCAGCCATCGCACAGGTGTGTCAGGTCGAGTCCCAGCGAGTGGGTGGTGCGGGGCGGTTGCTCCTCCGATCTCCCTAACCCCGAGTTCGTCTCCAAGGCGCCGATGCTTCGAGGCGGGAAGGGAGCTCCGATCACCGGGTCCTCGATGCTCGGCAAGGTGCGAGGCGGGCTCTCGCCGCGCCCGTGCTCAGCGAGTGACGAAGCGAGCGCCGACGGTGGCTGCGAGCAGTTGATGCGTCTCCGACTCGCCCACCACGCTGCAGTTGGTCGGTGCGAGCCCTGCGCGGTGACACGCCTCGAGCAACAGCCCGGGGAGGGGAGGCCGGCACCAACACACCGGCGGTCCACCGCCGTGGGCACAGATCAGCGCCGCACCACCCAGCCGCGCCGCTTCCTCCTCGACTCGAGCCCGCGCCGTCTCGGTCCAGGCGAAGACGAACGTCGGCTCATCACTCCGTTCCACCCGCGGCGCCACTTCGAACGCGACGAACCGGCCACTGGCTCCTCGCCGCGGCGCTCTCACGAAGGCACGCGCCTCGATCACGTCGAAGCCCTCTTCCTTCTGCGGCACCTCGAGCTCGCGAACGGTGCGGAAGTGGGCGACGGGCGTCAGGCCGGTGTTGTCCTTCTGCTTCTTCATCTCGTCGAGGGAGAGCAGCCGTCCGTGCGCGTCGAGCATTCGGAGGATCACGTTCACCTGCGCCTCGTGGAGCGGCACGTCGAGCCAGACCCCTCGAACCTTCGCGCCGTGCCGCCTGGCCGCCTCGATCACCGCCGCTCGGGCCGCACGAGTCGTGTAGGTGTTGTCGAGGACGACGTGCGTCGTGCCGGCCGAGAGCGCTCGCGCCGTTCGCAGCGCGACGTCCTTCAAGGTGCCGCCCAGCAGATCCCGGTTGAAGCGCACGAAGCCATTGCTCACGTACTCCTCGACCAGGCGTGACTTCCCCGACCCCTGGATTCCCATCAGGAGCACGACCTCGCCGCGAGGGCCTCCGCTCGGAGTCACCGCCACCGGCGCCGCGAGGGCCGAGAACGCCTCCCGCAGACGGCCCCGCAGTGGTTCGGTGAGCACGACGCCGCCCGCCTTCGCTGCGTCACGAACGGTCTCGACCCGCCGCGCCCCGGGGATCACCGACACCAGCGGGTTCACGTCCAACAGGGCGGCGAGGGCGACGACCGCGGGGCTGACGGCGAGCTCGGTCGCCACCCCCTGCAGAACCGACGACCCCGACGCCTTGCTGGCGCGCTTGGGTCCTCCGAGCGGGGAGTGCGCCATCACCTCGAGGCCACGCTCGAAGCACCTCGCCAGCACGCCAGACAACCGAGCCCGATCGTCGAACACCGACCAGCCCTGCTGGACGACCTCGATGGGCGCGAGCGCGAGCGCTTCGTCCAGTTGGCCGATCGACACGTTCGACAGGCCGAGCCGCTTCGCGAGCCCGCGCTCCTTCGCAGCCAAGAGCGCCTTCACCGAGGTCGAGAACGGCACCGCTGGATCGGGCGCGTGGAGCAAGAAGACGTCGGGCGCTCTCCCCAGCGCCTCGGCGGTGCGCTCCGCGTCCTCGACGATCGACTTCATTCGTCCATCGGGCCGCCAGGCACCGTTTGGGCGACGCAGCCCACCCTTGCTGACGATCACCGCCTCGCCGCCGTCGGAATGGGTGCGCAGCGCCTCGGCGAGCAGCCGCTCGTTCTCTCCGAGCGCGTCGTGCGCGCAGTACGCGGTCGCGGTGTCGAAGAGGCGGAGTCCTGCGTCGAGGGCCGCGTGGATCACCCGAACGGGATCGTCACCGCTCCCCGGCTCGGTCGAGAGCCGCATGCAGCCCAACCCCACGCGCGGCAGGCGTTCGCGGCTCATCCCTTCTTCGGATCGGCCGTCTGCCCACCGAACAGCGGCGAGGGCGCGACGAGGTACTCGCTCCAGCGGCCCTTCTCCTTGTCCTCGAGGGCGGCGATCTCACCTCGAATGCGCAGCCACTCGCTCGGGGGGATCGAGAGGAACACCTCCGAGAGCCGTGGGTCGAGCTGGGTGCCACCGAGCCGGCCGATCTCCTTGAAGGCGACCTCCGGCGGCTGCGCCTTTCGATAGGGCCGATCGGAGGTGATCGCGTCGAAGGTGTCGGCGATGCAGAACAGCCGCGCGCCGATCACGATCTCCTCGCCCTTGAGCCCGCGAGGGTAACCACGCCCGTCCCACCGCTCCTGGTGCGAGTAGACGATCTGCGCAGCGTCCTTCAGGTACGGAATGTTGGCGAGCATGCGGTAGCCCATCTCGGGGTGCTTGCGCATCTCCACCCACTCCTCGGGCGTGAGGGGGCCGGGCTTGAGGAGAATCGAGTCCTGCACGCCGATCTTCCCGATGTCGTGCAAGAGCGCGCCTTGCTCGATGTGCACGAGCAGATCGCCGGCGAGCCCGGCCGCCTCCGCGATGCGTCGGGTGAACTTCGAGACGCGCCAGGAATGCCACTGGGTCTCGGTGTCGCGGTAGTCGAGCGCGCGGATCATGCCCTCGAGGAGCCCGCTCGTGCGCTCGGTGACTTGCTGCTCGAGCACCGCGTTGAGTGAGCCGAGGCGCTCGTTTCGATCGGCGAGCTCCTTGGTGAGCCGCTTGTTCTCTCGGACGAGGCGGTAGTAGTCGACCGCCTGCTGCAGCCCGAAGCGCAGATCGTGGAGCTGCCACGGCTTGCCGATGATGCGAAACACCTCGCCTCGGTTCACCGCTTCGATCGCCACCCTGAAGTCGTTCGCCGCGGTGATGAGCAGCCGCACCGCATCGGGCCGTTTCGCCCGCAGCACCGCGAGCAGCTCGACGCCGTTGAGGTTCGGCATCATGAAGTCGGTCAACACCAGGTCGAAGTCGGTCTCCTGCGCCGCATCGAGCGGGTTGTTGTGCACGGTGACGGGGTGGCCCATCGACTCGAGCACCCGCCGGAGCACGTCGGTGATGCTGGGGTCGTCATCGACGACGAGAAAGCGTTCCATGTCGTTGAAATTCCAAAGCTTCTTGGCCGTTCGCGGAGGCCGAGGGGTGGGGGAAGTTGTACGGTCTTCGAGCGGGCGCGCAACGCTTTTCTCGCCCCTTCGCGTGGGGCTCGTCTACCATCGCACCACTTTATGGCGAGAGGCGCGAGCCGCGCGAAGTCTTCCGCACCCCGAGCGAACGCCTCACCTCCCTCGGTTCCCACGTCGGGCGGGCGTGTTCCCGTCATCGTCATGGGGCTGGGGGTGATCGGTCAGGAGATCGCGAAGGCGGCGTTGGCGAGCGACGAGGTGGAGTTGCTCGGCGCGGTCGACACGAGCCCGCAGCTCTTGGGGCGTCCGCTGAGTGAGGTGATCGGCCAGGCGGCGGGCACGCTCCGGGTGCAGGGGTCGCTCTCGGCAGCGGTCGCGCGGCGCAAGGGCGTGGTGCTCCTGCACGCGACGGGCTCCCGGTTGCCGCAGGTGAAGGATCAGCTGCTCGAGGCGATGTCGCACGGGCTCCACGTCGTCTCGACCTGCGAGGAGCTCGCGTTCCCCTGGTTCAACCACGCCGAGATCGCCGAGACGCTCGAGGCGGCGGCCCAGCGCGCTGGCGTGTCGATCGTCGGCACCGGCGTGAACCCGGGCTTCGTCCTCGATCGCCTCGTCGCCACCATCGGCCAGGTCTGCGGCGCGGTGCATCACGCGAAGGTCTCCCGCACGGTCGACGCCCGGACTCGACGTGAGGCGCTCCAGCGGAAGGTGGGGGCGGGGCTCAACGAAGAGGAGTTCTTCAAGCTCGTCGATCAAGGGCGCATCGGCCACGTCGGGCTCGTCGAGTCGGCAGCGCTGGCGGCGTTGGGGCTGGGGCTCGACTGCGACGACTACGAAGAAGAGCTCACCCCGGTGTTCGCCGAGGAAGACGTGAGCGGCGCGTTCCTGGTGAAGAAGGGCCAGGTGGCGGGCATGCACCAGGTCGCGGTGGCGCTCGAAGATGGCCAGGAGCGGGTGCGCCTCGAGCTCACCATCGCCCTGGGCGCCGACGATCCTGGCGACGTGATCGAGCTCGACGCCGACCCGAAGTTGAAGGTGGTCATTCCCGGCGGCGTTCCGGGAGACAAGGCCACCGCGAACCTGGTGGTGAACGCCGCTCCGAGAATGACTGCCTCGCAGGCCGGGTTGTTGACGGTCCTCGAGCTCCCCGCCGGCCGTTGAGGAGACGCACACGATGCTCGACCGCGCAGCCGTAGGACGAACCACCCCGCCGACCCTCAACGAGGTCGAGCGAGGCGCCATTCGCCGCTTCGCCGAGGCGCTGGGTGACTACAACCCGATCTACTTCGACGCCGAGTATGCGCGTGCGTCGGGCTTCTCCAACGTCGCGGCGCCGCCGTCCTTCCCGATCTCCTTCGCGACCGGGAGCGATCTCCGCGAGCTGGTCGGCGTGCCGGCGCGCAACCTCCTCTTGGGTGAAGTGGCCTTCGAATACGAGCGGCCGATCGTCGCCGGTGATCGGCTGTTGGTGACGAGCCGGGTCTCCGAGGTGGGAGAGCGCCCTGGTCCGGCTGGCCGGGTCGAGGTCGCGGTGATCGAAGACGAAGGTCGAGATGAAGAGGGGCACATCGTGTTCCGTGCCCGGCGGTCCTACGTCGTACGCGTCACTCGGGAGTCCTGATGCCCCCGCGCAAGCTCTACTTCGAGAACGTTCGAGTCGGTGACGAGCTGCCCGCGATGGCGAAGGCGCCGATCGATCGGGTGCAGCTGGCTCGTTATGCGGCGGCGACGAACGACTACAACCCGCTCAACATCGACGAGCTCCAGGCCAAGGCGATCGGCATGCCGTCGGTGGTGGCTCCGTCGACGCTGGGGCTCGGCTTCCTCGGTCAGCTGGTGACGGACTGGGCCCGCGGCGGGCAGGTGAAGAAGGCCTCGGCGCGCTTCACTCGCATGCTCTGGCCCGGCGACACCTTGGTCTGCAAGGGGCGGGTGAGCGATCGCTGGGGCGAGGGCGGCAAGTACCACGTCGAGCTCGACGTCTGGGCGGAGAACCAGAAGGGTGAGCTGGTGGTGCGCGGCACCGTGACGCTCAAGGTCTTCTACTCGTTCGAAGACGAGACCCGGTTCCGCACCGGGCAGCCGCCGCTGATCGTGAACATTCCGCGAGAGTCGATCCTCGTCGCGCCGCCGCCGCCTCCACCTCCGGCCGTGGAGAAGAAGGGCGGCAAGCCCGCCAAGGGCAAAACGAAGTCGAAGCCCGCCAAGGCCGCGAAGCCGAAGAAGGTGAAGGCCGCGAAGTCGAAGCCCAAGCCGAAGCCGAAGCCGAAGAAGGCGAGCAAGCCAGCGAAGAAGAAGAAGCGCTGATCGGCGCTCGAGAGGTTGTTCAGCGCGCAGGCGGACCGAGGCGCTTTCGGAAGATCTGCAGCAGCGCAGGGTGGAGCACCGTCGCGTGGGTCTCGTTCGGGTGCGCGTCGACGGTCGCGGCGACGCCGTGGGCCGAGAGCACCTTCTGCAGCCGCACCGCGGTCTCGGCGAGGCGTGGCTCGTTGCTGTGTGCGAGCGCGACGGTGATGCCCTTGGGCGGGTGTTCACCGAGGAGCGCGTCGGCGTGCTGGAGCAGCCACCCATCGTTCCACCAGAGGCTGGGATCGACCGCGACGTAGGTCGAGAACGCACCGGGCGCGGTGAGCGCCGTCTCGACGACGAACAGTGCGGCGAGCGACTCCCCGACGAGCGCTCGCTCGGAGGTCGGGTGATATCGCCGCTCGATCTCCGGAATGAGCTCGTCGACGAGGAACTTCCGGAACGTCGCGGCCCCTCCAACGACGGGCGCGATCTTCTTGTCCTCTGCGTTCGAGGTGGGGCCGGTGAGATCACGGCGCCGTTGGGTGTTCTCGATCCCGACGAGCATGAACGGGCGCAGCGTTCGGTTCGCCGCGCCAACCTGGAGGAGCCCGACGACGTGGAGCAGATCCTCTTCGGGTCCTCCATCGAGCAGGTACACCACCGGCAGCGCCGTCTTCTCGGTGCCCGGCGGCCGCCAGATCGAGATCCGCCGCGTTTCGCCCAGCGCCGTGGAAGGCAGACTGAGCACCTGGCCGACCGTCAGCGGAGCCTCGGACCCCTTTGACGAAGGCCCGGCAAGCGCTCCAATCGACACCCCACAACAGGCGAAGAAGGTCTTGAAGTTCAAGCGGTTGAGCACTCTTCCACACCCGGTCAGCGAGGGTTGATCTTCGTCGTGCCGCGATGCGTCGAATCTCGTTGACTTCAAAATCAAAGCACGGCCAGAGTGGAGCCGTTACGACGCACGGTGTCACGTCGTGACGCAGTCGCAGGCCGGCCTTCCATCTTGGAGTTCGCGCATGTCCGTCGCCATCAATCGCTACAAAGCAGACCTTCGTGAGCTGCAGTTCGTCCTCTTCGAGCAGTTCGACTTCAAGTCCATCGCCGGCAAGGGTCCCTACGAAGGCTGGGACGAAGAGACGGCGAAGGCGATCCTCCAGGAGACCTACCGCTTCGCGCGCGAGGTGCTCGGGCCGCTCAACTCGACGGGCGATCGGGAGGGCTGCAAGCTGGTCGAGGGCTCGGTGATCGCGCCCAAGGGCTTCAAGGACGCGTGGAAGCAAGTCTACGAGGCGGGCATCAAGCAGGTGGCGGTGCCGAAGGAGTTCGGCGGGCAGGGCGCTCCGTACGCGCTGTATGCGCTGATCGAAGAGCTCACCTCCGGCGCGAACACGGCCTTCAACATGTACCCGGGCCTGGCGTGGGGCGCGGCGGAAGTGATCGCCGAGTTCGGCACCGAGGCGCAGAAGCGAACCTTCGCCGACAAGATGTTCAACGGCACCTGGGGCGGCACGATGTGCCTCACCGAGCCGCACGCCGGCAGTGACGTCGGGTCGGCGACCAGCAAGGCGGTGAAGCTGCCCGACGGGAAGTTCAAGATCAGCGGCACGAAGATCTTCATCTCCGGTGGCGATCACGATCTCGCCGACAACATCGTTCACCTCGTGCTCGCCCGCATCGAAGGCGCTCCGGCCGGCACCAAGGGCCTGTCGTTGTTCATCGTGCCCAAGAAGCGGGTCAACGCCGACGGCTCGCTCGGCCAGCTCAACGACGTGCAGGTGACCTCCATCGAGCACAAGCTGGGCATCAACGGCTCGGCGACCTGCGTGCTGAACTTCGGCGAGAACGGCGAGTGTCTCGGCGAGCTCGTCGGCACCGTCGAGCACCAGGGCATGCCGCAGATGTTCCGGATGATGAACGGCGCCCGCATCGCCGTCGGCATCCAAGGCATGGCGGTCGCGTCGTCGGCCTACTTGAACGCGCTCGAGTACGCGAAGGACCGCAAGCAGGGCGCGCACTTCAAGTTCTGGAAGGACCCCTCGAAGCCGCGCGTGCCGATCATCGAGCACCCCGACGTGCGCCGAATGCTGCTGGAGCTCAAGAGCTTCACCGAGGGCATGCGCGCGTTGGTGGTCAAGCTCGCCGCCCACCGCGATCTCGCGATCATCCACCAGGGGAAGGACGACGAGAAGGCGACCTACCACCAGAGCCAGGTCGATCTGCTCACTCCGATCGTCAAGGCGTACTCGAGCGAAGAGGGCTTCCGGCTCTGCGCGCTCGCGGTGCAGGTCTACGGTGGCGCCGGCTTCCTCAAGGACTGGCCGGTCGAGCAGAACCTCCGCGACTCGAAGATCTTCAGCATCTACGAGGGCACCACCCACATCCAGTCGATGGATCTCGTGGGCCGCAAGCTGGGGCAGAACGGCGGCGCGAACTTCCAGACCTTCATGAGCGACATCGCGGCCTTCGTGGAGAAGAACGGCGAGCACCCGATCCTCGGCAAGGAAGTGAAGGCGCTCGGCAGCGCGTCCGAAGCGGTGGTGCAGACCGCGATGGGCTTCATGGGCTTCAGCCAGTCCGACAAGGTGACGCTGGTGCCGCTCAACGCCAACCGCTTCCTCGACATGATGGGGAAGACGACGGTCGGCTTCGTGCTCCTCGACGCGGCGGTGAAGGCCGAAGAGGCCCTCGCGAAGCTCCCGGCGAGCCACCCGGATCGCGCGTTCTACGAGGGCAAGCGGTACTCGGCGCTCTACTTCGGGCGAAACGTGCTGCCGCAGGTGAAGCAGCTCGCCGAGCTCGTCACCCTCGAGGACAACAGCCCGATGGAGATCAGCGACGCGGCGTTCGCGAGCAACGGCTGAGCGAGCTTCGAGGAGTCAGCGCTTCGTGGCGCTGGCTCACTCGAGGCCCTTGTAGGTCCGCACCTGGGTGATCTCGTAGTCGGCGCTGCTGACGAAGCCGGTCTTGTGATCACCCTCCTTGAAGAGCTTGCCGGTGTCCTTGTCGACGTAGAGCCGGCCAGTGCGGCCGCCGTCGCCCGGATCCTTGTACTCGTAGAAGAGCCGGCCTTTGTCGTCGTAGCCGCGCCGGTCGATGCTGACGAAGTGGTCGGTCATCTTGTCGTGGTTGTAGTTCTTGTCGGCGTACGAGGCGCCGACGAGCACCGGGTACCCAGCGTCGAGCGCCTTGTCGATGTACTCGCGCGCGATCTTCGCCTGGGTCGGATCGATCGCGAGCCGGCCCTTCTTGTCCTCGGCGTAGGCGACCTGGATCGTCTGGTCGGGCCCGTTGAGCTTGGGCGCCGCCTTGCCGAACTCCTTCTTGTTGTAGGTCTCGCACTGAGAGACCGCGGTGGGGAAGCAGGCGGTGTCGCCGTCGAGCCCGTTCTTCTCGGCGTAGTCGTACTGGCTCTGTCCCTTGACGCCCAGGTTCACCTCGGGGAGCCGATCCTTCGCGTCGACCTCGAGCGCGTTGGTGTCGACGGTGAGGGGCGTCTGCTTGGGGGCCGACGTCGTGCCGGGCTTGGCGTACTGGGCCTGAGCGCGGTTGGCCTTCACCTCGTCGAGCAGCGCCTGGTTGAGCTGGGCGGTCGGCGTCGCCTGGCCGGACCCGTCGATCAGCCGCGCCTTCTTGTCCGTCTTGCCGTCGAAGCCGTCGACGAGCGCGAAGAGCTTCTTGAACTCCGAGCCCTTGATCTGCCCGTCGGCGCCGGCGATCGCTTTCAAGTCGGCTTCCGAGACGTTCAGCTCCTTGAGCTTGGTCTTCAGATCGGCGCTGAGGTTGTTGGTGTCGATGACGCTGTGACCGCTGAACTGCTTGGCGAACCGGGACGCTGAGAGCGAATTGACGGACATGGCGACAAAGACTCCGATGTCGAGCAGTGTGGGACATTGAATTCGCAACTCGTTGAATTGCCTCTGCCGGAAGGCGAGGGTGGGCACGATGGTTCGAGCCACATGACACGACCCGTGCTGATCGCCGCTGCCATCATCGGAGGCCTCTATTGCGCGCTCGTGCTCACTGCCTGTGGGGCTCAGCGCGCCTTGCTCTTCCCGGCGCCCAAGACGATCGAGCCGTTGTCGCCCGCGTCGAAGCGCGTCGAGTTGCCCGAGACGGTGTTGCTGGTGCGCGAGCCTCCGAACGCGACGGCGCCGGTGATCCTCCACCTCCACGGCAACGGTGAGCAGCTCGCCTGGCTGGAGTGGATGGCCGATCGCTGGCAGCAGGCGGGCGCGGGCTTCGTGGCGGTCGAGTACCCCGGCTATGGCCTCGCGAAAGAGAAGGGTGCGCCGAGCGAAGACTCGATCGCGACCGCCGCCGAGCTCGCCGCGAAGTACGTCGCCTCGGCGATGGGGGTCTCCCGAGAGCGGCTCATCGTCTCTGGGCAGTCGCTCGGCTCGGGCCCCGCGGTCAGGCTCGCCGCGCAAGGGGTCGGCCACAAGCTGATCCTCTTCACCCCGTACACCTCGCTGCCCGACGTCGCCGCGAAGTGGTTGCCGTTTCTCCCGGTTCGGCTGCTGATGAAGGACCGGTTCGATTCCCGCGCATTGGCCGCGAAGGTGAGCCAGCCGGTGTTGATCGTTCACGGCACTGCCGACGAGGTGGTGCCGTTCGAGCTCGGCGAGGCACTCTCGAAGGAACTCCCGAGCGCGAAGCTGATGACGATCGAGGGCGGGCACCACAACGACGTGGCTGGCCGCGACGACGTCTGGACGGCGCTCACCGCCTTCGTCGCGCGCTGAGCGCTACTTGCCGGGAGCTTCCCGAACGCCGATCGCGAGCTGGGCGAGACCGGCGGCCTTCGCCATCTCCATCACCTCGACGACCTTGCCGTGAGGCACGCCCTCGTCGGCCTGGACGATCACCAGCGTGTCCGGGTTCTTCGCCTTGGCGGCCTCGAACGCCTTCTTGAGCTCCTCGGCGCTCACCACGTCGCCGGCGAGCACCAGCCGCCCGTCGGTGAGGATCGCCACCGAGACGTCGTTGGCGGTGGTCGTCACGTCCGACGCGCCGCCCTGGGGCAGGTTCACCTTGAGCCCGGCCTTGGCGCCCTGGCCTTGGTTCACGATCACCGTGCTGGTCACCATGAAGATGATCAGGAGCACGAGGAAGATGTCGGTCAGCGGAGTGATGTTGATGTCGGTGAAGCCGGGCTCCTCCACCGTCGGATCATCGGAGCTGTCGAGGCCCTTGCTCGCCATCGCGCTACTGGCCTCCGTTGACGGGAGCAGCCGCCGGCGTGGCGACGGCATCGGGTGAAGGGGTCGCTTGGCGTGGCGCCTCTCGCAGCAGCTCGACGAACTCTTCGGCGATCAGCTTGAGCTCGACGTTGAGCCGGCCGAGCCGCGCCTGAAAGACGTTGTAGAGCACCACCGCCTCGACGGCGACGACGATGCCCGCGGCCGTCGCGAGGAGCGCGTTCGAGATGCCGACCATCACTGCAGCCGAGCCACCCGAGCCGCCCTGCTCGACGTCGACGCCGAGATCACGGAACGACTTCATGATGCCGAGCACGGTGCCGAAGAGGCCGACGAAGGGCGTGGTGGCGCCGATGGTCCCGAGGATCCACAGGCCGCGCTTGAGCCGCAGGGCGAGCTGGAGGCGCTCTCGATCGACCGCTGCATCGAGCGGCGGGCCGACCGTCTTCTGCGCGCGATCGAAGCCGGCACGAAAGACCTCGGCTGAGGGAACGGTGGCGCGATCGGCGGCCGAGCGCCCGGCGGGAACGTCTCCACGGAGGAGGTGCTTGGCGATCAGCTGCCCGAGCTCGCGCGTCTTCGAACCCAGGCCCCACAGCGCGATCAGCCGCTCGATGGCGACACCCAAGGCGAGGAGAGAGGCCAGGCCGATCAGCACCAGGGTCGAGTAGTGCAACAGCTCGTCGAAGCTCATTGATGGAAATGCGTCATAGCGGGCCGTACTCTCCAGCGCCATGACGCTGCTGCCCGGAGCTCCGCAGTCCCCGCTCGTTCGGCGATTGACGGGGCTCGTCGGCGTGCTCCTGCTGAGCGCGTGTCCCAGGCTGCCGCCGCTCGACTACGGGAAGGACGGGCCTGCGCAGACGGGCCCCGAGCTGCTCAAGCGCATCGAGGTCTCCGAGCTGCAGGTCTTCTCGGTGAAGGGTGACGCCAAGCTGATCGTCGACAGCCCGCAAGGGAAGGGGAGTGTCGCGCTCTTCGTGGCCGTGCTGCACCCCTCGAAGCTGCACATCGAACAGCTCGACTTCTTCGGGCGGCCCGAGGGCATTCTGGTGACCGACGGCGAGCGCTTCGGGCTCTACGATGGGCGTCAGCGGAAGTACTTCCGAGGGCCGGCGACGGCGCAGAACATGGCGCGCTTCGTTCCAATTGCGCTCCCGCCGCGCGAGCTGGCCTCGCTGTTGATGGGGCGCGTTCCGCGGATCCCAGCCGACTCGAGCTCCGTCTCCGTCGACGAGGCGTCCCGCCGCTACGCGCTCGAGCTGGTGAAGGGGCCGGTGAAGCAGCACCTCGGCGTCTCCATCGGGACGCATCGGGTGACGTCTTCTCGCGTCGAAGGGCTCACGACCTACGCGATCGACGCCGACGAGCTCACCGACTTCGGTTCGGCGACGCTGCCCAAGCACCTGACCCTCGACGCCGCGAGCGCGAAGACGAAGGTGGAGCTCCTCTACAAGGACATCACGGTGAACGAAGCGCCCGAGCTCACCTTGTTCGAGCTGGAGCCGCCGGAGGGTGTTCCAGTCGTGGAAGTGCAAGGCGACGGGCAGGTCGCCGCGCCGTGACAGCGAGTCGAGCTGGGTGGGTGCTGCTCGTCGTCGTCGCCTCCACGAGCTGTTCTCGCTGTGGCGCGCGCGCGGTGCCCGACGCAGGTGCCGGTCCAGATCGGGCATGGCTCGAGGGTCGGCCGACGCCAGAGCTCGGGCTGGTTTCTCGTACGGGCGGCACGCTCACCCTCCGCGCCGCAGTCGAGCCGACTGGCTTCTCGCGCATCGATGATCGCTTCGCCGAAGGCACGATGGCCCGGTACACCACCGGCACGATCTACGAGACGCTCGCTCGGGTCGATCCCTCGAAGCCCGACGGAGCGCTGCTGCCGTGGCTGGCGCGCAGCTGGGCCCTGACCGATCGCAGCCTCACCCTCGAGCTCCTTCACGACGTCGGCTTTCACGATGGGTCGGCCTTCGACGCTGCCGACGTTCGCGCGACGGTGGCAGCGGTGCTCGAGGCCAAGAACCCGACCGTCGGGCTGCGCGCGGCTCTGGGGCCGATCTCGGAGGTCGTCGTCGAGACGCCCGATCGAGTCGTCGTGCGCTACTCCCGCGGCCCGAGTCCCTTCGAGGTGCGAGCGCTGCTGGGAGGCGTCCCCGCGATGCCCTCGGAGGCGCTCGCTGGTCCCTACGACGTGGCCCCGATTCACCAGCACCCCATCGGCACCGGGCCGTTCCGGTTCGTGCGCTTCACGCCGGGAGATCGGTTGATCCTCGAGCGGGTCGCGAACCACCGAGCGCCTGCGCTCGTCGACGCGATCCACGTCCGCTTCGTGAAGGACGACACCATCGCGGCGCAGCTCTGGGAGAAGGGCGAGTTCGATCTGATGACGCGCATTCCTCCGGCGCACTGGCGAGCGATCGAGCACGAGCCGTGGGCGTGGAAGAACTACCGGCGCTTCCGCATCGACGAGAACGCGTACGCGTGGATCGGCTGGAACCTGAAGCGGCCCGTCTTCGCCGACGTTCGGGTCCGCCGCGCGCTGGCGATGCTCTACCCGGCCGAGGTGATCTCGAAGGCGGTCGAGCTGGGGCTCGAGCGGCGCACCACCTGCCCGTTCTGGATCGACTCCGACAGCTGCGATCCCGAGGTGCGGCCGATTCCGTTCGATCCCGCTCGGGCGAAGGCCCTGCTCGACGAGGCTGGCTGGAAGGACGCCGATGGCGATGGGGTTCGAGAGCAGGGTGGGGTGCGGCTCGAGTTCGCGTTCCTGATGCCCACGACCTCGGCGCGGCTCGGCAAGGTGCTCCCGCTCTTCCAGGAGCAGCTGAAGAACGCCGGCGTGTCGATGACGATGGAGCCCGTCGACGGAGCCCAGCTCATGTCTCGCATGCGAGCGCACGACTTCGACGCCGCGGCGCTGAGCTGGTCGAGCCCAGACGCCTTGTCCGATCAGTGGGAGATCTTTCATTCCTCGCAGGCCGAGGGTGGGAAGAACTACGTGCAGTACGCAGGCGCCGACGAGCTGCTCGATCGCATTCGCACCGCGAGTGAGCCGGCCGAGCGCAAGCGGCTCGAGCGCGAGCTCCACCGCCGCCTCTTCGCCGATCAGCCGTACCTCTTCTTGACCGCACGGCCCGCCCTCGACGCGGTGAAGAACCGGGTGCACGGCCTGACGCCCTCGCTCGCCTGGTACGAGCTCGCGAAGGGGTGGGTCGACCCATGACGCGGCGGCTGCTGCTCACCAGGCTGGGGTGGCTGCTCCCGTCCTTCCTGGTGATCACCGCGGTGACCTTCGCGGTCGCCCACCTCGCGCCGGGAGACCCGCTCCAGCTCTCGGAGGACTCGGTCACCAACCAGGCGGTGATCGAAGACGCCCGTCGTCAGCTGGAGCTCGATCGCCCACTGCTTCACCGCTATGGCATCTGGCTCGGGCGGCTCGTTCGCTTCGATCTTGGCGCCAGCGTCACCGATCGACGGCCGGTGCTCGACAAGATCGGCGAAGCGCTGCCGCGAACGGTCGTCGTCTCGGGCCTCGCGCTCCTGCTCGCGGTGGCGGCCTCGATCGCGCTCGGCACCTTCCTCGCACGGAGGACCGATCGGCTCTCTGGTGCCCTCTCGGCGTCGTTGGCGCTCGCCTCTGGAGTCCCCTCGTTCTGGGTCGCGGTCCTCCTGCTCCTCGTCTTCGCGACGCCGCGTGGTGTCGAGTGGTTCCCGTTGCAGGGCCTCGCCTCGAGCCCGGAGGCCGGCCTCTTCGATCGGCTCTGGCACCTCGTTCTCCCGGTGGCCTGCCTCGCGCTCCCGACGACCGCCATGCTGGCGCGCTACGTTCGCGAAGGCGTCGCCGCCGCGCTCGAGCAGGACTTCATCGTCGCGGCGAGATCCCGAGGGCTCGACGAGCGGCGCCTGCTCCTCCGCCACGCGCTCCCCAACGCGCTCGTTCCGGTGATCACCATCGTCGGGCTGCAGCTGCCGCACGTGTTCGCGGGCAGCGTCGTCATCGAGCGGGTCTTCGGGATCCAGGGAATGGGCTTGCTCGCCTACGAGTCCATCGGCACGCGGGACTACCCGGTCGTGATGGGCGTGTCGGTCGTCATGGCCGCGGTGACCCTCGGCTCGATGTTCCTCACCGATCTCGCCGCGGTGGTCGCCGACCCGCGCGCTCGCCTGCCTGGGAGCGACCGATGAAGCTCAAGCTCGCGCTCGCGGTGCTGGCGGGCTGGCTCGTGCTCGCGCTCCTGGCCGAGCCCATCGCCTCCGAGTTGCCGATCGCCGTCCGGCTCGACGGCACCACCCACCTGCTTCCGTTCTGGACCCGGCCCGCCGCCTTGCACGGACAGACGCAACAGTCGCTCGCGAATCGCGCGGAGTGGATGATCGGCACCCTCGTTCCGTATGGCCCGCTCCAGACGCTCGCGACGACCGGCGTCGATCGCTCCGATGCGCCGCCCTACGCACCCGACGGTCGGCACTGGTTGGGAACCGACGAGATCGGGCGTGACGTGTTCGCCCGGCTCGTTCACGGCTCGCGAATGACGCTCCTGATCGCGCTCGGAGTGGTGCTGCTCTCCTCACTCCTCGGAACCTTCCTCGGAGCGCTCGCCGGCTGGCAGGGTGGCCTCGTCGACGCCGTGATCTCCCGTGCGCTCGAGCTCGCCTCCACGTTCCCCACCGTCTTCTTCTTGATCGTCCTCGTCGCCGCGCTTCGCGGGCCCTCGCTGCTGGCGGTGATCTTCGTCCTCGGGACGACGCGTTGGCCAGAGACCGCGCGCCTGATGCGGGCCGAGGTGCTCCGGTTGCGCGATCGTGACTTCGTCGTCGCTGCGCGTGCGATGGGCGCCTCGCGCTGGTGGATCATGAGGCGCCACCTCGTCCCCAACGCCATCGGCCCGGTGCTCGTCTCGTCGACCTTCGCGGTCGGGAGCGCGGTCTTGATGGAATCGGCGCTCTCGTTCCTCGGGTTGGGGGTGGTGCCACCTGCAGCAAGCTGGGGCGAGCTGTTGCAGCAGGCCCACCGCTCCCTGGTGACCCCCGGGGCCTGGTGGCTGGCCGTCTTCCCCGGGCTGGCCATCGCCTCGGTCGTCCTCGCCAGCCAGGTGGTGGGCGCGGCGCTCGAGGGAATTCGACGAGGGGCGTCCAAGGGGTAAGCTCACCCCCGTTCATGCCTTCGATTCGCCTGGGCGATCTGCTCGTCAAAGCCAAAGTGGTCTCCGAGAGCCAGCTCAAGGCCGCGCTCGCCGAGCAGCAGAAGTGGGGAGGCAAGCTGGGCGAGATCCTCGTGCGCATGGAGCTGGTCACCGAGGACATGTTGGTGAAGGCGCTCTCGAAGCAGCTCGGCGTGCCCGCGGTGAACCTCGAGGCCGTGCAGGGCGTGCCGCCACACGTGCGCTCGAAGATCCCCGTCGACACCGCGCGCGATCTCGTGGCGCTCCCGCTGCAGCTCCGTGACGAGGGCAAGACGCTCGTCGTGGCGATGGCGGAGCCCCAGAACCTCCGTCACCTCGACACGATCAGATCGCTCTCGCGCTGCAAGATCGTTCCCCAGATCGCTGGGCGGCAGGCGATCGCCCGTGCCTTCGGCCGCTTCTACGACGGTGCCGGAGAGCTCGAAGACGTCGAGGGCAGCTTCAAGCTCGTCGATTCCCAGGGCCACACGCTGATCAAGAGCGCCGAGGAGATTGCCTCGAAACGAAAGGCGACTCGCGACGCCATTCCCAGCCCGGTGCCTCAGGCGGCGCCACGGTCGGCCTCCTTGTCCGACGTGCCCGCTTCGACCGCGCCCAACGGCAAGAGCCCCACGGAGCAGCTCAAGGCCATCGAGGACGCCCAGCGCAAGGAGGTCGGCGCGCTCAAGGCGATGGTCGAGCTGCTGATCGAGAAGGGCGTGTTCACTCGCGAAGAGTACCTGGCGAAGGTCAAGCGCTGAGGTCCGATGCGGAAGAAGCTCGGCGAAATCCTGCTCGCGTCGGGAGCCGTCACCCAGGCGGACATCGATCTCGCCCTGATGGATCAGGCGGCAGGCGACGCGTCTCGGCTCGGTGATCAGCTGGTCTCGCTGGGGAAGATCAGCCCGCTCCAGCTCGCCAAGGCGCTCGCACATCAGCACACCGTTCCGCTCGTCGAGCTCCCGCGCATTCCGCCCGAGGTGCTCGAGGCCGTGCCGCTCGAGTTTCAGCTCCGCCACCGGCTGGTGCCGTTTCGTGTCTCGGCCGACGCCGTCTCGGTGGGCATGGTGGACCCCGCCGATGAGCACGCGATCGACGAGCTGAAGACGATGCTGGGCAAGAAGATCGTCCGCTACGTGGTGCCCTCCGACGCGATCGACGCCGCGCACGCCCCCACCGTCGAGCTCCCAGAGGTCGCCCCGCACGTCGCGCCGGTCGGCGGGAGACAGTCACCGCCGCCCACCGAGCACGATCTCTTCGGCGCCGCGCCCGAAGCGGGCTTGAGCGACGAGCTCTTCTCGGGCCTCGATCTGCCGGTGCCGACGACGGCCGACATCGCACCGCCTCCGCCTGTCGCGCCCATCGCGAGCAGCTCTTCGTCGATCAGCCGAATCGAAGAAGAGCCGGAGTTCTTCGAGTCGACGCCGGTGGTGCCCCACGCGGCCGTGCCGCCGCCTCCCGCCATCGCGCCGTCGCCCGTCCCTGCGCCGCCCGCGATCTTCGAGCTCGAGCCCGAGTTGCCGCTCACCACGCCCGCCTCCGAGGGCCTCACCTCGTCGCCCAGTGGGTCGTTCGCCGTCGAGGTGAGCGAGTCGCAGGCCGAGAGCTTCGAGGTCTCGCTCGGCTCAGGTGACTTCGGCCCCGCGCCCGCTGCCGAGCCGCTGCCCGAGCCACCGCCGGTGCCGCCCTCGGCCGACGACTTCTTCGCCGCCACCCCCACGGCGCGAGAGCCCGACTTCCCGGTCAACCTGGAAGAGCCCGAGCCTGCCGCGACCGTTCGGGTGGCGCCCGCGCCTGTCGACGACCTCCCATTTCCCCTCGACGAGCCGGTGGCGGAGGTGCCCGCTCCGCTCGCGCCTCCGAAGCCCGCCAAGGAGTCGATGCCCTCCTGGCTGGGAAGCGAGGCGAGCAGTGCGCCCCCGTCTGTCGGGTGGACCGGTGCGCTCGACGACACCCCGCCCTCGAGGCTCATCACCGCAGCGGTTCGTGCGCTCGTGGAGAAGGGGCTGCTGACCGAAGCCGAGCTCCTCGCGGCGTTGAAGAAGAATGGCTGAGCGATGGCGCTGCTCGAGCTGACCGCTCTCGAGATCGCGCATCGAGGCACCTCGCTCGTCGACGGCGTCTCCTTCGCCCTCGAGCCGGGAACGATCACTGCCCTCGTCGGAGAGTCGGGAAGTGGCAAGACGCTCACCGCGCGGGCCCTGGCCGGCGTCTTGCCGAAAGGCCTCGAGTCGAAGTGGGAACGACTCACCGTCGATTCCCAGTCCGTGGCGACGGCGCGCGACCTCGCTCCACTCAGAGGTCGGGTGATCGCCGCGATGCCCCAAGACGCGACGAGCGCGCTCGATCCCGTCATGCGCATCGGCCAGCAGGTCGACGAGGTGAGCGCCCACGTCGCGAAGGTCGCCCAGCCCGAACGTGGTGCTCGCCGAGACAAGCTCCTCGCCGAGGTGGGCTTCGCCGAGCCAGCGACGATCGCCCGGCAGTTCCCTCATCAGCTCTCGGGAGGCATGCGCCAACGCGCGCTCCTCGCGGTGACCCTCGCCGCCGAGCCGAAGGTGCTCCTCGCCGACGAGCCCACGACGGCGCTCGACGCGCACCTCCGCGGCGCCGTCCTCGAGCTCCTCCGAGACCTCGTCTCGCGCCGTCGGCTCGCGCTCCTGTTCATCACCCACGATCTCGCCGCCGCCGAGCAGCTCGCCGATCAGCTCGTCGTCCTCTACGCGGGGCGCCTCTGCGAGCGGGGCCCGGCGAAGGAACACTTTCGCGAACCGCGGCACCCCTACACGCGGGCGCTTCAGCAGGCTCGGCTCGATCGACCGACGCCCGTGCCGCTCCGTGGTGCGCTTCCGTCCGTCGGCGATCGTGCGGTGGGCTGTCGGTTCGCGCCTCGCTGCGATCGCGCCAGCACCGCGTGCGGTCGGCAACCTCCGCTCGTCGACGGCGTCGCCTGTCACCACCCGGGGGGGCGATGACGGCGCTCGTTTCCCTGGAGACCGTGACCGTGCGTCACCCGGGCGCGCCAGGGCCCTCGCTGCGTCGCGTGAGCCTCGCCGTCGAGGCCGGGGAGGTGCTGGGGCTCATCGGCGAGAGCGGGTCGGGCAAGACGACGCTGCTCAAGGCGTGCTTGGGCCTCGTTCCACTCGAGACCGGCGCGATTCGCTGGAGTGGTGACCCGCTCGAGCGGCTGTCGACCGACGAGGTGAGGCGTCGCCGCCGCGGGCTCCAGCCGGTGTTCCAAGACGCGGCGCTCGATCCGCTCTTCACCGTCGAGCAGGCCCTGGCCGAGCCGCTGCGCATCCACCGGCTGCCGGCCGATCGCGTCGTGCTCGAGCGGCTCCTGTCCCAGGTGCAGCTGACCGCCGAGGTCCTCTCTCGCCGTCCCGCCGAGCTCTCGGCAGGCCAGCGCCAGCGTGTCGCGATCGCCCGTGCGCTCGCCCTCGAGCCCAGCGTTCTGTTGTTGGACGAGCCGGTGAGCGCGCTCGACGTCTCGATTCAGGGGCAGGTGCTCGAGCTGCTCTCGGGGCTCCGACGGGAGCGAGGGCTGACGCTCGTCCTGGTGTCGCACGATCTCCACGTCGTTCGGGCGCTCGCCACCCGCGTCGCCGTGCTCTTCTCCGGGAGGATCGTCGAGCAGGGCCCAGCCGCGAGCGTGTTCGCCTCCCCCAAGCACCCGTACTCGAAGGAACTCCTCGGTCGATCACCGAGCGGACGCTTCGACGCCTCGATCGCTCCGGAGCCGGGGTGCGCCTTTCGCGCTCGCTGCCCGCTGGCGACGGACGCCTGCCGGGTGACGCCGACGCTCTCGAGTGAGGCGCATGCGGCCGCCTGCTTCATGCTGAAGTGAGCGCGATGTTCTGGCTCAGTCACCACCACCCCGACGAGTGGGACCGCTGCTACGCGGTGGGGCCGCTGCGACTCTGCGCGCGCTGCCTGGGCGTCTACCCGACGATGCTGGTGACGCTGATCGCGCTCTTCGCAGCTCACGCGCCGCTCGAGCACCCGCTCGATCTCGCCGCCGTCCTCCTCCTCACCGCCCCCGCGACGCTCGACTGGGCCTTCGGCCGCTTCCGCCCACACGCCTTCTCGAACCCCTGGAGGACCCTCACTGGTGTCATGCTGGGACTGGCGCTGGGGCGGAGTCTGTTCATTCACCTCCAGCGGCCCTTTCCCGTTGTGTTGCTGCTGCAAATGGGGTTGGTGACAGCGGTCGCATTGCCTGTCATTTTCGCGACTTACCGCCGTTCACGGGGTGAGTAGATCACTTGAGCCGCCCACGCGTTCAACTCGGGGCGACAGAACGAGGCTGAGGTTGGGACCGCAGACTGCCGACGAGCAATTGATGCTCGCGTTCAAGGCGGGAGACGCGCGCGCTTTTGCGACGCTCGTTTCGCGTCATCGGCAGCCGGTGTTCAACTTCATCCTCCGGTACGTCGGTCACCGGCAACGTGCCGAGGACCTGCTGCAGGAGACGTGGCTGAAGGTGGTGCGCAGCAGCAACGAATGGGAGCCGAAGGCCCGGTTCACCACCTGGGTCTACACGATCGCGAGGAACCTCTGCGTGGACAGCGCGCGTAAAGAAGCCTTCAGAGCGACCGATTCGCTCGACGCGCCCGCCAGTGGTGACGAAGGCGAGGGCCGGTCGAAGGGCGAGTTGGTGGCCGACGAAGGTGGCGCCTCGCCCGATCGGGCTGCCCACAACGCCCGGTTGCGCCCCGTGCTCGAGCGCGCCATTCACAGTCTGCCCGCAGAGCAACGGGAGGTCTTCTTGCTGCGCGAGTACCACGGCATCGGCTTCAAGGAGATCGCCGAGGTGACGGGAGTGAACGAGAACACGGTGAAGAGCCGCATGCGGTACGCGCTCGAAGGGTTGCGGAAGAAGCTGGCGGAGTCGGGAGTCGAAGGTGAGGCGATGGACGCCTCGAGAACGGTGACGGGCTGAGATGAGTACGGGTGTGCACCAATACGAGGACAAGCTCCTCGACTTTGCGTACGGCGAGCTGCCGGCCCATGAGGCCGCTGCCGTCGAAGCGCACGTGCGCACCTGTGCCAAGTGCGGTCAGGCCCTCGCGCAGATGAAGGGCGTGCGATCGGTCTTCGGGCCCTTGCCGATGGTGGCCGCGCCCGAGGCCGGCCTCGAGTCGCTGCTTGGTTACGCAGAGCAGCACGCCCGTCGCGCCAAGGAGAAGACGAGCCGTCCATGGCGAGGGTGGTTGTTCGGCCTGGCCTCCGCGTCTGCGCTGATCGTGGTCGGCGTGGTGGCCGTGCGCGCCTCGAAGGAGTCTCCGCAGAGCGCCCGAGAGGTCGTCGCTGACGCCGTTCGCGGTGGAGAGCTGAACGCCCCGCCAGCCGCTGCCAGTCCGCTGGCGGTCGCTCCCGCCGATCCCGCTTCGATCCAGGCTCAGGAGAAAGCGCCCCTCGAGGAAGCGAAGCTGGCTGAGCTGGCCAAGACCTCCGACTCAGCCAAGTCCGAGGCGTTGATGTGGGACGCGAAACGAGGGACCGCCAACCAGGCCGAGGGACGCACGGCGGCGGAGCCCGCCAACGAGCGACCCAGTCCCGATCCGGTGCCGGTCGTTCTGACGCCGCCCAAGAACCGCGGCATGGACACCTACGCCACTTCGACGCCGGCCGAGGCCGACGACCTGCAAGCCGATCGGCAGCAGAAGCGAGGAGGCAAGACGCCGGTCGCCGGGCCTTCCGCCGATGCACCGGCCGCTGGCGGGCTGCGCGCCTCCGCGTCGAAGCGG
>JBPOIJ010000119.1:0-40027 GCA_052034585.1 Myxococcota bacterium
GGGGCGAGCGGTGGCGGGGCGAGTGGTGGCGGGGCGAGTGGTGGCGGGGCGAGCGGTGGCGGAGCGAGCGGTGGCGGGGCGAGCGGTGGCGGGGCGAGCGGTGGCGGGGCGAGCGGTGGCGGGGCGAGTGGTGGTGGCTCGACGGCTGGCGGTTCGTCGGGCGGTGGTGGACCGGCTCTCCACTACACGCCGGCGGTCCTTTCCCCCGACGGGATCACCCTCTTCGGCACGCTCGTGCCGATGTCCTGCCAGGGTGCGCTCTCACCGCTCGGGGGCTCGACGTTCTTCATCGGAGTCCCCTGCGGGTTGATCCCCACGGCGACGGCGCTCCAGCCTGATGGCGGCTTCGTCTATCAACACCCGACCACCCAGCGAATCTTCGCCGCCGTTCCCGACGCGCTCGCCATCTCCACGTCCTACGCGTACCCGACGACGCTCGACAACGACGTCGATCTCACCCCGACCTGTGCCGGCGCGCTGAGCCGCTTCGTCGTTCGCCCCAACGGCGGTGTCGTCGGCCAGTGCGCCAACGGCTCCTGGGTCGAGGGCACCACCACGCTGCCGAACCTCACCAACGAGAACGTGCTCGCCTTCGCAGCGAGCGGTGAGGCGCTGGTGGCGCGCCCGACGGGCACCGTCATCATCGCACCGGGAGGTGGCGTCACCGCCGTCAACACCACCCTCACCCCGACCGCGAAGATGACGAGGTGGACGTCGGCCGGCTTCCTCACGGTGCAGACGACTCCGACGTGCTCGCTCTACTCGATCGCCCTCAACGGCACGGCGACGAAGGTGGGCGACTACACGATGACCGGCGTGCAGCCGCCGATCTGCAACGGCCGAATCGACTCGACGGGCGTGCTCTACTTCGGCCTCACCAGCATCGGGGGCAACCGCATCATTCGCCGCCCGCTCGATCCCGGAACCTCGACCGAGGTGTTCAACAACTCCATGGCGACGAGCTGGAGCTTCAACCCCACCTTCCGCCTGGTGCTCCTCGACGGAAACGGGATCACGACCGGCCGCTGAAGGCCTGCGAAATTCCGCCGACCAGCCGCGCGCGACGCTACGGTCCGTCGTCATGAAATACGTCCGCGAGCCCGTCAAAGCGCCCCGTGTGTCTGGGGTCGCGCTCAAGGCCTTCGTCAGCGCGCTCGAGAGCGCCGTCGGCCCCGTGCTGCTCAACAAGCTGGTGAACGACTCCGGCATCCAGAAGTTTCGGGAAGCCAGCGCAGGCAGCGCCTCACCCATCCAGGTGCCGCTCCCGCTCGGCCGCGAGCCCGTCGAGAGCGCCGAAGCATCGACCCTCGCCCAGCGTGCCGTGCACGCCGCGACCGAGCTTCGAGGGCCGAAGCTCGAGACGGTCGGCGCCTTTCAGACCGCATATCAACGCGGCGAGACCGACCCGGTGCGAGTCGTGCGGCGACTCAACGACGGCATCTTGAAGCTCGAGGGCGGCGACGAGCCGATGAACTTCTTCATCGCCCGAAAGCCGGAGCAGGCGATGGCGGAAGCGGAGGCCTCGGCGGCGCGGCTCAAGGCCGGCTCACCTCGCTCGGTGCTCGAAGGCGTTCCCGTCGTCTTGAAGGACGAGGTCGATCTCGAGGGCTTCGTCACCACCCTGGGCACCAAGTTCCGCTCGGAGGTCGCGACGCGTGACTCCGCGGTCGCGGCGCGGCTCAAGGCCGCCGGCGCCATCATTCTCGGCAAGGCGAACATGAACGAGATCGGCATCAACCCGATCGGCCTCAACCCGCACTACGGCCCGGCGCGAAACCCGTTCGATCGCCGGCGCATCACCGGAGGCTCCTCGTCGGCGTCGGCGGCGGTCGTCGCGGCGGGCCTCTGTCCCATCGCGATCGGCGCCGATGGCGGTGGGTCGATTCGAATTCCCGCGGCGCTCTGCGGAGTGGTGGGGCTCAAGGCCACCTTCGGGCGAATCAGCGAAGCCGGCGTTCCTCCCCTCTGCTGGAACGTGGGTCATGTCGGGCCGATTGGGCTCACCGTCGCCGACGTCGCGGCCTGCTACGCGATGGTGGCCGGCCCGGACGAGCACGACCCGGTCTCGCTGCGCCAACCCAAGCTGCATCTCAGCGACTACGAGCGCGGCTCCTTGGCAGGGCTGCGAGTGGGGCTCTGCCAGGCCTACTTCGACGACGCCGAGCCCGACGTGGTCGCGCGTTGCCGAGCCGCGGTCGAAGTCCTCAGCCGCGCGGGCGCCACCGTCGTCGACTTGCCTCCGCCCGACTTGAACCTCGTGCTCTGGTCGCACGCCGTCATCATCTTGAGCGAGATGCGCGAGGCCATGCACGAAGAGGTGCTCGCCGACTCCAGCCGCTTCGCCCTCGACTCCCGCACCAACCTCGCCATCGGCGGCCACTTCACCTCGCGCGACTACGTGCACGCGATGCGGCACCGCCACCGTCTGACGCGGGAGTGGATCGAGCTGATGAACCAGTGCGACGTGGTGGTGACGCCGACGACCGCGTGCACCGCGCCGCTCATCCCCGAGGCGACGTTGCCCGACGGAGAGTCGAACCTGCCCGTCGTCGATCAGCTGATGCGCTTCATTCGCATCGGAAACCTCACCGGCTTCCCAGCGCTCTCGCTGCCGGTCGGGCTCGACGCGATGGGCCTCCCCGTGGGGCTCCAGCTGATGGGCCGCCCGTACGAAGAGCACCTGCTGCTGCGCGTCGGCCGCGTCATCGAGAGCACCGTCGAGCGCACCCGCCCCGCCGTTCACCTCACCGCGCTGGAGTGACCGATGCCCTCGACCGCTTGCCCCAACTGCAGCGCGCCCTTGAGTTCGACTGCCAACCTGTTCGGTCCCGGAAAGAACGGGCTCTCCTGCGGCTCGTGCAAGACGACCTATGCCGACGGCGCGGTGACCCAGTCGCTCTTCCAGCTCGCTGGCATTCCGCTCGCCGACGTGAAGACCGCGGTCGACAAGGGCGCGCCCTCGAACAAGCCACCGCGGAAGTGCCCGACCTGCTCTGGCTCCCTCGCGCGCTTCGTGCTCAAGGGCATCGAGCTCGACCTCTGCACCGAGTGCGGCACCACCGCGTTCGATCCAGGTGAGCTCTACCGGCTCAGCGGCGGGAAGTTGGGCACCGCGCCCTCGGCTCCGAAGCAGGGCATCTTCGAGATGCTCTGGGACTGTGAGCACTGCGACACCAAGAACCTGCTCGGCAAGACGAACCGGTACTGTCCGGTGTGCGGCGCTCCGCAAGATCCCAAGCGCCGACGGTTTCCTGCGCCTGGCGAAGAGACCGCCGCCAACACGACCTACGACGGCGCCGATCGACACTGCCCTGCCTGCAACACCGCGAACGGGGCGAAGGCCGTGCACTGCCGGCACTGCGGAAGCCCGATGGACGGCTCGGCCGACGTGAAGCGGCTCGCCGATCAGGTCGATGGGCGCTCCACCGAGCCCGCGCCGATCGCCCAGCCGACCGCGCCCCCGAAGAAGAAGCTGTGGCCCTTCGTGCTCGGCGGCGTCGCGGTGCTCACCTGCGGCTTCTGCGGGGTGGCGACCTTCTGGACGAAGCCGGCGGCCGCCAAGGTGACCGGCCACAATTGGGAGCGCATCATCGACATCGAGCGCTTCGGCCCGGTGAGCGAGTCGGACTGGTGCAGCGCGATGCCCAGCGGGGCCCACAACGTCTCGCGCACGAGGAAGCAGCGCAGCACCAACCGCATTCCCGACGGGCAGACCTGCAGCACCCGCAACGTCGATCGCGGCGACGGCACCTTCGAGCGAAAGCAGGAGTGCACCACCAAGTACAAGGAGGAGCCCGTCTACGATCAGTACTGCTCCTACGAAGTGGACAAGTGGGCGAAGGCGCGCAGCGTCACCGCGAAGGGAACGATGGCCAACGCGCCGCAGTGGCCGGCGGTCGGCGAGCTGCGGGCTGGCTCGATGGTCGGCGCGGAGCGAGAGGGCCCGCGCCACGAGACGTACACGGTGAAGCTCGGAGGACCGAAGGGCGAGTCCTGGTCGTGCGACTATTCCCAGGCGCAGTGGCAGGCACTCGCAGAGGGCAGCACCCACGAGGTGGCCGTGCGCGTCCTCACCGGCGGAGTGGACTGCGGCTCGATCAAGTAGCGCGTCAGGGCAGCCCGGTGATCAACGCGAACCCCGACGGGCTCGACGGCTGATCACTCACCGCAGCACGCCACAGCTGCTCGAGCGCGGGGCCCGAGCGCTTCGTCTTCCAATGACGCTCGAAGGCTTCGTAGAGCCGTGAGGCCTTTCCGCCGGGCCACTCCTGCGCGAGCTGCTCGGCGGCCTGCGGGTGCCCGGGGTAGTCGAGGCTGCCGGGGAAGAAGAGTCGGCTGCCCTCCTCCACGGTCGCCTCCCCGCCTTCGTCGAAGGCCTGGTGACTTCCATCGGTGCGAACGCCGCGAGGGCCGAGCTGCACCGGCTGCTTCCACGTCTGGCGGAACCACTTCACCCGCCGATAGCGGTCGGAGAGGTGCGCGACGAGCATGGTGGCGTTTGGGGCACCGGTGAGCGCCTCGAGCGCACGCCGCCCGGCGTCCCGCGCGTTGTCGTTGTCTCCGTCCTTCCGGCCGAGCACCTCGACGACGCCGTCGCAGAACTGGCGCCACTCCTCGTCGGTGACGGTCGCCGACAACCAGACGAGGGCGTGTCGATCGGGTTCGAGCGGCACGAGGCTCAGTCGATCACCAGCCTGCGGCAGCACCGCGCACTCGTACTGCTTCGTCTTGAAGAGCTGATGCGCCGGCGCCGACGTCGCGACGAGCTCGGGCAAGAGGGCACGCACTGCGACCAGCTTCACGTCTCCGCCAGGCCTGGGCCGCGACCAGACGTTCTTCTGAAAGTCCTCCCAGAAGGCGTTCTTCGCGAGGGTCACCAGGCGAAGCGGCTCTTCGCCGAGGTGGGCGTTGGCGGTCTCGAAGAGCGCGCGTTGCCCGTTGCCGTAGCCCTTGGTGCCGCGGCCGAAGAAGGCGGGACTGGGAAAGAGGACGAGGTCGCTCGCGGCGAGCTGAATCGCGCGACCGTTCTCGAACTGACTGCCGCGCTCCCGCAACGACTTGCGCTCGAGCGCATCGTGGTGGCCCGAGATGGTGATGGTGCGGCCCTCTTCACTCGAAGCCCAGGCGAGCGCGTCACGACACCCCGCTGCATAGGGCGTCACCTTCATGCGCGAGGGGTCGAAGAGCGCGATGGCGACCTCGAGCCGGTGGGTGAAGGCGCCCTTGCAGAGGCGCTCGAGGGCGAGGTTGGCGGCGAGGCCGGGATCTCGATCGTTCTCCAGCGACTCGCGCAGCTCGGCGAAGGCCGCGTCGAGCGAGACCGGCTGCGGAACACCGTCACCATCGGCGACGCGCATCGAGACGAAGGCGAAGCGCTGCTCGGGTAGCTCGAAGCCAGCGAACACCTCGGGCACCGACTCGGGCACGAGCTGCTCGATGAGCGAGACCTCGAAGCGTGGCACCGCCCAGTTGCGCAACGTCGCTTCCGGCTCGGGAAACGGTGGGGCCTTCGCTTCCTTGGCGGGCGGCGGGCCGTGGTAGCCGCGCGTCGAGACGGACTCGGCTTCCACGACGAGGTTCGTCTGACAGTAGGCACAGGAGACCCGGCTCGCGCCTGGCGGGACCTCCACGGGTGCACCACACGAGGGACAATGCGGGGCCTGCAAGCGCATGCCCTCACGATTGGACACTCTGGTGGCGTTGGCCAGCGCGACGAGGCACTCCGCTCGGAGTAGGAAGCGGAGCCCCCGTTCTTCGAGGAGCTTCACCATGGCCCAGGTTGCCCTCATCACCGGCGCTTCGTCCGGACTCGGCGAGCAGTTCGCCCACCGCTTCGCCCGCGACGGTCACGACGTCGTGTTGGTGGCCCGCAACGAGGCGCGAATGAACGCGCTCGCCGAGCGGCTGCGGCTGCACAAGGTGCGCACCGTCGTGATGCCGTTCGACCTCTCCGATCGCGCCTCGCCGAAGAAGCTGTTCGAAGCGGTGACGGAGAAGGGCCTCGAGGTGGAGTTCCTCGTCAACAACGCCGGCTTCGGAACGAACGGGCCGTTCCTCGAGCTCGACCTCGCGCGTGAGCTCGAGATGGTGCAGGTGAACTCCGCCGCGGTGCTCGAGCTCTGTCATCACTTCGTGAAGCCGATGCGGGCGCGCGGCCACGGCCGGGTGCTGAACATCGCCTCGACGGCGGCCTTTCAACCGGGGCCGTTCATGGCGACGTACTTCGCGACGAAGGCCTTCGTGGTGAGCTTCTCCGAGGCGCTCGGCCACGAACTGCACGGCACCGGCGTCACCGTCACCGCGAGCTGCCCGGGCGCGACCGACACCGAGTTCCAGAAGATCTCCGGCAACGCCGAGTCTCGGCTCTTCAAGAGCGGGGGCGTCGCGAAGCCGGAAGAGGTCGTCGATCAGGCCTACGAGGCGATGATGCACGGCGAGTCACTCGCGGTGCACGGGTGGAAGAACTACGTCCTGTTCCAATCGCTGCGCGTCGCGCCTCGGGCGATGGCGAGGCAGATCGCGGCCTCGCTCAACCGGCCTCCGGAGAGCTGAGACCGAGCCTTCCGACTCCGGCGCTTCACGCGCGGAGCAGGCCGCGACGGCGGAGATCCTCGGTGCGCTGCAGGGCCTCGGTCGCCACTTCCGTTCCCGTGCCCTTGAACTGGAGGAACGGCTCGTTCGGGTGCCGCTTCTCCGCGGCGAAGGTGCCTTCGAGGCCGACGCCGAGCACCGAGATGCCGAGCCCATCGACGCCCCAGCGCTTCACGTTCACCGTGCGCACCGAGCCCTCGACCGTCACCTGGTCGCCCATCGCCTTCGCCGCCGCTTCGAAGTCGCCGTTGACGGCCTTCGACAGGGCCGCCGAGTTGAAGATCTCCGACGGCTTGCCGGTGAACTTCACCGTCGCCTCGACGGTGCCCTGCTTGTTGAGACCAGGCAGGCCCGCCTTGCCCTCGCCCTCGATGGCGATGGTGGCGGTGCTGGTGGCGTTCTTGTTCATCTCGACCGACGACTTCTTCAGGGTGCCGACCGGGTCCTTCTGGAAGTCGGAGAGGCTGACGCCCTTCGGGAAGTCGTAGTGCGTCTCGACGGTGACGGTGCCGGTCACCTTGCCCTGGAGCTCCGGCATCCACTTCTCCGGCTTCACCACCGGCGCCTTCTCACCGGGCTTCGGCGCTTCGGGCTTCTTCCCGGGCAGGCCGAGGCTGACGCCGCCGTTCGCGCTGAGCTCACCCGCGAACTCGTTCTTCACGGTGACGCCGGTGGGCTTGCCGTTGTCGAGGTCGATGCGGAGCGAGGTCGTGTCCGAGAGCGCGATCTTCCCGCCGATGCCTGACTTGAGCGGGCCCTTGTCGATGCCGAGCGCAGCCGCCGCGTCCGCCGCGATGTTGCCGGTGAGCTCGATGCCCGTCGTCTTCGCCTTGAGGAACGCCGCGTCGTCCTTCGAGATGGGCTTGGCGCCGGTCGCGATGAGGCCGGCGGGGCTCGAGGCCGCCGCGAGCTTCTCGAAGATCTGCGCCGCGCGCTGCGCCTCCTCGGGTGAGTTGCACTTGAGCGTCAGGTTGCCGCCGACGAGCCCGTGCGCCGAGGCGTCCGCGCCGGCCTTGAGGGGCCCAATCTTCCCGCCCGCCTCGAGGTAGCCGTTGATGCCGACCGCACCGCCCGCGTTGACGGTGTAGGTGCCGTCCTTGTTGGCAGTCACCTTGATGGCGCCCTTCGCCTCGCCGCCGACCTCGACGTGCACGTTGGCGCCGACCTTCAGCTGGTACGACTCACCCGGCTTGAGATCCTTGATCTGCTTGTCGACGTTGAAGCCCTGCGCGTAGTCGGTGATCGCCTTCTTCGCGAAGTCGACGACCGGAGAGCCCGCCTTCCACGCGCCCTTCCCGAACTCGACGATGCCTTGCGCTTCCTGGCCGAGGCCCTTGGCGATGCGGAAGGGATCTCCGTGGATGACGCCGTCGAGCACGGTCTTCGCGCCACCGGCGTACTTGTCGATACCGGCGAGCATCGACTTCCCACCGGGCACGTCACGGATGATCGCGTCGCGCACTTCCTGGCCGCCCGTCGCGATCGCCTTCTCGACCCCCTGCATGACCTCGCGCGGCGCTGACGCGACGGTGTGAATCGCGTTGTTGACGGAGTGGTACGCGTTGTCGAGCGCGCCACGGGCCTTGTCGAGCGCACCGGTCGCGTCGGAGACCGCGCTCGAGACCTTCTGTGCCTGCTTGCCGAGATCCGACAGCTGGGCCCCGGCATCGGTGAGGGCACGCTGCGCGTCGCTCACGTTGCCGCGCGCGTGGGTGATGGCGCTCTTGGCCGCCTCGAGCTCCGACGGGTCTCCGGTGAGCGCCGCAGTGCCCGCGTGGTAGGCGGCCTTGCCGGCGTCGACCGCGACCTGCCCGGCTTCGCTGACGACCTTGCCCGCGTCGGCGGCGATGCGGCCCAGGTCGCCCGCGCTCTTCTCACCCGCCTTGACGAGGGTGCGGCCCGCGTTGACGACCGAGCGGCCGGCGTCTTGAACCGCGTGCCCCGCGTCGGCGAGCGACTTGCCCGCGGAGTCGACCGAGTGCTGCACGTTCGACACCGTCGACTTCACCACGCTCTGAATCGACTTCTCGGTGTGCTGGAAGGCGTCGGTGATGCCGGAGTACCAGTGGTGCTCGTTGGCGCGAGTCGCCGCGCCACCCTGCCCCGTCACCTTGTCCTTGATGGCGCCCGCGTAGGTGTCGGCCTGGCGCGCGACGCTCTGCACTTCCTTCTTCGCGGAGGAGACCACGTTGGAGGCAGCGGAGGTGGCTTTCGAGACGGTGTTCGTCACCGTCGATCGGACGCGATCGAGCAGACCCATGGAGAACTCCCCGGAACGACGAGTAGTGGGGGAGTTTCGCAGGAGGTGAGACGGCAGTTGCGGAGATCAGTCGACTGACCGATGCGACGCGTCAGGCGCCTGCTCAAGCAGCCAGAATCACGGCCGCTCGCTCAGTCGTCGAAGTCGAACACCCAGCCAGCGACGACGCTCGCGCCGACCCGAGGGGCGCCGACCAACCCGTACTCACCGGCCGCGCCGACGAAGAGGTGGCGATCGACCCGCACCCGGAGCCCGCCGCGCACCGAGAAGCCGAAGCCCGCCGACTGGTAGCTGCCGCGCTGGCCGTTCACCACCACCTCTGCGTTGGCGAGTTGGACGTCGCCGAGCAGGTCGACGAAGGGCGTGACGCGGCCAAAGGTGTACTCGCCGCCGAGGCCCAAGCGGAACACCCAGAGCGAGAGCGAGCGCGGGCTCACCGGAATCGGAGGACCGGCCAACGGACCGCCACCCACGTTCGACTCTCCGTCGATCGAGCCTTGGCGGAACTGCGCGAAGGGCTTCATGAGGCCGGCGGTGAAGCGCACGTGGGAGTGAATGGTGCGCATCTCCCACGCTGGGCCGGCGACGATCAGCCCGTTCAACGAGGGACCACCGAAGGGCGCGGTCAGGCCGGTCGCGCCAGGCACGCTCGCGGCGTCGCCCTTGTCGAAGACGAGCGGCAACGAGGAGGGATCGAGCAGGCCTCCGCCGAAGCCCATGTTGAACTCGTAGGCAAACGACGAACGCTCCGGCTCGGTGATGGCGGGGGGTGGCTCTTCGGCGGCGACCGCTCCGAGTGAGACCAGCGCAGCGACGAGACCTGACAGTCGGGTGAGGGGCATGCCGAGGCTCGAAGCAAATCGGTGGCCGAGCCCAACCGTGCGTCGTCTCGACGCGGTGACGAACGGGTGACTTCGCGCCGCGCCGCTTCGTGACACGCCTGCCCGTCACCTCGGAGGAGCACCGCGAAACCCGCTACGCGGCGCTGATGACGTGCGGGTGACGGAGTATGAAGAGGGCGTGTACGGCGCCGCGCTCCTCTCCGCGCTTCACCTGCTCGGCCTCGGCGTCGCGCTCGGCTCCATCTTCTCCCGCACCCGGGCGTTCCGGCGGCTCACGACCGATGCCTCGGCCCTCGACGCGGTCTTCTTCGCCGACAACTTCTGGGGCATCTCCGCGCTGATCTCGATGAGCACCGGGCTCTTCCGTGCGTTCGGGAGCTGGGAGAAGGGGTCTGGCTACTATCTCCACAGCGGTGCCTTCCTCCTCAAGATGGCGATCGTCGGCGTGGTGCTCGTGCTCGAGCTGTTTCCGATGATCACCCTCATCCGCTGGAGAGTCGCGCGCGGACGCGGCCAGGCGATCGACACCGCTCGCGCCGGCCTCTTCTTCCGCATCAGCGCGGTGCAGACGGCGCTGACCATCGCGACGCCCTTCGTCGCCTCACTGATGGCGCGCGGGCTCGGCTTCAGCTGGCTCTCGACGTGAGCCGACGATGCGAAGGCCGTGGATCCGGTCTGACCGGGTGCCGAGCACGACGCGATCTTCGAACACCGCCGGCGAGGCCTCGATGTCTCCAGACAGCTTGAGGCTCGCGACCTCCTTGCCGGAGCGCGCGTGGATGAGGCGCAACAGCCCGCCGATGCCGCCCTGGAGCAGGTAGCTCTCGCCGTCTTCGTCCTTCACGAGCGTCGGCGTCGACCAGGCGTACTGCGGCAGCTCGAAGCGCCACACCTCTTCTCCGGTGCTCTTCGAGAGGGCGAGCAAGACGCCGTTCTCGGGGCCTGGGCAGCGCGCGATGGTGAAGAAGACGAGATCGGCGACGTCGCCGCTGCCAATGGCCGGCGTCGCGAACAGGCCCGCGTCGATCTTCTTGGGAACGAGCGCGCCCTGGCACTCGAAGGAGTTCGTCCACTCGACCGCGCCGGTGAGCGCGTCGATGCGGCGCAGGTGGGTGAAGCCCTTGGGCCCCGTCTTGTCGACCTCACAGCCGGTGAAGAGCGAGGGCCTCGGCGTCGAGGTGTCGAGCACCAGGCTCGCGTCGGTGTCGTCTCCGGCGTTGAACGCCCAGATGGGCTCGAAGCGGCGCAGATCGACCGCCTGCAAGGTGCCACCGTTGTCGGCGAAGAACGCCAGCGCCCCGAGCACCGACATCGAGTTCTCGACGCCGAAGTTCGTGTTCGACGCTTCCTTGTAGCGGTAGCGCACGACCTCCGGGCTCACCGAGAGCGTGAGCGCGATCGGATCGAAGTTGGTGTGGAGCTTGAGCAGGTAGATGAGCCCGTTCTCGCCGCCCACCACGTAGGTGTCGGTCGCGCGGTTGAGCAGCCCCGACGAATCGAAGGCGCCCCACTCGCGGCGCGGCGCGTCCCTGTCGGCACCTGGCAAGAAGAACACCTCCTTGTGGCCGATGAGCTCGTAGACGCGCAGGCCGATCGGCACGTTCTCGGGAATGCCTTGGCCGACGAAGAGCAGCGGGTAGCCTCGCGGGTCGAGCGAGACGCTGCCTTTGATCGGGTTGCCGGTGACGATGGGCGGGCGCGTCGGCTTGCCGGTGAAGAGATCGAGGAAGTGCACCCGTCCATCGAGGCTGCCTTGGATCACCTCGATGAGGTTCTGATCGTTCGTGCGCGCGCCGAGCTTCGGCATCGAGTGACGCATCACGCTCGGCCAACGAACGATGACGGGTTGGCCCGTCCACCCGGTGCCGCCAAACCAGGGCGCGCGGCTGCGGCCGGTGACGTGCGTCCACATGAGCTCGAGCGCGACGGGCTTGCGAGGCACGCGACCGAAGGCACCGCCGCTGCGGCTCGGTCCTCCGCGGAAGGTGAAGACGCCTTCGACGATGGAATACGTGTCGGGAAAGACCTGGTGATCGGCTTCGGGCACGCCGCTGTCGACGAGCAGGCCGCGACGGAGCGTCTCGAGCGAGTCCGGCTGCACCTCCGCGCCGGCCCAGATGGGTGGCGCCGGCGGAGGGTGAACGACGACGGGTGCAGGTGGTGGACCCGGCGGAGCGATGGGCTCGGGCGCAGGTCGTACGGGCGTCGCGCACGTCGACATCAACGTCATCGCGAGGAGCCACCGCACGCCCTCCAGACTACCGCCGAGCTCGGTCGAGTCGCGCGTGGACTTGCAAGCGAGTTCCGTCTCGAACTCTGCGCACGAGAGGACGACCATTGAGCGAGTCGCACAGTCGCACGGCACGGTCTCGACTTGCCGTCGCGGTGGATTGCCGCTTTCTTCGCTGCGCATGTTCGTCCCCCTCGGCGGAGCACCCAAGCGAGAAGACTTCGTCGGCCTGCTGCTCGAGTGCCACGAGCGCATTCGCCGCTTCGCAGGGCTCTCCCGCGCCATCGCCCAGCGCACCGACCTGCCGGTCTCCGAGGTCGTCGAGGCCTGTGAGCGCTGCGAGCGGTACTTCTCGGAAGCGCTCCCCCGACACGTCGCCGACGAGGAGGAGAGCCTGCTCCCGCACCTGCGCGGACACTCCCCCGAGGTCGACGCCGCGCTCGCGACGATGCACACCCAGCACGAGCACCATCGCCCGCTGCTGGTCGAGCTGCTCACCGCCCTCGGCGAGGTCCGTCATTCACCAACCGACCCCGCCGCACGCGAACGACTGGCGCCGCTCGCGACCCGGGCCCTTCGGGACTTCGACGAACATCTCCGCCTCGAAGAAGCGATCCTCTTCCCGGTCGTCACCGCGACCTGGACGCCGCAGCAATCGGCTCGGGCCGTCGAGGAGCTGCGCGCCCGGCGTCACGCGGCTAGCCCCGGCTTCCACTCGGCCTCGTCTCGATGAAAGACTCGCTGGTGACGCTCCGCGCATCGGCGTCGCCCCACCCGACTGATCAGCCATGAGCCTGCTCGCCCTCGTGCTCGCGTCCGTCTTGACGCAGGAACCGGCGCCCGACGCGCCCTCCACGAACGTGCCCGGCAGGACGGCCTCGCTCATCGCCGTCGGGGTCGGCGTGCCCGTGGTGGGAGCGGGAATCGGCTTCCTCGCGACGGTGTCCACCTCTCGACAGTGCACCGCGATGAACGGCACCTTCTGCCTCCTCCCGATCGCGCTCGGCCTCCTCGCGGGAGGCGTCGGTGGCCTGCTGCTGATGCCCCTCGCGCTCTGGCTCACCGACCGCGCCTTCGCCTCTCCCACCGAGCGCACCCAGACCTCCGGTGGCCTCGCCGGCGCGCTCGTCGGGCTTGGTGGTGGGCTCGCGGTGGGAATCGGGCTCGTCGTGCTCTCCACCCTCGTGCCTCGGTCGGCGCCAGAGGCCCAGGTGCTGCTCGCGGTCGCGGGCGGCGTCATCGCGCTCGGAGCGCCCTTTGCTGGCTACTTCATCGGGAGGAGCCTCGCGACCCGACCACCACAGGTCGCGCTCTCGCCGCTTCGAGACGGTGCGATGCTGAGCGTGGGCGGAACGTTCTGAGGAGCGACCTCACGCTCGCCGTCGACGAGCGCGCAGAACCGCGAGCAGCAACAGCAGCACCGGCTCGGCTCCAACCGAGGCGCAGGTGCCGCTCGCGGTGACGCCGGACCGACCGCCGGCCGCTCCACCACCAGCGCTCGACGCTCCGCCACCGTTCGGCGTCACTCCGCCGCCCGTTCCCGAGACGCCGCCCCCGGTGCCAGCAGCGCCGCCGCCGGTGCCCGAGACGCCTCCGCCCGTGCCCCCCGTCCCCCCGCCCGTTCCAGCGCCCCCGCCCGTTCCCGAGGTGCCGCCGCCCGTCATCGAACTCCCGCCACCGGTGCCGCTCGAGCCGCCGCCAGTTCCCGAGACGCCGCCGCCCGGCGCGCCTCCCGCCGTCGCGCCGCCGCCGGTGCCGCTCGAGCCACCGCCCGTTCCGGAGACGCCACCCGCCGTCGAACCGCCGCCCGTTCCCGACGAGCCGCCTGCGGTGGTTCCGCCACCCGTTCCCGATGAGCCCCCTGCCGCCGAACCACCGCCCGCGCTGCCGCCACCCATTCCGCCCGGTGGGGTGCCGTAGCGCCAGCTCCGGGAGATGGCGACCTCGTCGAGTTCACCATCGAACGCGCCGTCTCCCGTCGGAGGACACGCCGCGCGAGCGCCGGGCGCGCCGATGTAGAGCACGTCGTTCGTTCCCGCGAGGGCCGCCGGGGCCCGCACCACCCGGTTCACTTCGGTGCCGTTCACCAAGAAGGCCATCGTGCCGGTCGCCGCGTCGTACTCGAAGGCCACGTGCGTCCACTGGCCGATCGGCGCCGTCACCCCGTTCGAGCGAATGTCGTATTGGACGCCGCCGGCGACGCGGACGCGTGCCTGGAAGCTGCGATCGTCTTCGAGCACGAGGCTGTAGGCGCCGTTGATGTTCGGCTTGCCGAAGACGAGGCGGTAGTTGTTGTTCGCGTCACAGTCGGGCGACGAGCGCGGCTTGAGCGAGAGCTCGACGGTGATGGCGTTCACCGGCAACAGCGAGGCCGCGTGCGGCACCTCGACCCGTCCCGAGACGCCATCGAAGGACAGCGCCTTGCCCACCGCTCCGTTGTTCACTGCGGGAAAGGTCGCGCCCGGACGAACCGCGCCGGTGTTGGAGTTGCCCGAGCTGTCCGCGGTGCGCGCGCGATCGAAGGTGCCCTGCGCGGTGACGAACTCGTTCAAGTGCCAGAACGCGGCGTACTGGCCGAGCGCGTCGTCGAAGACGATCTCTCCATAGTTGCTCGTGTTGCTGCCGAAGAACGGCCACACGTCGAGGCCGGTCGCGATGGGCAGCGGCCGCGCGTTGAGCGGGCCAGGAGAGGAGAAGAAGAGGCGCACGTTGTCTTCGGTCGACGGGTTCACCGAGCCGTCGATGTGGGCGATCTGCCAGTTCGTCGGGTAGCCGATGACCGAGAGCGCGTTCCGGCGCGGCCCGCAGCCTGGCGGATCTTCGTTCGGTGCCGGCGTGCGGCACGGCATGTTCGTCGCGGTGAAGTTGATCGCCTCACCGTCGGGGAAGATCCACGGGTAGGCGCCGTAGAAGACCTGGGTGCTGCCGTAGACGACACCGCCCGGGTCACGCAGCGGACGCTCGGCGAGGCGGTAGCGGCCGACGATGTTCGGGTCGGTGTTCATCGCGGTGATCGGCTTCGGCGCGCTCCAGCCGCTCACCCCACACGCCGTCGCGTTGTACGAGTAGACGAGCGTGTCGATCGCGCCGGTGTTGTTCGGGTGCCCCTGCCAGACCAGGAGGCGCCCGTCGCGGGTGACGGTCGGCTCGATGCCTCGCAGCGTCGTCTGGAGCGGCGTGAGCGTCGAGTCCGTCCACGAGAAGCTGGCGATCGCGGCCTGCGCAGTGTCCGGGTCGGAGACGATCACCTTCAGTCGGCGGCGGCGCAGCACGTTGTTCGGCGGCGGCGTGACCGCGTTCGAGTCGATGATCATCACGTCGTAGCAGCGATGGGTGCCATTGCCGTTGGCGGCCCCGCTCGCGTCGCAGCGCGTGGGCTGGCTCGTCTCTTCGCAGATCGCGAGCGCGTTCTCTTCGTTCGCGGCCGCTTGGATCAGCACCTGCGTCGAGAACGCGTTCGAGAGCGAGGGCGCTTGCCCGGGCGTGAGCACGACGGCCTGCGGACGCAACACGGTCGCCATCCACCCGGGGCTCGTGCGCACGATGAAGAGCCGGCCGTCGAAGCTGACGTTGTGGCCGTTGCCGCCCATCGGGCTGGGCGCGCCGTTCTTGCTCGTGGCGGCGAGGCCGAGCGAGGCGGTGAGGGTGAGCAGGCTGACGATGAAGCGGGGCATCGAAGTCTCCTCGTGAAGCGCCGTCGTACGTGCTCGGGCGACGCTGTGCAATTCGGCGCGAACGCTCCACCTGTGCACGCGAGGTGGCTCCAACGACGGGGGGACTTGCCTGCAACGCGACGACGCGTCATCAGTACGAAATGAGGTCGTTTCTCCCTGTCGCGCTCGGCTCTCTTCTTGTCGCGTGTGGCCCCTCTTCTCCGAGCGCAGACGCGAGCACGGGCTCGGACGCGGGGCTCGCCGAAGACGCGGGCGCGCAAATCGCCGACTCGGGGGTCGACGGCGGCTCGAGCGACGGCGGCCCCGACGCAGGCGCGCACGACGCAGGTCCGTTCATTCCGGTGCTGGTCCAAGCGAGCCTCTTCTGGAGTGACGCGGGCGTCGTCGACGACCCGCAGGTGGTGAGCTTCGCCAAGCTGATGCGCCTCGCCTCGAGCGACGATCACGGCGGGCGGTTGCTCGACGACTGGTTCCACCGCTTCGCGACGACCGCGCACAGCGAGCGGCCGCTCCCGGCGCAGTTCATCGACGAGGTCGCACGCACGCAGGGCGCTGATCCGACCCGGTGGGACTTGGGCCGCCTGCCGTTCGTGATCACCGGGCTCCACAACCGAATCGATCTCGCCTCGTTCGATCCGCCCGGTCACTGCGGCGAGTTCCGCGTCTCGGCCGCGAGCACCGATCCGACGCTCCAGCCGTTCCACATGCTGTTCCTCTTCCGCCAGCCGCTCGAGGCAGGCGACATGGTGAACGGGCAGATCACCTGCGAGGCGACCGCGCGCCGGTGGGCCGAGCTCTCGCTGCTCCAGGGGCCGGCGCTCGAAGCCGCGCTCGCCACGACCTTCGGCCGGTTCCTCACCAGGGACCGGTTCCTCCTCATCGAGACGGTGGAACAGGCCGCCTCACCCTGGGAATGGCGGCAGTGGGTGAAGGCGCCCGGCCAGAACGGGCTGCCGTTCGTCTTCGACAACCCGCCGCTCTTTCAGCAAGTGGACGTCGAGCGGGTGAACGCAGCTGGTCCGCTGCGCACCTCGTTCCTGGCGTGGGTCACTGCGAATGCCTCGACGCTCGAAGCGCGGCGGCTCGCCGTGCCGGACCAGTTCAAGCCCCTCTCGATTCGGGCCATCGCCGGAGTTCCCCGCACGGCGCTCTCGCTCCAGGGCCTCGACGGGCAGGTGCTCCAGCAGTTCCCGACGCTCAGGGCGCAGCTCGAGCTGATTGGCTGCGCGGCCTGTCACACCACCGACGCCGACTTCGTGCAGACGCGCGCCAACCGCACCATCAGCCCGTTCTACGCGAAGGAACTCGACGCCCGTGCGCGGCACCTCGAGAAGCTCGCCGTCGGGCAGGTGGTGAGGCCGCCCTTCGGCCCGCTCCAACCGAGCCCGGTGCTTCCCCCCTGAGGGCAGGCCCTCCCAGGCGCCCCAGCCGAGCCACTGGCATGATGCGGCGAGCTGAACCTCGACCGCCGCGAACGGCTCTCACCTGGCCCGCATGCACCCCTTCGTCCGTCTCTTCGACAGCCTGCACGCCGCCTTCGAGAGCTCGCGGCACCGGCGGCTGCTCGCCATCGGGTTGGTGGCGGCCTTCTTGGTCTCCCTCGTCCTCATCGAGCTGGGGCGGCAGGGGTTGCTCGGCGCGGCGGTGGCGAACGCGCTGCCGCGCAGTCACTTCCACGCCATCGAGATCGCCTTCATCTTGCTGCTCGCCTACGAGGTGACGGGGCTGGTGTTCGCGCTCGCGCGCTCGGTGGCGAACGCGGCGGGGAAGCAGTTCGAGATCTTCTCGCTCATTCTGCTGCGGCACTCGTTCGAGCCGTTCGGTGGGCTCGACGAGCCGGTGCGGTGGGAGCAGGCGCGCGAGGCGGTTGGGCCGATGCTCTCCTACGCGTTCGGAGCCCTGCTGATCTTCGTCGGCCTCGGCGTCTACTACGCGAGCCAGAAGCACCGGCCGCTCTCTCCCGATGCGCACGATCGCGAGAGCTTCATCGCCGCCAAGAAGGTGATCGCGCTGCTGCTCCTCCTCGTGCTCGCCGGGCTGGCGCTGCGGAGCCTCGCGGGCCTCTCCGTCGATCTGCACACCGCGCCGTTCTTCGAGCCGTTCTACACGGTGCTCATCTTCGCCGACGTGCTCGTGGTGCTCATCTCGCTGCGGTACAGCGCGAGCTACCACGTCGTCTTCCGCAACTCGGGCCTGGCGGTCGCGACGGTGCTGCTGCGGTTGTCGCTCTCGGCCCCGCCTCCCTGGGTGTCGGCGCTGGGCGTCGCGGCGATGGCCTTCGTGCTCGCGCTCTCGGCGGCCTACCACCGGTTCGCGCCCGTGCTCGCCCCGCTCGATGCGGAAGCGAAGACCTGATCACTCGGCGATCGACACGTAGCGGTAGTCGCCGGTCTTCTGCCCCTCGGTGAGCACCTTCGGGCAGAGCCCCTCGAGGCGCTTGGCCATGTCGAGGGTCATGAAGTTCTCGCGAACGTCGAGGCACTCGAGGTGCTTCAGCTCGTCCTTCAGCTCGAGCAGCGCCGCCGCGCCCTCGTCGGTGAGCACGCCGAGGGAGAGGTCGAGCGTCTTCACCGTGCGAAGCACCTGCGCCCCCTTGAGCGCCCGCACGAGGTCGTCGGCGAACTCGGCGTTCTTGAGCCCGAGGTACTCGAGGTTCGGCAGATCGGTTCGCGCGAGGAAGGGCACCACCTGTTCGGCCGAGCAGTCACCGCCGTAGTTGTCGTCTCCGAAGAACACCTCGAGCCGCTTCAGCTTCGGCATCGTGCCCGCGAAGATGTTGCGGGCGCACTCCTGCCCGAGCCCGCCAGTGACGAAGAAGGCGCGTTCGAGCGAGGGCGCGTGGATGGGACCGGTGTCGAAGTCGCCGGACTCGATCTGCACCTCGCGCAGGTTCGGCACCCGGCTCCACAGCTTCGCGAGGCTGCCGGTGTGGTGCCAGCTGATCTGATCGACGTTGTCGCCGATGACGAGCTTGCGGGTGCTCGGCGGCGCCTTCTCGGCGAGCACGTCGAGCAGCGACTGGAGATCGTCTTCGTTCGGGTCACCGTTCGACTGAAACGCGAACTCGGAGACGAAGCGCGCCGAGGGGTGATCGAGCACCTCGGAGAGGATCTCCGAGAGATCGCCGTCGAAGTCCTCGTGCGAGTAGCTGTCGTGGCTCAGGCGCACCCGGCGAATGAAGCCGTACTGCCAGAGGAACGCCTCCTGATGCGTCTCCTCCCAGTCGGGGTTGAGGCCCACCTTGCGCAGGTGCGGAATGCTGTTGTTCCCGCCCTCGTCGTAGACGGTGCGGTGGGCGGCGAGCGGGCCCAGGAAAAAGTCGAGGTGCTGCTCGAGGTAGGCCTTCGCCTCGGCGTGTTTGCCCTGGAGATCGAGGCTGATCAGCTGGCCGCGTGGAGAGCCGCGCTCCTGGAGCCAGTCGGCGAGCACGGCCCACGCCTCGCGATCGTCGGGGCGTTCGATGATGCGCTTCTCGACTTCGAGGTTCCTCGGCTCCTCGGCCATGTGTCCCTCCCAGGGTGGCCGGCGAGGATAGTGAGGAGCTGGTCAGCTGGCGAGGGCCACTCCGAGGTCGAGCGCCTGGGTGAAGAGCGCGCCGAGGCGGCGAACGCCGTCGGCGATGTCGCCAGGCTGGCAGTTCGAGAAGTTGAGCCGAACGGTGTTGGGTCGCGCTCGCCCGACGAAGAAGGGAGCGCCCGGAACGTAGGCGACGCGATGCTCGCTCACCGCGGTCGGGAGGAGCGCGAGGGTGTCGACGCCCTCGGGCAACTCGACCCAGAGGAACAACCCACCCTCGGGCCGGTGAAAACGAGTGCCGTGCGGGAAGGCGCGCTCGAGGGCCTCGCTCATCACCGCGCAGCGCTCCTGGTAGGCCGCCCGCAACGTCGCGAGGTGCGCCTCGAGGTCGAAGCAGTCGAAGAGCTCCATCACTGCGCGCTGCGACAGCGACGAGGCGTGGAGATCGCTCGCTTGTTTGGCGACGACGAGGTGACGGACGAGCGCGTCGGGCGCCCGGAGCCAACCGAGCCGGAGCCCGGGCGCGAGCATCTTCGAGAAGGTGCCGAGCGAGCTCACCAGCCCGCGATCGTCCATCGCGGCGAGCGGCGCCGGCGCGCTGCCGGAGAACCGGAGCGCCTCGTAAGGATCGTCCTCGAGCACCGGCACGTTCCAGGCGTGGGCGAGCGCCATCAGCCCTGCCCGCCGCGCAGCCGACCAGGTGACGCCGGTCGGGTTGGCGAACGAGGGGACGAGGTAGATCAGCCGAACGTCGTGGGTCGCGAGCACCTTGGCGACGGCCTCGAGGAGCATGCCTTCTCGATCGCTCTCGACGCCGATGACGGTCGCCTGGGCGGCCTGAAAGACCTGGAGCGCGGCGAGGTAGGTCGGGTTCTCGGTCACCACCACCGCGCCCGGGTCGAGCAGCACGCGCGCGGCGAGGTCGATGCCCTGCTGCGAGCCGTTGGTGATGAGCACCTGCTCGGCGGCGGTCGGAACACCTCGATGCGAGTAGCGCTCGGCGACCCACGCGCGCAGCGGCGCGAAGCCCTCGGTGGTCGAGTACTGGAGCGCCGACGCGCCTGCCTTCTCGAGCACGCGCTGATGCGCGCGCGCGATGGGCTCCACGGGAAACAGCTCGGGTGCCGGCAGTCCTCCGGCGAAGGAACGCACCTGCGGCTGCTCGGTCACCTTCAGGATCTCGCGGACGGCCGACGGCGGCACGCCCCGGGTTCTCTCGGCGAGGCGCATCATCGGCGGGCCTCCTCGAGCAGCTGCGGGTCGACGTGCACGCGCGTGCCTTCCTTGATCGACGAGAGCACGATGGTGGTGTTCGTCTTGGTGACGCCCGGAATGGTGCGCAGCGAGTCCACCAACAAGGTGTCGAGGCTCGCGGTCGTCGCGGTCTTCACCTTGAGGAGGTACGAATCGGCGCCGGCGACGCGATGGCACTCGAGCACGTCGTCGAGGCTCAGCACCTTCTTCGCGAACTGCTCGAAGTACTTCGGGTGCTCGATCGACACCCCGACGAAGGCCGTCACGTCCTTCCCCAGCTTCGGAGCGTCGACGCGCGCCGCATAGCCGGTGATGACGCCTGACTCCTCGAGCTTGCGAATGCGCTCGGCGGTCGCCGGCTGCGACAACTTGACCAGCTTCGACAGCTCGAGCTGCGTCGCCCGCCCGTCGGTCTGAAGCGCCTGCACCAATCGATGATCGATCCAGTCCATGTTCGACTGAATAATCTACGGCCAAACACCGCGTCAACTTATAAACATGAGGCCACGACGCCAGCGCTTCAGTGAAACGGTGGAATCCCGAGCAGGGCGCTGCTTTGTTTCGGCGGCTGAATCTCCCCCGAATTCCTGCGTCATTTCGCGCATCACCGCCTGGAAGGACCCATGAACAAGCTTCTCCTCTTGGCAGCGCTCGGCTCTTCACTGGCTCCCGCAGTCGCGCTGGCCGACCCGTGGCACAAGCAGCTGTCGACCGCCGCGGACGCGGTCGAGGACGCGTACGATCGAACGCAGCGGTCGAACGGCCGGTGTCGCAACCAGATTGGCCAGCCGCTCGATGGCCTGGTCGATCGGCTCGACGGCGTGAAGAAGTCGCCCGCCCCGATGCTCGAGATCGCGCAGGTGCGCTCGGAGCTGGCGACGCTGACGCAGCAGGCGCCGTACGCTGCGTGCCCCATCGGGGTGACCGAAGATCTCCAGCGAGGCCTCGAGCTGCTCGAAGAGGTGCGAGTCGCGCTCTGGAACGACCCGGGCCGAGGAAAGAAGGACCGCCGCGACCGACGACGGGGTGACGGCGACGGCGCCCAGAGCTTCTTCGTCCAGCTCGCGCCGATTCGGGTGACCCAGAACGTGCCGTACCAGAACGAGCAGGCGGTGCAGATCTCGTTACCCGAGCTTCGCTTCGAGGCGATGCAGGGCCAGAGCTTCTACCTCGCGACCCGCTTCCGCTCGTTCGAGGGTGACTGGAGCCAGTGGGTGACGACGCAGGTGTGGACGGTGCCGAGCGCCCCGTACGTCTGGAAGAACGCCTACTCGCACCTCATCAAGTACTCGACGCTCGCCGAGGAAGACTTTTCTCAGGGCCGCTTCATCGTTCACCTCTCGGTCTTCAACGGGCAGGGCCAGGAGCTCGCGTTTCGGGAGGCGAGCTTCCGCGTCGGCGCGCCGGTGATTGCAGTCGGTGGGCCTCCCCCGCCGCCGCCTCCTCCGCTCCGGCGCGATTGCGGCACCGGTCCGAACGATCCCGGCTGCCTGATGGTGCGCGACGGCCGCTTCGCGATGGACGGGCCCACCTTCCAGGGCTTCCTCGCGTCGATGCGCGCCAACCAGAGCGAGATGATGCGAGGCACGATGGCGCAGAGCATGTTGCAGCAGAACTACCTCACCGCGATGCAGCTCGACCCGATGCTCGATCTGTTCTCGAGCGAGATGATTCGCCTCGACTTCGCGCAGAAGGCGGCGCCGCGCGTGGTGAACCCGCAGCATGCGATCGGCCTGTCGACGAAGTTCCGCAGCTCGATGATGCAGACCGGCTACCTCCAGCTCATGTCGCAGCAGCCTGCCGGCGTGCAGTACGCCCCCGGCATGGTGGGCCCAGGCGGAGTGATGGTGCAGGTGCCCGGAGCCCCCGTGGTGCAAGTGCAGCCCGGCGTGGTCGTCGCGCCCGGCGTCGTGGTGCAGCTGCCCGGCGCGCCCATGCCGGCGGTGATTCCGGCTGGTGGTCCCCCTCCGCCGCTGCCGCCCGGCCCTCCGCCGCCGGTCGCGGTCGCCGTCGCGCGTGACTGCGGAACCGGGAACGATCCTGGCTGCCTGATGACCCGCAACGGCCAGCTCCCGATGGACGCGCCCAGCTACCAGGGCCTGCTCGCCTCGCTGCGCGCAGTGCAGAACGAGCTCGTGCGCGAGGACATGTTCGAGAAGATGATCGCGCGGAACTACCTCACTGCGATGCAGCTCGGGCCGGTGCTCGATCTCTTCCGCAACGAGATCACCCGCATGGACGTCGCCAAGGAGGCGGCACCGCACGTGGTGAACCCGCAGCACGCGATGACGCTCTCGACGAAGTTCCCGAACAACTTCTACGCCGAGGAGTTCGTCGAGGTGTACTCGAACCAGCGCTAGGACCGTCGCTGCGAGCGTGGTCTCGAGCGCGGGTCCAGCCACTCCTGCGTCGCCAGTGAGCGAAGCGCACGCTCGAATCACCTGAGCGGCGTCACAGGCGTCGTGCTCTTCCAACGGCAACGAGAGTTCACGACCAGCCTCCATTCGGCGTTGCGCTCCCCCTGCGTGTCGCCGTGAGGGTCGAGGAGCGTGTCGGTGGTGAGGAAGTCCCGAAGCAGCGGGCTCAAGCAGTGCGCGAGCGAGTGGTGGCCGAGGCGAGTGAGGAGATAGCCGAGTCGACAGGACCACGTGAGGGGCGCATTCGAGGCTGCCCTGGCGAGCGTGAGCGGGTCGGCCCCACGAGCCACGACGGCGAGCGCCGGCAAGACGCGCTCGACTCCTCCCGAAGACCTGGCCGCCTCCATCATCAACTCGAGCAAGACCTCTGACTGATGGCTCACCATCAGCCGGCCGTGCTCGGTCTGCAGGGTCCTTGGGTGAACGAGGTCCGACGTCTGCATCGTGAAGAACGAGATGCGGCCGCTCGCGCAGGTCAACGACCGCCGCCGAGAATGCAACCGAACGTGGAGCGGTTCTTCAGGAACGAACGACGCGCCGTACAGCCGCGCCGCGCTCCAACCTGCGACCGCGTAGGAGCTGCTCTCGCCGCAGAACTGCATGAGCTCATCGAGCCATTCGATGGGCGGAGCCAGCCGCCCGTCGGGCGTGAGCACGTGGAAGCCCCGCACGGGTGAATCGACGACGCCAGCGAGCCGAAGCCGCCGTGCCATGGCTCCGGCCGCCACCTCCGAACCCTTCGACCAGCTCGCGAGTTCCGTGGTCGAGAAGGTTCGCCGCTTCTTCGAGCTCAAGAGGTGAAGGAGGTCGCGGGCGCGCATGAGGGGTGGGTTCTATTGGGTTCGCCGAACCAAACAGCTCCGGCGCTCGGCGCGCTCCAATGCACCACGGTGCATATGGGAGGAGTTTGTCGCGTTGTGTGAACCCAATAGAACAGGGGTGCAGCCCGCGCCCGCCGAGCCCGTCAGCGGTGGTCCTCGAAGACCTTCGAACAGTCCGCTCATCCTTCGCGCTCATCGACCCAGGGCGGTTGAGGAGGCTCGGGCTCGGGTCGCGAGCTGGACGCGTCGTCGCGCGGGCCTCCCAGCTCTGGCTGAAGCGCGCCCAACCAGCTTCGCCGATCGGTGACACGGCAGTTGATGGCGAACATCAAGTCGACCTCGGCGATGTCGGCGCGCGCCTCGAGATCGGCCCGAGTGCGCGCCAGCTTGAGGATGCGATCGTGCGCACGCGCAGAGAGCCCGAAGGCGGCGACCGCGTTCTTGAGCAGTCCCTGCGCTCGCGTGCCGAGGGAGCAATGGCGAGCGAGCTGCTGCGGGGTCATCTGCGCGTTGGTGAGGATGCCGGGTGTCTCTCGAAAGCGGTGCTGCTGCCGTTCGCGCGCTTCTTCCACCCTCGAGCGGTAGTCGGACGACGGCCGCCGCCGCACCTTCAGCTCGGTCATCGTCTTCACCTCGACCGCCCGCGACTGGAGGGTGATGTCGATTCGGTCGAGCAGCGGCCCCGAGATGCGCCCGTGGTAGTCGAGCACGCGGTGGCGGTTGCACTCGCAGGTGCGGTCCGCGACGTTGAAGTAGCCACACGGGCACGGGTTCATCGCCGCCACCAACATCACCTCGCACGGGTAGCTGACGTGCTGGTTCGCGCGGGCGAGACGAATCGAGCCCTCCTCGAGTGGCTGGCGGAGCACCTCGAGCACGTGCCGCCGAAACTCCGGGAGCTCGTCGAGGAAGAGCACCCCACGGTGCGCCATCGACAGCTCGCCTGGTCTGGCCTGCGGGCCACCTCCGACGAGGCCGGCGTCGCTGATGGTGTGATGCGGCGCGCGAAAGGGCCGCTCGCAGATGAGCGCCGAGTCCTGCGGCACGAGCCCCAGCACCGAGTAGATGCGGGTGACGTCGAGCGCTTCCTCGAAGGTCATCGCGGGGAGGATCGTCGGGAGCCTCCGAGCGAGCATCGTCTTCCCCGAGCCAGGGGGACCGCAGACGAGCACGTTGTGTCCACCCGCGGCCGCGACCTCGAGCGCGTCCTTCACCTCGTCCTGCCCGCGCACGTCGGCCATGTCGATGATGTGCGCGGCGCGGGTCGGCGCCTGGCTGGTGCGCTGGAAGGGCGGCAGCGAGGCCGTGCCGGTGAGGTGCGCGACCGCCTCTTGAATCGTCGCCACCGGGATCACCTCGATGCGATCGACCAGCGCGGCCTCGGCTGCGTTCGCGTGTGGCACCAGCACCCCTCGAAACCCCGCATCACGCGCAGCGAGCGCGAGCGGCAACACGCCGCGAATCGGCTTCACGCCGCCGTCGAGCGAGAGCTCTCCACCGAAGAGATAGCCCTCGAGCGTCTCGGGCTCGAGCAAGCCAGCCGCCGCGAGGACGCCGAGCGCGATCGGCAACTCGAAGGTGGCGCCTTCCTTCTTCAGGTCGGCCGGGGCGAGGTTCACGGTGATGCGCTTCTGCGGCAAGACGAAGCCGCAGTTCTTCAGCGCGGAGACGACGCGCACCTTGCTCTCTCGAACGGCGCCGTCCGGGAGCCCGACGACGTTGAAGAACGGGAGGCCGAGCGCCATGTCGACCTCGACCTCCACCACGACTGCCTCGATCCCCACCAAGGCCCCTGAGCGCACGCACGCGAGCATCAGCCCTCCCGAAGTGCCGGGCTGAGCAAGCGCGAGACCCTTCGGCGAACGGCCACAAGACCGCGTCACTCGTGGCGTTCTCGAAGTCCGAGAGCAGCGTGGAGTCCACCTGCGCCTCCACTCCGCTCGAACACGAGACGCCGACACGAGCGAACTCGACGGCAGGGGCGCGAGCCTCGACCACTCATGACCGGACCCGTGACCTGTCAGCTGACATCGACGACGCGTCCAGCCGAGCCACAGGGACGGAAGCGTCGGGCCGGGGTGGCCGTGGGCTTGCAGCCGCGGCCGGCATGCGCTCTCTCCTCCTCTGCTCCGTCTTGGCTGCGTGTGAGCTTCAAAACCCCAATCCGAGTGAGGAGGCTCCGCCCGCCACGGCGCTCCAGGCGCTCGCACCGCTCCCGACGACCTGTGTCCCGCCGACCATTCCAATCGTCAGCGCGGCGTCGTACGGAATCGTTCCGGGCTCGGTCGACCCTGCAGCGATGACGAACGCGATTGCCGCCGCGGGTCTCAGCGGTGCTGCGCTGCGCTTTCCCGCGGGCACCTACACCTTCCGAGATCCCATCAGGCCGTCGAGCGGAACGCGCATCATCGGAGATGGGCCGACGACCGTCTTTGCCGCGTCGCTCGAACCGGGAGCTTGGGCCGCGGGAGAAGCGCTCGTCGAGTTCAAGAAGATCGCCGGGGCCGCGCTCTGCGATCTCACCCTCGATCATCAGGGCCAATCCAGAACGGACTTCAGCCAGGTGCTCCACTTCACGGTGGTGATGACCGCCACGTCCTCCACCATCATCTCCGGCGTCGTCTTCAAGAACTCAGGTCACGCCTCTGTGGGAGGAACACCGTCCGCGCCGAGCGGCCCCGCGCTCCTCTTGGGCGCCAGACAACCATGTCCCCCGCTCGTGAAGATGTGCGACCCCGTCTATCTCCCCGGTTCCGATCCGCTCCTCGAAGGGAACGTCGAGTCGAACGTGATCACCCGTTGCAGCTTCGAGCAGCCCGCTTCACTCACCACCGCCTTCGCGATTCGGCTGTGGACCGACTTCCTCATGCACAGACCGCCGGCCGACTTCACCTACCGAATCAAGGGGAACGTCATCGATGGGAACAGCTTCATGACGGGCAGCTTCTTCTGGAACACCATCGAGCTCGCAGGCGGAGGGACGACCGGCAACACGGTGCGTGGCAACGCCTTCTCGGGCAACACGCTGACCCACATCGATCTCGACAAAGGCACCTCGTGGAATGTCGTCGATTCGAACACCATCTTCTCGGCGGGGTCCCCTCCGCGCTCGCTGACGGACACCACGACGGGCGCTCACCTTCCCAACTTCGCGATCGCCGATCACGGTTCGGACTCGACGTACCTCAACGTGGGAAACCGGGTGTCGAACAACCGGGTCGAGCGCTTCACCATCGACGGCGCCGCGTCGGTCGCCCAGTCGGCCGCCTACACGCTCGAGTTTTCCCGCAGCTCGTCGTTCCTCGGGAACGTGCTCGTCGATGCGATCTCGGCCATTCCAGCGAGCCGGATGTCGATCGGAATGACTCTCGAGGCGGACGTGGTCGACGCGAAGCTCAACTCGAACGTCCTCGGGAAGTTCCCCAACCACCTCGAGGCAGGAATCGTCGCGCACGGCGCAGCCATCAAGAACCTCAGCGTCATGGGAAACCGCATCGAGGCGCAGAACACGGGCTTCGATGGTGGAGACCCGGCGGCGAGGCTGTGCGCCACGACGCCGAACGCCGCGCTGACGGGCTGGCGCATCGAGCGAAACACCATCGAGGTCGCCCTCAACCGAGTGGCCGCGCTCGCGCTGTCGGCTCCGGGAGCCCTGGTGAGCAACAACACGACCCGCGGCGGCATCCAGAGCCTCTACCTGAACACTCCGGGCGGGAAGGCCTCGGGCAACCTGATGAGCGGGCCGACGGGCGTGAGCGTCTACGCGCTCTCCGACTCGAGCCTCTCGCGCAACACCGCGTCCGGCCTGTGCCGAACCTGCCCGGGCGCGACCCTCGTGTTGAGCGGAAACGCCTTTGGCCCTGCTGGCGACCCGACCTGTCCGCCGTGAGTGGCGAGCGCCGCAGGCCCGTCGACGCGCATTGACAGTCAGTCCTCGACCGATACGGTGGCGCGCCGCTCGACGGGCGGGGAGGTCACATGGGGTCGACGCAATCGATGCTGCTGGTGGCGGGCCTCTGTGTGGCGTCGCTCGCGTCCGCGCAGGGCATCGTCACCGGGCTCGTCAGCGCCCCCGACCAGCCGGCCGTGTCGGGTCAGCGGGTGACGCTCTCGAGCACGGTTCTCCCCCAAGCACGCGAGGCGCTCACCGACGACAGCGGCACCTATCGCTTCTCGCAGCTGCCGCCGGGCACCTACTCGCTCAAGCTGGAGCGACCCTCGTTCCGGCCCGCGGTGCGGCGCGGCATCCTCGTTCGGAGCGACACCACCGTGCAGGTCGACGTCGCGCTGCGGAAGTCGATCGGCGCCGCCGAAGAGACGATTCCGGTCGGGCCTCCGCCAGCCGTCGACGTCGGCTCGGCAGCCCAGGGCGTCACGCTCGGGAAGGACTTCTTCGATCGCGTTCCGCTCGTCGCGCCCAACGCGCTCGGCGCCCGCACGGTGGAGCAAGCTGCGATGGCGGCGCCGCAGGTCGTGCGTGATCGCTACGGCTTCGGCTTCAGCGGCTCGCTCAGCCCCGAGAACCTGTACCTCCTCGATGGCGCGCCGGTGAACGACCCGATGGTCGGCACGCTGCGCGGCACGGTCGGCGCCGGTGGCTCGCAGCTGCCCCTCGAGTTCGTCGATCAGGTGAACGTGACGACCGGTGCGCTCGGCCCCGAGCTCGGCCGTGCCTCGGGTGGCGTGCTCGACGTGCGCACGAAGTCCGGTAGCAACGAGTGGCACGGCTCCGTCTTCGGCTCCTGGCTCCCTGGCGCGCTCACCGCCAAGTCGCTCCTCTCCCCGCCGGACACGTCCTCGTTCGCCTTCTCCTCGAAGCGACACAACACTGGTGACTTCGGCGCCGAGCTCGGTGGAGCGCTGATCAAGGATCGGCTCTGGATCCATGGCGGAGTGGTTCAGTCGGTCGATCGCCGCCGGGTGACGCGCACCATTCGGCAGTTCCGCGTCACCGAGGACGGGAAGGACTTCGTCTACGACGAGAACGGTTCGATCCACTCCGAGCCGCTCACGTCGGCGTCGGCCTTCGACGATCGACGTTCGCTCACCTACCTCGGCAAGCTCACCTGGTTCGTCACGCCCGAGCACACCCTGTCGGCCTCGATCACCGGCGGGCCACAGCGCCGCCTCACCCCCGACTTCGCGCCGAAGGGCTACGGCGGCCTCGAGGACACGAGCGACACGACCTCCGCGTCGCTCCGCTACTCGGGCAGCTTCCTCGAGCGGCGCCTCCTCGTCGACGCGACCGCCTCGTGGACTCACTTTCAACACTCGACCTTGCCGAGCGACGGGTCGCGGGTGGGGTTGACGAGCGGCGCCGCGGGCGTTCCCCAGGTGGAGTTCACCCGCACGGCGCCGTACTCGGTCACTGCGTTCGAGGAGCTGCCGGGCGACCTCGGGCTGCGGTGTGAAGCGGCCTCCTTCGTGCCGACGCGCACCGTCACCTCGCGCGGCACCGTGCGCTTCGTGATGGCCTGCCCGGCGACGGGCGTGGGCGCCTCCTCTCTCCTCGGTGGTCCCGGCCTGATGACCGAGGCGCAGAGCGATCGACTCACCGCGAAGGCGGCGGCGACCTTCCACTTCCAGTTGCTCGGTCACCACGCCGTGAAGGCCGGCGTCGATCTCGACTGGACGCGCGCGAACGTGCTGTCGGGCTGGTCCGGGGGAATTCGGTTCACCGAGCTCGCGGCGGGCGGAGGCTTCCTCGGTAGCGGAGACACCGCCGCGCTCGTCGGGCCCGATCAACGAATCAGCCAGCTCAGCTCGACCTCGACGCCGAGCCAGCTCTCGACTGGCGCCTTCCTCGGAGACAGCTGGAACCTGGTGGACGCGGTGCGGATCAACGCCGGGCTCCGCTACGACACCCAGCAGCTCTTCGCCTCGAACGGCGCGCTCGGGCTCACCTTCAACAACGTGCTCTCGCCGCGGCTGGGCCTCGTCTACGACTTCACCAAGCAGGGGCGCTCGAAGGTGTTCGCGAACTACGGTCTGTACCAACAAGCGCTGCCGCTCAACGCCGCGGGCCGTGGGCTGTCGGGAGAGACTCGCACCATCACGCTCCACCGCGCCGACGCCTGCTCGGCCATCGACGATCCGAAGGGCTGTGCTTCGACGCCAGGCACGACACTCAACCGAGATCCCCTCGCGCCGTCACCCACCGTCGTGCAGCTCCCGTCGTCACCGCTCGCGGTCGATCCGCTGATCAAGCCGATGCTCAAAGGCGAGCTGACGGCCGGGCTCGAGTACGAGCTCTGGAGCAACCTGCGCGTCGGGTTCGTCGGCACCCACAGCTGGCTGATCAACGCAGTGGAGACGCTCTCGAACGACGGGGCCTCGTGGTTCCTCGGGAACCCCGGGAGTGGGCAGTGGGGCAAGGACTTCGCGCCCGCCGATCGGAAGTACTTCGCCGCCACGCTCTACGGCACGAAGGCCTTCACCAATGGCTGGCTCGTGCAGACGAGCTACACGTACTCCAGCACCTCGGGCACGTACGCCGGGCTGCTTCGTCCCGAGACGGGCACGCTCGATCCCAACCTCACTCGCGAGCTCGGGCTCCCCAGCAGCGCGGCGAATCGCAGCGGCTTTCTCGCGACCGATCACACCCACCAGCTCAAGGCGTACGTCGCGAAGGACTTCGAGCTGTCGAACGAGTGGCTGCTCTCGGTGGGCGCGTCGTACGAGGGCCTGTCGGGAGCGCCGGTGAGTTACCTCGCGGCCGATCCGATCCTCGGGCAGGCGGCGACCTTCGTCTTCCCTCGCGGCGCGGCGGGCCGGCTGCCGTGGAGTCACACCGTCAACCTCCGAGGGCAGGTCGGGTACCGGCTCTCGAAGGACCAGGCGCTGCAGGTGACCCTCGACGTCTTCAACGTCTTCAACGCGCAGGAGCCGACCGAGGTGCTGCAACGACTGTCGGCGAGCGCGCTTCAGCCAGCCTCGGTCCCGGACGGGAAGACGCCCGCCGAGGCGGCGTGCCTGGCTGGAAACGACCCGCGGTGTGTCAGCGTGCTCAAGACGTCGACCGGCGGGACCGCGACCGCCGCCGACTACGACCCGACCTTCAAGCAGCCCACCACCGTGCAGGCCCCGCTCTCGGTGCGGCTCGGCGTGAAGCTGTCGTTCTGAGGAGCCGATCATGAACGCTCGCCTGCTCCCCGTGCTCGCCTTGGCCGCCTGCTTCGCGCCGGAGCCGTTGCCGGAGTGCCGCGTCGTCTCGACCTCCGACTTCGCCAAACGAACCCCCTACTTCGCGCGCCTCGAGCGCAAGGCTGCGACCTCGGACTGCACCGAGCGCCAGCGCCTGTCCTCGATGCTCATCGGCGCCGAGCAGTATCGAGATGGAGAGGAGACCCGCGTGCTCTTGCGACCCGGGCGGCTGGTGGACATCGCCCAAGGTCGGGTGTTCTCCAGTGACGGCCGGCCGGTTCCGCGCACCGACGCGAGCGATCCGAAGCAGCGCAAGCTCGATGCGATCTTCACGCTACCGCGGAAGCCGAGCGGAGCAGTGTGTCTGGCGACCGGCTCGGCCACCGCCGAGCAGCGCTTCGACGAGGTCACCGTCACCCAGGCCGACGGAGGCTCGACGACCTTTCCGGCCTACCCGGCGCGGCTGCAGTTCAGCCCGCTCCAGGTCTCTGCCTTCCCACCGGGCGCGGCCTTCTTCAGCGAGGTCGTGCAGACCGAGGGCACCTGCACCGCGTCGTACGAGCTGCTCGCGATTCACCCTGCCGTCGCCTGCACACGCGACGAGGACTGCGCTGGCCCGAACCCCGATGCTGGGCGGTTGAACGGCTCCGGGCTGGATCCCGGGTTCAAGGCGACCTGCGATCTCGACGCGGGCTACTGCATGGCGAACTTCGCGGTGCTCCTCGGCCGCCTGCCGACGTTCTGAGTCTCCGACTCACCCGGCGCCCAATCACTCGCCCGACCACGACCGCAACTTGAGCAGCGCGCTCAGGACGCCGAGGAGGAGGAAGACGCCTGCGACGCCGACGGCCTGCCGCTTCCGCCCACGCCGCCACGAGTCGAACGCCACTGCGAGGAGCACCGAGCCGGCGACGACCGAGCCGAGCCACTCCCAGAGCGAGATGGGAACGCGCCGCGCGTACCACGGGCCCTTGAGGACGTTCTGCTTGAGCGCCTGCTCGAGCCCGCTCTCGTGGAGGGTGATGAGCCGCTGATACTGACCGAAGGCGACCACCGCGATTCCGACCGCGAGCGCGAGCGCGACGACTTTGCGCTGCGGAGACCAGGCGCGGAACTTGTCGTAGCCGCTGAAGAGGGGGATCACCACCAGCAGCACGACCAGCACGATCTGGGCGAGCAACAGGAGGAGGTCCACGGAGCGTGCACCCTACTCTTCCTCGCCGATGCACCGGTCAAGTGATTCGCCCGCTCGCGACGCCGGTGACGCTCGAATCGGCTGAACCGTCGCTCCCGCGTCGTCGCGGCCGATCGGCTCGTCGAGCGAGTCTGCGCGCAGTCGACGCTCGACTCGACCGGCTGGGTGCGCTTTCGTCTCCAAGTGCTTGCCACCGTTCTTCTCCTCTCGAGTCTGGGCGCGGGGCCGAAGCTCGCCCTGACTGGCCTCACCGCCGTCGACGTGGCACCGCAGAAGGCCGACTATCTGACCGAGCAGCTTTCGCTCGAGCTCACCCGCGCGGGCGCCCAGGTGGTCACGCCGGCCGACATGAAGGCGCTGATCGGACTCGAGCGACAGAAGCAGCTGGTCGGCTGTTCCGAGCAGTCGTGCATCGCCGAGATCGCCAGCGCGCTCGGAGCAGATGGCCTGGTGACTGGACAGCTGGCGAAGGTCGGCGGCCGGCTGAGGCTGACCGTCAAGCGGCTCTCGGCCCGCACCGCGGAGATCATCGCGGTCGCTTCGATCGACGCGCTCGACGACGCGGAGCTGATCGCTGGTCTGCCGAGGTGCGCTCGAGAACTCCTGGGCGCCACGACGCCGACGACGTCGTTCGTTCCGTACCTCGTGACGGGCGTGGGAGGCGCCCTGGCCATCGTCGGCACCGTCTTCCTCGCGACCGCCGCGACCGCGCACCAGATGCTGCTCCAGCGTGGGGCGATGGCGGTCGACTACGATCAGGCGATGACGCTCGCGAGAGACGGGGCGCGAGATCAGCTCGTCGGGCTCACCCTCGTGGGAGTCGGTGGGGCAGCGATCGCGGGCGGCCTGCTCTGGGCCTCCCTCGCACCCTCGACGTCGGTGACGGTGACACCCTCGGTCTCTGCGACCGGCGCGCGGCTGCTCGTGGAGGTGGCGTGGTGAATCGTCTCCTCGGCATCGTGGTCGTCGTCGGGGCGTGGGCGGCGTGCGACTTCGGCATCGACCTCGATCGCTACTGCGCCGAGACTGGGCGTTGTCCCGACGGAGGCGTCGCCGGAGGTCGAACCAGCGGCGGGAGTGCTGGTGGGGTGAGCGGTGGTTCGACTGCGGGCGGAGCGAGTGCCGGCGGGATGAGCGGTGGAGCGAGCGCAGGCGGCGTGACGGCCGGAGGTTCGACGTCGGGTGGCTCGACGTCGGGCGGCGGCGCAGGGGGAGCCGCGAGTGGCGGAGCCGCAGCCGGTGGCTCGAGCGGGGGTGGTTCGGCCGGAGGAACGGCCGGAGCCTCCGCCGGTGGCTCGACGAGTGGAGGAAGCAGCGGAGGCGCGAGTGCAGGAGGCTTCGCGTTCCCAGCGGGGCTCGTCTTCGAGTGGCGATCGTCTCGGCCCCCACAGCGTGAGTGGTTCTTCGACCTCGGCAACCCGCCCAGCTGCTTCGAGGTCCGACTGAGCGCCAAGCTGCCCAATGACGGCGGACCCTTCGTCTTTCCCGAGCCGTACCAGTTCCCAGCGACGTCGTTCCTCGCCGACGCTGGAACGCCAACGCCCAGCAGCACGTTCGTCACGGCAAACTGCGGCGTCGGGCAGCCTTCGTTCGCCGCCGATGCGAGCGTGGCGACCCTCACCCTCAATGCGCAGCGCTTCGGCGTGTACCGAATCGGTGCGAGCATCGGCGGCACGCAGACCGTCAGTCCCAACATCTATGCGCGGCCGAACGCCTACTTCATCTTCCCGCGCGATGGAGGCGCCATCACCCGGCTCGATGGAGGAACCTGCGTCCAGTACCAGATCGTCAGCCAAGGCTGGACTGCGGCTCCAGTTCGCGTGGAGGCAGCGACCGCGACGTCCTTCTCCATCCTCACCAGCCTCACCCCGTTCCCTTGGATTCTTCCGGGCTGCGCGGCGACCACTCGCTTGGCGAGCGTCACGATGCCCGAAGGCGCCTCGAGCGCCCCGTTCGCACTCTTGTTCCTCGGAGACGCCGGGGCGTTCAATCTCGCGCTGCGACCGGCGATATTCGAGCTCGGCGCCGGGTACGGGGTGGACGTGGTCGAAGAGGCGACTCGCTTCTGCACGCCGCGCGCAGACTCGCCAGCGAGCGCCTGCTCTGATTCGAGCGAGTGCTGCGACCAGAACTTCCCCGTCTGCGCTTCCTCACTCGCCTCGCTGACCGAGCCACGCTGTCTGCCCTAGCGAGCGGGCCGTGCCTTCTGGCTGCCCCGCTGCGCGCTGAGCTCGGTGTTCGCGCCCCGGGCGAGGCCCACGCTCGAATCAACCGAGCGGTGTGGTAGGCCCCGAACGTGCCCTCGCGCCAGGAGCTGCTCGACGTGCTGCGCCGCCGCTCGGCGGACGAGGTCGGCTCCTTGCGCAAGACGGCGCGGCTCTCGGTCGCGATGACCTACCCGAGCCCGTACCACGTCGGCATGTCGAGCCTCGGCTTCCAGACGATCGCCCGCGAGGTTCATCTTCACGAAGGCGCGGCGGCCGAGCGGGTGTTCCTCCCCGACGACGTGGAGGCGTGGAAGAAGGCGAAGCTCGCGCCGGTCTCGGAGGAGACGCACCGGCCGCTCGACACCTTCGACGTCATCGCCGTCTCGGTCGCGTACGAGCTGGAGCTGACCGGCCTGTTCTCGTTGCTCGAGCTCGCGCAGCTGCCGATTCGCCGCGAGGACCGCGACGAGCGACATCCCCTCGTCGTCGCCGGCGGCCCCCTCACCTTCTCGAACCCCGACCCGCTGGAGCCCTTCGTCGACGTGCTGGTGCAGGGCGAGGCCGACGAGCTGGTGCACCGGGTGCTCGAGGAGCTTCAGCACGCCGAGTCGCGCTCGTCGCTCCTCACGAGGCTCGCGACGATTGCCGGCGTTCGAGTGCCGGGCGTCTCGGGCGAGGCGACGCGCGGGTTCGTCAGCAAGGCGCCGGACGAGCGGCTACCGGCGCGGTCGAGCATCGTCACCCCGAACACCGAGCTGCGGGAGATGTTCCTCATCGAGCCGGAGCGCGGCTGTTCGCGCGGCTGCCACTACTGCGTGATGCGGCGGACGACGAACGGCGGGATGCGCACCGTGTCGCCGGAGCGGGTGCTCGAGCTCATCCCCTCCACCGCGAAGCGGGTCGGGCTCGTCGGCGCGGCGGTGACCGATCACCCACGCATCGCAGAGCTGATCGAGACCATCGCGAACTCGGGGCGGGAGGTGGGGATCTCCTCGCTGCGGGCCGATCGGCTGACGCCCAGGTTGGTGAACGCGCTGAAGGCGGGTGGCGCGCAGGGCTTGACGGTGGCCTCCGATGGCCCGAGCCAGCGGCTGCGGGAGCTGGTCGACCGAAAGCACTCGGAGGCGCAGATCGTCGGCGCGGCGACGCTCGCGAAGGCCGCGGGGCTGCGACGGCTCAAGGTGTACAACGTGGTGGGGCTCCCGACCGAGACCGACGCCGACATCGACGAGCTGGTGCGCTTCACGCTCGAGCTGTCGAAGATTCTCCCGGTGGCGCTCGGGGTCGCGCCGTTCGCGGCGAAGCGCAACACGCCACTCGATGGCGCGCCGTTCGCCGGCATCGACGTGGTGGAGGATCGGCTCCAGCGGCTCCGGAAGGGCCTCAAGGGGCGCGCCGAGCTCCGGCCGACGAGCGCGCGCTGGGCGTGGGTCGAGTACATGCTGGCGCAGTGCGGCCCGGAGGGTGGGCTCGCGGCGTTGGAGGCGTGGAAGAACGGCGGCTCGTTCGCGGCGTGGAAGAAGGCCTTCGAGGCGAATCGGTGCGTCCCGTTCGAAGCGCGCCGGACCGTCGATGGGCGGAGGAGCCCGAGCGTCTGGCCCAGCGTCGGGGCGCGCAGGTGATCAGCCGTCGATGGGGAGGACGAGCCGAGAGCTGACGTCGTCGACGCGCCAGCGCTGCTCGTCCCGGGGCACCACCGTCGTGAAGTTGTCGACGTCGTGGGCGGCGAGCGAGACGCGAACTCGATGGCCGGCGCGGAGCACCGCCGAGACGGGCTCGAGCGAGAGGGAGAACGAGCGGGTGGCTCCCGGGACGAAGGGGGTCGCCTGCGCGCGAGTGAGGCCGTTCACCAGGGAGAGCCGCCGCACGCCTTCGGTGAGGAGAACGACCCGACCATCGGGGGCGACGTCTTCGAGATAGGCAAAGAGCGAGTCGTCGACCGTGCTCGTCGTCAGCGAGAGCTCGAGCCGAGGAGCGCCAGTCAGTCGTCGGTCGAGCTCGAGCGGCTCACTCGTCCACGAGAGGAGTGACGCGTCGGCGGTGCTGCGATCACCGGTATCGACATCGGGGCCTCCGTTGGGCGTCTGCCAGCGGCTCGCGAGGCCGGTCGTGCTGTTCGACGGCATCACCTGCTCCTCGACGCCTCCGGTTGCCGGGCCCGTCGTGAGGTGGCGGCCTGCCGAGAAGCTCCAGGTGACCTCGCGGACGCTCGGAGGCGGCCAACTGGTGGACTCGCGAACGAGGTCTTCGCCGAGGGTGCTGTACCGAATGGAGCGCCGTGGTTCGTCGTCGCGAAGGAGGTGCGCGTCGAAGAAGGCGATCACGTCTTTCGTCTGGTCGTCGACCGACGGGTGAGGCGTTTCCGCGGCAGGGCGAAATGGATCGGCGTCTTCCGCCCCGCCATGATTCCAGCTGCCGATGACGAGTTCTTGCGAGACGCCCGGCAACGTCTCCCACGCGCGGAGGGCCCCGGAGACGGTCGCGGCGTCCATCCACCCGACACGCAGCATCCACGCTGCCGAGCTTCCAGCGAAGCGGTCGGTCATCGCGGCTGGGCTGAGCGCGGTCGAAGGGAGCGAGCCGAAGGGATCGTCGGAGAACTCCATGGCGCGACCGGCGGCTTCGATGTCGACGTTGCTCACGTGCGCTGCGATTGCCTCGGAGCGGAGCGCCGGCCCATCAGGGCCATCGACCGGCTTCACGCCGTAGACGCTGGGCACGAGGGCCTTGCAGTCGACCGATGCCTGCTCGGCGCACAGCGAGGAGACGTCGTTGGTATCGAGCGCATGGGCTTGCCGGCTCCAGGCCCCGAGGAAGCGCGCCGAGAGGACACCGCCCGGCCGCACCACCGACGAGTAGGGGTCGAAGAAGAAGAACTGGGGAACGATCGCCTTGACCGCAGGGTGGCCAAGGCTGGCGACGAGGAGCGAGGTGTTTCCTTCGTAGCTGATGCCGGTCGCGCCGATGCGCCCGTTCGACCAAGGCTGAGCGATGATCCACTCGATGAGTTCGCGCGTGTCTTCGACCTCCGCCGGGTTCCAGGGGCCGTCGGAGTGACCGAAGGAGGCGCCGGTTCCGCGAACGTCGACCGAGACCCAGGCGTAGCCGGCGTTGACGAACGGGCGCCCGGCTTCGATGGGGTCTGGGTTGATGGAGGTGGTCGCGTCGATCTCCCGCCAGTAGCGAGTGAGCCGGAGGATGGTGGGAACCGGGCCCGTGCGCTTCTCAGGGACCCAGGCGGTCAACGCGAGGCGGGTGCCGTCGCGCATGGTGACGAACTGCGAGCTTCGGAGGGTTGGCGCGCTGGGCGTACACGAGAAGAGGAAGAGAACGACGAGCAGGAGGCGGAGCATGTGGTGCTCCAACACCGGTCGGCGGAGAAACTGTCACCGGCTCGGAACGCTGTCGTTCCGCTCGTTTGCGTGTGCCACGCCTGCACGCTCGAGCGTCCAAGCACGGCTTCTCGGGTGTCGTGGCGTGGGATGGCCAAGCAGCCGAGCCATTCGACGCTCCCGTCGCTGCGGCAGGCGCGATGTACTTCCGTCGGAACTTCGGCTCCTTTTCAGTGGTGTGTCGAACGGGGCGAGCGGCCGGGAGCTTCACCTGCTCGCCGCCCAGCTTCCAGGAGCACTTCTCTGGGATCGCTCTTGGTGCTGACGGCGTCTTGTTCACGGTGGTGACTCGCGCCCCCGCAAACACCTCGTTCGTTCAAGTCCGAACGGCGACGACCTTGGCGGTGGTCGACGAAATCGAACTGCCTGGGACCGTCACAGGCGGGTGTACGGCGCTCACTCCAACCTGCATCGGAGGAGTTCCGGTCGTCGGCTGCGTCGACACGGCAGGGCGACTCGTGTTCGTCGCAACCGACACGCGAGGCGTCGACCCAAGCGCCGACTGGCCCATGGAAGGCCACGACCCTCGGCGAACCCTGAACTCAGCGACTGCGCTGAGCTCGTTCTCCTGTCAATGACCTCACGCGACGGACCTGCTGCGGTCGACTCGAAGGCCGACCGCAGCAAAGGGGTTCGTTACGGGCAAGTGCAGGCGGCGGCGGCCGGAGTCGCCGAGTTTCGCGGCGCCGGAGGCGCTGCCGTGAAGTCAGCAGAGTTGTTCTGCGTGTCGCTGCAACCCGCGCTTCCCCGCAAGCCGGCCGTCGTGTTCGACAGGTTTGCCGTCGGGGAGGCTTCCGCGCATGGCGTTGAGGGCGTGACCGTGCCGAACGAGACCAGATCGATGATGCCAGACGCTGGGCACTGAGTTGCGAGAGCCGCCGTGCCGGACACGAGTGCGACCTTTGCGCCGCTCGTCGCCAGGTTCTGCGTTCCGGTGGCGTCCGGCGTGGGGAGAACGCCGCCGTCCGTGGCACTCCCAGCGCCGAGCTGTACGAGGAAGAAGCCATTCGCAGGAACGGTCCCGGAGGTGAACGAGGCTGCAACGCTCCAAGTCGTTCCATTTCCGGATTGATACTGAAGACTCATTCCCGCCACGCTAACTGGACTCGCAGTTCGGTTGCGCAGCTCGACGAAGTCATTGTTGAAGGCCGCGGCACTGTTGCCACCGCCGCCGTACACCTGGCTGATGACGACCCCAGGCGTGCATTGGCCGGCGACGAAGGCGCTGAACTGAGCGGTGTTTGCCGTCGCGCTCAGGGCGGTTCCACGCGTGTCGGTGATCGCCGTGTTGCAGCTCACCTGATACGCGCCGCCATTCATCGCGTTGGTCGTGAGGGTCGCTTCGCGTGCGCTCGTGAGCGACGCCGCCGAGACGTTGAGCGCGGTGCCGCCGTCGAGCGCCGTCAAGGTGAAGCGGCCCGACTGAATCGTCGACGAAGCGATGTTCCGATCGAATGCGACGACGACGGCCGTCGCGCTGTCGGCTCGCGCCGAGAGCACGCTTGGCGCAGGACACGTCGAGCCCATGAGCTGGGTGCTCGTGAACGCTGACGGCTGGGCAGCGGCGTTGAACCGCCACATCGCGCCGTTCGTCACGTTGACCGAGCAACCCGGCTGGAGGTCTTCCGTGTCAGCGAGTGGAACAGGCAAACGGAGACGGAAGGTCGTGCCGGCGTCCGGGGTCCCAGTCGTCGCCACGTTGAAGCCTCGGAAACCAGTCCCGACGGACACACCGCTCGAGGAAACGCCGGCGTTCATCGTGATGAGCCGGCTCTCCCAGTCGTTGAGGTTCGTCGCTTGGGTGAAGTCGACCGTGTTCACGCTCTGGGCGTAGGACCCGATCGGGTTTCCGGAGCTGCTCCGGCTGAAGCCCGTGTACGCCGTCGCCTGTCGCAAGCCCCCGTTTCGTCCCGCGGCGGTCACGGTGAAGGTCACCAGGTCACCGGCCTGAACGTTGTCGGTCGAAGGAGGCACCGCCACGAAGAGCCCAGGGCCCGACGGCGCCGCCTGCACGAAGAAGCCTTCCGGCTCCACCACGATCCCCGCTCCAGCATCGACCTGCGGCTTCACGAGAGTCACCAGCACGCTCGTCACTGGAATCGAGCCAGTGACCACACCACCGTCGCTCGGAGAGGTATCGGCGAGGGCCCGGACCGCGAGGATGTCAGTCGCTCCAGCGCCACCCGTCGAGCCACCCGCTGCACCGCCTGCGGTCGAGCCGCCTGCAGTCGAGCCGCCTGCAGTCGAGCCACCCGCAGTCGAGCCACCTGCCGTCGAGCCACCTGCCGTCGAGCCACCTGCCGTCGAGCCACCCGCAGTCGAGCCACCGGCAGTCGAACCACCCGCAGTCGAGCCACCCGCGTCACCGCCGCCCACGGAACCACCCGCGGTCGAGCCACCCGCGGTCGAGCCACCCGCCGTCGAGCCACCCGCCGTCGAGCCACCCGCCGTCGACCCACCCGCCGTCGAGCCACCCGCGGTCGAT
>JBPOIJ010000050.1:0-83796 GCA_052034585.1 Myxococcota bacterium
GGGGGGTGGGGGGGGGGGGGGGGGGGGGGGCGGCGGCGGGGGGCCCAGGTCGCGGGGGGTGGGGGGGTTGGCACCGTCGCGGGTGGCTCGGGGGGGGGCAACGTCGCGGGTGGCTCGGCAGGTGGAAACGTCGCGGGTGGTTCGGCGGGTGGAAACGTCGCGGGTGGTTCGGCAGGTGGAAACGTCGCGGGTGGCTCGGTCGCTGGCGGTGCCGCCGGTGGCTCGGTCGCCATCGATGCTGGTCGCCTCAACTGCACCTTCGAGCCGCCCTTCGATCTCGGTAACGGCAACCAGGCCCAGGTGGCGGTGTTCGAGAACGGAGAGACCCTCTACGCGTGGAACGACTCGGCCGGAGTGCGCTGGGTGACGCAGTCGCCGACGGGAACGCTCGGCACGCCGCAGTCCGACGTCGGCGCGATGGGCCCAGGCACCAGCCTCGTCGCGAGCGGGGCGCGCGCGCTGCTGGTCTACGGCAAGACGACGCCCGAGCTGCGGGCGCGCCGCTACTCCAACGGAGCGTGGTCGACGGGTGAATCCGTGCCCCCCGCGCCCCAGGGCCTCGGAGTGATCTACACCGCGCTCGAGCCGACCGGCGCGGCGAGCATCTGGCGCCAGGACGTCTACGGCGTGCCTCCGCACTTCGAGGCCGTGACCGACGGCACCTCGGCCTTCGCTGCTGGCGCGGTGCTCGACGCTGGCTTCCTCTACGCCGCCCGCCGCGCGAACGGGACACGGCTGGTGGTCGCGCTCAGCAACGCCGCAGGCTCGCCGGAAGTGGTGACCTCGTCTTCCGCTGGAGTCACCGTCACGCCGATGGCCGGCGCGATGGTCACCGGGAACGATCTCTTCCACGCCGCCATCGCCGACGACGGCTCCGCGGTGGTCGCGGGCACCTTCAACATCGGGAGCGTTGGCGTCGGAGCGTTGGTCCGCTCGGGAGGAACGTTCGGAGCGTCCCAGCTCGTCGCTCCCCACGGAGCTGGCCTCGCGCGAACCCTCGGAGCGCTGGCGGGCCCCGCGGGTCGTGCAGCCGTCGTGTGGTGGGACACTCGGGTCCTCTACTTCTCGCGCCGCGTTGGAACGGCGTGGAGCACTCCCCAGGCGATCGGCTCGACCGACGGCGTCGTGCCGCGCTTCACGCCCTTCGACGCGGCTCGCGGGTTGGTTCACTACTCGGAGCCAGGCGGGCTCGCGCGGTTCCTCGAGCTCACCGTCGACGGCGTGGTGGGCACTCCAGTCACGACCCTGTCGCCTGCCTTCGTCTCTGGTACCGAGTACGCCGGCGCTGGCTCACGTGCCGCGGCGATCGCGGTCCGCTTCGGAGCTGACGGGGGCTACATCGTCCGCGGTTCGCAGTGCCGCTGAGCTGCCGAGCCTGATCAGAGCCTCAGCTCGGCGGCGATCGGCAGGTGATCCGATCCCGAGCGCCGAATCACCTGCGCCTCGCTCGCGCGAATGCGGCCTTTGGTGAACACGTAGTCGATCCGCGCGAAGGGCGGCCGGTGCTTCACGTGGGGCCAGGTGGCGCCGTAGTCGAGGTGAAGGTCGCGAAACGCGTCGACCCACTCGTGCCGAATCGAGCGATAGAGCGGCTCGGCCTCGGTGCTGTTGAAGTCGCCCAGGGCCAGCGCGCGATCACCCCCCCGGCGGGCGAAGTCTCGTTCGACGAGCGACCACTCGGTGCTTCGGCGACGCGCGTTCTGCTCGAGCCCGTCGAAGTCGGGGAGCGCCTTGAAGTCGTTGAGCGCCTTGCTCGGTGCCGACAAGTGCACGTTGCAGATCGGCAGCCGCCCACCGCCGACCTCCAACGTCGCGCATTGGGCGATCGGCGCTCGGCCTTCGAGGCGCACCAACGACACCTCGGCGAGGGGATGTCGGCTGAAGAGCGCAAAGCCATTGGCGCCGGGGTGCGGCGCGGTGGCCGAGTACGGGTGCGTCTCGCGGAGCGCGTCAGTGAGGCGGGCGGCGTCCTCGGGGGTGACCTCCTGCAAGGCGATCAACTCGGCGCCAGCGTCACGCAAGCCGGCGAGCGATTCGTCCAGGTGATTCCCGCGGAAGAGCAGGTTGTGGCTCACCACGCGCAGCGGCTGCTCGAGCGCCTCGGCGGGGGGACGAGCCGAGGAGAACAGGCCTCCGAACGTGTCGACGATCAGCAGCCCCAGTGTGGCGCCAGAGACGAGCCCGACGACACGGCTCGTGCGACGCAGACTCCACAGGAGCAGCCCCACGGCGACGAGCGCAAACGGCCCGCGGCAGCCCCACCAGATCGACCCGAGGACGTAGGAGTCGTGGCCCCGAAGCAGCACGATCGTCGCGGCGAGGGTGGCCACCGCGACGCCAAGCGCGGCCCAGGGGAGACGGGGAGAGGGCATGGTGCCACTGGGGTGCCAGGGCCGTGCCGTGCGGTTGGGCGTTCATCGCTCGCCCTGCTGCATGCTCAGTTGATCCGCTCCATCACGGCTTCGTCGCGGGAACGGCGAGGGGAGGCACCTCCGTGGGCTGAACGACATCGGGCCCGGGCGCGGGCGGCGCTGCGACGACCGGCAGATCCTCGCTCTTGAACTCGGCGAGCAGCTTGCCGGCGACGAAGAGGAACGGGAACGAGACGAAGAGCCCGACGAAGCCGAGCAGGTGCTCCCAGGCGATGAGGGAGAGGATCAGCACGAAACCAGGCAGCGGCACGTGCCTCGCCGCGAGCCTCGGGTTGAGGAAGTACGACTCGATCTTGTGGAGCACGAAGGTGAGGCCGATGAAGAGCCCAACGCCGACGAACCCTTTCGTCTGATACGCCACCACCGAGAGCACCGCGCCGGAGATCAAGTTCCCGACGACGGGAATGAGCCCGGAGACGAAGATCAGCAGCATCAACATCGGCACGTGCGGCACGCCGATGATCAGCAGGACGGGCAAGGTGAGCACCGCGTTGCAAGCCGCGACGATGAACTGGAGCTGCACGGTGAGGCTGACGGCCTCGGCGACGTGTTCTCCCCAGCGGGTGAGGGTGCCGAAGAGGGAATCGGGCGCGAGTGAGTTTCGGAACGACCGCAGCCGCTCCTCGTCCAGGAAGTACACGATCGCGAGCACCAGGCCGATGATCGCGTAGATGACGACGTGGCCCAGCTCTGCGGCCGACTTGGCGACGTTGCTCGCGTAGTGCTGCGCCGACTCCACCAGCTTCTCGGTGTCAGGGAGGTGCGGCTGCAGCTCGAGGAACATCGGGTTCTCCCGAATCGCGGCGATGCGATCCGGCAGGGTCTCTCGAGTCTCGCGCACCAGCTGCACCAGTCGCCCCGCGCTGAGCACGCCGCCCAGGACGAGCGACGAGGTGACGACGAGGAGCACCACCGACAGCGCCATCGTGCGCGAGAGCTTGAACTTGCGGTTCAGCACTCCCGCCGACCAGAACAGCAGCCGTTCGAACGCGACGAAGAACGCGAGGAGGACGAGCAGGCTCCGAAAGAGAACGATCAGCACCAGGAACGCCGCCAACGCCAGCGCCCGCTTCGGCGTCTTCTCCTTGAAGAAATCGGCCAATCGATCGCGTCGCATGGTCGGGTCACTCTCGAAGATCGGTCGGCGCGCTTCAAGTCGTTCCTCGACTCGACGGCTCGTCGGCGAGCCGATTGCCGCGGCTCTTCGGTCGACACCACCCCTTCGCTCGGGAAGACTCGCGCCGTGCTGATCCTCGCGATGGTGATGGCTGCTGCTCCGCCGGTGTCGTTCACCGTCTCGCTCGACGCAGACGCGCTTCGACTCTCGCTCACCAACACCTCGAAGAAGCCGGTGTCGCTCTGGGCGTTCAGCCTCCGCGCGGGCACGAAGACGCCGAGCTTCCTGCACGCGATCGAGGTGCGGGCGGTGCGCCTCGGAGCTGACGGAGGCGCCGAGGAAGTGTGGAACGTCGCGATGCTCCCGCCGATCGACGATCTGCCGGGGCAGCCGTTCGTGCTCGCGCCCGGTCGAACGATCGATGACGTGTTTCCGCTCGGCCACCACGCTGCGGGCAAGTACCGGGTCTCGGTGCGCTTCGACGACGGCGGCGTCAACACGCTCTTCAAGGGGAAGCACGTGATCGGGGCGCTCCCGGCCGTGACGCTCGAGCTCGAACGCTGAGGTGCGGCGAGTTCAAGATCGAACAACTGAGCGTCGGCGCCTAGGCTGCCTTCGTGTCGTTCGAGACCTCGCTCGTCATCTGCGCGGCAGACATTGGCTCAGTCGCCACTGGACGGTTCGGCTGGGCCAGCCTCTCGGGTTCCGGCGTCGAGCAGGGGACCGACCCAGCCGTCATGATCTCGCGGCTGGGACGCGCTGTGGCCGAGGGCTTGCCGGTCGCGCTCGGCTTCGAGTGCCCGCTGTGGATGGACCTCCCGGCAGCGGCGATGGAGCTGACACGGGCGCGGCAGGGCGAGGGCAACAGGCCGTGGTCCGCCGGTGCCGGAGCAGGTGCGCTGGCGACCGGGATCGTGCAGGTGACGTGGATCCTCCGCGAGCTGCGGAGGCTCGCTCCGACGGCGCGCGCGCACCTGAGCTGGAAGGCGTTCGAGCAGGCCGGCGCGGGTCTGTTCCTCTGGGAGGCCTTCGTGACCGGTGATGCGAAGGCAGCGACGCACCATGGGGACGCACTGCTCGCCGCCGAGGCGTTTCGGGCTGCGCTCCCAGACCCTGAGGCTCGCTCGTCGGTGAAGCCGAAGGGGCCGGAGGTCATGTCCCTCGTCGGCGCGGCGATGCTGCGGACCGGCTGGTCGGTCGGCCCCACGATCCTTGGAGTCCCTGCGGTCGTCATCCGAGCGGCCTGAGGGGAAAAGACGACCGCCGCAGCGACCGCCTCCGAAGAGGGGCTGCTGCGGCGTCGGTGACGAGCTGGGGAACTAGGATTCGAACCTAGATAGGCAGAGTCAGAGTCTGCAGTCCTAGCCGTTAGACGATTCCCCACTACCTGCTGCTTACTTCTTCGGCTTGGCTGGCTTTTTACTACCAGAAACCGCGTCGTTTGGAACCACGTAGATGCGAACTTCTTCGTTCGCTTCGTAGACGTTGAGACCGAGCCAATCGCCCTTTCCTGACGGGTTGGGGATGTGGATCGCCTTCACCCCAGGCTGGTTGATCACGTTGCGGTACGTGCTGGGGGAATAGACCTTCTTGTAGAACTTCATGGTCCCCTCCCAGTCCGAGGGGCTCTTGTAGCGGTGCTCGCCGACCTGCCGAGCGTTGTCGGGCAGCGTGGCGCCCAGGTCGGACTCGGCCCAGGCGGTGGCGACGCTGAGACTGCCGAAGAGAAGAAGTGCTCTCGTCATGCGGACTTACCCCGTGATCCACTTCCAGGCCGACACCACGTCCATGAACACCGCGACGGTGCCGTGGAGGAGCGCTCCATACCAGAAGCTCCGGGTCCTGAGCGCCAGAATGCCCAACGCGATGCCGGCGACGATGCTTCCCAGCGTCTCGAGCTCGGCCTTGCCCAGGTGCATGATCGCGAACGGTGCCATCTGCGCGAGCACCGCGCCGACCCGGCCGAAGCGAGGGAGCAGCCCGTTGAGCATCCAGCCGCGGAAGAGGAACTCCCAGCCGACGAAGTAGGCGAAGTAGCAGAGCTCGTAGAAGACGAAGAGCTTGAGGCTGGTGATCGACTTCCCGTCTTCGTTCAAGGTGAACGAGGCGTTGCCAGCGAGCGGGTAGATGCCCTTGAACGCGTCCATTCGCGAGGCGACGTAGGCCGAGGGCAGCATCACCGCGAGAAAGACGGCGGTGATCAACAAGCCCTGCCGCCAGTTGCCGAGGCCGAAGCCGTACTTGCGGTGGAAGCTCCCGCGGGTCGCGACCGAGAGCACCAGCGGCATGATCAAGTAGAGGAGCAGCGACGAGCCGAACCACCAGAAGTGGCCGAGCACGTTCGCGGCCGGGTGCTTGTCGAACCGATCTCCGACGAAGGTGCGGAAGTAGCCGGTGTTGCCCTGGTAGTGGGAGATGATCAAGAGCGCGCACGCTCCGCACATCACCACCGTCGGCTCGGACATGAAGCCCGCGAGGTAGCGCTTGAAGAAGGTGACGAGCTTCTTCACCGGAGCGCCGCGTCGATGCGATGGAACGTCTCGTCTCGGCCGAGGAGCTCCAACGTCGCGCCGATGCCAGGGCTCACCGTGCCGCCAGTGCAGGCGACGCGCACCGGCTGGGCGACCGCTCCCACCTTCGCGCCGTTCGCGTCGGCGACGAGCTTCATCACTGGATCGATCGCGGCCGCGGTCCAGCTCGTCAGCTTCGCGAGCTCCTCCCGAGCCTTGCCGAGCAGCACCTTTCCTTCGGGTGTCAGGTGCTTCGCCGCCGAGGCGCCGTCGATGGTGACGCCATGCGCGTAGTAGGGCCGGAGCTTCTCGGCCATCTCCACCAGCGTCTTCGAGCGCTCCGCGAACGCGCGAATGCCCAGCTCGAGCTTCGCGTCGACCACCGCGTCGGGAACGCCGACGTCCTTCAAGTAGGGCAGGAGCGTCATTCCCAACTGGAGCGGATCGGTGTTCTTGATCCAGTGCTCGTTGGTGGCGGTGAGCTTGACCGGGTCCCATTTGCCCTGGCCCTTGCTGACGCCGGCGAAGTCGAACTTCTGGATCAGCTCCTCGCGGGTGAAGATCTCGTCGTTTCCGTGACTCCAGCCAACCCGCGCGACGTAATTGAGGAGCGCGTGCGGGAGGATCCCGCTTGTCTTGTGCCGAAGGAGGTCCGCCTCGGGATGATGCCGCTTCGAGAGCTTCCGCCCGTCTGGCGCGAGAATGAGCGGAATGTGCGCGAACTGCGGCGGCGTCCAGCCCAGTGCCTCGTAGATCATCAGCTGCGGGAAGGTGGAGTTGATGTGCTCCTGCCCGCGCGCGACGTGAGAGATCTCCATGTCGTGATCGTCGATGACGCAGCCGAAGTTGTAGAGCGGCACCCCGTCGGAGCGCATCAGCACGAAGTCGTCGAAGTCGTCGTAGGGCTTCTCGATGCGGCCGAGGACGAGATCGTCGAAGCCGAAGCGGCCCTCGCGTGAGGGCATCTTGAAGCGGATCAGCCCCGGCCGATCGACGGTCTCTTTCTTGTCGCGCCAGGGGCTCTTGAACTTGAACCCGGCCGAGCGGAGATCGTCGCCCTCGGTGAGCCCCTTCTCGGCGGCGAACGCCTTGCGCGCGGCGGCCAGCTCGTCCTCTGTCGAATAGTCCCGATACGCCCAGCCCTTCTCGATCAGCTCGCGCGCGACCTTCTCGTAGCGATCGAGCTTCTGCATCTGGAAGTAGGGGCCCTTCCCGCCGTCCTTCCCCGGGCCTTCGTCCCAGTCGATGCCGAGCCAGGTGAGCCCGTCGAGGATCGCGTCGAGCGAGGCCTGGGTACTGCGCTCCTGATCGGTGTCCTCGATGCGCAGCACGAAGGTGCCGCCGTTCTTTCGGGCGTAGAGCCAGTTGAACAGGGCGGTGCGAGCGCCTCCGATGTGGAGGTAGCCGGTGGGAGAGGGGGCAAAGCGCAGCCGTGGCTTCATGGAGCGCCCCGTAGCAGATGCCCGGGCGGTTCCGCAGCGGCTTTGCGCAGGGGAGAAGTCGGCTTTCGGGGAGAGAGTGGTAGGCTGCCGACGGCCGGAAGTTCAGGAGTCTCCTCGATGCCGCCCATTCGTCTCGTCGTCGTTGCCGCCTTGGTGGCCTCGGCGTGTTTCGCGCCAGTGAATGAGCAGTGCAATGAGCCTGGCATGGGCTGTCCGCCTGATGGTGGGCGCGCGGGCGGAGCGACGGCGGGCGGTCGCGCGGGTGGCTCGTCAGGCGGGTCGGCCGGGGGCTCCGCCGGTGGCGCGATTGGTGGCGGTGGCTTCGCCGGAGGTGCGGTTGGGGGCGGCTTCGCAGGTGGCGGGATCGGCGGTGGGTTCTCGGGTGGTCGGGCGGGCGGCACGGTCGGGGGCGGTTTCGCGGGCGGAGCGATCGGTGGCGGCCGAGCGGGCGGCACGGTTGGGGGCGGTTTCGCTGGCGGCCGCGCGGGTGGCACCGTCGGTGGCGGCTTTGCGGGAGGTCGTGCAGGCGGCACCGCTGGCGGGATCTCGGGCGGTCGGGCGGGCGGAACCAGCGGCGGCTTTGCTGGCGGCGGCTTCGCGGGTGGCTTTGCAGGCGGGTTCGTGGCCGGCGGCTTCGCGGGCGGCTTTGCGGGCGGGTTCGTGGCCGGCGGCTTCGCGGGCGGCTTTGCAGGTGGCTTTGCAGGTGGCGGCTTTGCGGGCGGCTTCGTGCAGGGGGGCGAGAGCTGCTTCGCGGCGATCGTCCTGCCGGTCCCCACCACCGTCAACGGCACGACGCTCGGCTTTCAGCCGAATCACCAGTTCAGGCAGACGACCGCGGCGGGCTGCCGTTTCACCGGGGTGAACGCGCCTGACGTCGTCTACGCCTTCGACGTGCCCCCTGGGCGCACCGTCACCGTGAACCTCAACCCGGTGAGCAACTGGGACGCCGTCATCGATCTCGTGAGCGATCCCACGCTCTGCGGCTCGCCCAGCCAACCGAGCACTTCCTGCCTGGCTGGCGCCGACGATCCCGAGCGGCTCAGCTACGCCAACTCGTCGACCTTCACCCAGACCGTGTACCTCGTGGTGTCGGGCTTCACCACCAACGCGATGGGCGACTTCACGCTCTCGCTCTCGTTCGCCGACGGAGAGCGCTGCGAGTCGCCGATCGCCCTCTCGGCGAACACCACCTTGTTCAACGAGCCGATCGGGTCCTTCGTGAACGACTACCAGGGGGCTGGCGCCAACTGCGCCGCGCGCTCGTTCGGGAGTGATCGGGTGTACCGAGTGACGGTGCCTGCGCGGTCCGAGCTCGCCGTCGAACTCCGCCCCAACGGAACCGACACCAACGTCTCGTTCGCGCAGTTCCCCACCCAGTGCAGCCCTCGCCAGTGCGTGGGCACCTCTGGCGACGGTACCGGCGTCGGAGCGCTCGATCGAGGCACCTTCCAGAACACCTCCTCCGGACCGCTCGAGGTCTTCGTGATCGTCGACTCGGTGACGTTCGTGCCCGGCTCGAGCTTCAGCATCACGACCTCGACGACGCCGCTCAACCTCAACGGTGACAGCTGCCTGAGCCCGCTCTTGATCGGCCCCAACACCTTCCTCTCGAACGAGAGCCTCGCGGGGTTCACCGACAACTACCAGAGCAGCGCGACCTGCGATTTCCGACTGGGCGCCGATCGCGTCTACGCCGTCGACGTGCCCGGCGGAGCGCAGCTCACGGTTCAGGTTGTGCCCCTCGACGTCACCTTCTCGCCAGGGGTCAGCGTCGCCGCCGATCCCACCTCGTGCAACTCCGGCCTCTGCGTCACCACGGCCCCGCCAGGCCCGATGACGAGGATTGCGATCGTCGCGAACACCAGCACGGTCGTGCGGCGGTACTACCTCATCGTCGACGGCCAGCCCGGCTCCTCCGGCCAGTCCAGCTACAACCTCTCGACCGCGCTCTCTGGCATCACCTTCGACGCGGGTGTTCCCGACGCGGGCCTTGCAGACGCGGGCGTTCCAGACGCTGGGTTTGGAGAGACCTGCCAGACGGCGCTGCAGTTGCCGATCGGCGCTCCGGTCGGGGTGAACTTGTCGGCCTCGTCGAACGACACCTCGAACACCTCGAGCTGTCCCTACGGCCCAGGTGGCGACCGCATGTACACGGTCACCCTCGCGCCGCAGCAACGCCTCACCGTCATCGCGAGTCCTCAGGCGCCCTTCGATCTCTCGCTCTCGCTCACGAACGACGCCCTCTCGTGCCTCATCGGCGCCTGCGTCACCTCGGCGAACGGCGGCGCGGTGGGCGCGAGCGAGACGCTCACCTTCGACAACACTGGCGGGGCACCGCGGAGCTTCCTCGTGACGCTCGACTCCCTCACTCCGATGTCGGGAACCGTCGGCCTCTTCGCGAGCATCACCAACATCAACTCGGCGGGCGACACCTGCGCGAACGCGATTCCCATTCCCAGCTCGACGACGCTCATCGGGCAGACCACCAGCGGGCTGAACAAGGACTACACGCTGAACCAGCCGAACTGCGTCGAGCCCACCGGCCCCGAGGCGGTGTACGCGGTGCCGCTCCTGGCCAACCAGAGCCTGCGGGTGGTGATGACCTCGACGGATGACGCGGTGATCAACATCCTGCCCGGGCCGGCGTCCACCTGTGGCATGACCTCCTCGTGCCTCGCCAACGCCGACAACGGGGCGAGTGGCTCCGAAGACGTCACCTTCCTCAATGGGCCGGCGGCGCAGACCGTGTTCGTGCTCCTCTCCAGGTGGTCGAGCGGGGCGTTGACCTACGACGTCGCCTTCACGATTCAGTGAGCGCGCCGGGGCTGGCGCACGGCCCCTCGACATCCGCTAAGGTGAAGAAATGACTCGACGGTTCGTTCTGGCTTCCGCGCTCGCGCTCTCCCTCGGCGCGTGGGCGACGACCTTGATCGCGATGGACGTGCCCGCCCTGACGCGAGCCTCGGACGTCGTCGTGCGAGGCACGGTGGTGCGGGTCGAGAGCCGGTGGAACCAGGACAAGAGCCGAATCATCACCGACAACGAGATCCTGGTGAGCCAGGTGCTCAAGGGCAACGTCACCGGCAAGACGGTCGTCGCGATGCAGCCCGGGGGCGTGGTGGGTGAGGTGGGCCAGGCGGTGCACGGCGTCGCCACCTTCAACCTCGGTGAAGAGGTCGTCGTGTTCCTCGAGAAGCGTGGTGAGCGCGCCTTCGTCGTCGGGCTCGCGCAGGGGCGCTTCGTGGTCGATCGCAACGGGAGCGAGGCGATGGTGCGCGGCGGCGAAGAAGAGCTCTTCCTCGTCGACGCCAAGACGCACCAGCCGGTCGAATCGCCGAACAAGCCGATGAGCCTCGACGCGCTGATCACCCTCGTACGCCAGAGCCTCGGCCCCGCGCAGTCGATCACGCCGAGCGGTCCTCCGAAGGTGGTCAAGTGATCGCCTCGCTTCTGCTCGCCGCGTCGCTCTCGCAGTACGCGCGCAGCCACATGTCGGACACGGACAACAGCACCCAGTGTCTGTGGTGGAAGGAGAACACCGAGATCGTCTTCCGCCAGAGCGTTCCGGGGAATGAGGAGACCCCGGGCGACACCGAGTTCGCGGCGGTGACTGCTTCGTTCTCGACCTGGAGCGACGCCTTGTCGGCCTGCTCGAGCCTTCGCTTCACCGAGGGGGCGCGCAGCTCGAGCCGCAACGCCGAGTACCTCGAGCGAGGCACGAACGAGAACCTCATCCTCTTCCGGCAGAAGACGTGTCGGCAGGTCGCGCCCGCGCAGGACTCGTGCTTCGCGGACGGCTCCTGCGCGAACAAGTACGACTGCTGGCAGTTCGGTGAGTCGGCGATCGCGATCACCACCACCAGCTTCTCGCCGCGCAACGGGCAGATCCTCGACTCCGACATCGAGCTGAACACCCCGTCGTATTTCTTCAGCACCGTCGACGCCCCGCCCTGCGTGAAGGGGATGGAGAGCGTCAGCTGCGTCGCCGCCGACGTGCAGAACACGATGACGCACGAGATCGGCCACCTGCTCGGGCTGGCGCACTTCACCGATCCGGCCTCGACGATGTACTTCCGCGCCGCGACCGGGGAGCTCGGCAAGCGCACCCTCGACACCGGCTCGAAGAAGTTCGTCTGCGACGTGTACCCGAAGGGTGGGGTGGCGAAGATGTGCTTCATTCCCCGGCTGTCGATCGAGGAGGTGCCGCTGGCGAAGCGCAGCTGCTCGGCGACCGGCCTCGAGGGGCTCGGGTTGGTCGGGGTGGCGTGGGCGCTGAGGAGACGGAGGCGCTGATGCGGCGTGGGTCGTTCGCCAGAATGGTGTTGAGCGCGTGGTGCGTGCTCGCCACTGGCGTCGTCGCCCAGCCCTACCTGCGCACGAAGGCGCTGAGCAACACCGGCAACTCGAACCTCTGCGTCACCTGGAGCGTGCGCAAGCTCACCTATCGGGTCGACGCTGCTGGCAGCGCCCGCACTCCGGTCGAGGCCGAGTTCACCGCGATCGACAACGCCTTCGCCACCTGGCAGGCGCTCGCGCACTCCTGCTCCGACTTCGAGTTCATTCGTGGGCCCCGCATCACCGATCCCAAGGTGGGGAAGGGCACCGAAGACGACAACGTGCTCACCTTCCGCGAGGAGAACTGCCGCGACGTGGTGGCCCTCACCGATCCCTGCCAGGCCGACGGGAGCTGCGGGAACAAGTTCAAGTGCTGGGAGGGCGGCGACGCGACCATCGCGCTCACCACCTCGACCTACTCGACGCGCACGGGCATCGTGTTCGACTCGGACATCGAGTTCAACGCCGGCAAGTCGCAGGACGGCACCCGGTTCCTCTTCACCACCATCTCGTCGCCGCCCTGTCCCGAAGGCATGGAGACGGCGTTCTGCACGGCCTACGACATTCAGAACACGGCGACGCACGAGATCGGCCACATGGTGGGCTTCGATCACGTCAACCGTACCGACGCGACGATGTCGCCCACCGCGCCCCTCGCCGATCTCGCCAAGCGGGTGATCGACTCGGGGACCGGCGCCGGCTTCTGTGGCACCTACCCCAGGGGCAAGCCGCCAGTGCCGTGCGACGAGCTCGCGCAGCTGAAGAACAAGATCGTCGCACGGAACACCGGAACGCTGGGCATCTCGTGCGAGGCCGCTCCTCTCTCTCCGCTGCTCGGGCTCGGCCTGGTGCTGATCCGGCGACGTCGCTCGCGTGCGGCTCGATAAGGCGGTCCAGTCGCAGGGCTTCGGCAGCCGCAAGGAGTGCCGTGCCGCGATCGAGGCCGGAGCGGTGAGCGTCAACGGCCGCGTCGAGACCGATCCCGAGCGCGAGCTGTCGATCGACGCGCTCGAGCTGGTGGTGGCCGGCGTGAGGTGGCGCTTTCGAGAGCGGGTCTACCTGGCGCTCCACAAGCCCGCCGGCACCGAGTGCAGCCATCAGCCGAGCCATCACCCGAGCGTGTTCTCGCTGTTGCCGACGTTTCTGGTGAGCCGTGGCGTGCAGGCGGTCGGACGACTCGATGCCGACACGACGGGGCTGCTGCTCCTCAGTGACGACGGCGCCTTCATTCAGCGGCTCACCTCGCCGAAGCACCACGTGCCGAAGGAATACCTGGTGACCTGCGCTGCGCCGGTGCTCGACGACCTCGTGGCCGCGCTTCGTGAAGGCGTCGTCTTGAAGGACGCCCCCGAGCCGGTCCGTGCGCTCGCCGCCGAACGTGTCGGGCCGATGACGCTCAGCCTCGAGATCGGCGAGGGCACGTACCACCAGGTGAAGCGAATGATCGCAGCGGCAGGCAACCACGTGGCCGCGCTCCATCGCCGCCGAATCGGGGCGTTCGTTCTTCCCGAGACGCTCAGCGCTGGGGCGTGGCAGATCCTCGAGGACGAGCCACTTCGCGCGCTGCTTCGCTGACGTTCACCTCGGCGGGTTCGGGCTCCGAGGATGCCCGTCGGTTCCTCAGGGACAGGTGCCGGCCTTGCCGCCCGACTTCCCCACGCACTCGGACGGACAGTAGAGAACGCCCGCCCAGTCCTTGCGCTTCTTCTGGCACTTGCCGCCGCAGCACGACTTTCCGCCCGAGCAGTCCTGGTCCGTCGAGCACTTGCCCTTCTTGGGCTTCGAGCAACTGCCGGCCGCGGCGACGGGCGACGAACGGCACTCCGAGGGGCAGTAGTAGACGCCCGCATAGTCGGCGAGCAGGCCCCGGCACTTGCCCTTGCAGCAGGCGACGCCCTTCTTGCCCGCGCCGTTGAAGCCTTCGCACTGCTCGTTCTTCGTGCAGGCGTCGCCCTTGTCGGCGAGATCGTCACAGGTGCCTGGCTTCGCGTCGGAGGCCTTCTTGCAGACCTCTGGGCAGTAGAAGACGCCGGCCCAGTCCATCTGCTTCTCGGTGCACTTGCCGCCGCAGCACGCCGAGCCTTCCTGGCCCGCGCCGTCGAAGTCCTCGCACTCGGTGTCCATCGAGCAGCGCTCGCCGTCTTTCTTCTGGGCAACGCAGGTGCCGGCCGGCTGATCCGCGGCGCCGCGGCATTCGTTCGGGCAGTACCAGACGCCAGCGAAGTCACGCCGCGTCGCCTGACAGGTGCCCTTCACCTGACCTGCGCTCTTGCAGCACGCCGAGCCCTCGACCCCCGCGCCGCTGAAGCCCTGACACTCGACGTTCTCGTTGCAGGGCTTGCCGTTGGGCACCTTCAACGAGCCAGTGAAGAGGACGCCATCGTCACCGTAGGCGCGCACCATGTCGTAGCTGAGGCGAATGTAGCCGTCGTCGACGCCGTCGAGGTTGAGGTCGACGCCCCAGCTGTTCTTGAACAGGAAGTAGCCACCGCCATGTTCCTTGGGAGTGCGCTTGTACCCGACGAGCACCATGAAGTGGCCCCTGTCGGGAGTCGACTTCGCAGTGCCCTTCTTGTCGTAGACGAGATCGATCACCTTGTTCGCGGTGAGGTTGTCCAAGACGCCCGCGCGATCGGGCCACTCGAAGCCCCACACCATCGTGTACCCGGCGCCCACGACGGACTCGAGGAAGCGTGGATCGTTCACCGCGGTCGCGTACTCGCGGGCGAGCTCCGTCGAGTCCTTCTTTCGGGCCGCGTTGCGGATCGCGATGTCGGCGTCGAAGACGTAGACGTGGCGGGGTCTCCAGATCGCTCGGTCGCTCGCCTCCTTGGGTGGCCCGCTACTCGGGCACTTGTCGGAGTAGGCCCACGTTCCCTCCAATGGAAGGCCTGCCCCTGACAGCCCGTCGGAGATCTCGTCCACCGAGGCGCCGTCGTCTTCGCAGACCGCGGCAGGGCTCTTGTCCTTGGAGAGCCAGTAGGCGTACTCGGTGCTGAGGTGCGCGTCCTTTCCCATCAGCTCGCGAAAGGCGGGCATCGCCTCGAGCGCAGCGGTGGTGGAGAAGGCCGAGCACGCGCCACGAACGCTCTGATCGCGAATCGGAGACTGGTAGGCGGTGTAGTCGAGTTCCTCGGCCGAGGGACCCTTGCCGTCTCGCTTGGTGCGTGGGTCGTAGTAGCTCTTGAAGGCGGCGACCTTCTTCGGCACTGCATCGGCGGTGATGGTCACGGTGCCGTCGCTGTTGGTCGGGTTGTCGATGGCGACACCCTCGGGCTCGTCGCCGGCCGGCCCGGGGAGCGTGACGGCGCGGAGGCGCTCTTTCGTGAGCTTGCTGCGTGTCGCGCGATCGGTCTTGCGGAGCTTCACCAGCTTGAAGCGCTTGGTGCCAGCGACGAAGAAGGTCGAGTCGCCTTCCTTGACGAGGTTGGTGTTCACCGCGTCGCTCATCGGGGTCTTCGCGTAGTCGACGAAGTCGAGGCGCGGCGCTTGAGCCGAAGCCGTCGCAGCCGCGGAAAATGACAGCAGGAATACAGCTCGGTGCATGGGGTCTCGGGGGTGCGGGGGAGCCTTGACTGTCGCAGGCGGCGTGGCGCGAAGCCATCGAGATCGTTCGGGAATCAGCGCGTCCCTCACCTGACAGACTTGTGATGGATGGGGCAGGTCGGTCGGCTACATCTGGGGCGTGATGCTCTCTGGGGTGCTGCTGGCGGCGTTGGCGCAGATCGATGGACCCGTGGACGCGGGGGTCGATGGTGGGGTCGAGTTCACCGACGACGTGCGGAACACCACGGTGGTGACGGGCTCGCGGCTCGAGCGAAAGCTGAAGGACGTGGTCGTTCCCACCGAGGTGATCACCCGCGCGCAGATCGAGCAGCTCGGCTCGCGCGATCTGGGGCAGTTGCTGCAGCAGCACCCGGGCGTGGAGATGGTCTACACGAACCGCGGGGTGGGCATTCGGCTCCAGGGCCTCGACCCGGAGTACGTGCTCTTCCTCGTCGACGGCCAGCGCATCGCAGGGCGGGCAGGGACGATCACCGACGTCACCCGGTTCAGCCTGCGCGATCTCGAGCGGGTCGAGATCGTGAAGGGCCCAGCGGCTGCGCTCTACGGCGCCGATGCCGTCGGAGGCGTGATCAACCTGATCACCCGCCGGCCCCAGCGGCCGCTCGAGCTGTCGGTGCGCGCGATGGGCGGAGGTTTTCAGAACGGCTCGAAGGACGTCCCAGTGGGCTCCGAGGCCGACGTGCGCGCGCATGCGGGCTCCAAGCTCGGCGCGTTCGAGCTGCGCGGCGGGGCAGGGTTCCGGCACCGAAGCGCCTTCGATCGCAACCCCGAGAACGTCGCCGACAACGGGCCGTCGATTCGCCGGTTCGACTACGACCTCGATCTCTCCTGGAACCCGTCCGACACGTTCCGGGTCTGGTCGCGCACGGGCTACGCGTGGACCGATCTCCGCGCGGTCGACGAGAACGACACCGGCGCCGTCTTCAACCGCGTGCAGCGCACCGAGCAGCTCGACACCGTCTTGGGCACGCGCGCGATCTTCCCCACCGACACCACGCTCACCGTCCGCGGGCACTTCGGCTTCTTCAAGGACCAGTTCCTCCTCGATCAGCGCAACTCGCGAAAGCTCGACGACTTCACCCTGACGATCACCCGGCTCTTCGAGGGCTACGCGCAGGTCGATCAGAAGTGGGGCAACCACATCGTCAGCGTGGGCGCCGAGGCGCTGACCGAGAACCTCACCTCGAGTCGGCTCAAGAGCCCCTTCGTTCAGCGCGGGCGCTTCGGGCTCTTCGCCCAAGACTCGTGGACGCTGAGGGCGTCCGACACGCTCAAGCTGTCGATCGAGCCCGGCCTGCGCGGCGACGTCGACTCGCAGTTCGGCGGGGCGCCAGCGCCGCGGCTCGCGATCAAGGTCGACGCCGGCAGCTCGCTCACCTTCCGCGCCTCGTGGGGCCTCGGTTTTCGCCCTCCGTCGTTCAACGAGCTCTATCTCCAGTTCTGCAACACCGGCATCGGCTACTGCGTGCAGGGCAACCCGGCGCTGGTGCCCGAGCGCTCTGGCTCGGTGAACGTGGCCGTCGACTACCGGCTCCCGATCGAGGGCTGGAGCATCTCCGGGAGCGCCTGGCACACGAGCCTCACCAACCTCATCAACATCACCGCCAACGGCATGCCCAACCCCGACAACCCGACGATCTTCTCGTACGAGAACGTGGCTGGCGCGTACACGCAAGGCGGGGAAGTGAACGCGCGCGCGCGGCTGTCTCGCGGAGTGAACCTCGAGCTCGCCTACATGGGCCTCGACGCGAGAGATCTGACGCGCAACCGGCCGCTCGAGGGGCGCTCCAACCACCGCGTCAACGGCAGCCTCAGCATGAAGTACCGGCCCGTCGGCCTCGAGGGCGTGGTGCGTGCGACGTGGAACGGGCCTCGGCCGTTCTACGTGGGCTCGGGGCTGGGCTTCGCGAACGTGCTCGGCTTCGGAGAGACCCGCACGGTGACGGCGCCCGGCTACCTCGATCTCGAGCTCCAGCTCACCTGGGTCTTCAAGCCCTGGCTCAAGTTCTTCCTCAACGGCTTCAACCTGCTCAACGCCGGAGACGCCGACTTCAACCCCCGCCCGCCCAGAGGCTTCGTGGGCGGCGCGACCATGGAGTACTGATCATGCGACGACTGCTCCTCACCGTGCTGCTCGCTGGCTGCGCGCCCGATCTCCGCAAGACGGACTGCTTCGACGGCGTCTGTGGCGACCTGCCCACCGAGCCGCTCTTCTCGTTCACCCTCGATCAAGGCGTGTACGACTCGCTGATCGACGCCACCTCGAAGTCGCTGCCGACGTACATCGATCTCGACGAGCAGCGAGAGCTCAAGTTCGACGAGGCCGAGTCCACCAACGCGTGGGATCTCTCGTTCCAGCGGGACAAGGTGCGTGCGAACGGCGGCGGGACGAACCCGATGGGGAACGTCGAGGTCGCGGTGCTCAAGGGCCAGGACTTCGCGACGCTCACCCAGGCGCCGGCGAGTGGCTACGAGAAGGACGGCTCCGAGCCCATCTTCAACACCATCGACGGCGGCTGGTACTACTACGACCTCGGCACCCACCGGCTCACGACCCTCGATCACGTCTACGTGGTGAAGACGACCAAGGGCGAGTTCTTCAAGGTGAGAATGGGCAACTACTACGACGGCAACGGCACCGCGGCGCGCATCGGCGTGCGGTTCGCGAAGCTGAGCCCTCCGTGAGGCGCGAACAGAGCGCTCACCCCTTCAGCCACCGAACACCGAGGCTGGGAGTGCGACGACCGCTTCGCTCGTGAAGACCATCACAGCGTCGGCGGTCGAACTCCACTCGACGCCGTGCACGTCGTCGTCGGGGTGGGTGATCGCCTTCTTCGAGAGGCCGACGACGCGATCGTTGCGCAGGAGCGCGATGGCCCAGGCCTGACGATTGTCTCCGAGGCGCAGCAACGTGCCGCCGCCAGGTCCTGCCGCAAGCCGCTGGACGTTCCTCGTCTTCGTCGCCACCGCTCGTGGCTTCTTGCCGCGCTCTGCCACGAAGACGCGGCCATCGAGCGTGTAGTGGAAGGCTCCTCCTGGGGCTGGCGCGGTGGAGAAGCCACCGAAACGCGCGGCACCGAGCGGGAACGTCTTGACGAGCTTGCCCCTCACCAACTCATAGCCGTCGCCGTCCCACACCACGACGTCCGCCTCGTCTCCCGTACGTGCAGTCCCGAAGACGGAGCCCCTGGTTCCCTTCGCCCGCGCGAGCTCGACAACCGGCTCGAGGTTCTTGTCCGTCCACTGAAGCAGGGTGGGCTGCGTTTCGTCCTCGTCCCGGCCGAAGAGACGACCGCCGACGAGGCCAACGTTCGTGAGAGCGCGGCCCGGCCACCTTGGTGCCGCTTCGAAGGCGCGCGTTTCGAGGCCGCCCTCCCTCGCGAACAATCGGAAGCGGAAAGGGCGCTCGTCTTTTCGTCGCTCGACCGTGAGCCAGCGCTCGTCGAGGCGTCCGACGAACGTTGCATGATCGATGGGAAGGCGCTCGATGGTCGGTGGCACCACGCCGATGTCGACTCGAGCGAGCGAATCATCGCCGAGGCGAAGAAAGACGTGATCGCCAACACGGCCCACCATGTCCTTGGCGCCCTGACGCGGCAGCTGCCAGCGCCCCCGGACCTCCTTCGGCAGCGTGACAGCGAGCAGCTCCTCGCGGGCCTGTCCGACGTCGAGGTCGGTGGCTTCCCAATACGCGAGTCGGTGCCTCTCCGCGGCCGCGAGGACGCGTTCGAGTGGCTCGAGTTGCAGTTGCTTGCCCGGTGAGAGGACCGAGAGTTGCCGTCCCAGCCACTTGCGGGCTGCGCCGACACGTGCGGCAGGGATGAAGACCCCCGTCATCTCGTTCTCTTCGAACGACGTCGGGAACGAGCCGGAGAGCTCGGGTCGGACTCGCACGACCTCCCCGAACAAGGCCTCTGGAGATGCACCAAGTGCGCGCGGTGACGCAGCACGCACCGCCTTCAGCGATTTCTCCCACAAGGAGATGGCGAGTCCGCGGGCGTCGAGGTGCGGCAACGTGGTCGACGCGAACCGAATCGCGAGCTCCGTCAAGGCACGCGCTGCCTCTCTCGGCTCAGCCGTTCCGAGCGCCTTCCGTGCGGCCTTCAGCGCCGCCGCGCCCGACTTCCGCTTTTCGAAGGCGAGCGCCTTGCGTGAGGTGCCAAGGAGCCGGGGGACGAGCTCTTCCTTGATCGAACGCTCGTCAACCAGGTGCAGCGTGCAGTCGTAGCCCATGCCTGGGTTCTATGGGCGGTATGCCTTGCCGTGCGAGGACTGCGAGGCGAGGGGGGCCCGGCGTTTCCTCTGCCGATCAGTCGGAGCCGAGCCGGTGATGGAGCTCCTCCCACTCCGCCTCCGACCACCACTCGCGCTCGAGCCCTCGGCAGGTGGTGTTGTACGCCGGGCACATGACGCAGCCGTCACCTCGGTAGATCGTCGGGTCGACGATGGGTGGAAAGCGACGCACCAGGGCCTCGGCGGCCTCCTTCGCAGCGAGCTCGGCCGTCGTCGGGGCCCGCCCTTCGAGTTCGGCCACGCCTCGCTTCCGCAGCCGCGCCTCTCCTTCGGCGAAGAAGACCGAGTTCTCGGCGTCGAGGTGGTGCCAGAGCTGATGGGAGAACGTGGTGGCGAGCTGATCGAGGGTCGCTCGGGCCTCGGGGCGATCGTCGGCGAGCAGCTCCATCATGCGACGCCTCAGCTCGCCCATCGCTGTGTGCTCCGAGAGGATGATCGCAATCGGCCCGCGGTCCCTGGGCAGCGACACCTCGTTCACCAGCGCTGGGATGAAGACGTCTTCCTCGCGCGCGTGATGAAAGTCGTGCGCCCAGCGCTGGAAGAACTCGAGAAAGCGCGTCCCGTCCGATCGATCGCCCTCACCGTTCGCCCAGCGCCGTGTCCACTGTCGAAAGGAGCCGAGGACCTCGTCGATGAGCTCGTGCTCGGCCATCAGCTGTTCGACCAGCTTCATCCATTCCGAATCTAGCCGTGTCGCCCTGCCGCGAGGACGGCTACTTTCGACCAATGTCCGAGCCCCTCGACGTGATGCGAACGGTCGTCTTTGCCGACGACGCTTCGGCCCCGCACTCCGGAGCGCCCGAGGCGACCGTCACCGCCGGCTCACTGCCATTGGGCTTCGCCGTCGTGCATCCACGCTTCGCCGAGCGGCTGACCTCCGAGCACGTCCGATGGTTCGAGCTCGAGGTGTCCGAGAAGAGTGAGCTCACCCGCGACCTTCCCAACGTCGGTGAAGAGGCGCTCACCGACCTCGACGAGCGTGGGCTGGTGAAGGTGGGGGCGAAGGTGAGCTCCGGTTCGATCCTCGTGGGCGTCGTCGCGCCGAGAGAGGGCGCCGCGTTCACTCCCGAGGAGAAGCTGCTGCGCGCGATCTTCGGCGAGAAGGCGAGTGACGTCGTCGATCGGTCGCTTCGCGCTCCGGCGTGGTGCTCGGGAACGGTGACGGTCTCCGAGTTCGACGGGCGTCGCGCCCGCGTGCAGGTGTCGTGGTCGCGGCGGCTCGAGCCCGGAGACGTGCTCGAACTCGATGGTCGCTCCGTGGTGGTGACGTCAATCGCGCCGGTCGAGGCCGACCTCGCCTCCGCAGGGAGCGGCTCGAGGGCGCGTGTCACCAAGCGCTCGATCGCTCGAGAGGTGCTCGAGGCGCGCAGCATCGGCCCGTACGACGCCACGACCCAGCAGCCGGAATTCGGGCGCGACTCGCGCGGAGGCCAGCGCCTCGAAGCCCCGCTCGCCGAAGTGCTTGGAGCACACGCCCCGTGGATGCTGTGGGAGTGCATGACGCTCAAGTCCGACGACGTCATCTCGCGCACGCGGGCCTACGAGTCGGTGGTGCGGCAGGAGAACCCCGCGAAGGACGTCACCGAGTTCGTCGCTCCGGGCGAGGCCAAGCCCTTGCCGTCACCTCCGGCCCCCTCGGCGGCTCCGCGTGACATCTTCAGCTTCTTCGAGAAGCCCAGGCCGGCCGAGTTCCTGCCGGACGGCGTGGTGACGCTGCGAGCCTCCCTCGAGGCGATGGGCTTCGACGTGCGCCTCACCGACGCAGCGCCACGCGTCGGGGTCCTCGGCGAAGACGAGCTCCGTCGCCGCTCGCATGGACAGGTGAAGGCCGGCGAGCTCGGCTCGCAGAAGATCTTCGGCCCCGAGCGCGACTACGAGTGTGCCTGCGGCAAGTACAAGCGGATGAAGCACCGAGGCGTGGTGTGCGAGCAGTGTGGCGTCGAGGTGCTCCAGTCGAAGGTTCGCCGCGAGCGCTTCGGCCACCTCGAGCTCCCGGGGCCCTGCACCCATCCGCTGACGCGTGAGCGGACGATGACGCTCCTGCCGGTGCTTCCCGCGGGACTCCGGGCGGAGCCGCTCGACGAACTCTATGGCCGCCTGCTCGCCGCCGAGCGCGTCGCCGCTGCCCAGAGCGCGCTCGACGACCTCTTCACCGCCCTCGCCGAGTCCGTCGAGAACGCGTGGTCGAAGTTGCACGGGAAGACGGTCGACTACAGCGGCCGCGCCGCGCTCACGCTCGATCCCTCGCTCTCCGCCGGGCGGTGCCGGGTGCCGATCGACGTGCTGTTCGGCCTCTTCGCCCCGCATGCGTACGGGGCACTCGAGGCGGCTGGCTACACGACCACCATCAAGTCGTCGAAGCGCCTGGTGGACCAACGCTCACCGGTCGCGCTCCAGGCAATTGGGGCGGTGAGCGAGGGGATGCCCGTGCTGCTGGCGAATGGAGGGCGTGCCGTCGGCCGCGTCGTCACTGCGTGGGACGCGCCAGCCATCGGCGTCGATGCCGAGACGTACCAGCAGCTGGAGGGCGGGCCGGTGCAGCTGTTTGCGCCCATCTCCACCCAGGCGATCCTCGAGCTGGCGTCGTTCCCCGAGGTGCCGATGGTCGCGCCGTCGGCGGCGAGCGGGTGGCTCAACGAGGCGTGGCGCGCTGGGTCGCTGATGGCCTTCGTGGTGCGAGCCGCGTCGACGGGCGAACGCCAGGAGGTTCTCGACCCGGTGTTGCGCGGCGCGCTCGGCCGTCCTCCTCCTCCTCCCGCTGCCGAAACGATCGCGCGCTGGGAGGGCGAGCGGGTGGAGCGTCTGGCCAAAGCGATGCGGCCCTCGGGCGAGGGCGAGGCAGCGCAGACCAAGACTCCGCCGAACTGGGATCTCTCGATCGACGAGCTCGAGGTCTCGGTGCGTACCGCGAACGCGCTGGCGACCCTGAAGCTCCAGACGGTCGGCGAGCTCTGTCAGCGCACCGAGTCCGACCTGCTCAAGACGACCAACTTCGGTCGGCAGTCACTCAAGGAAGTGAAGGAGCTGCTCGCCGAGCTGGGGCTCTCGCTCGGCATGCGCGGGTGAACTCGCGACTCACTCGCCCGGGAACCGGTAGGGCGGAGCGTCACGGGGCAGGGTGAGCTCGATCGGCGCGTCGGCCACCTGGAACTCGACTCGATGAAGGACTGTCTCGCCCGCTCGCTGGAAGTAGGCCAGCCAGCGGCCTTGCTCGAGCGCCACGAACTCGAACGCGTCACCCGAGCCGTCGCCATCTCGCCACGCCCAGTCCATCAGCCCGGCATCGCGCCCCTCGTGTCGGGCCAGCCGGCACCACGAGCCGAGCCCGCGCGAATCGGGCAGCACGACACGCACCCGTGCTCCCGCCCGTCTGAGCACGACTCGTACCGGTGCGCCGGCGTCAGCGATCGTCACCGAGAGGGGATCGAACCGCCACGCGGCCTCGGGGGTCGCCGCGAGGACGAGAGACAGAACGCAGTTCTCGGAGCACTCGGTCGACAGCTCGAAGAGGCCCGCGTCGTTCGACTCGGCGAACGCGCCATCGGAGAGGCGAAAGCTCACCTTGTCGATCGGCGTGCCTGCCTCGTCGACCGCCACCCCTCGAAGCACCAAGGCCGGCTCGAGCTCGACCTCGACCTCCAGCGGCGCTTCGGAGACCTCGACGCTGACAGTCTTCCTCCGATACCCGCGCGCGGTGACCGAGATCGTGCCCGCGCCCTCGGCCCTTGGGGCCTGGACGACACGCCCGCCCGTACCCGTCGTTCGATCAGCTCTGAACGTACCCACCGTCAGCGACACCCTCGCGCCCGAGATCGGGGTGCCTTGGCCGAAGACGGTGATCGCCACCGAGGGTGGTGACCGCGCCCCCGGGGCGCCGAAGATCGCCCACGCCGCAGTCTCGAGGAGCGTCGGGTCGTAGCGGCAGGTGCCGTCCGCCATGAAGTCGGTGCTGCCCGTGTGCACCGCCCGCGCGACGGGCGGCACGAAGCGCACCGCCGCCAGCGCCGCGAGCCCCGCGCCGAGTACTGACGCCGAGAGGATCAGCGCCCTTCGCATGACGTGGGTCGAGCCTACACCATTCGATGGTGCAGCCCCGGCCGCGGGCCTACACTTCCGCCCGATGTCTGCACCTGCTCCGCGAGAGACCGCGCACCCGACGGTCGACGACGTCGAGTTTCGCGCGCTCTACAAGAAGACGAAGTACGTGGTGGAAACCGCCGACGGCTGGTCGTTGGTGATCACCCGCTACCGCCCGACGCCCCAGACCTTCCCGCAGCCGCTCTTCGGCGAGCCGATGCTGCTGGTGCACGGCTTCTGTCAGAACCGCCACGCCTGGACGAGCGGCGAGTTCGTGAAGAACCTGCTCTTCTTCGGCCTCGACATCCACATCCTCGAGCTGCGCGGCCACGGGAAGAGCTCGGTCGCCTTCCAGAAGGAGCGCTGCGAGCGCTTCGGCCGCAAGCTGCCCAGCGATCTCGACTACACCTGGGACATCGACAGCTACTTCCTCTACGACCTGCCGGCCGCGGTCGCGGGAGTGCGTCGCATCACCCGCCGCGACAAGATCTTCTATTGCGGTCACTCGATGGGAGGGATCCTCGGCTACGGCTACGCAGGCATTCACGAGCACTTCGAGGGCATCGTCACCATCGGCGCGCCAGCCGAGCTGGGGAAGGGGAGCCTGCCGCTCAAGATGTTGGCCTTCGCCGCGCCAGGGCTTCAGGCGGCGGTCGACGCGACGCTCGGAGGGTTGAACCTCCAACGCAACCTCGCCCATGCGGCCGTCGAGCTGGGCTCCAAGCTCTTTCGCAAGCAGGCGCCCGACGCCCCACGTCAGCTCCGCTACCAGTATCTCCCGCTCGATGCCTGGCTGCGCTTCGCCTCCGACGCGCTCGGGTACGCCGAAGAGAGCCCGGTGCTGGGCATGGTGGCGAACCGGATCAACTACCTCGCCCGCTGGGATCGCATGCAGATGGAGAACGTGCGCTGGCTCCTCAAGGAAGGCGGCGAGAAGGAGCCGCGGGCGGTCGTCGAGCAGTTCACCCGGTGGATCCGCACCAACGCGGTCGTCTGCTACCGCACCGGCTACGACTTCAAGCGCGGCTTCGGGAAGATCCGCGTCCCGATGGCGATCATCTTCGGCGATCGTGATCCGCTCGCGTCGGTCGACTCGACCCGGAGCGTCTACCGCTCGGCCAAGTCGGACTATCTCTTGTGGCGGCCCGTCAAGGGGAACAGCCACATCGAGCTCACCATGGGGCACGACGCGCGGCAGGTCTGCTACGACGTGAAGAACCTCGTCGAGTACGCGCGCACCCACCGCGCCCGCGCGCCGTCGCTCCCGCGAATTCGCTGACGAAGCGGCCTGCCACGTCGCCCCCGAGCCTCGCTGCCAGAACGCCCCGCGCCGTCCGGACAGGCCAGAAATTTGGCGGATCCTCCCGGGTTGCTAGCGTTGCTACAGCATGGGACAGGCAGGTCGCACACCTTGGCGGTTTGCCGCTGCGCTGGCGGCCTTCATCGTCTCTTTCGCGAATGGCTCCGCGGCGGCGCAAGACCGCGTTCAGCTCAACGTCATCTCGAAGATCGACGTGCACAACGGCGCGGTCGAGATCGTCGGGAGCCGTCGCCCGAGCTTCACCACCTTCACCCTCACCGATCCGCCCCGGCTGGTGATCGACGTGTCCGAGGCCGTCTTCCAGGGCGTCGCCGCCGAGACGAAGGTGAACGATGGCACCATCACCGTGGTGAAGACCGCGAGCTACGGCAGCGAGTCGGCGGCGATCGCGCGGGTCTTGATCGGCTTCGAGCAAGAGCTCGAGAGCGACATCGTCACCCAGGGCTCGGCGCTGGTGGTGAAGCTGCCGCAGAACCCGAAGGAGCTGGCGCGGCTGGCGCAGGAACGAGCCCTCGCCGAGCGACAAGCCAAGGTGGCGGCCGAGGCGGCCGAGCGTGATCGCCTGGCGAGGGAGCGCGCCGACGCCGAGGCGAAGGCCAAGCTCGAGCGCGACGAGAAGGAGCGGCTCGCTCGCGCAGAGAAGGAAGAACGCGAACGGCTCGCCAGGGAAGACGCGGAGCGCAAGGCGAAGGCAGCCGAAGAGGCCAAGGCCCGCGCCGAAGCCGAGCGGCTCGCCAAGGTCGAGGCCGAGCGCCAGAAGAAGGAAGCCGAAGAGGCCAGACGCAAGGCCGCCGACGAGGCTCGACTGGCCAAGCTCGAGGCCGAGCGTCTCGAGACGGAACGGCTCGCGCTGGAGAAGGCCGCGGCCGAGGCCAAGGCCAAGGCGGAGCGCGAGGAGAAGGAACGGCTCGCCCGCGAAGAGAAGGAGCGCAAACGCAAGGAGGCCGAGGACGCCAGGCGTCGCGCCGAAGAGGAGCGGCTCGCGAAGCTCGAGACCGAGCGGCTCGAGAAGGAACGGCTCGCCCGCGAGAAGGCCGAGGCCGAGGCCAAGGCGAGGGCCGAGCGCGAAGAAAAGGCTCGGCTCGCCAAGGCGGAGCGTGAAGAACGGGAGCGGCTGGCCGCGCTCGAGCGCGAAGAGAAGGCCAAGAAGGCGCAGGAGGAACGCGAGGCGCGCAAGAAGGCCGAGGAGGCCGAGCGGGTGGCGAAGCTCGAGGCCGAACGCGAGGCCGCCGACCGCCGGGAACGAGAGCTCGCCGACAAGAAGGCCCGCGAACGCGAGGAGAAGGAACAGCTCGCCCTGGCCGAGAAGGAGCGCGGGCGCGCGGAGCGTGAAGAGAAGGATCGCAAGGCGCGCGAGCAGGCCGAGCTCAAGGCGAAGGAGCGCGCGGACGCAGAGGCCAAGGCGCTCGCCGAGAAGTTCGATCGCGAAGAGAAGGACCGGCTCGCCAAGGAGCAGGCCGCAAGGCAGCGTCGGGAAGCGGAGGAGCGCGCGGCAGCCGAACGGCTCGCCAAGGCCGAAGCCCGGCGCAAGGCCGACGAAGACGATCAGCGTCGCGACGAGCTCGCCAAGGCCGAGCGGGCGCGCAAGCAACGAGCGCTCGAAGAGGCGGCGCTCAACACGCCTTCACCAGCCGAGCTCGCCGGTCGCCCCGCGCGGATGACGAACATCGGCTTCCGTCAGCAAGACGGCATCGGGCGCATCTTCCTGCGCACCTCGGCGCCGGTGCGTTTCTCGGTCGGCGAAGACGGCCGTCGCAACGTGGTGGTGACGCTGGAGAACACCGAGATCGGCCTGCCGAACAACGAGCGCCTCCTCGACGCCTCCTTCTTCGACACCGCGGTCTCGCTGGTGAAGCCCGAGACCGTCGACGACACCCAGGTGCGAGTGACGATCAGCCTGAAGCGCGCCGTCGCCTACCGCACCTCCCAGACGGGCAACGAGCTCACCGTCGAGTTCGAGCGGCCAGACTGATAGAGGCCCGGGCCGATGGCTCTCGGCTGGCTCCTCGCAGCGGTGGTCGCGGCGCCCGACGGGGCGACCGAGCTCACCCTCACCGCCGAGCGGGTGCTCCATGACGGCGCGACGAAGCGAACGATCGCCGAGGGCAGGGCACACCTCGTCACCGACGGCGCCGCCCTGGACGCCGAGCGCATCTACTTCGACCAGCCCTCCAACACGGTGATCGCCGTCGGCGCAGTGCTGGGTCGGGTCGTCCAGGGCGCGACGCCGATGGTCCTGAAAGGCGAGGTCGTCGAGCTGCAGCTCGAAGGAGAGCGCATCGTCGAGGCGCACGTTCTGCACGGTGACGCGTTCGCAAAGGCCGGCGCGAACCGAGACAAGCTCCTCGCGGCGACGACGGACGCCGAGCTCGAAGCCGCCGGCAAGTCGACGATGCGCATGTCGGGGAACCACTTCGTTCGAGTCGACGACGGCTGGCGCATGGAGCAGCTCGAGCTCACGCCATGCGACTGCGATCTCAGCTCGCCTTCGTGGTCGATTCGCACCTCCGAGGCGGTCTTGAACAAGGACGGCGACCGGGTCGCGGTGAAGTGGCCGGTCACCTGGGTGAAGAAGCTGCCCATCGTCGGGGAGGCGCCGGTCTTCGGCCTGCCGTGGCTCTCGATTCCGCTCGGCGATCGCGCCACCGGGTTGTTGTTCCCCAAGCCCGGCTCGACCTCGATCAACGGCTTCTCGCTCGAGCAGCCCGTCTTCGTGACCGCAGGCCGCAGCGCCGACTTCACCTTCACGCCTGGCTACTTCTTCGGAGGCGCTCGCGCAGCCCAACAGCAAGATCGCCCGCGGATCCCCGAGACGTTCGGCACCCCCTGGAGGAACGCCGCTCACGACGCGATCCCCGATCCCTACGCGAGCCCATTCGGGGTGGTGGGGCCGCGCCTGCTCACCGAGTTTCGGTACGTGCTGTCACCCCGCGCGCAGGGCAGGGCGACGCTCGGGTTGCTCTACGATCTCCGCGGCCCTCGCGACCCTGGCTTCGCGGGCTTGATGACGCTGGGGCAGCGTGGGCTCCGAGGAGAAGCCTCGCTCCAGCACCAACAGGACTTCGGGAGCGGCTTCGGAACGCGCGTCGATCTCGGCGCCTACTCCGACGGCTACTACCAACGAGACGTCACCGTCGACGTGATCGCGCGCGAGAACGGCTACCTGCGCTCGTCTGCCGTGCTGTTCCACCGCGGCGCCGATCACCTGCTCACCCTCGACACCGTGCTCCGGCAGGATCTCACCACCGGGTACGATCTCTTCGGGCGCGACGTGTTTCCGCGAGGCTCGACCGCGCCGAAGTACGGGCCCAACACGATCCAGCGGCTCCCGGCGATCAGCTTCTCGATGCCGCTTCGGCCCCTCGTCGGACCGCTCGCGTTCGACTTCACCGCCGACGCCGTGCAGCAGACGCCGCTGCGCTTTGGAACGGGTGACGAAGGCGCGCTCGCGAACGAAGGCCGGTTCTTCGACCCGTTCACGGGCGCCGAGCTCTCGGCGGAGTGTCTCGTCGAGCGGCTGTATCTCGCGCGGCCAGCGAACCAGCTCTCCCAGTGTCCACGCGCGTTCGATCCCTCCGGGGCGCCGTACACTCCGGTCAACGCAGCGAAGGTCGGCCTCGGCGATGGGCGGTGGCAGCCCGGCGAGCGCGAAGCGAGAACCCGGCTCGACGCCGTGCCGAGGCTCTGGGTCGGCGGCACGGCGCTCGGCGCGATCGGCTGGTCCGCGACGGCCGCCTACCGACAAGGGCTCTGGCTTGGCTGGTGGACCGAGCGGGTGATCAGCCGCGGCTACCCGCTCCTGAGCGCCAAGCTCGAGACCGAGCTCACCCGCACTTTCTCCGGCTCGCTGCGGCACACGATCACCCCGATGGTGGAGCTGCGCGCCGTCCCGTTCGTGCTCGCGACCGCGCCGACTCGCTTCGATCCGTCGATCCTCGGCGGCCCCGCGCCCTATGACGAAATCGATCGCTCGATCGGCGACAACCGGCCTCGCGTGCAGGCCGTGGCCGAGCTGCGCAACCGGCTCGTCGAGAGTGGTCGCGAGGTGTTGAGGCTCGAGCTCGGGCAGGGCTTCGATCTCCTCTCGCCGGTGACTCCGGGGCCGGGCGGCGTGTTCGAGCCCCAGACGCAGCTCACGACCTTCAATGCGCCGCGACTCGCCGAAGCGTACGGCCGGCTCAACGCGATCGTCGGGCCCGCGACCCTCGCCGGCCTCGTGCGGGTCGAGCCGCTCTGGCGCCCGACGCCCGACGCCGTCGCTCGCCCGCGAGTGACTCGCGCCGCCGCGTCGGTGAACGCCGAGCTCCCGCTCGGCTTCGGAGTTCGCACCGCCTACGAGTTTCTGCTCGATGACGGCAGCAACCGCTCTCGCGCGCCGGTCGATCTGCTCTTCGGCGATCCGGTCATCGCCTCGGCGACCAGCAAGGCCCAGCTGTGGACCGCTGGCGCCTCGGCGCGCTTCGGCACCCTCGGCCTGCGCTACGACATCGTCTTCTTGAATCGCGTGCTCAACGCAATCGACGAGGCCGGAGCACCGATCCTCCAGAGCAATCGCTTCGCGCTCGGCCAGCAGACGGTCTCGGTCACCTGGACGCCCGCGTGCGACTGCTTCCGGCTCGACGCCACCATGATGCAGCGCCTCTCGGACAACGGCGCGTTGTTGTTGCCCGAGTTCGTCGGCTTCAACTTCTCGATCTCGAAGTTCGGTTCTTTTGGCGCGACCCGCTGATTCGCTTGACCCGCCCATGCGGTGCTTCGAAGATGCCTGTTCCTCTTGGAGGTCGTACGAATGAGACTTCGCGTCCTGGCAGCGGGGCTGTTGGCGTGCGTGACCGGGTGCGGGCCTGACCAGGGCCCCGCGTCGATGGAGTTCGTCGAGTTCCTTCCGCCTCAGCCGAAGATCGGAGAGATCGTCACCGTTCGCTTCAAGCTCAACGACGATCGTGGGCTTCCGCTCGCGGGGCAGAAGGTCTCCTTCAAGCTCCAGAACGCCAACCCCGCGGTGACGCTCGGGCCGGTCGACGTCACCTCGCTCAAGGGCTCGGGCTACGCCGAGACGCAGATCCAGGCGTCGACCCGTGTCTCCTCGGTGATCATCGTCGCCACCGCCGGGCCGAAGGTCGTCGTCTCTCCCCCGATCGCCTTCGCGGGCGCGACGCCCAACGGGAGCCAGTTCACCTTCCAGTGCGGCCCGGTCGCAGGGCCTGCGTCGGGTGGCCGCCACGCCATCGGCGCCTACGATCTCGACCGCGGGCTGATCGCCGGCATCACCCTCAACTGCATCGCGCACGTCGGTGATCGCAACGGAGACGGTCTCGCCGACGCAGTCGTCTCGTTCATGACCGAAGCCGGCACGATCGGCCCCAACGAATCGAGCTCGACCGACGTGATCGGCAACGCCTTGGTCCTCCACAAGACCTCGCTCCCGCTCCCGAAAGACGTCGACCCCGACAACTTCACCTGGACCCCGCTCGTCGGCGAGATCAACACCGGCGAGTACCTCGCCCCCTTGTGGATGGAGCCCTGGAACTGGGTCGCCAACCCGGTGCAGTTCCCGCCCCCGACCCCCGCCGCCAACCCTCGTGAGCCCAGCCGGAACGAGCAGGTGCCCGGCCGCAAGAACAAGGACGGCACCCAGATTCGCATGAACCCGCGCGACAACCTGGTGTCGATGATCGCGGTCACCACCGGAGAAGAGGGCTTCATCGACATCAACAACGACGGCATCTGCCAGCAGGAAAGCGAGCCCTTCGTCGATCTCACCGAGCCCTTCGTCGACTCGAACGACAACGGCACCCGCGACGACGACGAGAAGTTCATCGACGTGAACAACGATCGAAAGTGGAACGGCAAGAACGGAAAGTGGGACGCGAGCACGCTCATCTGGGTGCAGGAGCGCATCTTGTGGACGGGTGTGCCCCACCCGGTGCACGACGCAGTGCCGCCCTCTCCGACGGTGAGCCAGGCCTCGGTCAACCCGCCGGCGCCGATCGCCTTCCAGTGTCCCCCGGGAACGGCGGCCGGTGCGCCCTGTGGGGCGGCGACGCCCAACGGCGCGGGCAACCCTTCCTACGCACGCATCACCGTGCGCCTCGCCGACCCCTGGTTCAACTCCATCGCGCAGAACGGCGACTCCGACGGCTGCTCGATCTCCGACTCGGTGGGTATGGGAACCGACAACCCGCCGGTGCGCGCCGCGCCCTATGGCGGCTCGGTCATCAACGGCGGCTTCGCCTTCAACTACCCCGCCGGCCGCACCATCGAAGTCAGCATTCGCGACAGCCGCGACCCGCTGCTCCCGCTCGCCCAGCAGATCCCCAAGCGCAGCCCGCCGATCTTCTGGACCGTTCCCGTCATCTGCACCTTCACCGCCTCGCCCAACGACAGCTACACCACGCGCATCGGGCTGACCGAGGTGAGCGGCAGCATCGAGTGACTCGAAGGCCCTTGCTCGAGGCAGAGGTTCGGCTACGGTCCGTTCGCTGATTCCAGAATCAACGAGTGACCGCCGTGGCGACCAAGCGAGTGACGAAGCTGCCGAGGAACGAGCGCGAAGCCGAGCGCCGCAAAGCGATCTTGCGGGCCGCGGTGGAGGTCTTCTCGAAGAAGGGCTTCCAGGGCTGCCGCATCGCCGACGTCGCGCGGGAAGCGGGCGTCGCTTACGGGCTCGTCTACCACTACTTCAAGGACAAGGATGAGCTGCTCGGGTCCGTCTTCGAGCTCGGCTGGGCCTCGTTCCTCGCGCGGGTGACGGCGGCGCTGGCGCACCAAGACGGCTTCGAAGCGCGCATTCGCAGCGTGGTGCACGTCGCCTTCGAGGCCTACCGGCGGGAGCCCAAGGGCGTGAAGGTGCTCATCCTCGAGGTGGGTCGCAGCCCCTCCGGCGGCTCGGTGAACCGGGGCGGGGCGTTCGCGAACGTGATCGAGCTGGCGGCCAACATCTTCCGCGAAGCGCAGGGGCGGGGAGAGATCGCAGCGCACCTCGACCCGACGCTCGCGGCGGCCTTGCTCTTCGGCTCGATCGAGATGGGGCTCACCACCTTCGTGATGGGCCTGATGGAGCGGCGCGACGACGTGCTCGATCACGCTCGGGATCAGGTGGCCGAGACGTTTCTCCACGGCGTCGTGGGCGCGCGGCCCGTCGCGGCCGATGCAGTGGTCGCGGCCGACGCTCTCGCGAACGAGGCAGCCTCATGGAACAGCAGGTCCGGTACGAAGTCGAAGGCGGCACGGCGCGACTGACCATCGATCGGGAGCCGGCTCGCAACGCGCTCTCCCCGCAGGTGGTGCAGCAGCTCCTCGAGGGGCTCGATCGGGCCGAGGCCGATGCGTCGGTGCGCTGTCTGGTGCTGACGGGCGCCGGCTCGAGGGTCTTCTGCGCGGGCGGCGATCTCGGAGGCATGACGGGTGACGGCTTCCTCTCCGGCCACGAGGGGCGGCGCGGGTACGGGGTGCTGCTCCAGAAGTTCCAGCAGGTGAAGAAGCCGACGATCGCGCGGGTGAACGGGCATGCGCTCGCCGGCGGGCTCGGGTTGGTGCTCGCCTGCGATCTGGCGGTGGCCTCGACCGACGCCGGCTTCGGTACGCCGGAGATCGATCGCGGGCTCTTCCCGATGATGCTGATGGCGCTCTTGCAGCGTCACCTCGGGCGCAAGCGCACCCTCGAGCTGATCCTCACCGGCGATCGGCTGACCGCCGCGCAGGCGCTCGAGTGGGGCCTCGTCAACCGCGTGGTGCCGCCCACCGAGCTCGACGCGACGACGAAGGCCCTCGCCGACAAGCTCGCTGGGAAGAGCCAGGCCATCGTCGGGCTGGGGCGCCGCGCCTTCTTCACCGCCGAGGATCTGCCCCTCGCGCAGGCCGTCGAGTTCCTCGCCAGCCAGCTCTCGCTCAACGTGCTCACCGAAGATGCGGCCGAGGGCGTGACGGCGTTCCTCGAGAAGCGCCCGCCGAAGTGGAACGATCGCTGAGGCGGAGTTCGAGCTGCGCTCCAGCGGTTCCGAGTCGATCGGCCTCGCCGTCAGTCAGCGAGAGCCGCCCATCGGCTTCTCCGGCTGGGGGAGAGCCGAGGAGAGCTCGAAGAAGCGCAGCCCGAGCACGCTCTGGGGATCGACCCAGCGCCCATCGAGCTTCACCCCGAAGTGGAGGTGGGGCCCGGTGACGCGTCCCGTCTTCCCCACCTTGCCGAGCAGCTGGCCCTGCTTCACCAGCGCACCCTCGGCGACCTCGAACTTCGAGAGGTGGAAGTAGGCGGTGAAGAGCTTGCCACCGTGGTGGACGAGCACCGTGTTGCCCGAGGCGAAGCAGTCTCGCACCATCACCACCTCGCCGGAGTTCGCCGCGTAGATCGGGTCGCCGGTGTTGCCGTCGAGGTCCATTCCGAAGTGCTGGCTGTTCTTCTTGCCGTTGATGAGGCGCAGATCGCCGAACGGGGCCGTCACCTCCGGTGGGCGAGGCCAGCGAAAGTCCTCCGAGAAGAGCCACGGCTCGAGATCGACGTCGAACGCCTCGGTGAAGGCCTTCTGATCTCGTCCCGATCTCGCCTGCTCGGCCTTGGAGGGGCTGGTGAACTTCTTGGCCACCTTGAGCTCCCGCTTGGGCCAGTCGGCGTCGACCACCTCGAGGCTGCCGGTGATGGTGGTGGTGGCGCCGTCGGTCGGCACGAGCTCGACGGTGAGAGGGCGGCTCCCGAGGCTGGCCTCGACGGAGAGCGCCACCAACGCCTGGAACCCGTCGGCGATGGGCAGGAACTCGAGCGTCTGCGGCCCCAGGGTGCCTTTCGGCATGTCAGTCACCCCGAGCACCGTCACCAGCACGGCGTCGCCTGGGCGCGCCACCCCGGGCTGGAGGTGCACCGACGCGACGTTCAGCAGGCTGAGGAAGACGACCCCAGAGACCATTCGTCAGGGCAGGAGCGTGGCCTGGTTGTCCTTCTGGCCGGAGAAGGTCGCGCCCCAGATCGTCTGGTAGCCGCCCTGGCCACTGCCGACGACCGGCAGCACCACGCGCGCCTGGGTGGGCGAGGGAATGCCGGTGATCGGCAGCCCGCTGATGACGCCGCGCCAGCGCTTGGTGAAGCCCGAGACTGCGCAGGTGAACTGGCTCTGGGCGTCGGTCGTCGGTTCGTCGGCGGAGAAGGCGAAGCCGCTGGGCGCGCCGAACTCGCCGTGATCCATCGCGCTCACCCCGTTCATCTGGTTGAGATCGTAGTTCCACTGGAAGAACCCGGCGGTCGACACCTGCTTTAGCGGGGTGTCGAAGCTGATGACGAGGGTGTCGCCGTTCATGATGCTCGAGCCCATGTTGGAGGCCGAGCGCCGCACCTGGAAGGCGACCGTCATCGGCGTCTTGGGGTTGGCGAGATCGCCGCCGAAGACGAAGCCGGTGTAGGCCTGTGATTGGGCGCCACCCTCCGCGCCCGCCGCGCGCACCACGAGGTTGTGCTTCTCGCCGATGGCCCAGCCATTTCCGCCCGCGGTGATCTGCACCACGTTGCTCTTCACCGTCACCGTGGTGGGGACGACGGTCGAGCAGTCCTCCTGGGTGGCGCGGACGAAGAGCGTGCGCTCCTGAATGGGCTGATCGAACACCACGTAGACGGACTCGTTGGGCTTGAGCAGGTTGCGAACCGGCGAGGTGACGCCCTTGAGGCTCTCGACGTTGGTGGCCTCGATCGTGGGCACGCCGCCCGCGCGCCGATCCTCGAGGCGGAGCGTGGGAACGCCCTGGGTGAAGAAGGTGCGCGCGCTGCGCTGATCGACGAGCCCGCGGAACTCGTTCTCGCCGTCGCCGTCGGCGTCGAGGCCGGCGATCACCAGGGTGTAGTTCGAGGCCGCGTCACCGGTGCGGGCGAGCTCGGCCGGGGCGGGTACGTTCATGAAGGTGATCGTCCCCGAGTCGTCGGCCTGGCCGTCGTACGAGAGCTGGCCGAGCGGCGTTCCGTAGCCGGTGCCGCTGGTGAGCTGGAAGGCGGCTGGCGTCACCTCGAGCATCGCCCGCACGCTCTTCGCCGGGAGCCCGGTCGGCGTCTGGATGAGGTAGCGCACCGAGCCGTTGAGCTCGAGGAGCGAGATCACTCCCGCGTTCGCGTTGCCGTCGTTGAGCGGGACGTTGCCGGTCCCTGCGGGCACCGCGACCGGCACTCGCGCCGTGCCGAAGCCGTCCTTCGAGACGATGAGCTGCCCCGCCGAGCCGGCCGGCACCGCGGTGAAGCGGAAGGCGCCGTCGGCCCCCGACTTCGCTGCCGAGGTGAAGCCCGACCCGAGCACGAGGAGCACGTTCGCGTCGGAGATCGCCACGAACTTGGTCGTCGTCACGATGCCGGTGACGGTGCCCGTCGGGTTGGCGGGGGCGACCTGGGTGATGGTGTTCGGGTTGCGAACGCCGTCGGCGATCCCGTCCTTGTTCGCGTCGGTCGTCGGAGGGGAGCAGGAGAAGGTCGCCGCGAGCCCGGCAAAGAGGGCGCGCCGAAAGGTGGTGGAAAGGGAGGTCATGTCGTCACCTGGGTGAGGGGCCAAAACCGCCTGACTTTGGCCCCATCTCGGTGAACGTCAAGCTTCGCTCCGAGGTGGCCTGTCGGCATATGCTGCCGCCCGTGCGTCCCTCTCAGCGCTCGTCTTTCCGTCGGCAGGCTGGCCGGCTGGTCCTCTCCCGGGTCTCGGCCAACCGTTCGGCGCTCGCCGTCGCGCTGGTGGCGAGCGTCTTCGCCGTCTTCGTCTCGTGCGGAGGCTCGTCGGAGGGCATCGTCTCTCCGACTGGCGGCGAGCTGTGTTCACCCGATCGGAAGTTCTGCATCGAGGTGCCTCCGCAGGCGGTCTCGGAGCAGCAGAAGTTCCGGGTGTCGTTTCCCTCGGCCGATCGGCCAGGTGGCCAGCTCACCGAGGTGTGGGACGTCGAAGCGCTCGATCAGGAGAGCTTTCGCTTCAGCAAGCCGATGATCGTTCGGGTGCGCCTCGACGCGATCGACATGACGTCGGTGCCCGATGAGCAGACGCTCCGCGTCTTCAGTTCGCGCAACGGCCTGTGGGAGGTGCTCGGCGACGTCTTCTTCGACCGCGTCCGCAACGAGCTGAGAGGGTCGACGACGCTGCTCGCCACGCCTTCGCTCAAGCGCGCCGTCTCGGCCTTCGCCGTCATGCGCGCCGATCGGCTGCCCGACGGTGGGCTCCCCATGGAGAGCGACGCGGGTCCGCTCCCCGACAGCGGGATGATCGTGATCCCTCCGGTGTTCGACGCGTCGGTGGACGCCGGTCGCGATGCTGGCAGGCCCGATGGAGGCAGGCCCGACGGTGGGCGACCGGATTCCGGCACCCCCGACTCCGGCACCCCAGACTCCGGAACGCCCGACGCTGGCACCCCAGACGCCGGCACGCCCGACGCTGGCGCGCCTGATTCGGGCACCGACGCTGGCCGGCCCGACGCAGGCGTCGACGCGGGCATCGATGCAGGGATCGACGCCGGGGTGGATGCGGGGGTCGACGCTGGGATCGACGCCGGGGTGGATGCGGGCGTCGACGCGGGGGTGGACGCGGGGGTGGACGCGGGTGTCGACGCCGGGGTGGACGCTGGAGTCGACGCCGGTGAGCCCGACGCCGGAGACGCGGGGTGAGGAAGGCGCGCTGGTTCCTCGCCGGCTCGGTGGTGGGGCTCCTCGTGGGCGCCTGCGGGGCCGACACCGCCGTCGCACCCGAGCCTGCTGCCCCGCAGATGCAGCAGTGCCGGGCCTTCGATCAGCTGATGCCTCGGTTCGTCGCCGCGATCTCGACGGGGAAGACCCAGAACCTCAAGACGGTGGTCGAGAACCAGCTGCTCAAGAGCCCGCGCGAAGACGTGCCTCCGCCGATCAACGACGTGCTGCGCATCATCTTCGCCACCCTCCACGCGCTCGCCTCCAAGCCGCCCGAACCCGGCGGCACCAAGGACGCGTACTGCGCCCCGGCTGCCTCGCCGCCTCCGCTCAACCAGGCGAACGAGGTGTGTGAGATGCGTCGCTCGATCGATCTCCTCGTTCACCAGGGGAAGGGGCTCGACGCGGTGAAGGTGATCGAGCCGCAGCTCCAAGGCGTGCTCGACTACCTCACCGGCACCGGCACCTCGGCCGATCGCACGGCGCACTACGAGGTGGCGGCGGCGATGTCGAACCTCTGCGCGAACACCCAGCAGTGCCAGCTGAGCAACGGGCTCGACTTGATCATCGCCTTCACCGAGTTCTCCAACACCGCCGACGGCCGCAAGCTGACGCAGGACATCAACACCCTCGGCAGCAAGCAGACGATCACCGCCTTCCTCGCGCCGCAGAACCTCAGCGAAGACGGCTTCGTGGCGATCGGGAACACGCTGCTCACCGCGGTGCAGGGCGCCGACCCGCAGGCCCTGCAGAACGCCTTCGATCAGCTCACCCTCATTCCCGCCGACGTGCGGGCCGATCTCCAGCCGTTGGTCGCCGATCTCAAGGTGATCCTCCAGACCCCGTCGCTCATCGAGCCCATCAAGCGGGCGCTCAACTGTCTCAAGGTGAGCGACAAGAACTCCGACATCATGCGCATGCTCTACCGGCTGGCCATTCGCGACATGCGCCCCGAGTTCGGGCTCACCCGGCTCTCGCAGATCTTCAAGCAGCTCCAGGACGTCGATCAACGCGGCTCGCTCATCTACCTCGCCAACACCCTCGCGAAGGCGGTGCGCAGTGACGAAGTGGCGATCTCCTCCGCGGCGACGACCTGCAAGACGCTCCTGTCGACGTCCGCGCCGCCCGGCCAGTCACAGTCGAACGCCCAGCTCGCCTTGCCGGTGGTGGCCGACCTGCTGCGCAACGGCCTCGTTCAGGAGTCGATCTGCGCGATCGACACGTTGCTCTTCGGGTGCGCCGGAGGCACACAGCCTGCCTGTCCCACGCAGTGACCGTCAGCGGTCTTGTCTTCTCAGGAAAGGAACCTCTTCATGCTTCGGATCTCGTTGGTGATGTGCGCAGTGGTGGCGGCTTTCTCGTGCGGCAAGGCGCCCCTCAAGATGGACAAGCAGCAGGCGGCTGAATACGCCACGCGCATGTCGCGACTCTCTGGCGGCGCGGCGTTCAAGGCGGCGTCTCCAGTCGACGTGATCAACGCCTCGGCGAGCTGTGAAGAGGGCGGGTCGGTCGCGGTGCAGGTCACGGCGAGCAGCTCGATGATGGGGAACACCTCGAGCGGCCAGGTCTCGTTCTCGATCACCGGGAACAACTGCAAGTACACCACCGATGACAACCGCATCTGGACGATGAACGGCGGGCCGATCACCTCGACCTACGCGGCGACGGGAACGAGCTCGGGCGGCAACACCACCATGCTGACGCTCGCGGTCACCATGAACGGAGGCCCGATCACCGTCGAGACCGACAACGAGCGCGGCTCGATCCAGTACGACAACCTGCAGATCCGCACCAACATCGACACCACCAACAACAGCTTCCGTCTGCGCGCGTCGATCTCCGGCTCGATGACGGTCGATGGGGTGACGTACACCTACAACAATGACTCCTACGACTTCCGGTACGTGATCGATCTGAACCCGTGATCTCCCGCTGAGGGTTCAGCGCGGTCCGAAGAGTGGTCGCAGTCGTTCGACGGCCTCGGTGAGCGCTCCCGGGGCCGTCTTCGTTTGGGCGAGGCGTTCACTCGCCACCCAGAGCGCCTCGAGATCGGCGCGGGCGTTGAAGAGCAGCAGGCTCAGGTCCACCCGCGGGCCTCCGCGCTTGGTGAGCCGCGGATCCTTCGCGAGCCTGTCGACGAGCTCTCGATACAGGCTCTCGCTCATCAGAACTTCCAGCTCACCCTCAGCCCGCCGACGAAGTCGTGTCGATCGTTGCCGACGAGCGGGAGGCTCGCGCCCAGCTCGATGCCGAGTGAGGCGACCTTGAACCGGAGCGCGGCCATGGGCGCGAGGTAGCTGACGCGGCTGACGCGGCCCGAGACGTCGACGACGAGGGCGAACCAGTCGACCGGCTCCCAGGCGGCGCCTGCGACGAGGAAGCCGCCGATGCGCGGGTCGGGGCGGGCGGGGCCGATCGCGAAGGTGAGATCGAGGCTCGCCGTGCCGTGCACTTCGATCCACCGGCGGGGGCGGAAGCTCACCGAGTGCCCCGCCTCGACGCCCATCAGCCGCATGCCGGGAATCTCGAACGACGACGGGAGGAGGACGCGCCCCGTCACCGCGCCGGCGATCGTCGAGCCCTCGTAGACGACCTGGCTGATGCCGGCCGTGAAGTGTCCGAAGGTGGCCTCGGTCTTGGTGAGGGTGGCGTTCTGGGTGAAGCCGAAGGTGACGGGCTCGAGGGTGGCGAAGAGCTCGGTCTTCCGCCGGAACGCCCAGGAGCCGAAGAGCTGCGCCTGGCCCCCGAGGTTTCCGTAGAAGTTCGGGGTGTCGATGATCGCTCCGCCACGCACGCCGAGCCCCAGCTCGGTGCGAGGGCAGGCGCGTCGGCCGGTGGCGAGATCGGCCTCCACGTAGCCGAAGCCAGCCGGGCCAGCGGGCAGGCCGGTGGCGGTCGAGCAGAGCGGCGGGGGATCGAACGAGGGCGCGGTCTCCGCCGGGTCGGGCGCAGGCGCAGGCGCGGGCGTGGCGGGCGCGACCGTGGCGGCTTCACCCTGCGCGAGAGAGATCGACGCGAAGAGCACCGAAGCAACGAGGAGCGTTCTCATCAGCGGCCTCCCTTCACGCCCGGGGCGTTGAACTTTCCGTCGCCGTTTCGATCGAGGAAGAACGGGTTGGTGAACGCGAGCGGGTAGCCGCCCGTGACGTTCGCGTAGTCGAAGCCGGGCTCGCCTTCCTTCGGGGCCGGCAGATCCTTGAGGGGGCCGATCTTCGAGCCCGTCGCGACGTCGGCGGCGTCCACCTTCCCATCTGCGTTGTTGTCGGTGGTGTCGGGCATGCCGTCGAGCGCGCCGCCCTGGCCGCCGCCGAGATCGGCAGTGAGGGGCAGGGGAGAGCCCGCCTCGACGACGACCCACGCGTCACCAGTGACTCCGGCGAGCACCTCGCTGAGGGCGACCTCGCCTTCGTAGCGGACGAAGCTGCCCGAGCCGGCGAAGGGATCGGCGGGGAGCGGGAGGCTGCCGATCGTCTTCGCGATCTGCCCGTTCACCACGATGCGGATCTCCTTGACGGGAATCCACGGGGCCGAGCTCACCTTGAGCTTGAGCTTCGCGTCGCTCTTCGGTGCGAAGGCGGAGGTGCCATAGCTGCGCCAGGTGCCGGTCGCGTCTTCGACGGTGGCCTCGATCACCGGCCCGTTCGTGCCGAGCACCTTGCCGTCGAGCACGTTGCGGTTGAAGACGTTCACGTCGAAGGTCGGCCCGGCCAGCGTGGGGGTGGTGACGAGGTTGAAGGGCAGCCCGACCGTGTTGTCGGTGAGGCTGTGCGAGTCGGAGTTCGCGGTGCCGACCTTCTGCTGCCCCTGGTTGAGCGTGTACCACCAGAACGCGCGGTACTGGAGGAAGAGCCCGTTGTCGGTGCCGTTCATGACCTCCTGCGCGTGGTGGCCGTTGTTGGCGAAGGTCGCGCCCTGCGGGGTGCGCACGTAGAGGCCGAGGTTGGTGCCGTCGTCAGCGCCAGGGAGGTCTTTCTGCAGGTCGAGCGCGAGCGCGCGAGGGAACCCGAGATCGCGCCCGAACTCGGCCTCGGCCCAGGGGTGGTTGAGCTCGATCACCGGCGTTCCGGAGAAGATCGGCTTCGTCTTCTCGAACAGCAGGCCCGGCTCCACCAGCTCGTCGTACGGCCCTCCGTTGCGGGGAAGGCTCGGGTCGTACTTGAGCGGCCACATGTTGTAGTGACCGATCACCAGCGGGAACGACGACTTGGGGATGAAGAGGAAGGGAATGTGGCCGGTCGTCTCGAGGCCCACGATCGTCGACATTCGGCTGGTGAGGCCCAGCTGCTCGGCCACCTTCGTGTAGTCGTAGATCACGTCGTGATCGGTGCTGACCGGCACGTCGAGGTCGCTCGCCGAGAAGGCCAGCACTCGATCGTAGTCGGGGATCGAGGAGTCGAAGCTGGCCGCGCCGTGAATGTGGAAGTCGCCGCTCAAGGTGCCCGTCGGCTTGAGGCCGGCGAGGCGAGTGAGCGAGAGCGACACCGTCGACGAGCCTGGCATCACCGTCACCGTGTCACGGCCGAGCGACCAGAACGGGCCGTGGAAGGCGTAGACGTAGTAGCGGCCGAGCGGCACCTCGGCGGTCGCGCTGCCCTGGCGCACGAGCACCCGGTTGCAGGCGGGTGAGGCGCCTGGAGGGCTGCCGAGCCATGGCGCGCACGAGGTGAACCGACCGTGGAAGGAGCCCACCACCTTCTCGCGCTCCGCCGCGTCGACCGGCACCACGAAGATCTCGGCGTCGAGGCCCTGCATCGAGGCCGCGTCCTTCACCTGGAAGGTGACCGCGCCGGTCGCGGGCAGCACGAAGCTCCCGAAGTCCTGGCCGTCGGTGACGCCCGCGAACTCCTTCTCGATCACCTTGCGGCCGAAGCTGTGCACCTCGACGAGGTAGGTCTTCCCCGCGGGGATTCGCGCGCTGAAGGTGCCGTCGGCGCCGGGGACGATCTGGGTCCACGGGCTCCGGTTGTCGCTCGCCGCCACGCCCTCGGAGATGAGGATGCTGGTCTCTCGTTCGTTCGCGAGCGCCAACGCCATCGGGCGCTCCACCTTGCCCTTCACCGTCGCGTACGCCTCCTGGGTGACCTGCTTGCGAACGTCCATCGCGATGTCGACCGCTCCGGAGACGCCCTTCGAGTCGGCCGAGGCGATGAAGCGCTCGAAGACCATGAAGCCGCGCGGAGGCACCCGAGTGCGAGGCAGGCCCGCGGCGCTCACCTGATCGGAGTTGAAGCCCTCCATCGACCCGGAGGTGCAGCTCGCGCTGGCGAAGGAGGACACGTGATCGTCGTCGGAGTGGCCCGAGGCGGCGAGGAACGGGAAGGTGCGGAAGACGGCGTTGATGGTGAGCAGGTTGAAGGACGGGTGGACGAAGCCGGAGCCGGCGCCAGGCGTGAAGGGCAGGGCTTCGCGGCCGCTCCAGTAGTAGCCGTCGACGAGGCTCCAGAGCTCGACGTCGTTGCTGCCGTTGACGAGCTCGGTGCGCACCCGCACGCCGTGATCGCAGGGCCTCAGCTCGTAGCGGGTGAAGGCGAGCACGTCTTTCCGGCCATCGAGCGCGCCGCGCACCTCGACCGCCACGAGGGTGGGCGACTCGTCGATGATCTTCAGCTCGGTGTAACGAATCGCATCGCCCGGGAGGATGCCGACGACCTGGAAGATGTTGGTGACCGAGTCCTTCGCCTGGCCACGGGGCACCAGATCGAGGATCGAGCCACCGTTCGGGTCGAGGTAGTTCTGGGTGCCGATGCCGGCGATCACCAGCTCGGTGAACGCGTTGGTGAGCTTCACGTCACCTTTGGCGCCGAGCGCGTTCCAGCCGCCGGGCCGCTGGGCGGTCGAGCTGATCGTCTCGACCTTGAGCGCGCTGCCGTCGTCGCTGCACTGGAACGTCACCTTCGGGCAGGGCGAGGCGACCTTGCACGAGGCTTCGCCCGACAGGCAGCTCTCCTTCGTGCAGCTCGACGCCGCGCCCACCATGAGCACCACCACCACTGCCGACACAAACCTCAGGGCCATTGATTCCACCCATTCGCTGCGTGGCAGGCGTCCCCGATGAGATCGAGGAACACCTGCGGGTTCGACTGCTTGATCGCGTCCATCGTGGAGAACGCCTTGATGCCCTCGAGCCCTGCGACGGCCGCGTCGAGGAGCGCCTTGGCCTTGTTGATCGACAGCTGCTGTTCCTTGTTCGGCTTCCAGCCAGTCTCGTTCTTCAGCCGGCCCGTCGTCTCGAGAAAGTGGCCGTAGAACTTCACCTCTTGGGTGAGGATCTGCAGCTTGAATTGTGGGGCCTGCTGGAGCGCTGCGTCGTACTGCCGCCGCTCCGACTCGAGCCGGTAGAAGAGGGTGGCGATCTGGGTGTCGAGCCGCGGGCCCCAGCGCTTCTTCACCTCGGGAAAGCGCGAGTAGCCGAAGACCGCCTGGATGAAGTGGAGCCCACCGCAGGGGTGCGCGTAGATGCCCTGCTTGCGCTTGGCGACCTCGGGCAGGCCCTTCTTCATGCCCTCGGTGAGCTCGCCCTGGTTGGACTCGAGGGCGATCAGGGCGTCGTCCATCACCTTGTCGAGGGCGATCGGGCCAATCTCGGTGGCGATGAGGGTGCCGGGCTTGCCGGTCTCCGAGAGCAGATCGATCGTCCACGCGCCGTCGCGCCAGTAGTCGTCGTTGTCGGGCACGTGGCGGAAGCCCTTCTTCACGCTGTCGACGAGCTGCTGGAGCGTCACCGTGCCCCACTTCGTCGGCAGCACCGTCGTCATCGGCAGCCTGGCGAGCACGAACGTCTTGGTGAGGAGGTTGGTGTGCGGCTCGATGGGCGTCTTGTCGGCCGCGTAGCGCGCGAAGCCGTAGACGCTGCCAGCACCGGGGCCTCCGTCGGGGAGCACGTTGCGCTCGAGGTAGTCCTTGGTGATCGCCTCGGGGGCCTTGCGGCCGTCGCTGGTGAGGAAGCTCTGGCCGTAGGCGGCGATGCCGTGCGCGAGCGCCCAGGGGTTCTTCACGTCGGCGGCGCGCACGAGGCATTGATCGAGGAGCACCTGGTGCGCGTGGGGCGGCGGGGCGGCCTGGGTGACGATCGACGCCAGCAATGGAACAAGCATGTTGCCTCGGTGGGGGAACCCCGTTTCGACACAGTGCTCGAAAGACGGCGCCCTTGAAAGCACCTTCACGCGTGCGCTCGGCACTTGGTCGTATATAGAGCCACCCGGCCGGTCACGAAGGGCGAGGGAGCCGCCCACCGAGGAGTCTGTCCCGATGACGTCGTCCAAAACGATCGCGCTCGCTCTCAGCGTTTGGTCCGCGACCGCGACCGCCCAGTACGTGGCGACGACCCAGGCTGGCACTGGGTACCCGTCGCTCACCAACCCGCAGACGATCAGCCTGACGGCCGCGACCGCGGGAACCGAGATGGACCGCGGGCGAGCGACCGTCCAGTTGCCCTTCAGCTTCCAGTACTACAACCGCCAGTACACCAGCGTCTTCGTGACGGCGAACGGGGTGCTCTTCTTCGAACCCTCGACCCTGCCGACCGACGATTTTCCCTCGAACGTCGCGATCCCCTCGGTCGTCGAGCCAAACGGCGTGATCGCGCCCTTTTGGGACGATCTCGACGGCAACAACGGCACCAGCGTGATGCGGCAGCAGGTCGTCTCCGGGCCGAACGGGCAGGGGCTCGCCATCGAGTGGAAGGACTGGAACCGCCACTTCGGCCTCTACACCCTCAACTTCCAGGTGCGGCTCTGGGAGAACGGCGTCATCGAGTTCTTCTACGGGACGATGCAGGGCTCGGGGCAGGTGATCAGCGCGACGATCGGCATCGAGTCTCCTCCCGGCGCTGCTGGCACCAACGCGCTCTCGCCGCTCGCGCTCGCCGACGGTGGAACGAGCTCGCCGTGCATCAACACCGTCACTCTCCAGCCGTCGTTCGCGCACTGTGGGCTCGAGGTGCCGAGCCCGAGCGTGCCGAGCAGCTTCGACCCGCTCCGCACGGGAACGCCGATCTCCTACGTGCGCTTCGGGCCGCCGCCGGGCGTCGATCTCCAGCCGACTCGCCTGCGCATCACCGGCATCGCCCAGGCCGGAAACGATCTGCAGATCGGGACCGAGGTCAGCATGCGCAACTTCGGAACGGTCGGGTCCTCGCCGTTCCACTACCGGCTCTTCCTCTCCGAAGACACGCTCTTCGATCCACCCAGCGCCGACGCGGGGGTCGCCGACGTCGAGATCGTCACCGGCGCTCAGGCTCCCGGTCCCTTCGCGCTGACGCCGAACGCAGCGGCGACGAACGCGGTGACGGGCACTGCGCCCAGGCCGATCTCGGGCACCTTCTACGTGCTGGCGGTGATCGACGCCGATCACGAGGTGAGCGAGACGAACGAGGCCAACAACGTCATCGCCACGACGACCTCGTACTTCGCGGGTGTCGATCTGGTGGCCGAGAACGTCTCCGGGCCTCCGTCTGCCGGTCCGGGCGATCCCGTCACCGTGTCGTACGCGATCACCAACCAGGGCTTCGACCCAGCCGGGGTGGTGCCCTTCAAGCTCTACTTCTCGGCCGACACGGTGTTCTCCGCCGACGATCGAGAGGTCTACAGCGGCACCCGCAGCGTCGCCGGTGGTGAGAACGTGGTGGCGCAGGTCACCTTCACCCTCGACCCGATGACGAGGGCCGACGACTACTACGTGCTGCTGCGGGTCGACGACGGGCCGAACGCCGGCTCGGTGGTCGAAGTGTCCGATGCGAACAACCAGGTCTTCAGCCGGCAGCGCGTGCTCGTGCGCCAGGCCGATCTGATCATGGACCGAATCCGCATCGCCCGGCCGACGCTGCCCTACGAGACCGCGACCGCGGCCTTCTTCGGAGAGCCGATTCGGATCGAAGCGACGGTTCGCAACCAGGGTGGAGCGTCGGCGCCCAACGTCACCATCGTCTTCTTCCTCTCGGACAACGAGACGCTCAACGGCTTGTCCGACCCGTTCGTCTGCGACGAGGGCCCGTTCCCGCTCGCGCCGAGCACCAGCCGCTCCATCGCGAAGACCTGCACCGTGCCGACCCGCTCCGTCACCAACCAGGTGCTCGGCCGTGGCCCGTACTTCTTCTTCGCCGCCGCCGTCGCCGCCGGGCTCGCCGAGACGAACCCCGCCAACAACTTCGCCAAGGCCGACCCGTTGCTCGTTCGAACGCCCGCGCCGAACCTCATTCCGGTGAACCTGCGTGGCCCGGCGCGCGTGGGGGCGGGAGAGATCTTCGCCGTCACCCGCAGCATTCGAAACGTCGGCAATCGCCCGTCGGGCGCGGTCAAGTACCGCTACGTCGTCTCGGCGAACACCATCGTCACCGCCGACGATCCGATCCTGCCCATCGTCACTCCCAGCGGCGAAGTGAACGAGCGCTCGGTGACCCTCGCCGTCGATCAGCAGGACACCCAGACCGAGCTGGTGCGCATTCCACCGTTGCTCTCACCGGCGACGTACTACCTGGGCCTCCTGATCGATCCCGAGAACCTCATCGACGAGGTCGACAAGTCGGACAACGGTTTGGCTGGCTCGTTGGTGCAGGTGGTGCCGCAGGCGCTCAACCTCGAGCCCCCGTTCCTCACCGACGCGATCGTCGATCAGCCGTACCTCGCCGAGCTGGGCGTGTCGGGGACGACCGAGACCGCCACCTTCTCGGTGAAGAACCCAGCGGAGCTCCCGCAAGGCATCACCGTGTCGACCGCGGGCCGAATCTCGGGCACCCCGACCCAACCAGGCGCCTACGCCTTCAGCATCGTCGTCGATACGCCCAGCCGCCGCACCGAAGCGCGTCGCGGGCTCAAGGTGTCGCGAACGACCGCTTCCCTCGTGCTGGTGACGCCGGTCCTTCCGCCTGCGGCGCGGCAGATCCCCTACGACTTTCAGCTGGGCGCCCAGGGTGGACTCGGGCCCTACCGGTACCTGGTGACCGACGGGCTGCTGCCAGCAGGGCTCGAGCTGAGCGAACGTGGCCGGCTCACCGGCGCCCCGACGGGAGCGCTTGGAACGGCGAGCACCTTCACCATCTCGGTGATCGACTCGGTCGGGAACAAGGACGGCCGGGTCTTCACCCTCACCGTCGTCGACGCCTCACCCTTCCGCATCGTCAACACCTCGCTCCCCAATGGCGTCTTCGGGCAGGACTACCTCGTCGACATCGTGGCGCAGAACGCGGGTGGTGCAGCGCCGGTGTCTCGGCCCGTTCGGTGGACGGTGGTCGAAGGCGGCCTGCCTCCGGGGCTCGTGCTCGAGGACACCGTGAGCGAGCGCATCATCTTGTCCGGCAACCCCACGGGCACCGGGGTCTATCGCTTCCGCCTGCAGGCGGTCGACGCGCAAGGCCGGGAAGACTCGGCGCTCTTCGCGGTGATCGTCGGCGGGGCCGGCATCTCGATCTTGGGTGATCTCTCCCGGGCGATCGATCGGGGCGCGGTCGTGAACGTGCAGCTCAACCCCACCATCACCGTCGACAGCGGGAAGTTCATGGTGCTCGACGGCTCGCTGCCCCCTGGCCTCACCCTCTCGGAGGAGGGGTTGGTGAGCGGCACCGTCGACGCCGAGGCGCCGTACCGCGGCTACACCGTGAACGTCGGCTACGGCGCTTCGAGGGAGTTCCTCGCGACCATGCGGCCGTTCCGGATCGACGTCGCGCCGCCCAGCTCCACCCGGCCCAAGGGCTGCTCGGCGGTCGACGGCCTGGGCCTGATGAATGGGCTCGCGCTGCTCTGGCTCGCCCGGCGACGGCGGCGCTGACGCGGTCGTTCGAGCGAGCTTCGACTCGGGGCGCGCAGCAGCCACGCGAATGTCACGGGCTCGAGCCCGGAAACGGCTAGGCTCGCGCGCTCGATGCGCTCGCGACGACGGCCGATCATCATCGCGCTCGTGTTCCTCTCGTCGCTCGCGCTCGGCGCCATCGGCCTTGGGTGGATCGGGAGAGCCCTCACCCTCGCAGGTCAAGGCGCGAGCGCGGTTGGCACCGTCTTCGGTGGGTTGCTCGCGGGGGTCGGAGCGGGAGCGCTTGGCTTCACTGCGCTGCGGCGGCCACCGTTGGTGTGGGCGAGTGGGCTGCTCTTCTCCGCAGTCGGGGCGTTGCCCTTCACGATGGCCACGCTCGGCGCGCCCATGCCGGCGATCGGTGCCGCGGTCTTCGGCGGGTGTGTCGCCGCAGTGCTCGTCGGAGCGACCCAGAGCCTCGATGGGCTCGAGGACACGCCAGGGCAGGATCTCGCCCAGGTGCTGGGCGTGGGCGCGCTCGGCGCGGCGCTCGGTCTCTTGCTCCCCCAGGCAGGCCTGATCGCGGCGATCGGCTACGACGGGCTCGCGCGTGGGGCCGGCTTCTTCGCCGCCGGGTCGATCGCCTTCGTCGTGCTCGCCGCCCATCGGTCGCAGCAGGCTCCCGCCGACCTCCCCTTGGGAACGCCACCGCCGCGAGTCGTCGGGCAAGGCGCCGTGCTGGGGGCCGCAGGCACGCTCTGGGCGGCCGTGCTTGGTTGGAGCTGGGGCAGCGACTCCGGGAACGGAGCGCTCGTGCTCGGGGCGCTGATCGCCGGCCTGGGCGTGGTGATCGCGATCGTCGCTGGGCGGTCGAACGTCGACGTCGATCTCGCGGCGCGGCGCTCGCTCTCGGGCGCGGCGTTCGTCTTGCTCCTCGTCGCGGCGCTCACTCCGCGTCTCCCTGCCGTCGCCGTGTTCGGCACCTCGATCGTGCGCCAGGTCGGTTTCGCCTGGCTCGCGGAGCTGGCTGTTCGCGCCGGCTTGATGGCGGCGTGCTCGGCGCCGCTCCTGGTGCTCGCGGGAATTTCCGTGGCGACCTCGGCCCGGCAGGCGGTGCGTACTCCGTCGAACGCAGGCCGGTGGATCGCGGGCCAGGCCTTCGGCGCGGCCGCGGGCGTGTGGCTGGCGGCGATCGCGACCTCGGAGAGCACCGTCGAGTGGGTGTGGATCGCAGCCGCAGCGGCGATGGTGGGGGTGACGTGTTGGCATTGGCGCGAGCTGCGACTCGTCGTGGTGGCGCTGATCGTCGGGCTCGCGCTGCGGGGGTGGTCGACCGAGCTGTGGGCCGCTGGATCCGCGACGGAGTGGAACCGCGAGGCGCCGCGCCCCGAGGCGCGCTCGTTGGACCCGGCGCACGTCGACGTCACCGAGGTGGTGGCGGTCGGCTCGAAGGGAGGGCAGCAGGTGCTGCGCGTCGGTGGGCACCTGGAGGCGACGACCGGGAAGCCGTCGGAGCGGGCGCTCATCGGGGTGCACGCCGCGCTGCTGTCCTCGGCTGGGGTCGCGCGGCGGGCGCTCGTCGTCGGCGTCGCGCCGGGCATCGTCGACGCGCTGAAGGTTCATGGTGTCGGAGAGATCGAGCTCGTCGCGCCTGACGGCGTGCTGGACGCGGCCGGCCCACTCGGCGTCTCGCTCGACGGGGTGACGGTGCACCGCGCCGATCCGCGCGCCTTCCTCGAGCGCTCGAGCTCCGAGTGGGACCTGATCGTGCTTCTTCCACCGAGGCCAGGCGCACCGTCGGCGCGAGGGCTGTTCACCCTCGAGGCGTGGAAGGCGGCGAAGGCGCACCTGTCGCCGGCCGGCCAGTTGGTGCAGCGCCTCGACACCTGGGCGGCGAGCACGGCGGTGGTGAAGACGACGGTTCGAACGCTCCGGGTCCTCTTTCCCCACGGGACGACGTGGGGCGGGGCGGGGGAGATCTGCCTGGTGATGAGTGACGTGGCGCCGGTGCTCGCGCCTCCGCGGCTGGCGGCGCGCCTCGAAGCGCCGACGGTGAAGAAGGCGCTCGGCGAGCTCGAGGTCGGCTCGCCCGCAGGCCTGCTCGCCTGGCAGCTCCACTCGTCCGAAGGGCAGGTGCGCTTCGCTGGGCCAGGACACGCGTCGATCGATCGCCGGCCGCTGATCGAGCTGGGCATGCCGGTGGCGTCGTTCCTCGACGAGGCGGTCGATCTCGGTGACGAACGAACGGCGGCGCACCCCGAGCTCGCGCTCACTCGCTGGGCCGAGGAGGTGCCGCTCACTGCCCGCGATCTCGAGGCGATTCACCGCGCGCTCGCACGGCACTACGCCCGCTGGCACCCGGTCGTTCGCGCCTCGGCCGAGAACTGGCTCGCGCTGGCGCCGACGTCGACTCCGGCAGCGGTCGCGCTGGTGCGTGCGCAGCTCGCACAGAACGATCTCTCCTCGGCGATCGCGGTGCTCGACCCGCGGCTGCGAGTCGACGATCCGCCTCCTCCGCTCGTCGCCGCTGCGCTCGACGTCCTCAAGGCGCGCGTCGAACGCGAAGGCGCGATCTTTCGGAAGGTCGACGCGGGCCCCCTGAGAGCGCTCGCGAAGCTCACCTTGGCCAGACACCCCGAGCACGAAGGGCTGCGCGCGGCCCTGGCCTCGATCGAGGGGCTCCCGTGACGCGCTCGATGCTCGCGCTCTTCCTCGTGCTCTCGGGCGGCACCGGCCTCGTCTACGAGGTCATCTGGTCGAAGGCGTTGGCCGACCTGCTCGGAAACTCGGGGCAGGCGCACGCGATCGTGCTCGCGACCTTCATGGGCGGGCTGGCGCTCGGGGCGTGGGCGTTCGGTGGGCTGGCCGATCGGGTCGAGCGGCCGCTCGCGCTCTACGGCGCCATCGAGGCCTTCGTGGGCCTCTACGCGCTGGTGTTCCCCTCGGTCGAGCGGCTGCTCGGAGACACGTTCCTCGCCACCGCCTCGCAGCTCTCCGAGGAGACCCGGCCGATCGCCAAGCTCGCCTTCGCGGCCGCGTCACTCCTGCTCCCGACCGTCGCGATGGGCGGCACGATGCCGGCGATGCTCAAGCACGCGACCCGCAGCGATCCCTCGATTCGGGCGACCCTCGCCCGCCTCTACTCGGTCAACTCTCTGGGCGCCGCGATCGGCGCGTGGATCGCGGGAACGATCAGCCTCCCCCTCGTCGGGCTGTCGGCGACCGCCCGTTGGGCAGCCGCGATCAACTTGGGCCTCGCGGTCGTGACGATCGTGCTCTCCCGGTTCGCGCCGACCCGAAGCTCGCTCGAGAAGGTGAGCGTCGAAGCCCCGTCGAGCGCGTACTCGGGCGCCGCCACCACCGCCGCGATGATCGGCCTCGTCCTCTCGGGCTTCACCTCGATGCTCTACGAGACGGGGTGGATCCGGGTGCTGACGTTGATCGTCGGTGGCTCGACCTACGCCTTCACGTGGATCGTCTGCGCCTTCATTCTCGGCATCGCCTTGGGCAGCGGGTGGATCGCCAGGCGCGAGGTGGAGAACGAACTCTCGGCCTTCGGGTGGTTGCAGGTGGGGGTGGTGCTGGCGGTCGCGGCGACGATCCCGCTGTGCCTCGTGGTGCCCTGGCTCTTCATGCTCACCAAGACGGTGCTCGTTCGATCGACCACCGCCTTTCCGGTGTGGCAGTTGGTGATGTTCTCGAGCGCGACGGTGGTGATGCTGGTGCCCACGTTCTTCATGGGCGCGGCGTTTCCGGTGGGGGCGCGGGTCGTCGCGCAGGGACACGCGACGGTGGGCAAGCGGCTCGGGGTGGTGTGGGCGGGCAACACGATCGGCACGGTGCTCGGCGCCTTGCTCGGCGGCCTCTGGTTGATGCCCCGCTTCGGGCTCGAGCGGCTCTTCGCGATCGGGCTCGTGCTCTCGGGCGGCGGTGCGCTGATCGCGATCTGGGCGGGGCCGAAGACGCGGCGACGGTGGTCGTCGATTCCGCTCGTCGGGGCTGCGGTGGCGCTCTCGGTGACGGCGTTCAGTGGGTGGGGGCCGTTGCTCGCCCAGCTCTCACCGTTCCGCATCGATCCGACGATGGAGGCGCTCCAGTCGCCGGCGACCTACCTCGAGAACCACGCGCGGGTCTTCGAGACGAACTTCGTGAAGGACGACACCTTCGCCACCGTCTACGTCGGCACGGTGCGAAAGAAGGGGGGGCACCGGTTCCTCCTGGTCAACGGCAAGCCCGATGCCTCGACCGGCATCACCGATCAAGCCACCCAGATCCTGCTCGGGCAGATGGGCATGTTGCTCGCGCCGACGCCGCCCAAGCGGGTGATGATCATCGGCGCCGGAGCCGCGGTGACGGTCGGCGCGGCGCTCACCCACCCCATCGAGCGGCTCGATCTCGTCGAGATCAGCCCAGGCGTGCTCGAGGCGGCCCGGCTCTTCGCCGACGCGAACCACGGCGCGCTCGAAGATCCCCGGGTGCGGGTCACCATCGACGACGCGCGCACCTCGTTGTCGCTCTCTCGGGAACAGTACGATCTCATCGTCAGCGAGCCGTCGAACCCGTGGGTGTCGGGCATCTCCTCGCTCTTCACCGAGGAGTTCTTCGCGGTGGTCGATCGACGCCTCGCGCCGAAGGGCGTGCTCGTGCAGTGGATCCACACCTACGAGATGGACACCGAGTTGGTGAAGCTGGTGATGCGAACGCTCCAGAAGCGGTTTCCCGAGGTGACGGTGTGGCAGGGCGGGGAGGGTGACTTGCTGCTCCTCGCCTCGCGCACGCCCGGCCTCGCGAGCTTCGACGAGCTGGCGGCCCGCCTGGCCAAGAAGGAGGTCCTCGACGATCTCGTGCGCATCGACGTCGCAGGGGTGGACGGGGTGCTGGCGCGGCAGATGATGACGGCGGCGCAGGTGCGCTCGTTCGCTGGCGACGGGCCGACGAACTCCGACGATCACAACCGGCTCGAGTACGAGGCGCCGGTGGCCTTCTGGGCGCGGGCGAAGGCCGAGATCCCCGACGCGCGCTTCGGGCGGCTCGAGGCGCAGGGCCTCGCGCTGGAGCGACGGCTCGCCGAGACACCACTCGACGCGGCGAGGGCGAAAGAGATCTACCGCTCGGTCGCCTGGTCCACCGGAAAGGACGCGCCGCTGAGACGCGCGGGAGCAGGGCTGTGGCGCTCGCTCGCTCCGGACGATCGCGAGGCTGCGGTTGCGTTCGCAGAGGTCGCGCTCGAGCAAGGCGACGGCGCGCTCGCCCTCTCCGTGCTGCCCACTCCTCCAGACGTGACGACCGCTCAGCTCGCGTTGAAGGCCCACGTGCTCGAGCTCGACCAGCGACACGCTCCGTGGATCGTTCCGGCGCCGTTCGACATCACCCCATACGAGCGGTTCGAGAAGGACGCGCCCGAGATCGAGAAGCTGCTCACGAAGCTGTGCGCGAACAGGCCCTGCCGACGGACCGCCGAATGACGGACCGCCTGATCGGTGACTACCGGGTCGTTCGAAGCCTCGAGCCCGAACACCCACGCTGCTCCTTCAGCCACGAAGCGCTCCTCGTCACTCGGGGCGAGCGTTCGGCCGTCGTGAAGTGCTTCGCGCTCCCGTTTCGCTTCACCGGAGCGATCTTGGACGACTTCGTGTCGATCGTTCGCCGGCTGAGCGGAGGCGCGCGAGGCGGCAACGTCGTTCCGGTGATCGACTTCGGCATCATCGAAGGGCCCGAGCCCACGCCCTGGTACGCGATGGAGGTCGCCGCTGGTGAGTCGCTCCATGGCGCGATCGAGCGAGGCCAGCGCTTCACGGCGCGCGAGGTCCGGAGCTTCGCCGAGGCGGCCGTCGTGGCGAGCGATGCAGCGGCCGAACATGGCCTCTTGCTCGGGTTGAACCCGCGGCACGCGATGCTCGGCGGTGACACCGCGCGCTTCTGGGACGTGGGGCTCGAGCAGTGGTTTCTTCGCGGCTCGGCCACCTCGACGCTCTCTGGGTGGACGATGCGTCACGAGGGCATGACCCTGGAGCGCCTGCGCGGGAGCCCACCCTCCGGGGTCGGAGAGGCCCAGTCCCTCGCCTTGCTCGCCTTCGTGATGCTGAGCGGCCGGTGGTACTGGGACGAGGAGCGCGATCGGAGCGCTGGGCTCATGGCGCTGGCGAAGGAAGTCCTCGCTGGGCCCGTCGAGCCACCGAGCGCACGGAGCCCCGTTCCCCTTCCTCCTCGCTTCGACGACGGCTTCGCGCGCTGCCTGTCGGGCGAGGCGCGCTCGATCGCCGAGGCGTTGGAGCTCCTCGCGCTCGAGTGATCGGCTCGTGATCGGCCGCGAATCTCGTTAAAGGCGGCTGAGCATGAGCCCCAGTGAGGCGAGACCGGTGAGCCCTCCGACGCGCGCGGTGGGGGTGTGGCTCTTGATCGTCGCTGGCGCGGTGATGGTGCAGGTGATGCTGGGAGGGATCACCCGGCTGACCGACTCGGGGCTCTCGATCACCGAGTGGAAGCCGATCCTCGGGGTGGTTCCGCCGACGAGCGACGAGGCGTGGAGCGAGGCCTTCCTCAAGTACCAGCAGATCCCCCAGTTCCAGCGGCTCAAGTCGCACCTGACGATCGACGAGTTCAAGTTCATCTACTTCTGGGAATGGTTCCATCGCCTCTGGGGCCGACTGCTCGGCTTCCTCTTCGTGGTGCCCCTCATCGTCTTCTGGCGACGCCGACAGCTCGCCGGCCACCAGCGAAAGCTCCTCGCGTTGCTCGCGCTCGGTGGTGCGCAGGGCCTGATGGGCTGGGTGATGGTGGCGAGCGGCCTCCAGGATCTCGTCTACGTGAGCCATCTGCGGCTCGCGGCGCACTTCATGCTCGCGGTCTGTCTCCTCGTGGCGCTGGTGTGGCTCGCAGGGACCTTCCTCGGAGTCGAAGGAGCGCCGGGTCGGCCGATGGCGAAAGAGACGCTGAGCGTGATCGGCCTGGTCTCGGTGCAGCTCACCTGGGGCGCGTTCATGGCCGGGCTCAAGGCCGCGTTGGTGGCGCCGACCTGGCCGACGATCAACGGGCAGTGGGTTCCCTCGGCGATCTTCGGCTCTGGTGAGTGGTGGTGGAACGACGCGCTCGCGGTCCACTTCGTCCACCGAACGCTCGCGTACCTGCTGGTGATCGCCCTCGGCTGGTGGTGGTGGAAGGCGAGGCGCCTCGTCGGTCGGAGCGCGCCCGTCGTGCTTGGACTCGTGATCGCCCAGACGACGCTCGGCGTGCTCACGGTCATTCGCTCCGTCGTCCCTGGTGAGCTGCTCTGGCTCGGCGTCGCCCACCAGTTGGTCGGTCTGTCGTTGATGGTCTCGCTCGTCTGGGCCCTGCGCAGGACGTGGGGCGCGCCGGCGTCTGCCCCGGCGAGCGGCACTGCGCCCGCGCTCGCTCAGTGATCGAAGGCGCGGTGCCAGCGCGCGGGGATCTGCTCGGGTGACGTCACCGGCGTGGGAGTGATCTTCGGAGGCGGCTCGACCGCGACCTTCGGCCGCGTCGCGTTGAAGGGCGGCTTGTCGAACCCGTTGCCATCGGCGTCGACGTAGATCGGGTTGGTGAAGGCGAAGGGGAACGCTGGGGTGTCTCCACCCATCTGGCCGGGCGGGTTGTACGCGAGCGGCGCCAGGTTCTTCGAGCCGAACACCATCGCGACCAGCCAGGTGTCTTCGGTCGGCCGCGGCACTCGGAGCTGCACCCGCTTTCGATATCGCCGGTAGTCGACGCCACCCTCGCGCGCGGCGACCTCGAGATCGCCGGCCTGCAGCGTGATCGCCGCGCTCGCGATCGGCGCGGGCCAGTTCGTCTGCGACCGGCCCTCGCAGCCGACGCGGGTCGTGTTCACCTTGGGGCTCTGTGGATCGAGCGGGCACGCGGTGTCGTCGGAGGCGCGGTGGGTGAAGAGCTCGGCGCGGGTGAGATCGAAGTGGGCCGACACTTGGATGTCGAGCTCCACCACCACGTCGCCAGGGCCTTGCGGAACCACCCCGCCGATCGCGACCGGCATCGTCGTCATCGCTCCAGCTCCGTCGACCCGATAGCCACGCGCGAGCATGAAGGGCCCGTTTCCAACCGTCGCCTGCTGCGCGTTGAGCCGCTGGGAGAGCGTGTTGGCGTCGAGGGCCGGCGGCGAATCGGCGTCGACCTTCACCCAGGTGCGCCAGCCGGGCCCCAGCTTGCCGTAGTGGGTGTCGGAGACGCCGGTGCCCGCGACCCGGAAGCCGCGCGAGAGCAGCACGAACCAGTCGTTGAACTTCGCGTGCGCGAGTGAGCCGGTCGGATCGTAGTAGTCCTCCGAGTTGTTCATCACCTCGAAGGCGTCGAAGTCGGTCGAGAGCAGCTTCGAGTCGGTGGCGGTCGCTCCGGGCTGCGGCGCCATTCGGAGCGAGAGCGGATCGACGTGGGTCGCCAGCGTGTCGGTGTCGACTTGGAGCGTGGTGAAGCCGCCCTGGGCTCCGCGCGCGTGGTTGAACTGCACGGTGCGAATGCCCTTGCGGCGGGCCTCGGCGAAGAGCTCCTTCGCGCTCAGGGTCGGTCCGCTCGCCCCTGCCCAGTCGATCGCGCCGCCGGTGATCGGATCGTTCGCGTCGCGAGGGAAGGGGAAGAGGTTGTAGTGGCCGAACTCCATCGGGCTCACCTCTTCTCCCGTCACCGAAGCGAGGAAGGGTGTGAGGCCCAGCGCCTGAATGACCGGCGCGAAGTCGGTCACCACGTCGTGATCGGTGCTCACCAGCACGTCGACGCCTTCGGCTGCGAACGAGAGCGCGCGAACCGGGTTGTCGATGATGCTGTCGGGGCTGTTCACCGCGTGGACGTGGAAGTCTCCGCTCATCCAATTCGTGGTGTCGATCACCCGCGCGAGCACGGCGTCGATGGTCGCGGGCTGGGTGCGAAGATCGACCGCGACGCCAGGCGTCGTCGGAAAGGCGAGCGGGTGAATCGAGTATTCAGGCCCGCGACTCACCACGACGTCGTACTGCGCCGGCGGCAGTTCGATGGTGAGCGTCCCCGAGGCGGGCACGTAGGCCGTCTCTCGCACCGAGTCGGGCATCGGGTCCTTCGGGGTGTCTCCGAAGAGCACCAGGTGCCGTTGCGGAGCCGGACACGGACCTCCAGTGCACAACACGGTGACCTTCGCGGGGAGCGGCCCTCCGTTCGCTTCGCGGACGTTCACGGTCAGCCGCTGCGGCGCGACGAGATCGAGATCGGCGGTGATCGTCTGATCGGCGCTGACGGTGACGCGCTTGATCGGCGAGGGGAGCCGCCCCGGCGCCCAGGCGCTCACGTCGTAGCCGCCGATCGGGACCACTCCCGTGAAGCGTCCATCTGCACCCGTGAAGAGGATCGCGCGGGTGGTGCCAGTGTTCAGGGCGACCCGTGCGTTGGCGAGCGGCTGGCCCGAGGAGCGCACGAGCCCTGCGATGGTGCCGATGCGCGTCGTCGGCGAGGCGCGGCTCTGCTCGATCAGGCTGCCGATCTCTCCGAGGTTGGCGCCCACCCAGAAGTCGCGGGCGAACGCTCCATAGGCCCGCGGTGGGAGCCTGAGCTCGCCGGCCCGCGGATCGGTCGAGGGCTGGAGCCACGAGAAGAGCCCGTTGAGCCCATCGGCGCCGACGATCGAGCCGGTGATCCCTGCGACCGACAGCGTCGCGTTCTGACCTTCTGGCTGAGTGGGTCTCCCCACCTTGTACGGCGCGTAGCCGTAGGCGACGCCGTCACCCTGGTAGCCGTACCAGTTCATTCGATCGAGGGCGAAGCAGAGCCCTCCGAAGCCGAAGCCTCCGGTGCACGCGCGTGGGTTGAAGAACTCGAGCACCGAGCCGGGGTCGGTGAGATCGCCCACCGCGAGCTCGAGCGTCTGGGTCATGCTCGTGTTGCAGAGGTTGGTGACGAAGGTGAGCCGCTGTTCGTTCGGGTTGAGCACGAAGTAGTTGGTGATCGTCAGCGGCACCGCGGCGTACGGGTCGGCGATCGGCACCCGGCCGAGCGAGCTCACCAGCTGGCTTCGAATCGACAGGTAGTCGTTGGCCTGATCCGGTCCCGTCACCGCGAGCACCGCCGCGCGTCCGTCGGAGCCGTCACGGAGGATCTCGAAGCGCTCAGGCTGGAGCGTTCGGCCGAAGTTGTAGAGCAGCCCCAGCTCGCCGAAGTGATCGCGGCCGGGGCCCGGGTGGACGAGATCGGCGTCGAGGATCGTGCCTCCATACGGTTGCGGTCCGAAGACGCGCCCATCGCCCTGGACGATCAGCCGGATCTTCTCGTTCTCGAAGAGGTAGTCGCCGACGCGGCCGTGCGCGTTGGGCCCGCCGATCAACTCCGCGGTCGACTCGATGCGTCTGACCCGCGCATGCCCGCCGGTGCCGTGAACGAAGACGTCGAGATCGTCGAGGTCGCAGCGGCCCGTCGCGGCGGTGCCTCCACCGGCTTCACCGCCACCGGTCGTCGTTCCACCAGCCGAGCCACCATCAGGCCCTGGCGTCGCGGGGCACGCGAAGGAGGCCGAGACCACCGAGACGATCGCCACCCACCTGACACGTCCGCGAAGCACCACGGCGACCGATCATGCCCGCAAAGCTCACTCCGCAGAAGAGGGGAGCCGCTTGCCGATCACCTTGAGCGCCGCGATCCACAGGCCCGCCTCCCGCTTGGTGAGCCGAGCGCGCTGGAGCGTCGTCACGAGATCGTCGACCGCGTGCCGATCGTCGTGCCAGAGGAACTTCGCCGCCGTGAGGGTCTCTTCGAGCGACCCGCGGAGCACCCGCACCATCGCGTCATCGGCGAACGCTGGAGACGGTGGCGCAGTGGCAGGCCGCCTCGTCATCGCCAGCTCGTAGGCGTAGACCCCGACGGCCTGGGCGAGGTTGAGCGACGGCTGCTCCTCGGACGAGGGAATGAACGACAGCGCGTGACACTGGCGAACGTCGTCTTGGCCGAGCCCGTTTCGTTCGTCTCCGAAGACGAGCGCCCACCGTTCGTCGTTCCTCGTCGCGGCCTCGGTCGCGAGATCGCGCGGCGTCATTCGTCGCCGACCCTCCACGAGCCGCATGGTGGTGCCGACGACCCAGGCGCAATCGGCGATCGCCTCCTCGAACGTGTCGACTCTCCGCACCGACTCCAGGAGATCGCCCGACTTCACCGCCAGCCGGTTGAGCCCCGGCACCTCGAGCAGCTTGGGGTTCGGTGAGACGACGACCCAATCGGAGACACCGAAGTTCTTCATCACCCGGGCGATCGCGCCGAGGTTGTCGGCGTTGCGCGGGCGGAGGAGGACGAGACGAGGGGCTTGCATGGAGTTCCCGAGAGCGCGGCACCCTAACAAACCCAGCTGGACTCGGGTCGGGCCGCTCATGACGACCCGCCCCGGCATCTGCTACGGAGCGCTCATGTCCGTCGCTGCCCCTGCTGCGCCGCGCCTCTCGATCATCTCGCCGGTGCAGGACTTTCTCTTCTTCTTCCTCTCGGCGGCGGTGGTGCTGATCGCCTGGGCGGCGACGTCGATCTTCCACGTCGAGCCGTTCTACGTGCTGGCGACGGTGGCGGTGGTGTCGAACGGGCCGCACCTCGTCGCGACCTGGAGCCGCGTCTATTTCGATCGCCGCGAGGTGAAGGAACGGCCGGGCGCGCTGCTCTTCATGCCCGGCATCATCTTCGCCTTCGTCGCCCTCACCACCTGGCGCGGGGGCGAGTTCATCGCGCTCGTTCACGACGGGCTCGGCTTCACGCCGGTGCCCCCGCACGAGGTCGGCGGGCTCGGCTCACGCCTCCTCAACTCGGTGATCCTCTACTGGGCGACCTGGCACTTCGTCGCGCAGAACTGGGGCATCTTGCGCATCTACCAACGCAAGTCGGCCGAGCCCGAGTCGTCGCTGGCGATGATGCTCGAGAAGCCCCTGCTGCTCCTCTTCGTCCTCTGGTGCGTGCTGTACCGGATCCACACCGGGCCGCGGGTGCTCTTCGGCACCGAGATCTTCTACCTGCTGCCTTCGCGAGACGTGGTGTTCGCTCTGCTCGCCGTCGTGGTGACGCTCCTCGGCGTGTACCTGGTCGATCGGGTGCAGACTCGCGACGCGCCGTGGGCGAAGGCCGCCTGGGTTCGCGCGGCGTTCCTCTTCTGCGCGTTCCTCGGCTTCTTCGTGCCGTTCCAGATGATCACCACCGACGACACCTCGGCGTTCGCGGCGGCGGCCTGCTGGCACGGCTTTCAGTACCTGGGAATGGTGCGCTTCTACCACCGCAACACCTGGCGGGCCGGCGTCGACCCCGACGCGAAGATCATCTCGTGGCTCTCGCAGCCCGGCTGGAAGCGCGGCGTGCTCTACATGGCGTTCCTGGGCGCGTTGGCGGGGAGCGTCTACGGCGTGATCTACGGGCTCTCGCTCGTCACCCGCGACTCGGGGTGGAACTTCTACACCTGGGGCGCGGTCGTCTGGATCACGCTCACCTTGTCGCACTACTGGCTCGACGGCGTGATCTGGAAGCTGCGGCGCCCCGAGCTCGCGCGGCGCGTGGGCATCGAGGTCACCGCGTGAAGACGATCGCGATCATCTCCAACCCCGCCAAGCCGGAGGCCGCCGAGCTCGCGCGGCAGTTCAAGGCCGCTCACCCCACCGTGGAGTTTCGCGTCGAGAAGCACCTCGGTGATCGTGTCGGCTGGCCATCGGTCGGCGACGCGCAGCTACGTGAGGCGAGCATGGCGATCGTGCTCGGAGGCGACGGCACGCTCATTCACGCGGCGCGAGTGCTGCGCGGCTGCACGATGCCGATCCTCGCGGTGAACCTGGGGTCGCTCGGCTTCATGACCGAGATCCCCGTGGCCGACGCGCTCGCGGTGCTGAAGACCGTCTTCGAAGGCACCGCCGAGGTCGACTCGCGCATCAAGCTCGCCTGCAGGCTCGTTCGGAACGGCGAGGTGCTGCTCGAAGACGAGGTGCTCAATGACGTGGTGATCGCGAAGTCGGCGCTCGCCCGCATCACCGACTACGAGACGTGGATCGATGGGGACTACGTCGCGACCTTCAAGTCCGACGGGGTGATCTTCGCGACGCCGACGGGCTCGACGGCGTATTCGCTCTCGGCGGGCGGCCCGATCGTTCACCCGTCGATCGACTGCATGATCGTCACTCCGATCTGTCCGCACGCGCTCACCCAGCGCCCAGTCGTGGTGCCCGCCGATCGGCCGCTGATCGTCAAGCTGACCCGCGAGCTCACCGACGTCTTCCTCACGATCGACGGGCAGACCGGCCTCGCGCTGAGGCAGGGCGATCAGCTCGAGGTGACGAAGTCGGCGACCAGGGTGCAGATCATTCGCAACCCGAAGATCGACTACTACGGCGTCTTGCGAACGAAGCTGCACTGGGGCGAGCGCTGAGGTGATCGTTTCGAGCGACTCGACACTCAAGGTCGACGCCTTCTGCCCGCACGACGACGTGCTCGGCGAAGAAGCTCGGCGTCGTCGATCTCCGCTCGCGCGGGTCGGTCGAGCCTGGGTCTAGCCCTTCGGCATGACGCCAAACGCGACGAGCATCTTGATCACGATCCCCAGGATCGACTCGCCGGCGATGAACCCCGACGCGATCGGCACCGTCTTCTCGCTGGCCGCCTTGTCGCCCTTGCGTTCGCGGTACCACTCGGCGATCGCCGCGCCGACGAACATCATGATCGAGTTGTACGCCGGAATGACGATGCCGATGCCGAGGCCAGACGGAGAGGGCACCCAGGCCTTGGCCTTCTTCGGCAGCTTCGCCTCGAGGATCGCCAGCACCGTGCCGAGGACGAAGCCGATCGCGGCAGCCCATCGCGCCGTCGGGTGCAACGCGTCGAGGCCGGTCACCAGCATCTTCGACACGTTCGCCCAGACGAGCGCGCCGGGCGCAGGGAACTCCTTCGAGCCGAGCACGTCGGGCGTGGGCACGAGGATCATGAACGCTGGCACCACCGCGAGCGAGCCCGCGATCACCCCGAAGAACTGGGCGATCACCTGCTGCCGAGGCCGCGCGCCGACGAGGTAGCCGCTCTTCAGATCGGTCAGCAGATCCGCTGCGTGCAGGCCCACCCCGCCCGTGATGTTCGCGCTCATGATGTTCGGGGTGAGCGCCTTCGGCAGGAGCGCCGCGTAGATGAGCTGCGTCACCGGCCCGAGCGCCTTGGTGGGCGTGACGTCGGTCTCTCCAGTCACCCGCGCCGCGATCACCCCCATCAGCACCGAGAGCGGCAGCGCGATCGCACCCGCCCAGAGGGGAATGTCGAACGCGTACCAACCGAGGAACACCACCGGCGGCCCGACGATCAAGAACCCGATCGGGAACCACGACGCCGGCGGCTCGATGCCCTCGAGCGGGTCGGCCTCGCCGTGCTTCTTCTTCCGCAGCAGCGTCGCGAGCTCGCGCAGGCTCTTCACCACGCTCTTCCACTGGAACGCGAAGGAGGTGAGCCCCGAGGAGACGAGGATCGCCGCGCCCAGCCACACCGCCCAGCCGGCGATGGGCTTGTAGCCGACCTCCTTGAGAATGCCCGCGGAGTACAGCTCGGGCGCGATCACCCCGAAGGTCAGCCCCGCGCCGAGGAAGAGCGACCAGCCGGTGCGAAACGACATCAACGCGCCGGCCCCGACCATCAGCAGCGATCCCTCGAGCGCGAGCGTCCACTCCGAGAGCGGCTTGCCCCGCAGGGTGACCGGCGCGCTGAAGGTGGCGGGGAGCCGAAACGGCATCCACGAGACGGTGGCGTCACGCACCCAGGCGATCAGCGCCCCGGCGATGCCACTCAACCCCAACCACTTCGCCTGCTGGCGCCCCGACTCACCCTCGGCGTGGAGCGCGCGAATCGTCTCGGCGGTGGCGGTGCCGGTGGGAAAGGGGAGCGCCTCTTGATTGATGAGCTGCCGCTTGATCGGGATCGCTGCGAAGACGCCCAAGGTGGCGATGCCGGCGAACCAGAGCACGAGCACCCAGGCCTCCGGCCGCTGCCCGGTGAGCATCACCAGCGCGGGGAGCGCCGCCATGTTGCCGCCGCCCGTCATGTAGCCAGCCGCCGAGGCCACGTCGCCCATCGCCTGGTTCTCGAGCTGGCCCAAGCCGCCGGTCGCCTTGAGCGCCTTGCCGCCCGACACCAGCGCCCACGCGATGATGCAGGCCACCACGGTGACGCCGATGCTCCAGCCCGTCTTGAGCACGACGTACAGGTTCGACAGGCACATCACTGCGCCGATGATCATCCCGAGGATCACCGCGCGCACCGTGAGCTGCTTCTCGTTCGGCCGGTAGACCGTGGCGAGCCATTCCTGTTCGGGTGAAGGCATCGGCATCGGTTGCGCGCCCAGAGGGATTCGAACCCCCGACCCTCGGCTTCGAAGGCCGATGCTCTATCCAGCTGAGCTATAGGCGCCGGTGCTGCACTGCTACGTCAGGGCGATGGACCGGGATTGAACCGGCAACCCCAGGAGTCACAATCCTGTGCTCTACCAATTGAGCTACCACCGCCAAAAGCGCGAGCGCAGTTACCGGACGCGGTGGGGGCCGTCAACATGACAAGCGCTACTGGATCATGATCGGCGCGCAGGTCGAGACGCCGGCCCCCACGATCCGTCGGCCGCTGTTGGGGATGGGCGTCGTCACCGCGCCCGTCATTCCGTTCATTCGGTAGACGCTGGTCGACGGCTCGTTGTCCTTCTGGAGGAAGATCCAGAAGTCGCCGCCCCAGAACGCGAACGCCCAGGCGTGCGGGGTGCCCATGAGGGTCGGCGCCTGGAAGGAGCGGATGGCCATGCCGTTGCTCTTGCTCAACTCGTTCACCACCGGTGGGTCGACGTTGGGGAAGAAGGCCCAGAGGTGGGCGTCGCCAGTGCCGGTCAACTCGGGGGCTCCGGTGAGCTGCGCGCGGAGCGTGACGGCGTAGGGCGGGGTGGTGGCGAGGGTGCCGAACTGGCTCGTGGTGAAGCTCGAGTTCACCGCGTTGCCCGCGACGTAGAGCGTGTCGGTGGTGCCGCCCGCGACGTCGGTGACGAAGCCCATGCCGTACACCTTCGCGTTGGTGGGGCTCATCACCGCGATGCGGCTGCAAGCGAGGGTGTTCACGTCGACGCGGAAGAGCTCTCCGTTGCCGTAGACGACCCACGCCTTCGCGTCGCGATCGACCGACATCGAGAACGGCTGCGCGCCACCCGAGGCGGGGCAGGCGAGGCGGCCCTTGTCGCTGAAGGCCTGCGGGGTGCTCGCCATGCGCGGGTTGAAGCTCGAGAAGGTGCCGTCGCTGTCGACGACGTAGACGAGCTTCGCGTCTTCGGGGCAGGGATCGACCGCGCCGCCGCCAGTGCCCGAGGTGCCGCCGCTCGTGCCTGCCGTGCCTCCCGCGTCGCCGCCGCCCGTACCGCCACCGCCGCCAGTGGCCGAGCCCCCACCGGCCCCAGGTGCGGCGCACGCGCCGGCTGCACAGACCTGTCCCGACGCACATGTGTTGCACGTCGAGGCGTTCTTCCCGCAGGCGGTCGGTGCCGTCCCCGCTTCGCAGGCCCCAGCTCTCGTGCAGCAGCCGTTGCAGTTGGTCGAAGTGCAGGCACCCTTCACGCCGCACGCAGCGCCGAGGAGCAGGGACACCACCACGAGGAGGAACCGGGCCATCGGCCGACACACAAGCAGGCGGCCGCGCGGCACTCAAGCGGTGGGCACGAAGCGCAGGGGAATGACTCGCCCCGTGTGTGGATCGACGCCACCAGGCACGTGCGCAGGCTTCTGCGGCGCCGACACCACCAGCCTCGCCCGCTGCGGCGCCGGCCCGATGCGCACCGTCATGCCCGAGGTGAAGACGAGCCGGTCGGCCTCCATGCCGTCGGAGAAGATCGTGCCCGACTGCGGCATCAACGACTCGATTCGCAGCTCCTTGGAGGCGTCGAGCCAGCCCACCACCGTCGTCGCCTGCGAGTGCTTGGAGAGGAAGGGCTCCCGCACGACGAAGAAGAGGCGCGGGTCATTCCACTCCATCGCCAAGGGCGCGATCGGCCGGCCGCCGAAGAAGGTGCCGACCCGGTCGGCCATCGTGCGCACCGAGGAGAGCCAGCCCGTCGAGCCCGCGCCGGTGGAGACGATCACGCCGCTCGAGGACTGGCGCTCCGAGCCGGTCCTGGCGGGAGCCGGCTGCTTCACCTTCGACAAGAGCGTCTTCTTCGGATCCTCGCCGGAGACCGAGAGCCGGTAGTGCGCCGACTGGTGCGAGGTCTCTCCGATGAAGAGATCGTTGAAGCCCAGGAGCACCTGGCCATCGCTCGTCTGCGCTCGGGCGAGGGTGACCTCGGCGATCGGCATCTTCCCTTCGATCACCCGAGTCGCCACCGCGCGCGCCTGCCCGACACCGAAGGGCAACAGCTTGCCGTCGAACCGCGCCGGGTCCGGGTTCACGCCGATGAGCGGCTGGGCGCCGACGTACTTCGCGGTGTTCGCCACCAAGCCGTCTTGGCCCGCGGCGATCACGAGATCGCCCGGGCCGAACTGGTACGTCGAGAGGAGCGCCCGCTCGAGCCGCTGCACCGGGAGGCCGAGCTCGAGCTGATCCTCCAGGGTGTCGATCGCGCGGCGGTAGGTCTCGTCCTCCACCGCGTAGTCGGTGAAGTCGAGGCCGGCGTGCTCCAGGTAGAACTTCGCCTGGGCGATGGTGTTGAACCGCTCGATGAGCCCCTGGAGGCGCGTCTTGCGCGTCACCAGCACCAGCTTGTCGGTCCCCATGGCGCCCTCACTTTCCCTGCGGCAGCGCGGGCTGCATGAGCGACTTGAGGAGGTCGGGGCTCATGTTGAGCTCTCCGATCTTCTGCGCGTTCTCGGCGAGCTCGCGGAAGGCGATCGCGATCAGCGAGGCGGGATCCATGCGGGTCTGCGAGAGCGCCTGCAGCGTCTTCCAGTCGAGCTCGCGAATGGGCCCGAGCGTCTTCTCGAGCGTGTACGCCTGGGCATCGGCGAGGGTGCGCTCGTTGGCGGCCTTCTGCTCGAGCAGCTTCTCGCGCTCCTTCTCCATCGCGATGTCGGCGGCCATCTTCGTCTCACGAATGTGGCGTCGCTTCTGCTCGACCATGATCTCGGTCTCGAGCTCGCTCTGCTTCACCCGGCGCTCCTGCTCGACGGCCGCGGTGCGCCGCTCGTAGATCGCCTCGTCGCTCTGCCGCTGGAGCGCCTCGCGGGCCTCGGCTTCCAACGCGCGCGCCATCTCCGGAGTGGCCCGCACCGAGAGCACCGCGACCTGCAGCACCTCGACCCCCAGCATCTGCACGGCGTCGGTCGTCCGCAGCCCCGCGAGCACGGCCTTCTCGAGCGGCTCAGAGCGGGTCAGCCCGTCCTTCAGTGTCCATTGCTGGAGCGAGGTGCGAGTGAGGATCTGCGCGGCGTAGACGAGGCGCTCGGTCAGCTTCTGGGGATCTTCGCTGCGAAACGCTCCCGCCGGCGTCACCGAGTAGTCCATCAGCGCCGCGAGCTTCTTCGGTTCGGCGACTCGGAAGGTGAGCTGCCCCTGCACCGTCACCTGCTGGAAGTCCGCCGTCACTTCGGTGAAGGCGAAGGGCACGTCGACGCTCGCCATCGGCACCTGCACCAACGTCGTCGTCGGCTCCCAATAGAAGAACGACAGGCCCGCGCCTTCGCGCTTGAGCCGGCTCCCCTTGAACTGCATCACCCACGTCGTCGGCGCCGCCTTCATGTACCGGATCACGTTTCCGCCTCCTTGAAGAGTCGATATGACTCTAACGACGGCAACAATAGAGTCAAGCTGACTATTTCAACGACGGGGAATTCGAGAGAGGGCGCGGGGTTCGACGGCGGGTTAAAGGAGCGACCGCATGCTGCCCTACATCGAGCTTCCGGCCCTGCAGCTCCCGTTCGGGCAGAAGATCGACATCTTCGGCGTGTTCTCGACGGTAGGCGTGGGGGTCGGAGCGCTCCTGGCTGCGCGGGCGGCGCGGAAGTACGGGCCTGGAGACGACGATCCGCTCCGTGGAGTGGTGACCTGGGCGGTGATGTTCGGCCTCTACGGCGGGCACTTCCTCCACATCTTCGGCTACCACCCTGAGTTGCTCACCAAGGACGATCCCTGGCTCTTCCTTCGCTTCTGGGAGGGGCTCTCGTCGATGGGCGGCGTGCTCGGTGCGCTCATCGGCATCTTCGTCTTCTTCCGGCGCGAGAAGATCCCCCTGAACCCCTACCTCGACGCGCTGGCCTTGGGGACGGCGCCCGGCTGGGCGATCGCGCGGGTGGGGTGCTTCTTCGTGCACGATCACCCCGGGCTCAAGACGGACTTCTTCCTCGCGGTGCAGTACCCGGGAGGGCCGCGGCACGATCTTGGCCTCTACGACGTGTTCGTGCTCCTCGCGCTCACCGGCGTCTTGTATTGGGTCGCGCGCTCGAAGCCTCGCCAGGGCCGGCTGATGGGCATTCTGGCGGTGGGCTACTCGTCGGCGCGGTTCCTCTTGGACTTCCTGCGAGCGTCAGACATGTCGTTCGTCGATCGTCGCTACGCGGGTCTCACCCCGGCGCAGTACATCGTGGTGGGGCTGTTCGCGGTGGGGGTCTGGTTGCTCACCCGGCCAGCTCCGGAGGTTCAGCTGGTGCCCCTCGACGTCCCGAAGGACACCCCTGCGACCGCTGGAACATGATTGACAGCGCGCGTCGAAGTGCGTATCTGCCGCGCGCCGAATGCAGGGGAGCGTAGCTCAATTGGCAGAGCAATGGACTCTTAATCCATAGGTTGAAGGTTCGATTCCTTCCGCTCTCACTCCTGAAGGCCGGTTCTCGAAAGAGCGCCGGCCTTTCTTTTTTTCCGGCACGTTCGAGCCTCGCAGCGGGTGAGGTATTTCGGTGGGCCTGGGGAGCTTCTTCAAGAAGGTGTTCGGCTCGGAGCCCGTTCGGGTCGACTACGGCTCGGCGACGAACGAGCGGCTCCTCGAGCTCTGGGGGCAGCGCAGCGAGCTCACCGAGCACGCGCGGGAGGTGTTGATCGCCGAGGCCGGCAAGCGTTCGCTCGAGCTCCCTGTTCCGAAGGAGCGTGCGCCCATCGGGCCGGCGAACCCACCGCTCGAGCCGATCGTCGGAGACGCCGTGTGGGTCCTTCCTCCCGCGGCCGTCGTGCTTCGAACCCAGGGCGATCGTGCAGTGCTCGTTCTTCTCCCGACGAGTGAGCCGAGCCTCGACTGGTTGACGAGCCTCGAGGGCAAGCCCGGCGTTCGTGTCGAGGCGATCGTCGCCTGCAATGGGCCGGGTGGAGGTTTGCTCCCGACCTCGGTGGTGGCGGCGCGGCTCGGAGTGCCGGCCAAGTCCGTCTTCGTGCTCGCCCCGACGGCGCCCGGAGATCGGCCGCACTCATCGTGGCCCGCGGCGAAGGCGATGGGGGAGCGGATGCCAAAGCGGCTCGATCGCGGCTTTCTCCGGTTGGGCGCCGTCACTGAGCGGCCGAACGCGCTGATCGCGAGCTGGAACGACGGCGCGGAGCTTCGCGTGCTCGTTGGGGCCGAGCTTCGGTTCGAAGACGTGGTCTCGCGTCGCGCGTCCACCGTGGTGGGTGGACTCGTTCCAGAGAAGAGTGCGGCGGCGATCGACGCGCTGCTCGAGCTCGAAGAGGTCATCTTTCTCCCCGAGGTCGAAGGGGTGATCGCCTGGCCCGAGCAGCTTGCCGCGATGGGCGTCGATGCCGTCGTCGCGCGCTGGGGAAAGACCGAACGACAGGACTCATGCAAAGCCGAGCCAGATCGAATCGAAGCGGTCGGACGAGCGCTCGCGGTCAACGATTGGACGCAGCTCACGGACCTCGCCGGCGCCTTGACCCCCGCGGAGCTGGAGACCGTGACGACTGGGTTGCTGCTTCAGCGAGGGCGGGAGGCCGACGCGGAGCGGTTGCTCGCGATCGCCTGCGAGAAGAACCCGCAATCGGGCGCGAGTTGGTTTCAGCGCGGCGCCACCGCCTTCGTGCTCCACAAGGAACGGGAAGCGGTCGAGGCGTACCAGCGCGCGACCGAAGGCCCGGCCGCCGAGCCACGTGCCTGGGCGAACCTCGCGGCGATTCATGGACGGCACCAGCGGTGGGCGGAGTCGCTCCGGTGTGCCGAGGCGGCGCAGGGCGCACTGCCGAGTGATTCACTGAGTCTGGCGCATCGGCTTCGCGCGCTGCTCGGGTTGGGTCGTGTCGACGACGCCCGAACGCTCCTCGAAACGTCCACCCTCGGGCCGCGCGAGCAGGCGATCTGGCGAGAGGCAGTCGACCGAGGAACACCTCCTGCGCCGGGGCCCGACACGTTTCCCCATCTGGCGTCCGCAGCCGCGCGTGCGGCGGAGGCCTTCCGAGCCGAGCTCCCGGAGCAGGCGGTCGAGCTGCTTCGTCGGGGCCTCGAGTTCGATCCGACCGCTGCGGGACTTCGTCTCGACCTCACCAGCCTCTTGGGCGAGCTCGGCCAAGATGAAGAGGCCGAGCGGGTCGCGACCGAGGGCCTTCCCTTCGCCCTCGCGGCGGAGGTCGTCGCGCTTCGGTTCAATCGGGCGAACGCGCGAACCCGGCGGGGGCAGTTCGATGCTGCGCGGGAGGATCTGCTTGCGTGCCTCGAGCTGCATCCGGCGTTTCTCGAAGCGCGTGTCCAGCTCGTGTCGGTGTCGATTGGCCGGCGCGACTTCGACGAAGCGCAGACCCACTTGAACGCGCTCCGCTCGGCCAGCGCCGATCCCCCCCTGGTTGCCGCGCTCGAAGAACGACTGGCCCTCGCGCGCCGATCGTGAGGCGTCAGGGACCTGCTATGCGCGGCATCGTTGGTATGGTGGTTCGGTCACCGGGCAGGTGGCGTAACTGGTAGCCGCGCGGGGCTTAGAATCCCGTGCCGAAAGGCGTGCGGGTTCGAGTCCCGCCCTGCCCATTTTCATGCACCACTCGCGGCTCGCTGGCTTCATCATCGACTGCAAGAGAGCGCCTGGCGCGACGCTTCTGGCCCTGACTACCGCCGCTCGAAGCGGAACCAGTGCCCGCCGGTCTCGTGAAGGGGCGACAGATTCGCGCGGTGGGAGGCGTTGAACGACGCCCAGTCGTGCTGGACGCCATCGAGCACCACGACGTCGCACTTGGGAACGAGCACCGAGCCCTTCTCGTCGATCGCGACCAGCACTTCGGGACGAAGCTCACCTTCACGCATCGCGAGCTCTGCCACGCCCACCTCGGGCCACCGCGCCTGAAGGAGCTCGGCGGCGCTCACGAGCTCGTCTTCCGCGGCCTCGAGCGCGAGCTGCATGAGCTTGCCGTGGGCCTGACTCGACCGTGGTGGCACCCATGGCCCCCAGCCGTCGCTCGTGAGCCTCAGGGGCTGTTTGGTGACCGGTCGTCCCTCACCCTTGAGCGCTTCGCGGACGAGGCCTTCGCACTCGATCAGGTTCGCGACGTCCTCACTCCCGGTGACGATCAAGGTCGTTCGGGTCGGAATGAAGGCCACCGGTCGCCCCGAGAGCTTCAAGCCGAAGAAGTTCGAGGCAAGCGCGACTCGGGTCGCGTCGTACTCGTCCTCGAGCGGAGAAACGAAGAGCCCCGGGCGGACCTCGCGGAGTGCGGCCCTCGTCGATCGTCGGAGGTTCTCCATCGCCAGCTCGAAGAGCCCATCATCGGAGCCCGCGAGCGCCTGGCCTTGGGCACGCGAAAGGAACTGCACCGTGTTCGGTGCGTCGATCACGAACGAGAGCCGGAGCCCCGGCGCGAACGCCCGAGTGGCCGCCTCGGGCATTCTGATCGTCATCCCCGGGTGCTGAATCGCGTGCTGAAGCGGGGTGTGCCACTCGAGTGACGCCCGCTGGAGCAGCGGCATGATGCTCGCCTTCTCCCCCGTCTTCGTTGGCCCGAGCGATTGAGCGATCTTGCCGAGGTAGTCGAGCATCGAAGTGCGTCGCTCGGCATCGGGCAGCATCGCGAAGCGGTCGTACGGCTTCTTGAGGCCAAGCTGCGAGAACGCCTTGGTGCCCGGTGCGAGGGTGAGGTGCCCCGGCGCCTCGATCTCGAAGCGCACGGCGAAGCCCTCCGCGTCGTACTCCCCTCGGAGGCCGAAGCGTTCTTCGAGCAAGGCGAGGCACTCCTTGGCGAACGTCGCCTTCGAGATCGTGTGCGCGGAGGGCACCTCGAGGGCTGGCTCGTCGGGGAAGGTAGGGCAGGCGAGGGGATCGCTCGGGGCCTCACCAAGCCTGGCGAGCTCTTCGTCGGTCGGAAAGCCCGTGGTGAGCCAGCGAGGGGGCCAGAAGTCGAGGAGGGGCAAGAGGTAGTGGCCAAAGTGCCGAAGCACTTGCGCGAATCGCACCGGGCGATGGTCGATGAGCGTTCGGCCAAGGATGATCACGTCGGCCGCTGGGAGCGTCGCCCTCACGCCTTTGGTCCATGACGCCATCGACAGGAGGGGCAGCCCTTCCCTCCGTTCGAGCTTGTACTGCGGAACGAACACGTCGATTGATTTCATCTCCTCGTGTTGGCGCTCGTAGGCCGTTGCGAGGCCGGCGCGTCGAACCATGAGAAAAGCCAAACGAGCGCTGGGGCGGCTTCTCGGTGGGATCCAAGGCGCCAGCGCGCCCGATCGTACGACGTAACTCAGCCCGAGCACGAGCTCGGTCGCCGACGCCTTGAGGAGTTCCGAGAGCGCGGGGTCGTCGACGTTCTCGGTGCCAGTCACGATCGCACGGGCCCCGTCGAGGAAGATCACGACCGGCTCGCCCGTGATCGAGGGAAACTCGACTTTCGAGAGGTTGAGCAGCAGCCAGCTTGGCTCAGAGACGAGAAACACCTTCTCGGAGAGCGCGGTGAAGCGAGGAGTGAGCGGCTGGAGCCCGTCGAACACTTGGTCGAGGGTGAGAGAACGAGCAGCGAGGAACTCCTCGCCCGCAAAGTGGATCCCTCCCTCATCGCAGAAGACCGGCACGACTTGCAGGCCCTCGGCCAGCTGCCCTCGGCCCGGCGTCTTGAAGTGCGAGAAGGTCAGCGCGGCCTGCCAGATCGGCATCGACTTGGCGCCCGAACGAAGGTGCGGCACGAGGGTCTCTTTGGCCGACGAGAGCTCACCGGTCTCCTTCCAGTGTCGGAACGCGTTTTCGAGGTCGACATCGTCGCATCCGCCCGAGAAGTCGTTCACCAACCGAAGGAGGTGATCGTCGATCCACTCGAGCACGCGTTCGTCGCCTGCGACCCGCACGACCGCCTCGATCTCGGCCCGAAAGTTCGCCGGGCGACGAAACAGCGAAGAGAAGTTCCCCATACGATTTCCTTTCTCAGCTGAGCTGGCCGAATCGGTCACTGCGTCGAGGTCGACGGCGCAACCGACGGCGCGCCGATTCGGACTCGGCCGTCCCAGCCAGCAAGATGCGAAGAGTGTTCATGCGGGGCGTCTCAGCACCCGACATGCCAACCGCGCTCCCTCGGGACCCGCTGCGTGACGCGCCGGCGCGCACTGTGACATCCCAGTGGGGCGCCACGAGCCGAACGAGGCCTTCGTGTTCGTTCGGTCCCGTGACCGACGCACCGAACGGGTGATGCGAATCGAGGTGACGAGGCTCATTCTCACCGCCTCTCCCGATGCTCCTCGCTTCCTCTTCGTTGACCCCACTCGACGCGTCCCCTAAAGGCGCAGGCTTCGTCATCTCTTGCGAGGAAGCCATGAAGGTTCAGGTCGAGTCGGTGTCGTCCATCGAGAAGCGGCTGTCGATCGAGGTCGACCCGCAGGTCGTCAACAAGGAGCTCACCCAGGCGTACGCCCAGCTGGCCCAGCAGGTGAAGCTGCCCGGCTTTCGTCCGGGGAAGGTGCCGCGCCGCATCCTCGAGCAGAAGTTCGCCAGCGAGGTCGAGGCCGACGTGGTGCGCCGAGTCCAAGCGCAGGCCACCATCGACGCGATCAAGAGCCACGACGTGAAGGCCGTCGGTGAGCCGCACTACTCGGGCGGCAAGCTGGTTCCGAACGCAGCCTACGCGTTCACCGCGCGCTTCGAGGTGAAGCCCGAGCTCGGCATCAAGGAGTACAAGGGCATCGGCCTCAAGAAGTTCGACGCCACCATCGACGCCGCGAAGGTGAAGGAGCAGCTCGATCGCATGCGCGAGTCGCGCTCGACCCTCGAAGCGGTGGCTGGACGCGACGTGGCGAAGACCGGCGACATGGCGGTGATCGACTTCGACGCCACCAAGGGCGGCGCGCCGTTCCCTGGCAACACCGGCCGCAACGTCACCGTGGAGGTCTCCGCTGGCGAGCTCGTCGAGGGCAACCTCCTGCAGGTCGAGGGAATGAAGTTGGGCGAGCAGAAGACCTTCGACTACGCGTTCCCCGCCGACTACCGGGTCGCCGAGGTGAAGGGCCAGACCGCGTCCTTCACGGTGACGCTCAAGGAGCTCAAGGAGCGCAAGCTGCCCGAGCTCAACGACGACTTCGCGAAGACCCAGGGCGTCGACACCGTGGCCGCCCTCGAGGCGAAGGTGAAGACCGATCTCGAGCGGGGCGCGAAGAGCCGGGCCGAGACCGACGCGCGTGAGGATCTCCTCAAGGCGCTCATCGAAAAGAACCCCTTCGACTGCCCGAACTCGATGATCGAGCGGGGCGTCGACTTCATGCTCGACGGCGCGCTCGGCTCGCTGATGCGCTCCGGCGTCGATCCCCGAATGCTCAACCTCGACTGGGGCAAGCTCCGCAGTGAGATGCGTCCCAAGGCCGAGGTCGAGGTGCGCGGCTCGTTGCTCCTCGAGGCGATCGGCAAGGTCGAGAGCCTGTCGGTGGCCGACGCCGACTTCGAGGCGAAGTTCGAGGAGATCGCCAAGGAGACCGGCGCTCCGGCGGCGCAGGTGAAGGCCCGTTACAGTGAGCAGGACGCCAAGGAGAGCTTGAAGGTCCGCATCATCGAGGAGAAGGCGATGGCGATCGTTCGCCAGCACGCCACGTTCAGCTGACGCATCGGAACCCGAACCCGAGGAAACCATGCCCTACATGCCAGTCCCCTACGTCGTCGAGCAGACCCACCGAGGCGAGCGGTCGTACGACATCTACAGCCGCCTGCTGAAGGACCGGATCATCATGCTGGGCACCGAGATCGACGATGACGTGGCGAACGTCGTCATCGCGCAGCTGCTCTTCCTCGAGTCGGAAGATCCCGACAAGGACATCAGCATCTACATCAACTCGCCCGGCGGCTCGGTGACGGCCGGCCTCGCGATCTACGACACCATGCAGCACGTGAAGCCTCAGGTGTCGACGATCTGCATCGGGCAGGCGGCGTCGATGGGCGCGGTGCTGCTCGCGGCGGGCGCCAAGGGCAAGCGGTTCGCGCTCCCGAACGCGCGCGTGATGATTCACCAGCCCTTGGGCGGCGCGCGCGGCCAGTCGAAGGACATGGAGATTCAGGTCGCCGAGATCCTCCGGCTCCGCAAGGCGCTCTACGACATTCTCTCGAAGGCTACGGGCCACACCTACGATCGCATCGAGAAGGACTGCGACCGCGACTTCTTCATGAGCGGCGTCGAGGCCAAGCAGTACGGCCTGGTCGACGAGGTGATGGACAAGAAGAAGACCGCGTCGGCGCCGGCGAACCCCGAGAAGAAGTAGTCCGGCTCATTTCAGGGGCTGCCGCCGTCTGGCAGTCGTCGGAAGCAGGTGCGCGCAGAGGGGCTGCAGAAGCTCGCGCAGGGGAGGGTTCCGCCACAAGACAGAAGGCTGAAGGTCAGCGCCCTTCCGCGTTGTCGCAGGTGCAGGGGCAATGGCCGCAAGCCTCCGAGGTTGTTGGTGAATCGCGCCCGTTAGATCGGCCTCGAGCCTCCCGCGTTCAAGTCGTCGCACCCCAACGCAGGAGTTCCACCTCATGAAGCGCTTTTCTCTGCTCGCCGCGTGCTGCGCGGCGTTGACGGCCGTGTCTGCTCTCGCCGCCCCCGATGCGCCGGCGAAGCCCGATCCGAAGATCCAGATCGCGATCCTGATCGACACCTCGAGCTCGATGGACGGGCTCATCAACCAGACGCGCGAGCAGCTGTGGAAGATCGTCAACACCTTCGCGACCGCCAAGCGCGAGGGCAAGCGCGCGAAGCTGGAGATCGCCCTCTACCAGTACGGCAACGACGGGCTGTCGGCGAGCAACCACTACGTGAAGAAGATGAGCGATCTCACCTCGAACCTCGACAAGGTGTCGGAGCAGCTCTTCGCCCTGCGCACCAACGGCGGCGAGGAGTACTGCGGCGCGGTCATTCAGCACGCGATGAAGGAGCTCGAGTGGAGCGGCAACGCGGGCGACCTGAAGCTCATCTACATCGCCGGCAACGAGCCGTTCGATCAGGGGCCGATCGCCTACCGTGAGGTGGTGAAGGCGGCGATCGCGCGCGGCATCGTGGTGAACACGATCCACGCGGGTGATCAGGCGACCGGCGTCGCGCAGCACTGGCAGGACGCGGCGAAGCTCGCCGACGGCTCGTTCCTCACCATCGATCAGAACCGCGCGGTGGTTCGCGTCGACGCCCCGCAGGACGCCGAGCTGGCGAAGCTGAACGAGGAGCTGAACAAGACGTACCTCGGCTACGGCCCCCGCGGTGGTGAGGCGCTCGAGCGGCAGCAGGCGCAGGACAAGAACGCGGCGGGGCTCTCGGCTGGCTCGCTCGCGACCCGCGCTGCTTCGAAGGCCTCCGCGCTGTACGACAACGCCGATTGGGATCTCGTCGACGCCAAGAAGGAAGGCAAGAAGGTGGCCGACATGCCGGCCGCTGCGCTCCCCGCGCCGATGCAGGCCATGAAGCCCGCCGAGCGTGAGGCCTTCGTCGAGCAGAAGTCGAAGGAGCGCTCCGAGATTCAGTCGAAGATCGCCAAGCTCGCGAAGGACCGCGACGCCTACGTCTCGGCCGAGATGAAGAAGAAGGCCGAGGCCGGTGCGAAGTCGATGGACGACGTGGTGATCGAGTCGGCCAAGGCGAAGGCGGTCGAGAGCAACTACTCCTTCTGATTCGGCAGCGAACAGGGAGCCCCGCGGGTCGACTTCGGCTCGCGGGGCTTCGTCACGTCAGTCGTTCGGAAGATAGAGCTCGCTGACGAGCCGTACGCCTTCGAACCGTTGCACGATGACGCCGTGGCGATGGGTCGGGGTGCCGACGCTGCCGAACCAACGCGAATCGGAGAGGAGCCCGCTGTAGAGGCCGATCGAGAGCGTCGTCACCGGGGCGCGATCGGCGAAGAGCGCCTGCCGGTTGGTTTCCCAGCCGTATGGCCAGACCGAGACGAGGCCGCTGCTCCGGGTGACCACGAAGCCGCGACCGCCGAGATCGCCGGTGTCGATCGAGTCGCGGCTGAGCGAGGGGAAGTCGATGGTCTCGACGGCCTCTCCGGAGGCCGAGTCGGCCGCCCAACTGCTCGTTCGAGTCGTCGTCCCCGGAGCGTCGAGCTCGCCGAACTGCGCGAGCACTTCGAAGACCTCGAGCCGCTGGGTCGCTGGAGCGAGCCCGATGACGCGGAAGGTGTGATCGTCACGGCCGAAGAAGACCTGCGGCCGGAGCACCGTCGGTTCGAGCCGCGCCGCTCGCCAGGTGCCGCCCAGGTCCTGCACCAGCATCAGCCCGCCCTGAACGTCGCTCACCATCGTCACCGGCCGACCGACACCCGCGACGAGACGGGGCCGTGCCGAGAACGCGAGCGGCGCCGAGAGCACCGGCGTGTTCCCCGAGGCGAAGGTCGCGAGCTGCCAACCGCCCTGCGTCGCGATGAGAAGGGAGCGATTCGTCGCGGTCGCGAGCAAGGCGACGGTGGCGGTGCTCGGCGTCGTCAGCTCCTGTCGCCACCTCGAATCGTCTGCACCACGAGTGAAGACGACCAGGCTCCGAGTGGGGGCCTGCCCGGTGAAGCCGGCGAGCTCGAGCTGTCCCTCCGGCGTCGCGCGGAGATCGGTGACGTCGAGCGCGGCGGGCAGGCCCGTTCGCCCGTCGCTCCACACTCCGGCGCTGAGCGTCTCGAGGGTGATCGCGAAGGCCGAGGTCGACGAGAGCACCCAGGGCGCGCCCTTCGAGTCGACGATCAGCTTGGAGGGGAAGCGATCGGCCGGAAGAGGGACGCGGCGGTAGGGCTCGAACTCGATCGTCCACCCATCGTCGAGCGCGACGTTGCCGGCGAGATCGGTGACGCCGCCGATCGAGACCTTCACCGGAAGGGGGACCTCGGGGCGCGCGGCCGAGAGCACGAACCGAAGCGTTCGTTGATCGTTCGAGAGCGTCGCGCTGGCGTCGATCGGCCCAGTCGGCCCAACCAACTTCGCCGAGTCGGACCGAACGGAGGCGGGCGCGAGCGGCTCGTCGAACTCGACCTCGATCGCGGTGGTGAGCGCGGGCGCGTGCACCGAGAGCGGCGCTCGTCGAACGACTCGCGGAGGCGTTCGATCGACCGTGAGGCGGCGGATCTCGGTCGAGCTGCCCTGGGCCCGGGCGAAGACCTCGTGCACGCCTTCGGTCAACGTGCCGGTGTCGAGCGCGAGCGAGAAGGGATCCTCGAGGCGCGCGAAGCGTTCTCCATCGAGGATCACGTCGAGGGAGGACGCTCCGTCGACGAGGAACTGGAACGACACCGTGCCTCGGGTGACGAGATCGGCGCGCGGGGCGGTCATCTGGAGGGTGACCGGAGCCGCAGGTGAGCAGGCGAGGAGAAGGACGAGGAGGATGGAGGATCGCATGCGCGGAGTGTCGGCGAACGGTCTGCGCTGGTGTTGCCGCGCGGCCAGTTGTCCGATCGGTCGAAGATCCGATCGGATGTTCGACCGATGCCGACCCAAGCCCATGTCTTGTTTGCCCGAACTGGTTCGGGCGACGATGCAAGCAATGAGACTGCGACGGCTCGGCTGGCTGCTGCTCCTGCTCGCGTGTCCCTCGCCGTCGACGTCTCGAGATGGAGGCGTCGACGGTGGCGCCGAGGACGTCGAGCCCGAGCTCCGGCGCCTCGTCGCGCGCTTCGGGTCGAGTGGAGAAGCGAACGACGTCAACCCGTACCTGCGACAGCTCCGAGCGGGCCTGCGAAGCGGTCGGCTCTCCCTCGATCGGGCCGTGTTCGCCCGCTGCATCGACGGAAAAGGGGGCTTCTCGCCGCCCTTGTTCACCGGCGCCTGCGAGGGGCTGTTTCGTCCCCTGACGTCCCCCGGTGAGCCCTGTTCGTTCGATGGGGAGTGCGTTCGCGGGGAATGCCGCTCGATCGATGGCGGCTGCGCGAGCGTGTGCCGTGAGTTCGCACCGGAGGGCGCATCGTGCGTGACGTCGACCTGTGAACCGTCGCTCGGGTGCCTGTCGGGCCTCTGCACGCGCCCTCCGGTTCCTCAGCCGGGAGGACCATGCCCGTGCGCCGGTTCACTCTGGTGTGACGGCGCGACGTGTCGCGAGCGCGGCGGTGACGGCGCGCCGTGCTCATCGGATGAAGCGTGCGCGTTTGGTCGATGCCTCTCGACCGGACGGTGCGGCGTGCTGCCGGCCGGCGCGACCTGCCAGCACTCCTCGTACTGCTCGGCGACGACCGCTTGTGTGCTCGACGCAGGAACACGAGAGGTCCTCGCGACCTTCTTCACGCTTCCCGGAGTGTGCACGCCACCGGCGCTCCACACGCCCTGCGAGTCGTTCGAGCCTCGTTGTGGCCCGGGGTTGGTCTGTCTGGAGACGCGCTGGTTGCTGAGCTGTGCGGCAGCCGTCTCGCCGAACGAGGCCTGCGTGTGGGACGGCGAGTGCTCGCCTGGGCATCGGTGTCTCGGAGGTCGGTGCCGGCTCAAGGTCGCACCAGGCGATTCCTGCGCAGATCCGTCGACCGCCTGCATGCAAGGGGCGGTGTGCGTCTCGGGGCGATGCTCACGAAGGCCGCGTCCCGGAGAGCCGTGCACCTCGACGTGCCTCGGTGGCGAATGTCGTGCTGGCCGGTGCGTGGCCGACGGAGGCGCGCTCTTCACCGAGGTCTGCCCGCTCGGGGACGGCGCTGCGAGAGACGACTTCTTTGGCGCGAACGAGGAGCCGAGCGAGCCGCGACCGTGCGTGCCGACGGGCCCTCCTTCCGTCGTGCGCCCGCTGACCGCGGAAGAAGCCCGGTGCGTGCTCCCTTCGCCAGAGTGTCAGGGCTGCCACTACGCGTCGGGCTGCCCGGAGCTGAGGCCTCGCTTCGGTCCGCCCCCGCCGTTCAATCCCAACCTTGGAGATCTCGTCCGCAACTGTCTCGACGGCGGCTGACAGGCACAAAGCGATTCAATTCACCGAGGTGAGCAGCAGCTCGACGGGCTTGCCACCGCGCTCGATCGCATACCCTTCGCTCCCCATGAGGCGCTGCCACGTGATTGGCGGTGACCGGAACCTGACGAGCGTGTCTCCTTCTCGAAGTCCCCGAAGGAATCGAGCGACGCTTCGCTTGAAATCGCTCGTCACCGTCGGGTCGCGAAGGCACTGCTCGACTTCTTCGCGAGAGACCTCGAGCCTGGTCCAGTGCTCGTAGCGAAGGGCGGTGAGGAATTCAGGGGAGGGTGACATTCGAATCGAAGACAGAAGGCTACCGCATCCCCGAGGCAGCTCGAAGGAGCCCTGCCCACCACGGCGCGTGCTCGAGCGTGCGTTGACCTCCGGCGTCACGCACCAGCACACCGCCCGGCGAGAGCACGCCCCACGACACCTTCTTCCCGAGCGCTTCCTCCACCGCCGCCATCGTCGACTCGTCTTCCGCGCTGAAGGCGTGCGGGCCGATCGGGTGGCTGTGGACGAGCAGCTCGAGCTCGTTGCGATGCCACCAGATCGCCTCCCAGCGCGAGCGAGAGTCGGGGAGGGCGGACATCGACTCGGACGCGTCGCTCCACAGCACCGCGCCACCACGACCGACGAGCAGGAACACTTCACGCATCAGGGCCACCTCAAGATCACCAGCCGACCGGTCTCCATCGCTTCCTGAATCACGCCCATCAGCGACTCGAGCGTCACCAGATCGTCGCGCGGTGGGTGGCCCAAACAGATGCCGGAGTCGATCACCTGCAAGGTGTCGCGATCGACGATCGAGATGAAGCGCTCGCCGCCATAGCGGTAGACGACCTCGAGCCGGTCGCCACCGAGCCGGCGGATCGACTCCATGCGTGCGCCCGCAGCCTCCAGCGCCGCCTCGGCTCGCTCTTCCGGTCCATCGGCGGCCCGATTGCGTCGCCCGAGATCCTGCACCGCGCGGTTCGCCTGCTGCTGCCGGAGCGCCTCTCGTTGGGCCGCGACGTCCTGATGGAGCTGCGCGCGTTGCCGCCGGGCCTCGAGCTCGGCCAGCTCCCGACGTGCCAGCTCCCGCTCTTCCTCGAGCGCGCGGAGCACCGCCTCGGCCTTGGGGACGCCACCATCTCCAATCGGCCCCAGCTGGAGCCGCACCTCTTGTGGCGCGAAGCGCACGTTTCGATCGCGGGCCACTCGCTCGAGCACCGCCAGGCCGTACGCAGCACGAAGCGGGGCAGGGACGCCCTTCACCTCGCCGAGCGCCCGTCGATCGCCCAACGCCTCTCGCGCGGTGCCTTCGACCTCCGACTCGAACTCGAGCGCCTCGAAGATCAGCGCCCCGGTCGGCCAGCGTCGCGCCGAGATCGGGCTGAAGAGTGGCGGCTCCTCTTCGGGGAGCAGCGCCACGGGCTCGACCGCACCGCCTTCGCGAAACAACCGATCGCCGCGCAGCCAGCCGCGCACCTTGGGGAGCGCGCTCAGATCGCCGGGCTCGCACGGCTCCTTCACCGTCGCGTTGCGTCCGGAGACTTCGAACCGGTACCAGCCGGGCCGCGCGGGAGGCGTGCCCGTCAACCGCAGCCGGCGCTCCTTCGCGTCGAGCACCCCGCCGCCCAGGTAGGGCAGCTCGAGCGTCTCCTGCTTCGCGAGGAACTTCCGGTAGTCGACCATCGCTCCTCCGGAAAAACGTCGAGCCGGCAAGGAGCGTGTCCCTGCCGGCTCAGTTCACTTCACCTCGAGCAGCGGGGTGCGCATGACCCGCTCCACCCAGCCCTGCTGTGGAGCAGCGCCCACCGCCACCGGCGCGTCGAGCAACGCCTTCAGCACGCGCGTCACCTGGTACGGGTCGTCGAACGAGCTCGCGGCGACCTCGCTGAAGGGCACCTTGAGCTGCGCGGCGCACGTCCGCACCGTGTTGCCTCGCGCTGCGTTGCCGGCCACCGAGACGAGCATCGCCAGCGCGGCCGGGGCGTAACCGAAGTCCCGGAACGCGCGTGCGAACTGATCGCCCGCCTCGCCTGCCTCGTCGCCGACCACGATCACCACCAACCGCGCGGTGTCGGGGAACCGAACGCCCGAGCCGTGAAGCGCCCGGAGCGCCGAGGCGTGCGTGGTGCCACCGCTCGCCTTGATCGACTGCAGCATGTGCTTGACCGCCGCGCTGTTGGCCGCCTTCGGGATCAAGACCGTGCCCACCGTGTCGAAGGTCGCGATGTGCACCTTCTCGAGCGGGAAGCCGGCCAGGATCTTCGTCAGCGCCTCCTTCGACTGCTCGATCGCGCCCTCCATGGAGCCCGACTTGTCGATGAGGAACATGACCCGCACGTCGACGTCCTTGGTGGCCTCGGTGACGGCCTTCTTCGCCGCCACGTCGGCCGCCTCGGCGAGCTTCTCCTTCAGCTCCTTCGAGCGGACGTTCTTCGCCACGTTCAGCGCGCGCTGATCGGTCGACTCGGCGATCGCCTTCTCCCAGCGCTGGCGGATCTCGGCGTCAGCCATCAAGCCGAGGGACTCCAGCGTGGGCGTCATGATGCGCAGATCGCGATCGGACAACGACGGCACCAACACCGCCATGATCGCCGGGGTGAGCCCCACGTCCTTCGGGAGCCGGCCGACCACGTCCTTGTAGGTGAGCCGCTGGTGCTCGATCGCCTCGCAGATCTCGACCTCGGACAAGCCGTCGAAGCGGTCCTTCTTCTCGAGCTTGAGCGCGCCCGAGAGCCCGACGGTGCGGTGGCCGCCCTCGGCTTGCTTCTGCTTCCAGCCGAGCACCTCGAAGAAGCGCTGCGACTTCGGCTTGTAGCCAGCCTTGCGCGCGATCGCCTTGATGGTCTCCTTGAAGCCCGCCTTCACCAGGCCCTCGAGGAGCTGCGGGTTCGCCTCGCGGTACTCGAGCCACTTGCTCGCCGCGCGCTTCCACCGCCCCATCGGAGACTTCTTCGACGCGGGATCACCGAAGCCGGCCTTGCGGTTCAGCTTGGCGATCTCGTCGGTCTCGAGCAGCTCCGCCACTCGCAAGACGGCCTTGGGGGTCATCATGCGCTGCGACTTCTTCTCGTAGAAGAGCAGCATGGCCTCGCCGATGCGGCGGAAGTCGTCGTCGTGAAACGCGACCGAGCCGTCGTCGTCCTTCACCGGCTGACCGGAGCGGTTCTGCACCAGCATGAGCGCCGCCGCCGCGACCTTGAGATCACGCCAGTCGGTCTCCTTGAGCGCGTAGCTCGCGAAGTGGGCGAACAGATCCTGGTTGAGGGCGTAGATCTCGAGCAGGCGGGTGTAGAGCCGCTCGGCGGCGGTGACGTGGAGGCCGGGCGCGATCTCCTTCGCGCCACGCGGCAACGGGGTGCCCTTCTTCGGGCGCATCTGCCAGGTGTCGGCCAGCTCCATGCCCGGGCGGTTGTGCCAGAGGTGGGCAGAGCTGGAGAGAATGAGATCGAGCAGCTTCTCGGCCGGGCCCATCTGGGCCTCGGGCAGCGGGTTACGAGCGTTGGCCATGGCGTCATCCTCGTTTCTTCAGGGATGAACGCCATGACTTTCGACGGGCCGGTCACTGACCGGAGGCGTCCTTCTCTCCATCGAAGTACTGCGCCTGGTGCTCCTTCTTGAAGACGAAGCGCTGACCCGAGGGGAAGGCGCCGACCGAGGAAGCGATCTTCCCGGAGTCCGGGTAGTCGACGATGTCGAAGCCCTTGCCGGAGGAGAGGCCGAGGTAGACGAGATCGGTGGTGCCGTCGTTGATGAGCTGGTGCGCGCCATCGCCCGCCGGGAACGAGACGTAGTCGCCGGCGCCGACCGCGTGGAGGCCGTCGGGCGTGCGCACCTTGCCCGTTCCGGAGATCACGAAGAGCGCTTCCTCGGTGACGTGGTGCATGTGGAAGGGGAACGACTTCTTCCCGGCCGGCAGCCGCCACAAGCTCGCGCCGAGCGAGAGGCTCTGAGAGAGCGGCTTGCGCTGTTGCTGAAACGCGCCCTGGGTGAGCGCGTCGGCCCACTGCACGTCGTTCGACTTGGTGATCTTCACGGAGACTCCTCTTCCAGTTGTTGCCATCGATCGATCAAGGATCCACTGTTCGTCGACCCACATGTCTTCTATTGGAGTGTGCGTCCCGATCTATCGGCACGGCCCCCGAGCCGGTTGTACTCGTTGCTCAAGAGTTGCTGCAAGTCTCTGCTTTCTGTGGCTGCCAGCCAGTCGCCTAGTTCGATTTCGCATCTCGACTGACAGTCGACTTCGTAGTCTTCAATCTCTATTGCATCTGGCTGCTCCGATGCTTGGGCGCGAGCGCGAAGGAAGCACGGTTTGCAGAGACATCGAGGCTCGGAGAAGTCATCATACTGGACGAAGAGTGTCTCAGGCTCAAACCGGTCCATGGCTGCGCGGATGTGTGCGCAGCACAAGCATCCATCCTGAAGGCCATGTTTCGCACATTTTACCATTGTCATGGTGTCTACTTAGTTTCTCGCCCACTGCTCGCGGACATCGCGAGCATCACTACAGCCGTCACGCGCTCCGTCAACGCTGTCATCTCCGCCCGGACTGGTCCCGGCCGCGACGCGAAGCCGGCTTGTTCGATACACCCTTTGTCGGACCGGCAGCCAGCGGGACGAAGAGGACGATGCCGATGCTGAAGAATCGGCCTGGCTTCTCGCGCTGCCACGCCGCCGCATGGAGCCCAGCTCGAGCGGTATGAATTGTCGTATTCAGCACGCGGCCCTTCTCGTCGACGCATTGCACAGGCATCGTCAGCCTTCTTGCGATGGCCCACACGTGCTTGACAAAAGCGTTGTTCGCGGAGTTCAGCGGCTCGTCGTAGTTGCCGCTTGCCGCGATTCGTCCGCATTCGAGACGCTCGCCCTTGGGCGCCGGCTTCACGTACTGCAGCACAGGGCCGATGGTCGGGCCGCCCCAGCGGCCATCCTTTCTCCGCATGACCGACAGTGCGGGGAAATTCTCCCGGTTCCAGATGGGCACCTGGCCGAAGTGCTTCGCTTCGTCGATGGAACGAAGCAACACCGGCTCGGGCGTCGGGAAAACAACACCGTCGACGAAGGCAACACTGTAGCGCACCCGGTTTTTGAGACACCAGTTTGACTGCATTCAGGCCGCGCTCCTCAAGGCTTCGTGCTCGCGCCGGGCCTGGTCTGGCGTGAGGAAGCCGTGTCTCTCGATCAACCAGCTCGTGT
>JBPOIJ010000042.1:0-77316 GCA_052034585.1 Myxococcota bacterium
CTGCTCCAGGAGCTGAGCCTCGAGCGATGAGCGTCAACCGAGCGGGTTGAACGAGAGCGCGTCGAGATCGAGCTCGAGGCCGAGCGATGGGAGCGGCACCCGCGCGTGCGGTCGCGAAGCGTTTGACGCCTCCCGCCTCGTCGACTGAACTCCGGGCGATGCTCGACGCCCAGCGCCTCGCCGTCACCATGCTGCTCGCCTCACGCCCCTCCGAGGAAGACATCATCCTGCTCGGCGTGGCCGGGTTGCTCTTCGTCCTTTCCATCGCCGCCCTCGCCCTCGGCATTTCGTTTCACAAGAAGAAGAAGGGCGGGCTCGCGGTGCTGCTCATCGTGGCAGCTGCCGCCTTGTTTCTGGGCTGCCTCGGCCTCTCGGCGCTCGCCATCCTCGCCCAGGCCGCCTGGCACTGAGCCGTCAGCCGCCGCGAATCGTCGTGCCGTTCTGCTCCGAGATCGGACTCGAATCGTGCCGATGGCCTCGAGCGGCGCGCGAACTCCGTGTGCGCTCGTTCATGACGGAGACCAACAGACCGAACCCGCGTCACTTCATTCGTCTGCGCCGAAGCGAGCGTTCGGCTTTTTGCGCAACCGCGGCCGAGCGAGGTGGTTACTCGTCGACCCATGGCACACGCACTGACGACTCGGCAGCAAGTCATCGACACCCTCGATGCACACGGCGTTCGAGGACCAGAGCTGTATCTCCTCGACGCGGTGCCGCTCATCGAGCTCGCGTGGGCAGACGAGGTCGTTCAGCCCGAAGAACGAGCGATGATCCTGTCGTTCGTCGAGCACCTCCTGATCAAGCTCCGCGCCGAGGCGGGCTTCGACGTCATCAGCCACGCGAAGGCGCTGGCCTTCGTCGATCGGCTCACCACGAACCGGCCGAGCGCGATCGACGTGTTGGTCTGGCGCGAGTGCCTGAACCTCCTGCTCCGGCAGCACCCGAACGGTCGAGCGCGACGGGCAGCGATCCTCGAAGGGCTCGATGCGGTGGGCGGCGTGGCGCCATCACCGGTGAACCAGGCGCTCGCGTGGGACGAACGGGAGGTCGAGTGCCGACTGCGCCTGGAGTTCGAGCTCCGGCTCGATGGGTAGTCACGAGCCGCGCGACGCGAGCTACTTCGAGAGCGCTCGCTGGAGGAGCAGCGCGTTCTTGCCCTTGGCCGTCTCGGCGACCACCTTCGGGTCGGTGAAGATCGCGTCGTCGAGCGCGCGCTGACAGCCGCACCCAGTTCCCACCAGCTTCGCCACCGTCGGGAGCGCCGCCTTCACCAGGCCCATCGCAGCGGCCGTCGCCTTCTGCATGTTGCCGCGCAGCTCGGTGAGGAAGGCCTCGCGCGTTCCATCATGCGGCCGCCAGCAGTCGTAGTCGGTCGGCAGGCTCACCGCCGCGTAACAGAGCTCTGCTTCGCGGGCGAGCTTGGCCTCCGGGAGCGCGGTCATGCCGATCAGGTGCGCGCCCCACATTCGGTGCAGCTCGCTCTCGGCGCGGGTCGAGAAGACCGGGCCCTCCATGACGACGAGCGTGCCCTTGAGGTGCACCTTGGTGCCGATCGTCGAGGCGGCGCGCTGGAGCACCTCGCGGATCGTCGGGCAGAACGGGTTGGCGAACTCCACGTGCACCGCGAGGTCGTCGAAGTAGGTGCCGATGCGGCGCTGGGTGCGATCGATCAGCTGATCGGGCAACACGAGCTCGCCGGGGTGGATCTCTTCGCGGAGGCTGCCCACCGCCGTCGTCGCCAGCACGTGCGTCACGCCCAGCTTCTTGAGCGCCCAGATGTTCGCCCGGTAGTTCACCGACGACGGAGGCGTGGTGTGACCGACGCCGTGACGAGGCAGGAGGGCGACGTCGACGCCGTCGATCGTCGCGATCGAGATGGGAGCAGAGGGCGCGCCGTACGGCGTGTCCACCACCTGCTGCGTTCCACCCAGCGCGCCGAGCGCATGGCCCAGCGCGGTTCCGCCGATGATGCCGATCATCCCTCGTCTCCTTGCCGATGCTCGTGCGTCGGCGCTTCGCGAACTGCATCGCCGAGGTTCGCCGATCGCCTCGTCCGTCGAGGTTGCGGCCTCGCGCTCCGAGCGACCGCGCTGGTTAGTACCGGAGCAGCGCCTCGACTCGCCCCTCGAGCTTCTTCCGCCCTTCCAGAAAGCCGAGCTCGACGACGAAGGACGAGCCGACGACCGTCGCGCCCGTGTCTCGCATCAAGTGCGCTGCGGCCGCGGCCGTGCCTCCGGTCGCGAGCAGATCGTCCACCACCAGCACCTTGTCCTTCGCGGTCGCGGTGTCGGCGTGCACCTCGAGCACACCCTCGCCGTACTCGAGCGCGTACGACTTGCGCAGGGTCTTGTGCGGCAACTTCCCCGCCTTGCGGATGAGCGACATGCCGGCGCCGAGCGAGAGGGCCATGGGCGCACCGAAGAGAAAGCCGCGCGACTCGATGGCTGCGACGCGAGTGACGCCGACGTCGCGCCACGGCTCGACGAGCGCCTCGATCAGCTCGGCGAAGAGGAGCTTGTCTTCGAGCACCGGAGTGATGTCGCGAAAGAGAATGCCGGGCTTCGGGAAGTCGGGGACGTCACGAATCCGGGAACGAAGCCGATTGACGACCGACATGCGCACCCCTCGGGAGTGGAAAGCCGGAGCGCACTGTAGTGTGAAGACCCGCCCGATGGGTGAAACGAAATCGGCGGTGGCGGAGCAGCTCGTGGCGGCGTGCCGGCTGATGCACGAGCGCGGGTTGATCGCGGGCATCGACGGCAACGTCTCGGCGCGCACCGATCGCGGCACCTTCCTCGTCACGCCATCGGGCGTTCACAAGGGGCTGCTGCGCGCAGACGACGTCGTCGAGGTCGACGCGCGGGGCGCACCGGTCTCGGGCGGAGCGCCGACGAGCGAGCTGCCGATGCACCTCGAGATCTTCCACCGCCGGGCCGACGTCTTCGCGATCGTGCACTCCCACGCGCCGATGGCCGTCGCCACCACGCTCGTTCCGAGGCTCTCGCTCAATCGCGTGCTGCCAGAACTCGTGAGCGCGCTCGGCGACGTCGCGACCGTGCCGTACACCCGCCCGGGCACGACGACGCTCGCACGGAAGGTGGCCGAGGTGCTGGGCCACTCGAGAGCGGTGCTGATCGAGCGGCACGGAACGGTCGCGGTGGGCTCGACGGTGACCGAGGCGCTGGCGCGCACCGAGATGATCGAGCACGCCGCGAAGATCATCATGGCGGCCCACGCGCTCCGCCGCCCGGCGCAGCTCGACGAGCTCGAGGTGCGCGCGCTGAGCTCGCCTGGAGGCAAGCCGTGCTGATGCTCGAGCCGATGGAGTGGCGAGGAGACGCCTCCACCGGCACGCTGTGGCTCGTCGATCAAACGGCGCTCCCTGCGGCCGAGCGGTGGGTCGAGTGCCGATCGTCGCTCGAGGTCGCCGCGCGCGTTCGCGACATGACGGTGCGTGGAGCGCCCGCCATCGGCATCGCGGCGGGGTACGGGTGCGTGTTGGCGGCGCGAGAGCCGACTCCGTCGAGTGGGCTCGGAGCGCTCGCCGCGTCGCGCCCGACCGCGGTGAATCTGTTCTGGGCCTTGGCCCGCATGCGGCCGCTCCTCGAGCGAGGCGCCTCGCCCGACGAGGTGCTCGCGCTCGCGCACACGATCCACCGCGACGACGTCGAGGCAAATCGGGCGATGGGGCGCATCGGCGCGGCGAGGCTGAGCGATGGAATGAACGTGCTCACGCACTGCAACGCCGGCCCGCTCGCCACCGGAGGCTACGGCACCGCGCTCGGCGTCATCTTCGCCGCGGTCGAGCAAGGCAAGCGGCTGCACGTGTGGGTGGACGAGACGCGCCCCCGGCTGCAAGGCGCGAAGTTGACCGCCTACGAGCTCAGCCGCGCTGGAGTGCCCTGCACGCTCATCTGCGACAACATGGCGGCCTCGCTCTTTCGCGCGGGCCGCATCGACGCCTGCATCACCGGCGCCGATCGGATCACCGCCAACGGCGACACCGCGAACAAGATCGGGACCTATGGAGTCGCCGTGCTCGCCCGGCATCACGGCAAGCCGTTCTACGTCGCGGCGCCGCGCTCGACGTTCGATCTCTCGCTCTCGAGTGGCGCGCAGATTCCCATCGAGGAGCGTGATGCACGGGAGGTGACCGACGATCGCGCTGGCCGCATCGCTGCTCCGAACGTCGCGGCGTTCAACCCGTCGTTCGACGTGACGCCCGCAGAGCTGATCAGTGCGATCTTCACCGAGCACGGAGAGATCAGCCCGGTCTCGGGGCAAACCGTTCGCAACGTCGTCAGTCGCTGAACGATCGAGCCCGGACCAACTGCGTCGGTGGTGTCCAGCTGCGAGGGCCGAAGAGCTTGGAGCCGGCGAAGCGAACGCAGGGCCGCCCAGCCACGAAGCTGCAACTGCAAGCCCGCGCGCCACGCCGCCTTGCGATGCACGACGCCGCAACTCCAGAATTCGGCCACACGCGAACCTGCACGTTCTGGGCGAGCGGTGCGACTGCCGCGGATCAACTCCCGACACCTCGACGCTCGCGCGGAGCGCCGACGAGTGCTCTACCAACTGCATGGACGACGGCCGCCGAGTGACGTTCCTCATCGCGAGCGCGCTGCTCGTCACCTGCGCGTCCTTCCCTCGACTCGATCGCCCACCGCTCGCCCCTCCAGACGACGCGCACTGGCTCGACGGCGGCTCGGGACTTCGCCTCTACTCCGCGATCGACCGTCCTCCTGGCGCGACGGCGACGGTGTGGTTCGTCCTCGGTCCGGAGATCCGATCGAGCCCGCTCTACCCTCGGCTCACCGAAGCGCTCCATCGAGCCGGGTTCGCGACCGCCGTCGTTCATCCACGGGGCGCTGGCTACTCCGATGGCCCGCGAGGTGACGCGGAGGACTTCGAGGCCGTGCTCGCCGATCACGCGCGCTTCTTCGCCGAGCTCGAGCGGCTCTCTCCCGGCCCCGTCTTCCTCTTTGGCCACAGCGCGGGTGCCGCCTTCGCGCTCGACGTGCTGACCCGCTCGCCTCGTCCGATCGCCGGTCTCGTCCTGGTGAACCCGGCCTATCGCTTCAAGCAGACCGAGGGCATGACGCCGACCGCCGGCCAGGTCGTTCAGTTCGCGGTCAACCTGGTCTTCCGACCGGCGGCGATCACCGTCGACATGAACAGCAACCCCGACGTCGTCGCCTTCGGGCCCGATCGTGAAGAAGGCCTCGCGATGCAACACGACCCGCTCGTGGTGCGCTACTTCAGCATGCGCTTCATGACGGCCGAGCAGCGCGTGCTCCAGGCCTCGAAGCAGGCCATCGCCTCGGTCGACGCGCCGCTCCTCATCGTCGAAGGTGCGCACGATGCGTTGATCGATCCCGCGGGCACCGACGAGCTCTTTGCGCTCGCGAGGTCGCCAGACAAGCGCCGCCTCTCCGCTCCCGACGGTGGCCACGGCCCGAGCGCGGTCGAGACGATGACTGACCCACTCGTCGACTGGCTGCTCGCGCACGCCGATGCGGGGCGCTGATCAGGGCATTCGGAGCCGAACGCCACCGGTCGCGTGGAACGTCGTGTAGTCGGCGCGGTTCGGGTTGAAGAAGAGGTGCTGACCGCCGATCTGCCCGAAGACGCCGAGCCACGGGAGCACCAGGAACTCGCCACCCGCTGCGCCGCCCACGCCGAAGCCGGTGCCGCCGCTGCGAAAGAGGATCGGGAGGTGCACCTCGAGGAAGACGTTCACTCGTGGGATCACCGGCACTACCAGGGCGCCGCGCGGCAAGATCCCGAAGTACGGAAAGAGCCGCGCGTGGAGCCCGACGCGGAAATACGAGAACTCGAACCCGCCGCCGAGATCGATGCCGCCGGTCGGAGTCGCGCCCACCGACGGGGGAACGTCGATCGCCCCGCGCAGATCGCCGAAGGGCTTGATGGTCTTCTGCTCGGGCTGCACCGGCACCAACACGGGCGGCGGCGCCTGGCCCTGCACGAACTCGACCCGAGTCTCCTTCTTCGGGCGCAGCACCAGCTCCACCGGCGTCATCGGCCCCTCGCCCCACCGCGCCTCGAGCTTGTGCTTGCCGATGGGCGCCGGGTTCGTCTGAGGCGCCACTCCGAAGTTCTTTCCGTCGAGGAAGAGGCTCGCCCCAGCCGGCGTCGAGTTGATCACCAGCGTCGCCGTCAGCCGTGCCCGCACCGCGTCGAGCAGCTTCACCACCGTCGGATCGACCCGCGCTGGATCGAGCGACGCATCGGGGTTCGCGTCGAGCGCGAGGGCGAACGCATCTTCGGCGCGCACGAAGTCCTGCCTCGCCGAGAAGCACTGCCCGCGGAGCAGATGGATCTTCTCGAGCACCGCCGGCTCACGCTCGTCCTGCGCCGCGAGGTCGAGCTGCTTCAGCGCCCCTTCGAAGTCACCCTGGTTGTACGCCTTCTGGCCCTGCTCGAAGCGCGTGCCCTTCGTCGAGGTGGAAGCCGGTCCCGCGAGCGCGAGGGAGACGAGGATGACGGCGGGCGACATGAAGTGTCGGGACTGCGCCACATTTCCGTGGCTCAGTCACTCGAAAGATCGAGCCCACGTCTCGGCAGGTACGCCCCTGTTGCACGCGCACTCAGGGCACCAGGTCGATCTTCACCACCACCGGCTTGCCGGCCGCGATGAGCACGCGCCGCTCCTGAATCCGGAAGCCCGGCCGCTCGACCCGCACCTGGTAGAAGCGGCCCGCCAAGAGCTCGACGAGCAGCGGCGTTCGGCCTTTCGACACGCCATCGATGCTCACCTGCGCCCAGTAGGGCTCGCCGCCGTGCATGGTGATGACGTTCAGCTTGCCCTTGCGCTTGGCGACGACGATCGCCCGCCCGCCGTCCGCGGTGAGCTCGGCCTGGGCGCCGCCATCTCCATCGTCGTCGACGCCGGCGTCGTCGAGCTCGGCCACGGTGAGGCCCGCGTCGACTTCTTCACCCGCGTCTTCGAGTGAAGCGACCGTCGGCGTGCTCCCCGCATCGACCACCGCGAGCGGAGGGTTGGGCTCGATGGGCTTCGACTCCCACGGCCGCAGCAGCGCGACGGTGACGGCGATCACCGACACGAGCCCGAGCGCGAGGAGAGGCAGCCGGCTGGGGGCGGGAACCGTCACCGGCGTTTCCACCGCCGAGCCGTCGGCGACGGGCGTGAGCCGAGGCGCGCTGGTGCTGGGCGACAGCTGCTCGAGCACCTTGAGCCCCGACGAGCTCACGCTCGCTGGCGCAGGCGAGGGCTTCACCGGAGCGGCCTCATGGCCTCCCGAGGCGCGGTAGGCCCGCTCGAGCGCCTTCACCAGATCTTGCGCGGCATAGAACCGCTCGTCGGGCTTCTTGGCGAGCGCCTGCTTCACCACCTCGGCGACGGGCTTGGGGATCCACGGCGCTCGGTCGAGGATCTCCGGCGGTGGCTGGTGCGCCTGCATCTGGATCAGCCGCAGCTCGCTGTCGGCCTCGAAGGGCAACGTCCCGGTGAGACACTCGAAGAGCACCACCGCGAGCGCGTAGAGATCGACGCGGTGATCGACGTCCTTGAGGCCCATCGCCTGCTCGGGCGCCATGTAGTGCGGCGTGCCCATCACCATGCCGGTGCGGGTGAGCCCGGCGTTCGCCTTGCGGCTGCGCAGAATGCCGAAGTCGAGAATGGTGGCGTGCCCCTCGGGCGAGAGGAAGATGTTCCCCGCCTTGATGTCGCGGTGGATGAAGCCCTTCTGGTGGATGTAGTCGAGCCCCGAGGCGAGCTGCTTCATCAGCTTGAGGGTCTCGTCGCTGGTGAAGCCACCCTTCGTGCGCAACACGCCGGCCAGGGTGTCGCCCTGGAGCAGCTTCATCACGATGAAGGGGCGGCCCTCGTGCCGTCCGACGTCGTAGATGGGAATGATGTTCGGGTGATCGAGGCTCGCGGTGAGGCGGGCCTCGCGCTCGAAGCGCTCCACCACCTCGGGGTCGTCGATGAGCTTGGCGGCGAGCATCTTCACCGCCACCTCGCGATCGAGCTCGGAGTCGTGGGCGACGTAGACCGTCCCCATGCCGCCTTCGCCGATCTTCTGCTTGATGGAGTAGCGGCCAGCGAGCTTCTGCTGCACCTGCAGCGGCAACATCGTGCGCTGATCTTCGACCGCCGGCATGTTCCGCTGGGAATTGCGCTGCGAGATCGCCGTGCTCGGACCCGAGGTGTGGAGCGGGGGCGGGTCGGCGGGCTTCGGCGCGCCCGAGGCAGGCATCGAGACGTGCGCACCACACGCCGGGCACGACTGAGCGTCAGGTGGGAGCGGAGATCCGCAGGTGAGACACGTCACGATGGTGCCAGGAAGAACGTCGACGGGAGTCTACCGCTTCACCCGCGCGGAAAGGCGTGAAAGGCGTGTGCGCCCGCGGCTACACTCCACCCGCCTTGGCTGGTTCACCCGTTCAGGCTGTCGAGGTGCCCAGCCGGCGCTTCGGCCGCTACATCATTCGCTCCCGGCTCGGCCAGGGCGGCATGGCGGAGGTCTTTCTCGCCGAGGCGGTCGACGAGAAAGGTGATCAGCTCAACGTCGCGCTCAAGCTGATGCGCAAGGGCATGTCGGAGGAGAAGTTCGCCGACGAGGCCGACTTGATGGGGGTGCTCTCGCACCCGAACCTGGTGCGCATGCTCGAGGTGGGCGCGGCGTACGGGCGCCCGTTCATCGCGATGGAGTTCCTCATCGGCGGCGACCTGCGCGAGGTGATGGAGGCGCACCAGCGGCAGATGAAGGGCCTCCCGGTCGGCATGGGCGTGCACATCTGCATCGAGGTGCTCCGCGCGCTCGCCTACTTCCACACCGCCAAGACGCGCTCGGGAACGTCGCTGTCGCTGGTGCACTCCGACGTGAACCCCGCCAACATCTTCTTCTCGGGTGCCGGTGACGTGAAGCTCGGCGACTTCGGGGTCGCCAGCTCCTCGCACATGGACATCGGGCCGGGCGAGGGCATCGCAGCGGGCAAGCTGTCGTACCTCTCGCCCGAGCAGACGCGCGGCGAGCCGTTGGGCCCGGCGAGCGATCTCTGGGCGGTGGGCGTCATCCTCCACGAGCTGGTGGTGGGCTACCACCCGTTCCAGAAGGAGGGCGGGACCGAGCAGGAGATCATGCAGCTCATTCGCGCCGCGAAGCTCAACATTCCCGACTACGTCGACAAGCCGCTCGCGCTCGTGCTCCAGAAGGCGCTCGCCCCCGACTTGCGCAACCGCTTCCGCTCGGCCGGTGAGTTCGCCGGGCCGCTCTTCGCCTGGGCCATCGATCAGAACCAGCTCCCCACGCAGCGCCACGTGCAGGAGTGGCTGGAGTCGGTGCTCGGCTTGCTCGTCTGAGGCGCGCCGGCCCTACTTCTCCTGGTAGCCCTTCTTCGTCTTCTCGACGACGAGCTTGTTCGCCTCGGCCTGGGCGCGCTCGGGGCTGTCCCAGTCTTTCTGGGTCGTCTGCCCGTCGGTGCCGATCTTCCCGTAGCGGGTGAGGAAGGCGGAGCCCTCGACGCGAATCTCCCAGAACTTCGACGAGGTGCCCTCGACGAACTCGAAGTAGCGCCGGCCACCGGCACCCGACTTCGACGCAGGAGCGGGAGCTGGCGCCTTCTTCTCGGGAGCAGGCGCAGGAGCGGCCGCGGCAGCCGGAGCGTCGTCGTCGTCCTCGTCGTCGAACGGGCTCTTCTTCTTCGCCGCCGCCGGCGCCGCGCCGCTGACCTCCTTGAAGCCCTTGGCGATCTTCTCGGCGATCTTCTTCTCGCTGTTCGACGCCGCTTCGTCGTCGTCTTCGAAGACCTTCTCCTTCAGCTCGAAGGTGCCGAAGCGGATCTTCTGCTTCGAGCCAGAGGTGTCGATCTCCCAGTAGTAGTTGGTGTCTCCATCGGACATTTCGAAGCGGCGCAGCGGCATGGGTCCTCTCGTGGGCGTTGGGCTGACGGGACTGACGACGGTGATGGGCGACGACGGCGGCCGCGACTGCACGGCCTCGACGCGGCGAACGGTGGAGGTGGCGGGGAACTTCCCGTCGATGCGCTCGCCGACGTAGCTGGGGAAGCGCGGCACGCCGCCGTTCGAGAGCTCCTGGTAGCGGAAGGTGATGATCGCGCCGAGCTTGGGAGGCGCCTCGCGCTCGGCGTCGCTGAAGCCGGTGCCGACGTTGAACTGGGTGCCGTCGGGCAGCTCGACGAGGAGCGCACCCAACCGCCCTTTGTGTCGACCCGCGCCGGGCACGTGACCGATGACGCGCGCCTCGGTGTCGTGGAACGACTTCACCTTGAGCAAGGTGCTCGAGCGGCCGGCCTCGTAGCGAGAGCGCGGCTGCCGCATCATCAGCCCTTCGCCGCCCAGGCCCTCGACCCGCGCGAGCTCGGTCTTGAGGTGCTCGGTGCCCTTGCAGACGAGGTGTTCGACCGCGTGGAGGTGATCGTGCTTGAGCGCCCGCACCGTCTCCTCGACGAAGGCGACCCGCTCTTCGAAGACGCCGCCGTGTTTGGGCGCGTCGAAGACGAGGTACTTGAGCTCCTTCCACAAGGGCGACTCGTCTTGCCGCTTCACGATGCCGACGGTGCGCTGGAAGAGCTTTCGGCCGCCCCACAGCTCGCCGTCGAGCGGCAGCTTGGGGAAGCTCGCGGTGAACCACTTGGGCGCGAAGAACTCGTTGCCGAGGCGCGAGATGAAGCGCTCTCCGTCCCAGAAGGCGCGCACGCCGTCGAGCTTCTCGCTCATCCACCAGCCGGTGAGATCGACGTCGTTCTCCCACTTGTGCGCGAGGAGGAGCGGCGGCCCTTCACCCTCGTCGTCGTCGGCTGCTTCGCCCGGAGCCTTGGGCGTCTTGGGCCTCGCTGGCCGGCCGGTGAGGGGCGCCGAGCCGAGCCGCTTGGTCTCGGCTTCGTCACCGCGGTACGCGCGCAGGTGCTTGCAGGTGCGCCGCTCGATGGCGAGGCCCTGGTGCATCCACGCCGGGCAGGTGCAGGAGTACACGCCGCCGTTGTTCTTCAAGGTGTAGATGGACGAGCCAGAGCCCTTCACCTGCACCGTTTCACCGTCTGCGAGATCGGCGCTCACGGAGGCGGCACCGTAGCAGGTGAGCTTTCGCGCTTCATGTCTGCTCCTCGGATCACCTGCTCGACAGCTGCTTGTGCTCGTCGATCAGCCGCGCCACCACGTCGGGGTCGGCGAGGGTCGAGAGATCGCCGTGGCCGGTGTACTCGCTGGCGGCGATCTTCCGGAGGATGCGGCGCATGATCTTCCCGCTCCGCGTCTTCGGGAGCCCGCTGGCGACGTGAATGACGTCGGGCGTCGCGAAGGGGCCGATGATCTGCCGCACCTTCTCCTTGAGGGCGCCGCGCACCTGCTCGGGGCTCTGGTTCGCGGCTTCGGCGGTGAGCAGCACGTAGGCGTAGATGCCCTGGCCCTTGATGTCGTGCGGGTAGCCGACGACCGCCGCCTCGGCGACCGCCTCGTGGGCCACCAGCGCGCTCTCGACCTCCGCCGTGCCCAAGCGATGCCCCGAGACGTTGATCACGTCGTCGATGCGCCCGGTGATCCAGTAGTAGCCGTCCTCGTCGCGCCGGCAGCCGTCGCCGGTGAAGTACTTGCCCGAGTACTGGGTGAAGTACGTCTCCTTGAAGCGCTGGTGATCGCCCCACACGGTGCGTGCCTGACCGGGCCACGGCGTCACGAGACAGAGCGCGCCCTCCACGCCGTTGCCGGTGAGCTCGGCGCCAGTCTGGGCATCGACGACCATCGGTTTCACTCCGAAGTACGGCAGCGTCGCCGAGCCGGGCTTGGTGGGGGTGACGCCGGGGAGCGGGCTGATCAAGATGCCGCCGGTCTCGGTCTGCCACCAGGTGTCGACGACCGCGCAGCGCCCTTCGCCCACGACGTCGTGGTACCAGCGCCAGATCTCCGGGTTGATGGGCTCTCCGACCGACCCGAGGATGCGCAGGCTCGTGCGCCGGCTCTTCTTCACCGGCTCGTTGCCCGCCTGAGCGATCGCGCGCAGCGCAGTGGGCGCGGTGTAGAAGATGGTGATGCCGAGGTCGTCGACCATTCGCCAGTAGCGGCCCGCGTCGGGGTACGTCGGCACCGACTCGAACATCACCGTCGTCGCCCCGTTCGCGAGCGGCCCGTAGACGATGTACGAGTGCCCGGTGATCCACCCCACGTCTGCGGCACAGCAGTAGACGTCGCCCGGGTGGTAGTCGAACACGTGCTTGAAGGTGTGGGCGGCATAGACGAGGTAGCCGCCGGTGGTGTGCATCAAGCCCTTCGGCTTCCCGGTGCTGCCCGAGGTGTAGAGGATGAAGAGGGGATCTTCGGCGCCCATCCACGCGACGGTGCAGGTGGACCGCTGGCGGCGGCACTCCTCGTCGAGCCAGCAGTCACGGCCGGCCTTCATCGGCACCTCGGCGTCGGTGCGGCGCGCGACCAGCACGGTCTCGACGAGCGACATGCCGTCGATGGCGCGATCGACGATCGTCTTCAGCGGCACTCGCTTGCCACCACGCATGCCCTCGTTGGCGGTGATCACCACCTTGCAGCGCGCGTCGACGACTCGATCGCGCAAGGACTCCGCCGAGAAGCCGCCGAAGACGACCGAGTGCACCGCGCCGATCCGAGCGCAGGCGAGCATCGCGTAGGCCGCCTCGGGGATCATCGGCATGTAGATCGCGACCCGATCACCCTTCTTCACCCCTTTCTCGAGCAGCACGTTCGCCAGCCGCGAGACCTGATGCTTGAGCTCCCGATAGGTGATGCGCCGGTAGACGCCTGGCTCGTCACCCGCCCAGATGATCGCCGGTTGATCACCACGCGTCGGCACGTGCCGATCGACGCAGTTGAAGCAGGCGTTGAGTCGGCCGCCGAGGAACCAGGCGAAGTCGACCTCTTCGTAGTCGGCGTCGAAGACCCGGTGCCAGGGATGGAACCAGTCGAGCGCCTTCGACTGCTCGCCCCAGAACCACTCGGGGTTGTCGAGCGAGAGCCGGTAGAGCCGTTGGTACTCCTCCATCGAGGAGACGTGGGCGCGCTCGCGGATCGACGGCTTCACCGGGAACAGGTCGTTGGCCATGGGTCGAGACCTTCCTGCGGGCGTTGGAAAAAGCTCGCGAAAAGTGCGGCGGCTACTGCGACGGCTGACCGGCGAGATCGTAGTAGGCCTTGATGGGCCCGAAGATGGTGCCGAGCAGGCTCCCCACGATGTTGAGGAGCGCCACGAAGGCGATCACGCCCACCACCACCAAGGTGAGCACTCGAATCGCGCGAATCGTCTGCTCGTGAACCTCGGGAGCGAGCCGGGTGAGGGTCGCGTCCAAGGTGCCCGTCTGCTCCGCGACGCCGAGCTGCCCGAGCGTGAAGCGGTCGAGGAAGCCCAGGCTCGACAGCGCCTCGAACAAGCTCGAGCCCGAGCGCACCCGCTGCACCGCCTCCTCCGCGCGCTGCTGGAGCGACGGCCGGCCGGTCGATACCACCGCCACCCGGAGCGCCGTCGCGACCTCGAGGCCTGCTGAGAGCGATAGCCCCAAGGTGAGCAGCGCGCGCGACGCAGCAAGCGAGCGGAGCGCTCCACCGACCCCCGGCAACCGGAGCACGAAGCGATCCCACGGCAGCTCGGCTCGAAAGAGCGCGACGGCCACTGGGAAGAAGACGATGACGACGAGCGCGGTGAACAGCATCGTCAGCCCGGGAAGGAGGCCACCCAGGTAGGCGGAGACGACGTCGCTCTGCGTGTTGACCGCGGACGTCACCCGGAGGAGCGGCGCGAGAAAGACCGCGAGGCCCAACAGGTAGGCGGGCCAGATGCTCGAGATGAACGCCTTCCACCGAAGCCGGCGCAGCTCTTCGAGGTGATGCGCCAACGCCGCCAACACGCGCTCGAGCGAGCCGGTCTGCTCGGCGGTGCCGAGGAGCAACGTCTGATCGAGATCGAACAACGTCGGCTGCGACTCGAGCGCCTGCGCGAGCGTCTTGCCCGAGGCGACGAGGCGCGCGACCTGCTTGAGGCCCTCCGCGAACGCGTCGTCGGGCGCGAAGGCCCGAAGCTGCACGAAGGCGGTCGGCAGCGCGATGCCCGCCTTCACCATCGAGTGGAACTGCCGGTAGAAGACCTCCTGCTTGCGCAAGCGGAGCCAGCGGCTGACGAGGTTCTTCGAAAACACGGGCCGAAAGCCTGACACGAACCCGAAGCCGAGCGACCGCAGAAAAGAAGGCGGCTCGGCACCATGAAGTACCGAGCCGCGGGTCTTCTCAGACTGCCAGCCCGACGAGGCTGCTGAAGTGGTGGGGGGGAACCTCCTTCAACCTCGAATTCGTCAGGCCAGGGCGCAAACTTAGCCAGCGTCATGCCAGCGGCCCAACTCAAGTAATTCGATGGGTTAGAAGCGCGTTCCACAGCACCGGGTTTCAGCGGTGCAACAAGCGCCTTTCAATAGTGAAAAAGCCAAAGAACTTCAGCCTTTTGAGGGCTGTCGGATCAGGCAGCAGGGGGTTCCGACGGGCCCTTGAGACCGAGGCGCTTCATCTTTCGCCAAAGGGTGGTGGTTGAGACCCCGAGGAGCTCGGCGACCCCCCCCAGATCAGGCGCCGCTTCGAGCGCGGCGACGATGGCCTTCCGTTCAGCCTCGTTGACCGCCTCGGCCAAGGTGACGGCGGGGCCTCCGGACGCCACCGGCGGAGACGCGGCGGGCTCGGTGCGGGCGCGCTTGAGCGGAAAGTCCTCGGCGGTGAGCTCTTCCGACTCGGCCAGCGCCGCGGCCTGCTCGACGAGGTTCTCGAGCTCGCGCACGTTGCCGGGGAAGGTGTAGCTCGAGAGATGATCGATCGCCGACGCTGCGAGGCGGCACGGGCGGTGGTTGCGAGCGTTGGCCCGCTCGAGGAAGTGCTGCGCGAGCACCGGCACGTCTTCGAGGCGATCGCGCAGCGGCGGCACCTTCAGCGTCACCACCGCGAGCCGATAGAAGAGATCTTGCCGGAACCGCTTGTCGGCGACGTCTTTCTCGATGTCGCGGTTCGAGGCGGCCACCACGCGAACGTCGACGGTGATGGAGGTGCTCTCGCCGACTCGCCGAATCTCGTGCTCCTGCAGCGCGCGCAGGAGCTTCGACTGGAACGCGCCGCTCGTCTCGGTCACCTCGTCGATGAACAGGGTGCCACCGTGCGCTTCCTCGAAGAGCCCTCGCCGCGCCTTGACCGCGCCGGTGAAGGCGCCCTTGGCGTGACCGAACAGCTCGCTCTCGAGCAGGCTCTCGGTGATGGCGGCGCAGTTGACGGGAACGAACGGGGCCTTGCTGCGCGAGGAGAGCGCGTGAATGGCGCGGGCGACCAACTCCTTGCCGGTGCCAGACTCGCCTTCGATCAGCACGGTGGCGTCACTCGAGGCGACGCGGGTGATGCGGGTGGTCAGCTCGCGCATGGCGGCGCTGTTGCCCACGAGCGCCGAGAGCCCATGGCGCTGCTTGAACTCGCCAGCGAAGGTGTCGACGGTGCTGATCAGCCGTGCGCGCTCGAGCGCCTTCTGCACGCGATAGACGAGCTCGCCGTCCTTGAAGGGCTTGGTGATGTAGTCGTACGCCCCGGAGCGGATCGCCTCGACGGCGGTCTCGATGCTGCCGTAGGCCGTCATCACGATGACCTGCAGCCCGCTCACCTGCTCGAGGGCGCGCTTGAGCAGCGAGAGCCCGTCCATCGGCTCCATCTTCAGGTCGGTGAGGAGGAGATCGTACGGACGTTGGGCGAGGAGCGAGAGCGCCTCTTCGCCGCTGCTCGCCTCGTCGACGGTGAAGCCCTCGGCGCGCAGGAGCAGCGCCGTCGTCGCGCGCATGTTTCGTTGATCGTCGACGACGAGAAGCCGTCCCCTGCGATCGAGTGGCCCCGGACTTTCCACGAGGCCCCAGATACCGCCGACGGTGCGCCAAGTCGACGACGCCAGCAGAGGAATCAGGTGCGGCGCTGACTGAGAGGAACGAGCGACCCGATGGCACGGCGTTCGCTGGCCAGGGCGCATGCTCGGTCTCTTCGCCGTCGTGCTCCTCGGACAAGCCGTCGAGCCAGCTCCGCCTCCCGCGCAAGAGCTGCACCCCGACGGAGGCGTGCCGATTGCGCAGAACGTCGTCCCTCCACCCACTCCCGCACCGATTGCTGGGCCCAAGGTGTTCGCCTCGCTCGAACAAGGCGCGGGCGTCGAGAGCGCAGACGGGCGGTTCTCTGCGGCCGTTCATCTCATCGCCCAGCCGAGGCTGTCGTTTCGGTCGCAGGGCGGCTTTCAGCAGGCGCAGCTGCGCATCCCGTTGGCGCGCGTCCAGCTCAAGGGAAACGCGTTCAGTCCCCGGCTGAAGTACTTCGTGCAGGCGGAGCTGGCGGGCACGTTCTCGCTCCTCGATCTGGAGGCGACTTTCGAGCTGACGCCGACACTCTCGATCCACGGAGGCCAGTTCGTGACGCCCTTCTCGCGCGAGTTCGTGGTGCCGCCGTTCAAGCTCCTCTTCCCAGACTATTCGCCGTCGAACGTCGCGTTTCGTGATGGGCGCCAGCGCGGCATCTTCGTCGAGGGGCACACGACCGACTCGGTGTTTGCCTGGGCGGTGTCGTTGACCGGTCAGAACGGAATCACCGCGACCACCTCGAACCCCGAGCGGCCGATGGTGAGCGGGCGCGCGGTGCTGACGCCGTGGGGCGCGAGCCCGATCGACGAGGTACCAGCGCTCAAGACGGACGCGAAGGGGTTCTCCATCGGAACGAACGTGGCGTTCCAGCGCGCGGTGCGGCCGATTCCAGGCGCCGGCGTGAATGGGATCGCCTCGCTCACCACCTTCGGCGTCGACGTCGACTTCCACACTGGGCCGTTCGCGCTCGTTGGCGAGGGCTACGCGCGGCTCAGCTGGTACTCGGCGGCGCAGACCGACTGGAGCGGAGGCGGCTATCTCGAGGCGAGCACCTTCGTCCTGCCGCAGGCGCTCCAAGTCGCGCTTCGCGGAGACGTGGTGGTGCCGTCCCTCAACGATGGATCGACGAGGCGACTGCAAGGAGAAGGGCTCGTCGCGTACTACTTCGCCGGGCATCACCTGAAGGCGCAGCTCGCCTGGGCGACGGCGCAGAACGGAGCGAGTGGCGGGTTGGCGCACGAGCTTCAGCTCCAGACCCAGCTCTGGTTCTGAAACGGGTCGCACGCGGCTTCCGTTGATCGATCGAGACCGAAGCCACTCTGCTTCCGCTCTCGCGTGAACGGCTGTTGGCCGAGCGGAACGCTCGACGCTGATGAACGAGACGGTCGGTGGTGTTACGCACCGCTCGTTCCTCGTCGTCCCGCTGGAGCCGCCATGTCCTTCGCCTTCACGCCGATGCTGCCCCTCGCTCACCACCACGACACGCCCTGGCGCCTGCTCACCAAGGACGGCGTGTCGACCTTCACCGTCGAGGGCAAGACCTTCCTCAAGGTGGCTCCCGAGGCGATCACCACGCTCACGCGCGAGGCGATGAAGGACATCTCGCACCTGCTGCGGCCGGGGCACCTCGAGCAGCTGCAGAAGATCCTCCAGGACCCGGAGGCCACCAACAACGACAAGTTCGTCGCCCTCGACCTGCTCAAGAACGCGGTCATCTCGTCCGGCGGCGTGTTGCCGATGTGCCAGGACACCGGCACCGCGATCGTGAAGGGCAAGAAGGGCCAGTTCGTCTTCACCGGCGGCGGAGACGAGCGGGCGATCGCCGAGGGCGTGTTCAAGACGTACACCGAGACGAACCTTCGCTACTCGCAGCTCGCGCCGCTGAGCATGTTCGAAGAGAAGAACACCGGCTCGAACCTGCCCGCGGAGATCGAGATCTCCGCCACCGACGACGACGAGTACCACTTCCTCTTCATGGCGAAGGGCGGCGGCTCGGCGAACAAGAGCTACCTCTTCCAGGAGACCAAGGCGCTCCTCAACCCGGCGAGCCTGATGAAGTGGCTCGACGAGAAGCTGCGCACGCTCGGCACCGCGGCGTGTCCTCCGTACCACCTCGCGGTCGTCATCGGCGGCACCAGCGCCGAGTTCGCGCTCAAGACGGCGAAGCTCGCGAGCGCGCGGTACCTCGACGACCTCCCGGCGAAGGGGAGCGACTCGGGCCATGGGTTCCGCGACGTCGCGCTCGAAGGCGAAGTGCACAAGCTGACCCAGCGGCTCGGCATCGGCGCGCAGTTCGGCGGCAAGTACTTCTGTCACGACGTGCGCGTCATTCGCCTGCCTCGACACGGCGCGAGCTGCCCGGTCGCGATCGCGGTGAGCTGCTCGGCCGATCGCCAGGCGGTCGGCAAGATCACCAAGGACGGCGTCTTCCTCGAGGCGCTCGAGCGCGACCCGGCGAAGTACCTGCCCGCGATCGACGAGAAGAAGCTCGGCGGAGAGGTGGTGAAGGTCGATCTCACCCGGCCGATGAGCGAGATCCGTGCGCTGCTCTCGAAGCACCCGGTGAAGACGCGCCTGTCGCTCACCGGTCCGATGGTGGTGGCGCGCGACATCGCCCACGCGAAGCTCAAGGAGCGCCTCGACGCCGGTCAGGGCCTGCCCCAGTACTTCAAGGATCACTGCGTCTACTACGCGGGCCCGGCGAAGACGCCGAAGGGGCTTCCGTCTGGGAGCTTCGGCCCCACCACCGCCGGCCGCATGGACAGCTACGTCGATCTCTTCCAGGCGAACGGCGGCAGCCTCGTCATGCTCGCGAAGGGCAACCGCTCGAAGGCCGTCACCGACGCCTGCCACAAGCACGGCGGCTTCTACCTCGGCAGCATCGGTGGCCCGGCCGCGCGCCTCGCCCAGGACTGCATCAAGAAGGTCGAAGTGCTCGAGTACCCCGAGCTCGGCATGGAAGCGGTGTGGCGCATCGAGGTCGTCGACTTCCCCGCGTTCATCGTCGTCGATGACAAGGGCAACGACTTCTTCAAGGGCCTGATGCCCGACGGCGTGAAGGCCTGAGCGCCCCAGTGAAGGAGCTGCGATGACGAGAAGCTCGAAGGTCGCCCTCACCGTCTTCGGCGCAGCGCTCATGCTGCTCGGCGCCTTCATCTGGCTTCGCGGTGAGGTGACGCTCCCGACTCGGCACCCTCCACGAGCGTTCCACTTCAACGGGCTGTCGCTCTTCCTCTTGGGTTCGTCACCGTTCGGAGCCGGGCTGCTCAGCCTGGCCGGCGCTCGCGGGGTGGTGGAGAGGGAATCGAAGCTCGCCCAGGCCGTGATCGTCGGCTGCCTCGCAGCGCTCGGGCTGGCCTTCTTCCTCGCCCCCAAAGGCGAGTAGACGGAGCGGTGGAATCAGCGACACGTCGGAGCACGACAGACGCCCGCGGCGCACTCGAGGCCAACCATGCAGGGGCAGGCGCCACCTTCTCCGGCCTCGGCGCGACAGGTGCCTCCGAGACAGAGCGCCCCTCGCGCACAGGTCGAACTGCAGGCCGAGCCCACCGCGGGCGCCGCCTCACAGGTGCCGCTGTTGCAGAAGGTGCCAGGCACGCAGGCGCGGGGATCGAACGAACACGCTTCGCCAGGGGCGAAGAGCGCACCGCAGCGCCCTTCGGTCTGAGTCGACGGTCGGCAGGCAAGGCCGAGCTGGCATTCGCGGTCGCGACCGCAGGGTTCGCCAGACTTGGCCGGCAACGGTCGAGGGACGTACCGCTCGCAGCGTCCCGTGCCGCCGTCTGGCGGGTGGACACACACGTCTTCGTCGGCCGCGCAGGCCTTTCCAAGGACGAAATGGTCACCACACGGCTCTCCCGTCAGGGCGGGCGGGCCGCAGCGCCACCCACCATCGGTGCTCACCGCGCTCGAGCTCGGGTGACACCCGCGGTAGTTGCTGACGATCGCTCCGACCTGGCCCAAGGCGCGACAGACCCCTGGGCAGGTGGCCGTGAAGTCGCACCAAGCGCCCGTCACGCAGTCGAGATCGATGGTGCAGCTCGCTCCGACGGGCTGAAGGCCGGTCCACATCTTCAGGCAGGCGTCGATCGGCGCCACGTCGGTGCAGCTGCGTCGCTCGTGCGCGGTCAGGCAGTCTCTCGCGACCTTCGCGTCGTAGCGAAGTCGACCCGCATCGACACTCTCGCGCTCGAGGTGCCAGCACGATGACGGTGGCGCGTTGCGAGAGCCGCGGAGCACCGCCTGGCAGCCCGCGTCCGGGTCCGCCAGGCCGCACTTCTTCCACTGGCCGCAGCTCAGCTCCTCGGCGAGCGCGGCGCAGAGGTCTCCCGATGGGAGCGCGCTCTCCACACTTCCCGTCGAGCACGACGCGCCTCGGCATTCGGTGCTGGGCTCGAGACACCCGACGAACAACACTCCGACGACAATCGCAGTTCGTTGCATCGCGCCAAACACGGAAGCGGCGCCCAGATATTCACTCGCTCCGAAGTTCGAGGACTCCCACGATGCGCTGGACCACCCGACGGCACGGAGATCTGAGCCGGTTTCGCCCGCTCGAGGCTCGGGAAGTCATGCGACGCGCCCTGCTGCTCTCGCTCCTCGCCGCGCCAGTCGAAGCGGCCACTTACTACGTCGCACCCGCGCCTGCGGGGAATGACGGCAACGTGGGCAGTGAACTCTCACCCTTTCGCACGCTCCAGCATGCCCACGACCTGGCGCAGCCGGGTGACCTCATCTACCTCCGCGGCGGGGTCCACCTCGTGTCGGCGCAGGTCGAACTCACGCGCAGCGGGAGCAGCGGCGCGCCCATTCGAGTCTTCGCCTTCCCTGGCGAACACCCGATTCTCGACGGCAACGGCATCACCGTGAACGCCACCTGGGTCATCCGGCTCCGCGGGAGCGCGTCGTGGTGGCATCTGCGTGGGCTCGAGATTCGAAACAACCCGTGGGGCGGCGGCATCACGCTCCGCGACTCCGCGAGTCACAACATCATCGAGAACAACGACATCCATCACAACGGCAGGCTCTCCGACTGGGCGGCGAGCGGCATCTCGATGTACGACAGCCCCACCGACAACCTGATTCTCAACAACGACGTGCACCACAACGCCGACCTCGACTTCGGCGACGGCGACGGCATGTCGCTCGGCAACTCCGGAACCGGGAACGTCTTTCGCGGCAATCGTGCCTGGCGCAACTCGGACGACGGCTACGACTTCTTCTGCGTGCGCTACACGGCTGGGCCCTGCGCTCCGGCGGTCTTCGAGGACAACTGGGCGTTCGAGAACGGGTTGAACGACGCGCTGATGCCACTTGGCAACGGGGTGGGCATCAAGCTCGGGGGCACTCGGCCGGGCGTGGGCAGCAGCTCGGGGGGACACACGGTTCGACGCTGCGTGTCCTGGGCGAATCGCGCAGGCGGCTTCGACGAGAACTGCAGCAGCTGTGCGGTCGGCGCGAACGTGCCGATGACGCTGCACAACAACACCGCGTGGAACAACGGAGACGGCAACTTCGTCTTCTGGTCGCCTCCCGGCTCGCCCGCGGCAACGCACGTGTTTCGCAACAACCTCAGCTTCGGCAACCTCGGCCACGTCGAGGGCTCGGCGACGTTCAACTCGTGGACGCTCCCGGTGACGATCAGCGCGGCCGACTTCGCCTCGACGGCCGACACCTGCGCTCGCGGTCCACGACAGGCTGACGGCTCGCTCCCGAACTGTCCGTTCCTTCGACTCGTGGCTGGAAGTGATCTCGTCAACGCGGGCACGAATGTCGGGCTGCCCTTCGTTGGAACGGCGCCCGATCTCGGCGCCTTCGAATTCGTGCCCACGGGAGGTGGAACCGGCGGCGGAAGTTCGGGTGGCGCAGCCGGCGGTCTCGGCGGAGGTGCGAGCGGGGGAACGTCGGGCGGCGCGGGCGGCGGAACGTCGGGCGGAGGCGCGAGCGGCGGAACGTCAGGCGGCCGCGGCGGAGGCGCGAGCGGCGGAACGTCAGGCGGTCTCGGCGGAGGCGCGAGCGGTGGAACGTCAGGCGGTCTCGGCGGAGGCGCGAGCGGTGGAACGTCGGGCGGTCTCGGCGGAGGCGCGAGCGGTGGAACGTCGGGCGGTCTCGGCGGAGGCGCGAGCGGTGGAACGTCGGGCGGTCTCGGCGGAGGCGCGAGCGGCGGAACGTCAGGAGGGATCGCTGGCAGTGGAATGATGATCGGGAGCTGCGGGTGCAGCGGCGGCCCGGGCTCCTCGTTGCTCTGGAGCGGGCTCGTCCTGTGGCTCGCGAGACGACGGGCCTTCTTCACCCGGTGACATGTCGAGGAGCACCTCAGCCGCGATAGAGCGAGACCTCGAGCGCCACCCGCGCCGCGGCGAGCGCCGTCACCAACTCGACCGGGACATGGATTGCGAGCAGGTACTTCACCCGCGCCTGATCGTCTCCGTCGACGGCGACGTCGATCGTCAACGAAGCACCGAGCCCGGCCGCATCGGCGAGCGCTCGCTGGTGTCGCTCCAGAAAGCGCTTCATCGCGGCGAGGTGATCGCTCCAGACATCCGAGCGCGACAGATCACAGACGAACCCGTCACCCCGCGGCCGCGGCCCTTCGTACACATCGGGCTCGAGCTCGTTCATCGCCTCGCCGATCGCGAGCAACGAGGGCAGCTGCACCGAAGGTACGGTGAACCTGATCACCGAGTACACTCAGTACCCGATCGAACTCTGCGACTGGCGCGAGTGCGCGAACGCTCCGAGATCGGCGCGCCCCGTCTCGACACAGGCACGGCCCAGCACGTCTTTGGCGCCAGGCGCGAAGAGCCGGGCATCACCCTTCCCCACCGCCGGCGAAGAATCCGCGAGGAGATAGGGCTCGCTTCCACTGCCGACGAAGCCGGCCGCCGCGTGCACGCAGTCGACGCCCAGCTCCTTGCACCACTCGGGCAGCAGCGATCGCTCGATGGCAACCGACGCCGGGAAGGCGCCCGCGACGAACACGCACGCAGGCCCCTTGGCGCGCTCCGAGACCACGCAGTGGCTCAGCTTGACCGTCGGCGCCCTCGACGAAGTGCCGCTCGCATGGAGCGCGCCGCCAACGCCCGTGTCTCCCACCACCTTGTTGTCGGCGATGGTGCAGCCGAAGACGTCGACCGACGCGCCTTCCTTCACCCGCAGCCCGCCCCCGTCGACCGCCGCGTTCTGGATGAGCGCCGAGTGCTCGAGCCGAAGCGTGGCCGTTCCGTCGACGAGGATCGCGCCTCCCTGCCGGGCGGTGTTGCCCTCGAAGCGACAGCGGCTCACCACGGCGGTCGCGTCGCCGCCCAGAAAGAGCCCTCCACCGCCGTACGACGGAGCCTTGTTGAAGCGCACCACCGAGTCGACGAGCTCGAGGCGTCCGTGGTCGAGCGAGATCGCCCCGCCGGCCTCGGTCGCGTTGCCACCCACGAACGTGACCCCCGAGATTCGAACGGTGCCCGCGGCTCGAATCGTCAGGCACGGCCCGGCGTGCTGCGCATCGAGCACCACCTGCCCACGGGCAATCAACACCACCGGCTTGGTGATCTCGAAGGTGCCGGTGTACCGCCCAGGCGGGAGCTGGAGCGTCTCGCCGGCCTTCGCCGTCTTCAGCGCGTTCGCGAGATCGATCACGTCACGAACCGATGTTGACGCCCTGGTACAGCTTCGCGAAGTCCTCGAGCTTCATCTTGAAGATGCCGTCGTTCGCGCCATCACTGCCCGGCTCCGAGCTGCCCCACGGGTTGCGGAGCTGGATGTACTTCTGCCCGCCCTCTTCGACCGCGCCGAGCACCGTGTACATGTGCCACGCGTAGACGCCGGTGCCCGAGTAGTCGACGCCCGAGTCCTTGCCGTAGGTCGGCGCCGCCATCGGCTTGTGGTTCGCCGCGCCGTTCTTCACGTTCTGGTAGACGACGTCGAGCGCACCGGTCTTCGTGGTCGTCCAGCCCACCGAGCGCCCAGTGAGCGCGCCGATGACGTCGCCCGCGAGCCCACCGTTGCCGATCGCCTCGTAGCCGCCCTTCCACTGCGCGTACGCCTTCTCGAGCAGCCCGACCCAGAGCTCCGAGCCTTGCCGCGAGTGCGCATAGCGCGCGCCACCGTAGCTCGACTGGGCCACGTCTCCGTCGACCTGGATCTTCACCTCACGGCCACCTTCGTAGAACCGCACCGAGTAGGTGTTGTCGCCGTTGTCGGTGATGGCGTTCTTCACGATGTCGGGGTTCGCCGCTGCGACAGCCGAGAGCGAGGCCGCCAGGTAGCAGTCGCCGATGCTGCCCTGCACCACGTCGTCGTAGCTGATGCTGTCGACGTAGAGCTTGCCGTCCTGCACCGGCTTCCACGTCGTGTCGGTGGTGTGCTTGGTGAGCACCGTCGGATCCGCGAGGTCGCGCGGCGTGGGTGGCGGTGGCGGCGGACGCGGCTCGTTGATGGTGCCCACGCCGCTCATGCTCAAGAAGCGCTGGAGATCGCGCTTGCCGCCGTTGCTGAACTTGTCAGCGTGGGAGTCGAGCAGCGCCTTGAGCTCCGCCTTCACCTCCGGGGTGAGGTTGCGCTTCGCCTCGACGATGAGGCCCGTCACCTCGTTGTTGCTGATCTTCGTGTCCCGCAGCACGCGGGAGATTGAGCTCGAGATGGCAGAGGGCATTGGCAAGTCCAGGAAAGAACGAAGAAGTCGAGGTCTAGCGCGTCGTCGGCCCACTGTGAAACCGAGGCCTTGCCGACATTGTCGTACATCGCGGAAGAAGGTTGCTCCCCAGCGGTCGATGATCAGCATCACGACGTCGACGAGGAGGCCACCCGTTCTGCGGCGACCTCTTGCGGTCGCCTCGTCGAATGCGCAGGGTGAGGCCATGGTTCGGGTTGCGGTCGTCGCGCTGGCTCTCTGCGCAGCGCAGTCGTTGGCGGACGAGGTCGTGGCGCCGCCTCCGCCGGCCTCGTCGGTCGCCCTCTACTCGGTGAGCGCCAGTCTGGTGAGCCTCGCCTCGCTCGGCGTCAGTGGGGCCGCAGGGGCCGCAGTGCCGCTCCTCGCCTTCGACTCCGCCGGTCGTCCTCAGCCCATCGCGGTCGCTGGAGGCTTCTTCATCGCCGCCGCGCTCCACTTCTCCATCGTGCACCTCGTGGTGCCCGAGCTCGGCCGCCTCGCCAACGTCGAGGGCTTCGTGGGCGAACCGAGCGCGGCGCGCGCAGAGGGGTGGCGAATCTCGAGGTGGCCCGCGTTCGCCGCGCTCGCCGGGCTGGCGGTGCTCGGCGTCGGTGCCGGCGTCGAGCAGGTGTCGTTCTCTTCGGGCCAGTGGGCGATGATCGCGGGGCTCGGGCTGACCCTCGTCACCGGCGTGGTGTGGACGGTGCTCGACGCGGTCTTCTCGTGGTCGGGTTTCGTCGAGTCGAGAAAGGCGGTGCGCCGATGAGCCGAACCTGGCTGCTCGGAGTGTTGATGGTGGCTGGCTGCACGCGCCTCAAGGGAGAGCCCGGGCCCACCTCGGCCCAGTTCCCGCTCGGCATCGCGAGCGGAGAGGCGAGCTCGAACGGCGCGCTCCTCTGGACGAGCCACGTCGGCCCCGGGGCGGTGCGCGTGCTGGTGTGGAAGGCGGGAGAGGAAGCGAACGGTCCGCTGCAGACCGTCCCGTGCCAGCCCGATGGAGACGGCCTCGTGCATCAGGTCGTCACCGGCCTCGCGGCGTCCACCTGGCACACGTACCAATTCGTCGAGACGGTGAACGGCGAGGAGACGGCGCGCAGCGAGCTGGGCCGGTTCCGCACCACCCTTGCTGATGACGCGCTCGCGCCAGTCCGGTTCGGCGCGGTGTCCTGCATCAACCAGCGCTACCCGCTCGATCCGCTGCTCCAGGCGGCGAGCCGCGACGACCTCGACGCCTTCCTGCTCCTCGGAGACAGTCTCTACGCCGACGGCTCGAAGAGCCGCCTCGACTTCTCCGACGTCTGGAAGCGCGCGCTCGGCCGCTACCCGCAACGGCGGCTGCGCGCCTCCACGAGCCTGATCCCCACCTGGGACGATCACGAGGTCACCAACAACTTCGACGCGAAGGACGGGCTCGTTCCCGTCGGGCGCGACGAGTACTTCGCCTTCCAGCCCATCGGGCGTCCCGTCGACGATCCCAATCGGGTGTGGCGCTCGGTGCGCTGGGGCAAGACGGTCGAGTTCTTCGTGCTCGACTGCCGCGGTGAACGAGACGTCGCGAGTGGCCGCTACGTGTCCGACGCGCAGCTCGCCTGGCTCGAGAAGGGGCTCACCTCGAGCACTGCGACCTTCAAGGTGATCCTGAACTCCGTCCCCATCTCCGAGTTCCCGGGGCCGCTCTTCGGGCTCGGCAAGGACGATCGCTGGGAGGGCTTCCCCACCCAACGAACCGCGCTGCTCCAGTTCATCGACGACCAGAAGATCCCCGGAGTGCTGTGGATCTCGGGCGACTTTCATCTCGCCTCGGCCGGGCGGGTCTCTCGCAGCGGGCCCGGGCAGCAGGCGATCGAGGCGCTCGTCGGGCCGGCGGGGCAACAGCCGAACGTCTCTCCGACCTACCCCGGCAAGCCGCAGTTCGACTTCGCGACCGGCGTGAACAACTACACCATCGTCGATCTCGACCCTTCGACGCGCGTCGCGACCCTTCGCTACGTGTCGGGCACGGGGAAGATCCTCTCGGAGCTCTCGTACGATCTGAACGCGAAGTGACCTGGCCCGGCGCCGCGTGAAGCGGTTCGTCACTGCGCGACGATGCCGAGCTCGCCGGTGAGGAGCCAGCTCACCGTGAGCCGGAGCTGGGTCGACGCCTGGTTCACGTCGAGGGTGCCGAAGCGTGAGTCCCGCAGCGCGCGGATCAGCTCGAGGCCAACGAGGACGTGGCGACCAGCTCGCACGAAGACGTTGGCGTGAACGTAGGTGATGGCGTCGTGGCCCGCGGGCTGGGTGTAGAGGCCTCCGAAGAGGTTCCAGCGGCGGAGGCCGACGTTGAGGAAGCCGAAGCGCTCGTTCGCCAGCGAGAGCTCGCCCTCGAGATGAACGCCCGGCCCGACGTGGTAGTCGCGCCCGCCCGTGTCCTCGGTGGCGCGCACCAGGCCGCCGGCGCCGAAGGGAATGCCCGAGGCGATCGCGGTGAACTCGAGCGCCGTCTCGTCGTTGAAGTCGAAGTGACCGAGCGCACCGCCGCCGACGTTGACCGACGAGGCACGAAACACCTGCGGCGCGACGTACTCGTACGAGCCGAAGAGGCCGTACAGCCCGTGGAACTGGCGCAGTCGAAAGCCTCGCCCAACGAGGAGCCCACGCACGGTGAAGTCGCCGGTGACGAAGGAGCGATCGACGCTCAAGTCGGCCGCGACGTCGAAGTGGCTGAAGGGGCCCGTCCATTCCTCGTGCGCACCGCCATGTATGACGCGGGAGGTGAAGAAGGCCCCGAGCCGCGGCGCACCGCTCTGCACGAAGACGCCTCCACCCATCCACCCGCGGAAGAACGGCACCGACGGGAGATCGCCCGCCGCGAGCCGATCGTCGAAGAGGGCACGGTTGATCGCCGCCGGCGGCGAGAGGAGCGCCGCGAAGACCTCCCGCGCCCACCTCGGCAGCTCGCTGCTCAGCACGAGGGACGAGAACCGGAAGAGCGCCTCGCCGAGGAAGGCGCCTCCGAGCGTGGTGGTGATCTGATCGTTCACGCTCGGCGGGTCGACCTCGAAGAAGAGCTCCCAAGCGAGGCTCGTCGCGAACGCGTAGAGCGTCGACCACCAGAACGACAGCCCCGAGGAGCGCGCGGCGGTGAACGCCCAGGCGCCCTGGTACGGGTGCCCGAACTGGTTGGTGAGGAAGTAGTCGGTGTCGAGCGACCAGCGCGAGGGCGCAAGGTTCGCCACCATCGACTGCAGCGACACCTGGGCGAACGGCTCGCGGCTGACGAGGTTGTTGAAGGAGGCGAGGCCGAAGTCGATGAGGAACGCCTCGAAGGCGGGCACCAGGAAGCTCCGGGCGCGAGGCGGCCGGAGGATGGGCACCTTCGGCGCATCGGGGGTCGCGTCGATGGGTGGCGCGACGACCGGGTCGGCAGCGAGCACCGCGAGGAGCGCGAGCGTCACCACCGCAGCCGCGCTCCCAGCGCACCGAGCGCGATCACCTCGGTGCCGCGCTCGTCGACCCAGGTCCACATCGGAATCGAGAGCAGCCCCACCAGCACGCCGCTGCACGCCAGCATCACGCCCCCCACCGTGAAGGCGCGCCCGGTGTTGGCGACCGCCGAGTCGGTGGAGTTCATTCCCTCGATGATTCGGCCGGCGACGAGGAAGCCGAGGCCGGCGGCGGTGATGAGCCCTCCGGTGAGCGTCACCTTCCACGCGCGCGCTCGAATGACGTCGCCAGCCCTCGGCGCCACTGCGTCGTTCACCGGCTCGACCGGCGAGGCAACGAGCAGCAGCGAGAGGAGGGCCGTCACGGCGGGCAAGTCTTTCACAACGCCCTGGGCACGGCGTGGCTGGCGAGCGTCGATTGCCCGGGCGCGACAGAGGCCGGCGTGTCAGCGTGCTGGCGAAGGAGGCCGCATGGTGACGGCGGTGCTGCTGAGCGTGATGCTCCAAGGCGTCGAGCCACCGGGGCGCGGGCTCTTCCTCGGCGACGAGCTGCGGTACCAGCGCGGCGCGACCGTGCCCGAGTGGACCAAGGGCCTGGTGCTGCGCACCTTCGCCGATCTCGTCTCGATTCCTTCCACCGTCGTCGATTGGTCGCTCGCCGACTGGGCGATCGCCGGCGCGGTGGTGCTGCCGACCGCGACGGGCTGGGTTCCAGTGAATGGCCGTGCGCTCGAGGCCCAGCTGCAGGACGCGCTCCACCGCGCGCGGGGCGCGAACTGTGAGCTCGCTCCGACCGGCTCGACCGTCTGCGAGCACGTTCCCCGCGCCTCGTTTCACCTGTGGACACCGCCGAGCAACGTCGTCATCGGCGCGACCCAGGTCGCCGGCCCGCTCCTCCTGCTCGCGGCGGGAGCCCTCTTCCAACACGCCGAGCTGCTCGAAGCGTCGACGCTGGCGGTCGAGGCGTACTGCGTCGCGCAGCTGTACCACGTGAGCCTCAAGCTCCTCAGTGGACGCGAGGGGGTGCTCTCCGACACGGGGGCAGGCCGCTTCTTCGGCCCGACGCGGCTCTCGTTTCCCGACGGGTTTCCCTCGGGGCACGCGGCGAGCCTGTTCGCGCTCATCGGCGTCTATTCGACCTACGTCGGCGCCGCCTGGCTGCAGGTGCTGCTGCTCGGCGTCGGCGTCGCGCTCGCGACCTGGCTGGTGCTCGACGACTACCACTTCGCGACCGAGGTCTTCTTCGGCGCGGCCACTGGCTATCTCATCGGTCGATGGGTCGTGCGCCGGCGCGCCTCGAAGGAATGGTACGAGCCGACGGCCGTCGCTCCGTCGGTCACCGCGAGCGGCGCCGGGCTCTCACTGAGGTGGGACCTTCCCTCCTGGTGAGCTGGATCTGTTCCCTCGCGTGGAGCAACTGACCGAGTAGAGTTTTCGACCGCTTCTTCGAGGGAGAACAACGATGCGAATGGCCCACGGCATCATCGCGGGAACCTTGCTGGTGGCTGCGCACGCCTTTGCGCAGTCGACGCCGCCGCCACTTCCGGTGATGACTCCGGTCGAGCCTGCGCCGGCGAGCCCGCCGCCATCGAGCGTGACTCCAGCCAACCCACCACTCGCCGAGGCGCCCTCCAAGGCGGGACCTCGGCTCGGCGGCAGCTTGGGGCTCGGGCTCTGGTTTCCTGGACCGATGCTGAGCGCCCAGGCCTTCGATCTCCACGGCGGCGTCCAGGTGAGCCCGCTCTTCGCTGCCTATCTGCGCCTCGGGTACACCGCGGCGCTCGGCCTCGGCATCGGGGTGAACTCGATGGGCGCGTCGGTGTCGGCCTCTGGAGCAGGCATGTGGATCCTCGGCGCTAACGCCGAGCTCGGCCTCGGAGATTCGTTCTTCATCGCCGCCGGTCCTCAAGTCGGGCTGGGGGTGTGGTTCCGCTCTCGCCTCGCTGCCAACACCACGGGCGGCTCGGTGCAAGCCATCTACTCGAGCGGGGCGCACCCGGGCGCCGATCTCCGATTGGGCTTCGCGCTCGGGCCGACCGACAAGAAGACCAAGCGTCGAACTCAGGCGACCATCGCCCTCGACGTCTCGATGCTCTACGCGAGCAACACCTACGAGGGCGCGGTCTCGGCGGGTGGTCAGGGCCTGAGCCTCGCGCTCGCGTTCAGCGAAGCGTTCGCCGTGGTGCCGTCGATTCAGATCGGCTTCGAGTGGCGTTGAGGCGTCAGAAGAGCGCGGCGATCAAGTCTGGCCGATCGACGAAGGGCGTTCGATCGGGCCGGCCGTCGGCCCAGGAGAAGCTGGACGTGGACAGGTCGCGCCCGAGCATCAGCACCAGCGACGAGCGCGTTCCGTAGTTCCACTCGGGTGCTTCGACGCAGACGCCGCCGAGCGGATCGGCTGGGTTCGTCGTTCCGAGCAAGCCCTGCAGCGCTTCCTTCTTCGGGAGTTCCCCGTTCGGGCTCACCGTGCGCCATCGCTCGGTGATGAGGCTCGTCCGCGCGCGATCGTCTCCACCCAGGCTCCGCTCGGTGACGACGTGAAGGCCGGCCGAGAGCGTCTGCTGCCGAACCGTCGACCCGTCGCTCCAGGTGACGAAGGCATCGGACGCGTCGGCGTAGAGCAGATGAAACGCGTTGAACCGATCGGGTGAGAGCGTCGCCAACTGGGCATGCAGGTGCGACGCGCTCGGAGCGGAGAGCGCTTCCGTCACCAGCAGCCCACGAGACGCGCGCCCGTCGAGCTTGGGCGCGAGGAAGCGGTTGGTGACGCCCACGAACAGGCCGCTCGGAGTGACGCCCAGCCAGGTGCCCGACGCCTGCTCGTCGCGCGGCGCCACGAAGCCCGCAGGCCACTTGAACGGCCCCGTCGCCGGGCGTGTCAGCAGCTCGTCACGGTTTGCAGCGACAACGATTGGGTGTGAGGCGTATTGGCGAAACGCGACGATCAGCGTGCACATGGCGCTAGGGTGCTTCCCATGAGAGACCGTCAGAGGGAAGAGACCCGCCGCCGGCTGCACCTCGCCGCGCTCGAGGTATTCCGTCGCGACGGGGTCGCGAACTGCCGAATCGACGACATCGCCCAGAAGGCCGAAGTGAGCCGCGCGGCCTTCTACTTCCACTTCCCCACCAAGGAGCACGTGCTCCTGGAGTTCCTCGCCGAGACCGACGCGCCGCAGGTGACCGCGCTGCAGGAGGTGCCCTCGTCGGCGAGCCTCGAGCAGGTCCTCTCGGTCATCGTGCACAACATGGCGGCGACCTGGCAGAAGGAGCCGGCGCTGATCATCGACGTGATGGGCGTCTCGATTCGCCACACCGCGGTGCTCGACGACCCGGCCGCGGCGGGCCCGCTCCGTCACCTCACTGCGGCCCGGTTCAAGGAGCTCGCCGCGCGTGGAGAGCTGAGCGACGTGCTCGCGCCCGAGGTGCTCTCGGACTTCTTCCTCTCGAACTGCTTCGTGGCGCTCATGTCGTGGGGCCACGCGCCGCACACCTCGCTCGAGGCGATGCTCACCTCGACGATGCAGCTCTTCCTGCAAGGCGCGAAGGCGCCCTCGAAACCTGCCAAGAAGTAGGCATGGCCAACGGCACCTTTCGGGAAGGACTCCACAGCGGCAAGCACGTCTTCGTGACGGGCGGGTCGAGCGGCATCAACCTGCGCATCGCCGAGGCGTTCGGGAAGGCGGGCGCGAAGGTGAGCCTCCTCGCGCGCAAGCAGGAGAAGCTCGACGCGGCCCTCGCCTTGCTCGCGAGCCAGAAGACGACGGCACAGGGGTTCTCGGCCGACGTGCGGGACTACGCCGCGATCGACAAGGCGCTCGCGAGCGCGGTGAGCGCCTTCGGGCCACTCGACGTGTTGGTCTGCGGAGCGGCCGGGAACTTCCCTGCGCCCGTCGCGGCGATGTCGTCGAACGGCTTCAAGGCGGTGCTCGACATCGACGTGCTCGGCACCTTCAACGCCTGCCGCGCCGCCTTCGAGAAGTTCAAGACGCCGGGTGCGTGCATCATCAACATCTCGGCGCCGCAGGCCTCGGTCCCCTACCCCATGCAGTCACACGTCTGCGCCGCGAAGGCCGGCGTCGACATGCTCACCCGCACGCTCGCCTACGAGTGGGGCGGCGCGGGCATTCGGGTGAACTCCATCTCGCCCGGGCCCATCGACGACACCGAGGGCATGAGCCGCCTCGCTGGAGATCCGGAATCGCGCAAGACGGTCGAGCAGCGCATGCCGCTCCAGCGGCTCGGCTCGAAGGACGACGTCGCCAACCTCGCCCTCTTCCTCGCGTCCGACGCGGCGAGCTACGTGACGGGATCGATCTACGCCTGCGACGGTGGCATGCAGCTGCTCGGTGGCAGCTTCATGGCGATGTGACCAGGCTCGGCGCCGAATGAGTCAGGAAATCAGCTCGGCGCCGAAATGAGTCGGGAAATCAGCTCGGCGCCGAATGAGTCGGGAAACCAGGCTCGGCGCCCAATGAGTCGGGAAACCAGCTCGGCGCCGAATGAGTCGGGAAACCAGCTCGGCGCCCAATGAGTCGGGAAACCAGCTCGGCGCCGATCACTTGCACTCGGTCGGCGCGACGATGCCGCCGCCGTCGACCGGCATTCCCCCGATCGGCCGCTTCAGCATCGCGGCGTTGATGAAGAGGGTGCGCCGGTTCTTCGCGCGGTGCTCGGGCGTGTCGTTGGGCGCTTCCGGCTTGGAGCTCCCGAAGCCGACGGCGATCAGGCGGTGGCAGTCGACGCCCTTCTTCACCAGCGCGTTCACCACGGCGGCCGCGCGCACCTCGCTCAGTGCCTGGTTCGCCTTCTCGTTGCCCACCGAGTCCGAGTGCACCTCGACGCGCAGGAGGGTGATGGCCGGCTTGGCCTCGAGGTAGCCCTTCACGTGCTCGAGCGCGGCATCGCTCTCCGAAGTGAGCTCGGCCTTTCCAGTGAGGAAGCCGATCTCCGAGGGCAGCTTGAGACGGTGACCGTCGAGCTCGTAGGGAGCGGCCGCGAGAACGACGACGAAGGCGACGCTGAACATGCAGACGTCATACTCCGAGGTTCGCCTCAGCGCCCGAGCTGGAAGACCCTTCCGAAGACTGACACGACCAAGCGCCCGCGCGCTCGAACGAGGCGAACTGGTGAGCGACGACGCTCGACGCCATCAGCCACGCGACGGAACCGCAGCCGAACGCTCGCCAGCTCGTCGGCCGCCCCGTCATCGAGCCAACCACGAGCCTCACCGGCCTCGGCCAACCGCCAACCATCGTCGAGCGGGCCGTGCTTTCGCAGGAGCGGGTGCGGGCTGACGTGCGCGTCGAAGGACGCCTGCCAGCGAGCGCCGAGGCAGCGCGAGAGGCGAGGCCAAACGGTGGCGGCGGTTCGGCTTCGCTTGTGTGCCAGAGACGACCGCGCGACCGCGATGGCGTCGGCGTCGAAGCCGGGCGGACAGGGAGCGCCGTCGACCAACGCGGCGAGGAACGCCTGCTGCTCCTCGGCGAGCCTGCGGAGGGCGTCAGGCCGCGTCACGGGTTCCCCCGGTCTCGGCGTCGACCTCCGGCTTGGTTGCGGCCGACCTCGTCTCGAGCCTTGCCGGGTCCACCTCGCCTGCCGCGGTCGCGATCGCGTCGAGCTCGGCCTCGAGCTCGGCGATCGGCGGGAACCGATCGTCACGCTCGAGCATGACTCCGGCCTCGCAGCCCCGCCGTCGCAGCGCGCGTACCAGCGCCATCGTCTCCACCGGGAGCGGGTGCGCGTGGGTGTCGTGGTAGAGCCGGCCGTGCCGCACGCCCCCTGCGACGTGCACGTAGGCGACGCGCTCGAGCGGGAGCGTCGCGAGCTCGGCGATGGCGTCTCCACCGAAGTTGAGGGTGTTCGCGTACAGGTTCGAGAGATCGAGCAAGAAGCCGCAGCCCGTCGCGTCGAGGAGCCGCCGGAGGAACTCCGCTTCGGTGCACTCGGGGTCGGGCCAGCGAACGAGCGTGGCCACGTTCTCCACCGCGAACGGCACCGGAAGCACCCGCTGCGCCGTGCGGACGTTCTCCACCAGCACCTCGAGCGCGACCGAGGTGAAGGGCACCGGGAGGAGGTGCCCCGATTCCCGTCCGCCAGCGCGTACGAAGCTGACGTGCTCGGACGCGACCTTCGCTCCGAGCCGCTCGCTCACCGCGGCGAGGTGATGGAGCGCCCGCTCGTCCAACCCCTCCGCGCTGCCCAGCGACACCGACACCGAGTGAACGGCGAACGAGCAGCCTCGGTCTTTCAGCGCCGCGAGCGAGACCGGCAGCGGGCCCTTCTCCGGCACGTCCTCGGCGAGCACCTCGACGAAGCCGAGCGACCGGCGCTCGATGACGAACTGCGCGAGCGCGCGCCGCCACCCGAGACCGATGCCGGTGAGCCGCTTCACTGGGCCCCCGAGGCGTCGGCGGCGTTGGCGGCCCTCTCGAGGAGCATGAGCACGCCGTCGAAGTAGGCGACCGACTGCTCCGGCGAGCGGAGGTGAGGCGCGAGGCTCGCGAGCTCGAGCCCGGGGTGTGGGGCCTTCACGGCCTCCGCGACGGCGAGCAAGAGCGCGCGCAGCTCGTCTCCCTGCGGCACCGCGCGCTGGAGGATCGCCAAGAGCGCCCGAAGATCGATGGAGAGGCCTGGCAGCAGCTCGCGAACGACGCGATCGAGCTCCTCCGGCCGGCCCCACGAAGCCACTCCGCGCCGACGCAACCGCAGCGACGCGTTCCGCAGCTCTTGTTCGACGCGCAGTCGGAGGTGCTCCTTGGGGATCTGGAGCGAGGCGAACGGCGAGGTCCCCGCGAGCACGACGTGATGCGCGGCGATGTCCTGGAACTTGGTGGGGAAGACGTCGGCGCTGCGAGCCACCTCGTCGAAGGTGAGGATGAGCGGCTCCACCCGAATCGACCGGTAGCCGGCGCGGAGCGGCTCGGCGATCGCCGAGATGGTGGTCGGCGCCCCATCGGTCACCAGCACCACCAGGTTCACGTCACTTTGGTGCGCGACGTAGTGGCCTCGCGCGAGCCCACCGAAGAGCACCAGGCCGGTCACCACGCCGGTCGCGTCGAGCGCCCGGCACGTCTTCTCGAGCTGGGCCTTCACCTCCGCCGGTGCCGCGAGCGTCTCGAACTTCGCCTGGTCGATCATGATCCACACCCTCCGCAGCCGCCGCCGCAGCCGCCTCCGCACGAAGAACCGCACGACGAGCCACAGGAACTGCCGGAGTCGGAGCCGCCCGACCCATCCCCGGAGCTCACGAAGGTCGGGGGCATGACGGCCCCGTTGAGATACCCGAGCGTCGAGGTCGCCAGGGGCGCGAAGCCGAAGAGCGCCACCGAGAGCGCGAGCTGGTTGGGGCTCCAGTCGTCGATCGCCGAGGTGCCCATCGAGTCGCGCAGGCCGAGGTTCGCTTCGCGCGCCTCACTCACCGCCGATGCGCCTGCACGAGTCGCCCGGGTCGCCGTCTTCCAGAACCAGATCGTGACCCACGCGAAGACCCCCAACTCCAGCACGAGGAAGACGACGGGCCTGCCGCGCGAGAGCCCCATGCCCAGCTTCGCCAACGCCGCGGCTCCGACGATGAACATCGGGGCGAAGGCGACGAGCCGGTAGAGGAGAAACCCGGTCTCACCCATCAACTGACCCGCCTCGGTGAGCCCGACGGTGCGATTGGCGACGTCGAAGTCGAGGCCGTCGCGCGCCTGCTTCATCGAGCCTTCCGCCTTCGCCGTGGAGACCACCGCTTGGTCGCCCGGTCGCAGCCCCTTCCCTTCACCGATGAGCTTCAGCGTGCCCGTGCCTTGCCCGGTGACGTTGACGTCGATGATCTTCAGGTGGGTGAGCCGGGCGATGATCGCCTCGAACAGGCCCTGCTTGCCGTCTCGAATCAGGGCGAGATCGTAGGGATCATCGGGTACCCGGGCGCTCGACCCGACGGGCCGAATCACTCCACGAAGCACCACGGTGGCGAGCATCGAGCCCATCACCAGCAGCGGAAAGAGGAACAAGAACAGCGGGCCGTTGATTTCTCGGAGGGTTTCCATTCGGGGAGGAGAACGCCGAACCGCTTCAGCGATGGCGTGCGGTCGCGAAGCTTCGCTCAACCGTCACCCAGTCGTCACCGACTTCCGAACGGGCCGAAAGCAGGAGCTGGCGCTTTCGTGCCAGGCGCTCGAGGCGGCGCGAATGTGACAGCGGCGTTTCAGCCTCGCGACCGAGCGGCGCGTGACGCGACGCGGCCTCACAGTCCTTGAGCGCGTGCTCGTACAAGCGCGCCAGGGCGAGGTGCAGGCGAGCGAAGCCCGGGCAGACGGTCGCAGCGGCTTCCCAGGCCCGAGCGGCGCGTTCTGGAGCGCCCGTCTTCCGATGAATCCGCCCCAAGCCGATCAACGCTCGCAGCCTGGCCTCTCCGCGGGTGCTCGAGGTGGCGAGCTCGAAGCGGCGCCGAGCGCTCGGAAAGTCTTCGAGGCGTTCGGAGATCTCTCCCAAGCCCAGCGCCAGCTCCGGAGTCACTGCGCACGCACCGGTCCACGCCTCGGCGAGCCACGCGAGCAGCGCGACCGTGCTCTTCAAGTCCTGCAGGTTGTGCTCGAGCACCCGCGCCAGGCCGGCGACCCGCCCCGTTCGGAGGTAGTCGAACCACGCCGCCGGCACTTGCGCGCCTTCGAGATCGCCGACTCGCCGGACGCCGAGCACCGCGCGCTCGATGGAGGCCAACCGCACCTCGGGCTGCGAATGCCGGAGCACCCTTCGGCTCGCGTGGAGGAGATCGAGGTGCACCGGCGGAATCGGCGCGACGAGGCGGTTCATCACGAAGCGCGTCTTGAGCAGCGGCCAATCGAAGGAACGCCCGTTGAACGACACCAGCGCGCTGGCGGTGGCGAGCCGTTCGGCGAGGTGCACGAGGAGTGGGCGTTCTTGACCCGGGCTCGCGAGCTGGAGCTGCTCGATGACCAACGTTCCTTCTTCGAAGAAGGCGAGCCCGACGAGGAACGGCAAGGTGCCAGAGCCGCCCGACAAGCCCGTCGTCTCCGTGTCGAGGAAGAGCAGCCGGGAGGGGTCGACGGAGTCCAGCTCGTCGTCGAGGCCGAGCTCCGCGAGCACGCGTGGCGGCGGCAGGCCGGTCGCAGGAAACCGGTGCACGACCCGATGGAGTGGCCCGCACGCGGTCTCGATGGGCCGAATGAGGCTCGACAGCTCGGGCGCGACCCGAGGCAGCGAGACGTCCACCCGCCCCGGCGCGTGGCTCCTCGAGAGCAGTCCGAGCTTGGCCTTGAAGTCCATCGGCTCAGCTCAGGGCCGGAACACCGAGCGCGGTGAGCACCGCCTGCGCGAGCGACTTGCGCCCTCTCCCGCTCGCCACTGGACCGACGCAGGAAGGACACCCTTCGCCGCACGAGCAGCCGTCGAGCAGCTCCCTCGTTCGCCGCAGGAGCGACTCGCGCTCGTCGAAGAGCCGTGACGCGAGGCCGACGCCGCCAGGGAGATGATCGTAGAGATAGAGGGTGGGATCGAAGAGCGTGCTGCCGCGCCCGTCACCTTCCCGGCCACCGACGCACTGACCGAGGTCGCGCGGGTCGACCATCAACCCGACCGCCGCCACCGTGTGCATCGCCGAGAGCAGGCCTCGCAGCGCGTCGATGACGTCGGGCCGCGGTGCGTGGAGCGACTGGACGATCGCCTCCGGCACGGTGAGCCACGCCGCGGTGGTGTGCATCTGCATCTCGGGCAGCCGCACGTCGCCGTAGCCGACGTTTTCGTGGGTGTGGAACTTGATCTTCTTGTAGCCGACGACGCGCTCGACGACCGACACGTCGCCGAAGCCGAGCTCGTGGGTGGACTGCCGATCCTCCGAGGCGCGGCTCATCACCGTCACCTTCGTGAAGGTCATCGCGTCGGTGTAGTAGTCGGGCTCGACCGGCCGCACGAACGCCTTGTGGTTCTCGAAGTCGAGCCGCTCGACCTGAAACTGCCGGCCCTCGTGTTGGTAGATGGCCTGCTCGTGCAACATCGTGTGCGTCGAGCGCCAGTCCATCTCGGCGATCGTTCGATCCGTCGAGAGATCGACGATGACGAAGTTGTCCCAGCCGATGCTGCGGAGCGAGACGTCGTTCGCGGGGTAGGCGTCGGCGCTCCAATGCCAGGTCGCTTTTCCGGCCGGTGTCGTCACCTGATGCACGACGCGGTGCTCGGTGAGGTAGCCGAGCGCGTCGTGCACCTGCTGCGCGGGCACGTCGCGGAACCCTTCTTCACCTTCGAAGGGCAGCTCGAACGCAGCGCACTTGAGGTGCTGCACGAGCACCTCGACGTTGTCGGGATCGATGCGCGCCTGTTCGATGGGCGCTGAGAGCAGGCTCTTCGCGGTCGAAGCGACGTATTGATCCACCGGGGCGCTGGTGGTGACGAGGAGCGAGAGGCTGGTGCCTTGCCGACGGCCCGCGCGACCGAAGCGTTGCCAGAGCGCGGCGACACTCCCAGGCCAGCCGGCGCAGACGACCGCGTCGAGGCTGCCCACGTCGATGCCGAGCTCGAGGGCGCTGGTGGCGACGACGCAGGTGACGTCTCCTTCGCGGAGCCGCCGCTCGATGTCGCGCCGCTGCTGCGGCAGGTACCCGCCGCGATAGGCGTGCACCACGTCGGGATCGATGCGCGCCTCGACCAACGAATCGCGCAGGTACTTGAGCATCACCTCGACGCCGTTGCGTGACTGGCCGAAGAGCAGCGTCGGCACCTTCGCCTTCACCAGATCGGCAGTGAGCCGGGCGGAGGCCTTGATGGAGGACTGCCGAATGCCCAGCTCGGGGTTGAGGACCGGCGGGTTGTAGACGAGCACCTGACGCTCTCCGCGCGGCGCGCCGCTCTCGGAGACCAGCTGCACCTCGCGCCCGATCATCTTGGACGCGTGCTCCTGCGGGTTGCCGATGGTGGCCGACGCACAGAGGAAGGTGGGCGAGGCGCCGTGGAACTTCGCGACCCGCTCGAGCCGGCGCAGCACGTTCGCGAGGTGCGAGCCGAAGACGCCGCGATAGGCGTGGAGCTCGTCCACCACCACGTAGCGAAGGCCGGCGAAGAACCGCGCCCAGCCCGCGTGATGCGGGAGGATGCCGGTGTGCAGCATGTCGGGGTTGGTGATGATGACGCCGCTGCGCTCCCGCGCCGAGCGACGGGCATCGGCTGGCGTGTCGCCGTCGAAGGTGACCGCGCCGTGATCGAGGTTCGCCTCCTTCATGAACTGCCGGAGCGACTCCTCTTGATCGCGTGACAGCGCCTTGGTGGGAAAGAGGAAGAGCGCGCGCGCCTCGCGATCGACGGCCAATCGCTCGAGCACGGGCAACAGGTAGCAGAGGCTCTTCCCCGAAGCGGTCGGGGTCGCCACCACCACGTGTTTGCCGTCGCGCGTCGCCTCGTACGCCTGCGCCTGGTGCGTGTAGAGCGAGGTGAGGCCGCGCGCCTCGAGCGCACCACGAACGGCCGCGGGGAGCGTCGAGGGAAACGGAGCGAACTTCGCCTCGGCGCTCGGCAGCCGCTCGTCGAGCACCAGGTTCGACGCCACCGAGTCGTCGCGCCGCCACTGCTCGAGCACGCCGTCGACGCCTGCCACCCGCTGCCACGGCGAGCGCCGCACTCCACTGAACGGTCCCTGCGTCCGAGTCTCCATGAACTGACCTCCCGTTCAGGTGACTGTACGGGCGAGCAGTCGACTGCTCAAGTTTTCAGTCTGGAGAGTTCGCTACTGAATCATCGGCTCGCAGGAGAAGCGGACGGCGACCTTCGCCATCGGGTCGGCGCGAATCGCGGTGCAGGTCTGGGAGCAGAGCACCACCCGCATGTTCTCGACGTAGAACTTCCCGCTGTCGCAGGTGCTCGAGTTGGCGATCTGGGTGAACTCGGTGACCGCGCCGCCGTTGCCCGGCGTGTACGCGACGTAGATGCGGATCGAGAGCGAGGTGCCGGCGGGCGGCGTGGGGAGCGAGAAGTCACAGGCGACTTGTGACGACGCGATCACGCCCTGGGCGACCGCTTGGAAGACGGTGTTGTAGAGGTTCGGCTGGCACATCTGGAAGCGCAGGCCGCCGGTGAGCTTCGAGAGATCCTGGTAGGTGTTGCCCGCGTTCACCGCCGTCGAACACCTGGTCGTCACCACCGCTTCGCCGGGTTGGTACGCCTCCGAGGGGTTCGCCTTCGCCGCGACGCCGACGATGGAGTGGAAGACGTAGTTGCGGTTCTGCGCGGTACCGAACCGCGCGGGCGTCAACGCCATCACCCGCTGATCGAACTGCGCCGCGGTCGTGCGGTTCTCGTTGTCGTCGGTGATCTCGATGAACGTTCGGTAGGCGTCGGGGCGGAGCCAGCCGCTCCAGCCCATGGGTCCGGTGCCCTCGGAGCCAGGCGCGTTGTAGGTCGAGAGGATCTTCGAGAGCGAATCAGTCGAGCCGATCTCGGTGCTGTAGTGGAAGAAGCGGGTGCCGTTGGTCGGCGTCGGCGGCGGCGGCGTGCAGGTCGCGTTGCCCGAGAGCGGCGGCGCGATGCAGATGCTCTGGCCGACGGTCGCGGCCCCGTGCCGGCTGAGCAAGATGATCCGGTAGTCGAGGCCGGAGTTGCCGATGATGGTGGCGAAGTTGGTGTTGACGTTCGTCTCGACGGCCTGGATCTCCTCGGTCATCGAGCACGAGTTGTCGATCACCATGATCACGTCGACGGGCTTCTTGTCGAGGTTGGCCATCGAGGTGACCTCCGCGCAGGCGTCGCCTCCAGCACTGGAGCCCGCCGCCGATCCTCCGCCCATGCCCGTTCCACCAGCGGTGCCGTTGCCCGCAGTGGAGCCCGCGCCCGCGCCACCCGCTCCCGCGTAGCCGCCATCGGGGAGCAACACGCCGGGCGGGCCACACTGACACCCAACCATGAAGAGGACGAACACCGCGGGGGAGGTGCGCATTCGGCGAAGTCTATCACCGACCTCGCGCAAGCAAGTCGACGCGCTTCACCAAGGTTGGCAAGCGATGGGTGCCGTGAAGTCGGTCGATGTGGGCGCGCGCGGCGGGCTCGTCTTCACCGATGCAGGTGAAGAAGAGCGGCTTCTTCGACCCCGGCCGCGCGATCGGAGTGGCCATCGGCGAGCCGCGGTACGCCGTCTTCGCCAGACCGATGATCACCGTCTTCCCGCCCAAGGCCTCGTAGAGACGGGCGCCGAGCCCAGGCGTCTTCGCGGTGTCGAGCCAGACGTAGCCATCGATGACGACGTGAGTGAGCGGTGGAGCGGGTTCGAGAACGGCGAGCAGGCACGGTAGCTCTCGCTTGTAGAAAGCGCCTGGCTCGTACGGCGCGACGGGGCTGACGACGCGCGTCCACTCCTTGGTCGAGACCAGAGTGTCCCACTGGTCGGCCAGCAGGCACGCCGCAGTGGCGCTGGTTTCTCCGTATTGAACGTCGACGAAGGCGATCATGAGCCAGGGGACGAGTGTGCCATGCGTCGCTGACTCGCGACGGCTCCGAACTACACTCTCCTCGATGCCTCGTTGGCCGTTCGTCGCCGCCGTTCTCTCCTTCGTCACCATGCTCGGCGCGGCGCGGTGGCTCTACGACGTGAACCTGAGCGGCGTGCCAGACGATCTCCGCATGCCGGTCACCTTGCTGCCGTCGTTCCTCTTCTCGTACCGCAGTGGCGAGACCAGCCTTTCGACGAGCTCGGCGTTCTGGGCGCCGTGGGCGTTCTCCTCGCTGGCCTACCTGGTGCCGCCGGCCTTGCTCGCAGTGAGCCTTCCACACCCAAAGGGAGCCCTCTTCGCGTGGACGGCTCTGGGGGTCGTGGTGATCGGCTCCTGGCTCTCGCTCCCCGAGCTCCAAGCGCCGCAGACCGACTTCGTTCCCTCACTCGACGAGGCCGCGGTGTGGCAGGGCGTCGAGTGGCACCTCATGCTCGGCATCCTGGGAAGCAGCCTCGGGCTCGTCTTCGCGCACGGGCCATGGAAGAGGACCGTTCGATGAAGCGGCTCGTGATCAACATGGTGGTGATCATCGCGGTCGGGCTGATCCTCGCGCTCCTCCAGGCGCAAGGCGTGCTGCGCTCGCTCTGGTGGTTCCCGCTCATCGTCGGGCTCGTCACCTTCGTCCTCATCTTCTTGAACCAGCGGCGCGCCAACGCCGACTCGCTCACCGGCATCACCTTGCTGAACCAGGGGCGCTTCTCGGAAGCGGTGCAGGCGTTCGAGCTCGGCATCAAGCGGCACCCGCGCTCGCACGTGTTCATCTTCAACCGAGGCATCGCGCTCGCCTCGCTCTGGCGCACCGCCGAGGCAGACGTGGCGTTCGAGAAGGCGGCCGGCATGCGCGTCGCGAACCTCACCTTCAACCTCGAGCGCATGGTCCTTCCCCAGCGTGCGCTCAGCGCGGCGTTGCTCGGCAAGCAGGAGCGGTCGAACCAGCTCATCGCCGACGCAGAGAAGCTGGGCCTCACCCGCTCGGCGCACCTCACCATCTCGAAGGCGGTCAACGCGATGCGCGCGAACGAGCTCGACCACGCGAAGGAATTGCTCGCCGCCTACGAAGTGAAGCTCCTCGGAGGTCCGGTGCGGGGGCTCGCCGATGCGCTCACGGCCTGGTGCGCCGCGCAGCGAACGGGGCAGGTGCGGCCGATCGACAAGGTGGCGCTGTTCGGGGAAGCGGGGCCAGACGCGCTGCGGAAGGTGTGGCCGGAGCTGACGGCCTTCGTCGAGTCGGCTCCGGACGCCTGAGTCATTCCTCGCCACAACGACCACTTCATCAGCACTTCTGGCGACTCATGGCGTCTCCATAGCTCGCCATAACTCGACATCTCGAGGCACCCATGCCGTAGCGGCGGCGCAGACGATCGCCCGCTCTGCTTCGCGCGCTCCGGGCTGTTGCACGAAGAGTTCTCGCACTTCTTCACCTCGCTCTTCGAGCAGTCGGAGCGGCACCAGGCGGTCGTCCGCCCCTCGCTGAAGACCGCTGAGTGACCGGCTTCGACCGTTCGGCTCGGCGGCGAGAAGAAGTCGTTCGCGGCGCGGTTGGTTCGCGCATGTCCTTGCTCCTCGCGGTCGTTCTCTCGCAGACGCTCCCGATCGATCACCCTGGGTACCAGCAACTGCTCAACGGCAGCGTCCTGGAGTGCGGTGTGCCGCTCGCGCTCTGGCGACGAGTCCCCGTTCCGCACGAGCCGAGCTTTCCCGGCCGCACCGGCCTCAACGCCTCGCTCGAGGACACGATGACCGCGACGGTGGGCCGAACCGGAGTTCCGCTCGCCGCGCCGAACTGCCTCGAGTGCCATGCCGGCAAACTGCGCGGCCGCCGGGTGCTCGGGCTCGGAAACAGCTTCGTCGATCAGACGACCGATCTCTCCGGGGCGGTCCAGCTCGCGCGCGGGTTCCTCCCCGACTCGAAGGCCCGCCAGGAAGTCGACCGGTTCCTCCGCCCGCTCCAAGCCGTCGCGCCGTTCGTCCGAACCGACACCCTCGGCGTGAGCTCGGCCGACGATCTCGCGGTCACCTTGATGGCGCATCGAGACCCGCGAACCCTCGCGTGGAGAGCGCCCAAACCGGCGCTCGCTCCGAGCAGCCCCGTGCCCGTCGACGTTCCCGCGTGGTGGCTCGCCCGTGACAAGCGGCGCATCTTCGCCACCGGCATCGGCACTGGCAGCCGCGCGACCTTGATGGCCTCTGCCTCGCTCCTCTGCACCGACTCTCCAGCGAGCGCGGAACGCATCATCGCCGCCTTCGCGCCCGTTCCGGACTTCGTCGACACGCTCGAGCCGCCGCGCTGGCCGTGGCCCGTCGATCGACCGCTCGCCGACGAGGGCAAGCGCGTCTTCAACGAGCACTGCGAAGGGTGTCATCTCTGGGCCGAGGTGATCCCCGTCGACCGCGTGGGGACCGATCCACTCCTCTGGCAGCGCACCGTGCACGACGCGGAGAGCCGGCTCGAGTGGTTCAACGCCTCGGTGTACGGGAAGACGGCGCACCTCGAGGCGACCGAGGGCTACGTCGCGCAGCCACTGCGAGGCGTGTGGGCCACCGCGCCGTACTTCCACAATGGGTCGGTGCCGACGTTGGCCGCGGTCATCGACAGCCGAAAGCGGCCGGTGCGCTGGAGCCGCTCGGGCGACTCGAACGACTACGACGAGCAGCAGGTCGGCTGGCGCTTCACCGAAGAAGCCTCGCGTTGGGGCCCCGCGGTGTACGACACGACGCGGCCGGGCTTTGGGCGTCAGGGCCATCTCTATGGAGACGCGCTGAGCGAGGGCGAACGCACCGCGCTGCTCGAGTTCCTCAAGACGCTCTGAGCGCGGACAGCGCGGGCACGTTCGAGACCGCTCGCGAGCGTTGACACCTCGGCCGCGAGGCTGCTGCGGTTGCGTCGTCACCTTGGGAGGGCGCCGCCTGAGAAACCGCGAGTCGATCGAAGCGCGTCTCACCTCAGACGCTGGCGAGCAGCGCTTCGGCCGGGCGTTCCCCACACCGCTGAGCCGCGTCACGCTCCTCTCGCGCGAAGCTCCGAGCCTCGCGCCGACCCTCGTCCGCTGGCGGGAACGACGATTCGTGCTCGAGCTCGAGTCGGGAGAACCACTTCACGTCCTCACCAACGGGCTCACCTTCACCAGGGGGAGCACCAGGCTCGAGTGGCTCGAAGTGCGCCGCGAGTTTCCCGCCGACGTCGCCCGAGAACGCGAGCTGCTGGCGCACGGCGACGAGCACGCCTGGCAGGTCTTCACCGACGAGCTGCTCGAGCGGGGCGATCCGCTCGGGTTCGTCCTCCAACGGGGCGCAGGCGAGTTCGATGTTCCCTTCGTCCTCGAGGTTCAGCCGCTCCTCGCGTCCCGGTGCGTGCAAGCCGAGCGATGGCCCAACGGGTTGTTTCGCGAGCTCACCTTCACCCTGCCCTTCGGCCGCGAAGTCGAAGAAGGCTGGTTTGCGGCGATGCTCGGGCACGCCCGCGCGTGGATGGTCGAGCACGTCAGAATCGAGCTCGGCGGACCGAAGCGAAGACGATCTCCCGAGCCGCTCGCCCAGGCCGAGGCGCACGTGCACCGCTACGCGCCTCCGCATCTCCGAAGCGTCTCGATCTCGTGACCTACGTCGAGGTCGCGTTCAGCATCCAACAGGCAGCGGTGTAACGAACCTCGGCGCCGTGCATGAACGGCTCGAACGCTGGGCGCACTGCGCTCCACACCCGCTCGCGCATGGCCTCGTCGACGTCGCGCAGGGCCTGTCCGACCGGGCCCATTCGCATGAGGTACGCGGTGAGATCGACGCTCGGCAGCGCGCACGTCACGTCGAGCTTCTGCACGTCGACGCTCTTCCACCCGGCGCTCTCGAGCAGGCCGCGAACGCGCTCACCGTCGGCGAAGGCGAACTGACCCGGCGCATTCGGCTTCCGCGGTGGGAGCGCAGGGAGGAACGGCGCTGCTGCGCGCTCGGCGGCCGTCATGAACGGGTTCTCGGCGGGGCTCCGCCAAGCGATCGCGCGAAGGCGTGCGCCGGCCACCGTTCCGCTCCGCAAGTTCGAGAAGGCAGCGACGGGATCGGCGAAGAACATCACGCCGAAACGGGAGACGATGAGGTCGAGCTGGTTCGGCGGGAAGGAATGAACGCCTGCGTCGGCGACGGCGAACTCGACGTTCCGCGAGGCCCCGGCTCGTTCTCTCGCGCGAGCAATCATCGGCGCCGAGATGTCGACGCCCAGGCACGAGCCCTTCGACTCGAGCGAGCGAGCAATCGCGAGCGTCGTACTCCCGGTTCCGCAACCGACGTCGAGGACGCGTTGGGAGCCCGCCGCTTCACGAACCAGCAGCGACTCGAAGGGCCTGAACATCTCGTCGACGAGCTGCTGCGCGTCGACCCAGGCGGCTCCGGCGGTTCCGTTCCACAGCGCGAACTGCTCCTCGTTGTTCATGCACCCGTGCGTAACCGCGGCGCGCGATGGCGGCAATCGCCGAGCCTCGAAAACCTCTTTCGAGCAAGTGGGCGACCGGGGACTCCGCGACGCACTCGAAGCCGCTCAGGCGAGCTCGAGCGGACTCGGGCCTCCCTCGCCGAGCTGGAGGCCAGTCGAACGAAGGAGTTCGACGAGGCACGCCGGGCAGAAGCCCGTTCCGCGGAGACGGTGCGAACGCTCGAGGCCGTCATCAAGCGGCTCGGGAATCGGACCTCCAGCGACTCCTCATCGGAGGAGCGGTCCGTTCCTGGCCCGTACGAAGGTGTCGTTCTCACCGTCATCGGAGTTTCGTGCATCGCGCTCGGCACGTTCGGGCTCGTCGCATGCGTGACGAGCGACTCGGGTCACCTCTGCGACGCTTTTGATGCTGCTCGGCTTGGGGCTGTTCGCGATCGTCCCGAAGCTCTCCGAGTGCTTCTTCTGAGGGGGCTCTGGGAAATCGCAGGGCTGCTAGGACGTCTCTGTAAACGATGGGAGACCGCGAAATCAGGGCGGCACTCGAGCAGGCCCAGGCCGAGGCGCACCGATCGCGGACTGCCCTGGAGAAGGCCCACGCCGCGCATCGAGGCGATCGGGAAGCCGCCCGTGCCACGATCGCACAGCTGGAGCGAGAGATCCGGCGCCTCACGGATCAGCTCGAGGAGGCGAAGAAGCCCGCTCGCGTCGCGACCGATTCCATGGCGTGCGAGGAGACTCCCGCGGCGACAGGCGACCACGACGTTCTCGCCGAGATTCTGGACAAGATCGCCGACGCCGAGCCGCTCGCGACGACGAAAGCACCAGGTCGCTCCCCGAGGCCCTCGCGGTGGAAGGCCAACCTCGGCACGGTCGTTCTTGGCCTCGTGCTCAACGCCATCGCCGTCGTCGCGCTCCAGCAGAACCTCTTCATCCCCGCGGCGATCGCCGGTGCGTTCGGGGTGACCGCGCTGGTGATTGGGCTGATGTCGACGAGGTGACCTCGAGTCGACGCGCGCCGGTCTTCTCACGCCTCGAGCTGGGCACGCTCGGTTGGAGACGTCGCGCTCGGCCACGCCAACCTCACCACCAGATACGAGAGCAGCCCGACCGGTCCGACCAACAAGACCAGCCCGAGCACCGGTGAGACGAGCCACGACGGCACTCCACGCTCCCGCGCATCGAGGAACACGGCCCGCCCGACGAAGAGATCGAACGCGAGAAAGTGCAACCACCCGATGGTCGCCCCGAGCGGACTCCCGAGGAGCGGCGCGATCCCGGCGAGCGTCGGCCGAGCGAGCAAGGGAAGAATGGACGGCAGCTCCGGGGCGATCAGCACCAGGTAGGCCAGCGCCGGGAGCGCGACGATCAGCCACGAGCGGATCACTCGATTCGTCCACTGCCAGCGCGGCGCGACGATCATCAGCGCCCAGAACGGCATCACCAGCGCCCCACTGACTTCGAAGATGCGTTCGATCATCGCGGCCCTCCGGCACGGCGACGGAATGGCAACACCGACAGCACTGCGACGACGACGGCGATGCCTGCCAACACCGAGGGCACGAGCGCGGGATCCGTCGGGGGACGACGGAGGAGCAGCTGAACGAACGCCGCGAGCAACACGAGCCCCCACGCCGCGGCGCCGCCGAGCAGCGCCCGGTAGCGCTCACTCGTCTGAGTCGACTGCCGGCGCAGCCACCACGCCATCATCGGAAAGAGCTGCAGCCCATGGAGCGCAATGGAGTGCACCGGCTTCCACTCTCCAGCACCGAGCCGGCCCGGCGTTCCGCCCATCGCTTGCGCCACCGAGCCGTGAACCGAGATGGCGATGCCGATCGCGGTACCGGCCAACAGCGCGACCGTGGAAAGCAGACTCGACAACTCGAGATCGGCCTCCGTCTGGCCCTTCGTCGCGTCGACCATCAGCACGGTGGCCGCGAGCATCGAGACGAGAATGAGCACCCCCATCACGGCGAAGATGGCTCCGTCGAGCGCGGTCGAGACGTTGAAGTGCGAGCCGACGCCACGCCACGCCTGCAGGTCGATGAGGCCGATCTCGAGGGCCATCGTCACCGCGTAGAGCCACGACCACCGCGGGCGCGCGCGCACACCTGCACGAAGCGCCGCCAACGAGAGCGTGGTGAGGCCACCACTCAAGCCGAAGACGATGGGCTTGCGCCAACCCGTCGGCCCCTCGAGCGCCGGGCGACCCTCGGCGAGCCACACCACGACGTGCGCGAGACCGGTGAGCACCAGCACCCAGCCGAACGCCGCGAGGGCCCGCACTTCCTTCGAGGGGTGGCGCAGGTGCGAGCGCAGCTGAGCGAACGCATCGCCGACGAGCGAGCCTCGGGCCGGCGCCGGAACCGGCCTCTGGATAACGACGTTATCGACGACCTGTGAGATGGCCATGGGTGCTTCCTTTCGGGGGTGCTTCAGGGGGAGGGAGCGAGCACGCCTGCGACGACGAAGTCGAGGGTGCGCTCGTACAACTGCGCCGCGTCGACGCTGGGAGGAATGCCGCCGGACAGCTCGAGGGACACGAAGCCGTGCACCGTGCTCCAGACGCACATCGCGAGCGGTTCGGCATCACGGGCGGGACGATCTGTCGAGGCGAGCACGCGAGTGACGGCGACGATCAACGAGGCGAAGGCCCGCATCCCGTGCGGAGCGGCGTCGCTCGAGTTGAGCTGGCGCCAATCTTCCCCGGAGTGCATGCCGCCCCACATGAGCCGGTACGAGGTCGGGTTCTCGAGCCCGAAGCGGCGATAGGCCCGGCCAAGCGCGCGAAGGTGCGTGAGCGGTTCGACCTCGGAGACCGCTCCGAGCATGTCGGCGAACCTCGAAAAGCCCTCGGAGAGGAGCGCGTCGATGACGGCTTCCCGGCTCCCGAAGCGCGTGTAGAGCACCATCGTCGAGGTGCCCGAGGCCGTCGCGAGCCGACGCATCGTGAGCCCCGCCGGTCCTTCCTCGACCAAGAGCCGACCGGCCGCTTCCAAGATGGTGCGGCTCGAGGGCGCGTCCGGGCGCGCGGGTGAAGACGACCTCTTCTGGCGGCGGCGCGCGCTCATCACCGCATCTATAACAACGTTATGCCCCTCGACGCAAGCGGTCGCGTTCCCGCCGCCGGCGACGCAGCGAACGAGCTGCCCAAGCCTCGAGGCAGGCTCCTTCGAGACCACGACCTCAGCTGTCGAGCACCTCGGCGACCGCCGTTCCCTCGGGGGCGCCGTCGACGTAGCGAACGATGTGCCCGAGCATCGCCGGCACCCGCGGCCCTGCGGTCACCACCCCAGTGAGGTTGAGCGGGTCGACCGCCGAGAGGGTGACGAGCTCTCCCGTCTTCGGCGCCCGTCGCGTCGCCCGCGCGAGGTCGACCGCTTCGGGCAAGGCGAACTGCTCTCCCGCAAAGCCGTGGAGGAACCGCCCACCGCGCAGCTCCCCGCGCGTCTCGAGCCGGCGGTAGACCGTCAGCAGCTCCCGCCACGGCGGCGCCAACGGCTCGCGCGCCACGAGATCTCGAAACACGATGCCCCAGCGCTTCAGGAAGAGCATCGCCAGCCGCTCGGTCACCTCCTCAGCCTCGGGACGTTCGATCGGCGCGAGCAAGGTCCACCGGCCCGAGCCACCGCGTTGATGCGCCCGCTGGAGCCGCCGCAGCTTGGGTGACTGCAGCACCCTCAGGTTCTGCACGGCGTCGGCGGTGATCAGCCCTCGGGCGAGCAGCTCCCAGAGCGCGTCCTCCACTTCACTGGGCAATCTCCGAGTGCTGCTCTGGAGCTCGGCGAAGAACGACGCGCCCCGCCGCTCGAGCGCCGCCAACACGTCTCGCGCAGGGTGGGACAGATCTTCCGGCCACGGCTTCGGTCCATCGGCCAGGCGCGCCTCGTTGGGACGCGCCGCGGTCAGCAGCCAGTCGAGGTGCGCGCGCTGCACGAAGGTGAGCGAGGCCGCGCGCGTGAGCCCGGTGCGCTTCGAGGCGGCCACCAGCTCGTTGCCCGAGAGCCCCGAGACGTCACCGCGCCGAGGCCCCACCAGCTTCGGTTCGCGGAGCGTCAGTCGGCCCCACGCCACCTCACCCGCGAAGCACGCCTGATCGAGCCACTCGCTCACGTACCCCTTCATGCGCGAGGGGATGATGTCTCTTTCCCACGCAGCGGCCGGCAGCTCGAGCCCTTCCAACCGGCCGACCACGTTCGCCAACCCGCGCGGGCCTCGCATCGTCGCGTGCGGCCCGACCTGCTGCCAGCGGAAGAGGAACCGCATGAAGTCCTGCTGGGAGAGCGGCTCGATGTCGCGTCGCAGCCGGCCCACGGTGAGCCGGTGAATGCGCTGGAGCAGCCGGCGATCGCACCACTCCTGTTCAGCTCCGGGTTCGCGATTCGGGCTGAAGGTGCCGCGCAGCACCTGCCCTTGCGCCTCGATGCGCGCGAGCGACCCTTCGACGTCGTATCGGCCGAGCGCGAGCCGCTCCATCACCTGGCTCACCGTCGTCGGCCCGAGCACCTCCATCCACCCGCGGACGAGCTGGCGCGCCGCGGTCTCTCGATCGAGTGGCCCATCTCCGGGGAGCGCGGTCAACGGCAACGGCACCTCGGGGAAGAGCGCCTGCAGCACCGGCACCCGCTCGGCAGCGAAGACGAAGCGGCGGCCATTCACCTCGAAGGTCGCGGCGCGACGCTCGGCGACGAGGCTCGACAACGCGTGCTCGAGCTCGTCCGTCCACGGCACCACGTCGTGCGAATCGACCGGCAGCATCGAGAGCTGCAAGAGGGCGTCGTGCAGCTCCTCGGCGTCGCGGATGACGGGCTTCGCGTCGTCGCGCACCGAATCGATCGCCGGCTGATCGAGCGCCCCGAAGGCGGCCTCGTCGGTCGACGGCAAGGTGCGGCGAACGGAGACGGCCCGGGCACGGCGCTCCTCGAGGGGCGCCTCGTCCAGGTAGGTCCACGGCGCGGAGTTCAGCATCTGATGCGAGAGCACGCTGGGCTCGGGGAGGTCGACCGCCACCTTGGTGATCGCCCCGCTGCGCAGCCCCTCGAGCACCTTCACCAGCCCGTCGACGTCCATGAAGTCGCGCAGGCAGTCCTTCATCGTCTCGGTGACGAGGGGGTGATCGGGTGGGTCGAGCTCCTGACCGCCGTGGTTGTCCTGACAGCCGACCTGCTCGGGAAAGACGGCGGCGATGAGGTCTTCCGCGCGTGCACGCTGAATCGGCGGCGGCACCCGTTTTCCATTGCGGAGCCGCGACAAGGTGAGCGCCCGGCCAGCCGCCCAGCGAAACCGAGTGCCGAACATCGGCGACTGGAGCACCGCTTGGGTCAAGGTGCGCTCGGCCATCGCCGGCGAGACGAAGTCGAAGATGTCGATGAGCGGAAAGCTGTGCTGCTCGCCGAGCGAGAGGAGGATCGCGTCGTCGGTCGCCGCCGCCTGCAGCTCGAAGTCGAAGGCGCGACAGAAGCTCTTCCGCAGCGACATGCCCCAGGCGCGGTTGATGCGGGCCCCGAAGGGCGCGTGAATGATGAGCTGCATGCCTCCGGCTTCGTCGAAGAAGCGCTCGGCCACCAAGGCGTGCGTCGAGGGAATCTCGGTGAGCGCCGCCTTCGCCACTCGCAAGTACCGGAGCAGGAACTCGGCGGCGTGCGCGGGCAGGTCGAGCTCGTTCACCAGCCACTCGTGCGCATCGTCGCGCCGAAGCAGATCTTCACGGAGCCTGCCCACCTCTTCGCTCAGCTCCTCGGTGCGCGCGGGCGCTTCACCTCTCCAGAAGGGCACGTTCGGCGCCTGCCCGTGCGCGTTCTCGACCCGCACCGCGCCGTCGAAGACTCTCCGAATCCGCCACGAGGTGCTGCCCAGCACGAACACGTCGCCCGGCATCGACTCGATGGCGAAGTCCTCGTCGAGGGTGCCCACCACCTTCTCGTCCGGCTCGGCGATGACGGGGTAGCTGAAGAGGTCGGGAATCGCCCCGCCGTTCTGCAGCGCCATCAGCCGCGCACCCTTGCGAGGCTTGAGCTTGCCGTTGACGCGATCGCGATGGAGGTGAACGCGTGACCGGCCGCGGCTCGTCGAGACGCCTTCGGAGACGAGGTGGAGGACCTTCTCGTAGGCCTCCACGCTGAGCGCGCGGTACGGCATCGCGGTGCGGAAGACGTCGAAGAGCGCCCGCTCGTCCCACTCCTCCGCAGCCACCTCGGCGACCACCTGCTGCGCGAGCACGTCGAGCGGCACCTCGGGCAAGCGCACCGCGTCGAGCCGGCCTTCGTGAATCGCCCGCAAGAGCGCCGTGCACTCGACCAGCTCGTCTCGCGTCATCGCCACCAGCACGCCCTTCGAGACCGCCGACTTGTGGTGTCCCGAGCGGCCGAGGCGCTGGAGCATGACGGCGATGTTCCGCGGGGTGCCGATCTGCACCACGAGATCGATCGAGCCGACGTCGATGCCGAGCTCGAGCGAAGCGGTCGCCACCATCACCTTGAGCTTGCCGCCCTTGAGCAGCTCCTCCGCCGAGAGCCGCAGCTCGCGGGCCATCGACCCGTGATGCGCGCGCACGTGCTCGTGACCCATGCGCTCGCCCAAGTCGTGGGCCATGCGCTCGGCGAGGCGCCGGGTGTTGGTGAACACCAGCATGGTGCGGTGTGACTGCGAGAGCTGGACGATGCGATCGTACAGCTGGCCCCACATCTCGTGGGTGGGCACCGCCGAGAGCTCTTCCTCCGGCACCTCGAGGGTGAGCTCCCAGGGCCGGAGGTGACCGACCTGTACCAGCTCGCACCGGCCGGCCTCTCCCACCAGGAACGAGGCGAGCCGCTCGAGCGGCCGAATCGTCGCCGACAGCCCGATGCGCTGGGGCTTCGCCGAGGGGACCTTTCGCCTGAGGAGCGACTCGAGCCGCGCCATCGAGAGGGCGAAGTGGGAGCCGCGCTTGTCACGGGCGAGTGCGTGGATCTCGTCGACGACGACGGTGCGCACGGAGGTGAGCGTCGCACGGGAGCGATCGGCGGTGAGGTAGAGGTAGAGCGACTCGGGGGTCGTGATGAGGATGTGCGGCGGCTTCTTCACCATCTGCGCGCGCTCGGCCGCGGTGGTGTCTCCCGAGCGAACCATCACTCGGAGCTCGGGCAGCTGCAGGCCCGCTTCCCTCGCGCGCGTCTTGAGCTGCTCGAGCGGCTCGAGCAGGTTCTTCTGCACGTCGTTCCCCAGCGCCTTGAGCGGAGAGACGTAGAGGACCTGCGTCTCGTCGGGCAGCGTGCCTGCGGCGCCTCGCTGGAACAGCTCGTCGAGACAGGCGAGGAAGGCGGTGAGCGTCTTGCCCGAGCCGGTCGGCGCCGCGATCAGCACGTCCTTTCCTTCGCGAATGAGCGGCCAGCCCCGAAGCTGGGGCTCGGTCGGGTCGCCCAGCCGCTCGTGGAACCACTGGCGAACGACCGGATGAAAGGGCGCGAGCGCGGCGTGCGGGGTCGAAGGGGCCGTGACGTCCATGCGCGGCAGACTGAACGGCCGTGCAGAGATGATCAAGCCCCTTCGAACCGGGCGAGCGACTAGGTTGCGCCGCCACGATGGCTGACAAACCACTTCGCAAAGAACCCAAGCAGGCGCGCTCTCGGGCCCTCGTCGCTTCCATTCTCGAGGCCGCGGGCGATCTGCTTGGAAAGGGCTCGGAGAACCCGAACGAGATTCCGCTCCAGCGCATCGCCGATCGCGCGGGCGTCGGCATCGGCTCGGTCTACGACTACTTCGCCAACGGCGAGGGCGTCTGGTCGGGCTTCTTGGGGTGGATCACCGAGCGAAACTTCACCGCGCTGGAGAAGCGGGCGACCGGCGCGAGCTTCACCGAGAAGCTGGGCGAGATGGTCGACGGCACCCTCGACCTCTACCTCGAGTCGCCCGCCCGCACGCGTGGGGTCGTGCTCACCATCGTTCGGTTCGGCTGGGTGAAGCGGGTGGTGGCCGAACGCGATCGCTTCGCTCACCTGCTGGCCGGGCGGCTGGCGGACGAGTGGACGAAGGTGCCGCGAGAGCGGCTCGTGCTCCTCAGCGAGGTGCTCTGCGACGCGATCATGGGCGTCGTCATGGGCGAGCTGTGGCGCGAGCGGACTCCGGAGCGCACCGCCGAGCTGCGCGCGCTCCTCCGCGGCCTCGTGAATCGAGAGGTCGCGGCGCTCAAGGCCGAGTACCCCGGCTGAGCCTCACAGCTGGGCGCACCAGCCGAGCGAGCTCCGGTAGAGCCCGGGACAGCAATCGGCGTTCGACGCGGCTGCGCCCAGGTGCGGGACGCAGGTCGAGCGACAGCGCTGCCAGTCGTTCGATGCGCCCGAGCCACAGTAGGGCGTGCTCGCGCAACACTCCGAGGCGCTGCTGCACTGCTCGCCCGACACCTTGCACACCGGTGGGGTGGTGCAGCGCCCAGCCGAGCAGGTGAGCCCGGAGCAACACGCCGCGCCCGTTCCGCACGACGCGCCGCTGCCTCCGCACGGCTGCACGCAGAGGCCCGAGGCGTTTCGCACCAGCCCCGCGCAGCAGTCGCTCGCCGACCGCGCCGCCATTCCCGACGCCGCGCAGAACGAGGCGCAGCTCATCACCGAGGTGCCGTTGCCGATGCAGTACGGGGCGCCCGAGCAGCACGCCATCGAGCTCGAGGCACACGAGCTGCCCACCCCGATGCAAGTCGGCGCGCTCGTGCAGAGGCCGCCGCTGCACGACAGCCCCGCGCAGCAGGGAGACGTCGTCGAGCACGTCTGGCCGCTCGACCGGCACACCGGCGCGCTGGTGCAGAGGCCGCCGCTGCACGACAGCCCCGAGCAGCAGGGAGATGTCGTCGAGCACGCCTGGCCGCTCGACCGGCACACCGGCGCGCTGGTGCAGAGGCCGCCGCTGCACGACAGCCCCGAGCAGCAGGGAGACGTCGCCGAGCACGCCTGGCCGCTCGACCGGCAGACCGGCGCGCTCGCGCAGAACCCTCCGCTGCAGGACAACCCGGAACAGCACGGAGACGTCGCCGAGCAGCTCTGGCCGCTCACCCGGCAGGTGGTTCCGCCTCCGCTCGTCACGCAGCGGGCGGTCGTCGAGTTGCACGTGAGCCCAGAGCAGCAGGCGCCGCCGAACGCTCCGTTGCACAGCTCGCCCGCTTGGGAGCAGCTGCCCGAACCGGTGCCACGAATGCACTGCCCGCCGGAGCAGAGGTTGCCGCCACAGCAGTCGTTCGAGGTCGAGCACGATTGACCGGGGAGCTGGCAGAACTGGAGCGAGACGCTGCAGAGGTGCGAGCCATCGCAGTAGTTCCCGGGCTGACAGTCGGAGTCCGAGACGCACGAGTAGTTCAGGTCGGGCGCAGGCGAGGAGAAGCAGTACGTCGCGCTGTCGAAGTCCGTGCTGCCCCGGCAGTAGGGCGTCGCCGCGCAGCAGGGGTTCGTCGCCGAGCAGGTGCCTCCACGGCCGACGCAGGTGCCTCCGCTCGAGCCGCCTCCGGTTCCACTCGAGACGCAGAAGCCGCCGTTGCAGGCGAGGCCGAGCGCACACGCGAGATCGTCTCCGCAGGGCGCACCCGCAGGCGAGGAGCCCGTCACGCATCGAGGGGTCGACTGGCCGACCGCGCCGCCGCAGTAGTCGTCCGCGCCGCAGCAGTCGTAGCTGTCGAGGCAGGAGCCACCGAGCCCGCTGCAGCTCGAGGTTCCTCCGCCGCTCCCGCTCGTCCCGCCCGCCGAGCCACCGCCCGTCCCCGCCTGGCAGACCCCGCCGACGCAGGTGGTCCCCGCGCAGCAATCGCGGCTGTCGCCGCAGCCCACGCCGACGACTCCGCAGGAAACCCGGCAGAACTTGGCTCCGCCCGACGGCGCGCTCCGGCAGTACGGGTACGCGGCGCAGCAGCCATCGTGACCGGTGCACACGTCACCTGACGCGCAGGTCGCGATCCCGCCGCCTCCTGCTCCGCCGCCGAGCCCTGTCGAGCCTCCGCCGACGCCACTCGTTCCTCCGCCGACACTGCTCGTTCCTCCGCCCACCCCGCTCGTCCCTCCGCCGACCCCACTCGTCCCGCCCGCGGTGCCTGCGTCTTTCGTCCTCCCCGTTCCGTGAGCGACGCCACCGCCCGCGTCCTCGGAGGCGCCCGCGTCTTCGGACATCATCACCGACCCAGCGTCGGTCTCGAGGCTGTACCCGCCGCCCGCGCCGTTGGTGACTGCGCACAACCCGGAGACGCAGTGGAGCCCGAGCGGACACTCACCGCACTTCATCCCCCGTGCGCCGCAGAAATCGTCGTCCGTTCCTGGAACACAGATCGTTCCAGCGAAGCAGCCGGTGCACTTCTGCGCGGACGACTGCGGTTGAACTGGCGCGCACGAGACGAACAACACGAGGAGCGAGAAGCGAGCGTTCATGCGCCCATTGTCTCGATCCCCCCTACCCTGGAACACTCGCACCTACAGGTCTGAATTGCTGAGTGCTTTCAGCTCGTTGCGCGGGAAAATGGCGCGCGGCCTCGGCGAGGCTCGGAAAGTGAGACGGTGGGGGTGGCGTTGCTTCGGGGCCCGAGCGTGAGCACCACTTTCCTCGCTCACGCGACGCTGGGAGGCGTGCGCGAGGTGCGCTAGGTCAGCGTCATGCTCCTTCAGCTGAAAGACTTGGCCAGCCAGAAGCTGATCTCCGTGCCCGAAGAGGGCCTCACCTTCGGACGCGAGGGTGGCGACGCGCAGGTTCAGGTCGCCGACATGGGCGTCTCGAAGCGCCACGCCGAAGTCTTCTGCGAGGCCGGCGCCTGGTTCTTGAAAGACCTCGGCAGCTCGAACGGAACGATGCTCGCCAACGAGCGCATCTCCGACGCGACCGAGATTCTGCCTGGCGACGTGTTCCAGCTCTCGAAGCGCAAGTTCGAGGTGCTCAAGGTGGTCGAAGACGAGGGCGGCGACGAGCCACCTCCGGAAGACGACCCGCCGATGATGACCGAGCCCGAGCGCAAGGCGCCCGCGAAGCCCGCGGCGAAGCCGGCCGCGAAGTCGGCGCCTCCTCCGGCGAAGAAGCCTGCCGCGGGCAACATGGCCAAGGCCGGCGCTGGAAAGCCGGAGCCGACCCGCGCGGCACCCGACTCGGACGGCGGAGGCGGAGACGAAGAGCTGGGCAACGCGAGCGTCGGTCAGGTGATCGCGGGCGTGCCCAAGGCCGTCGGGTACTACCTCGTCAACGCGCCGCTCCTGCTCCTCAACCCCTTCGGCACGGTGCGCAAGGCCATCGAGGAGCAGCCGCGCGATCCGATGGGCCGCATGGAGCTGATTGCCTGGGCGCTCCCCGGCACCATCTTCTCGGGCGCGATGGGCTTCCTGGCCGGTCTCATCGGACAGCTGATCCTCGGCGCGCTCAGCATCGGCAGCCTGATCAGCGGCCTCATCGTCCGCACGATCATCGCGGTCGTCGCGTCGGTCATCACCGGCATCATCTGGCACCCGCTGCTCACCTGGGTCATCTCGAAGCTGTTCAAGGGTGAGAGCGACGCGCGTGGCCGCACCAACTACTTCCTCCAAACGCAGACGGCCATCATCCTCGCGGTGGTCCCGAGCGGCCTCACCATCATCATCGCCGCGGTGCGCGCGCGCTTCGGCATTCCGCTCATCGGGCTCATCCCGGTGCTCCTCTCGGCGGTGACGGGCGCGCTGTCGCTCTTCGTCGCCTACAAGTGGATGGAGCACTTCAACGTCGCGAAGTGGGTGAAGATCGTGCTCCTCGTGCTGATGGGTCTCACTGCGCTCGGTGCGCTCGCCGGCATTCCTGGAGCGCTCGCCGGTGGCGGCGGCATCTCGGTGGGCTCTGGCTCGGGCTCGGGCTCGTCGAGCAGCGGCGGCGACAGCGATCTCGAGATCCCCGACGATCTCGACGAGAACACGAAGGCGGCGCTCACCACGGCCAAGCAAGCGATCGAACAGTCGCGCGCCGCGGGAGCTCCGCCAGAGTCTCTCAAGGCCGCCGAGGACGGGTTCCGTCAGTCGGTGGAAGCGGCGAAGAAGGCGGCAGCGGCGATGAAGGGCGCCAACGTTCCCGAGGTCGGCAAGAAGGGTGAAGACAAGCCGGACAAGGGCGAAGACAAGCCGAAGGACGACAAGGGCAAGAAGCCCCCCGAGGACAAGCCGGCCGAGGACCCCAAGAAGCCGGAAGAGGTGAAGAAGCCCGAGGAGGTCAAGAAGGCGCCGCCGCCCCCCGAGGACAAGCCGGTCGTCGAAGACACGCCAAAGGGCTCGCCGGCCGTCGCGGTTCCCTCGGGCGGTGGCTACCCGGCGTGGCACACCAAGTTCGAGAACATCGAGAAGCGAGTGACCGACGATCCGACGGTGCTCCGCAAGCCGAACGTCCTCAAGCTGTACCAAGACCTGCAGGAGAAGTCGGCTGAGGCCGATTCGAAGGTGCGCAAGGACTACAAGAAGGCCGATCCAAAGACCTTCATGCACCTGCGCGACGCTCAGCTCTTCGACGACTCCGGCTCGACGGTCGACGACCTGCACAAGGCGCTCTTCGGCCGGTGACCCAACCTGCACGGCGAGGGCTCTTCGTCCTCCTGGGGCTCGCGCTCGCCGCGGGCACCACGCTGTCGTGCCTGAAGCAGATGACGGTGATGCCGGGGCTGTCGTTCTCCGGCGCGCCGCCGCCGCTCACTGCCGAGGAACTCGAGCTCGCGAAGGGGCTCGAGGCCGACGTCACCCACCTCGCGGTGGCCATCGGTGAGCGCAACCTCACCAACGCGCCGGGCAAGCTCGACGAGGCCTCGCTCTGGGTGGAGCAGCAGCTCGCGGCCGCCGGCTACTCGGTGACGAAGGAGCCGTACGAGGTGAACGGCAAGGAGGTGCGCAACCTCATCGCCGAGCTGCCGGGCGTGCTCTCACCGAAGCAGCTCGTCATCGTCGGTGCGCACTACGACTCGGCGGAGGGAACGCCCGGGGCCGACGACAACGCCTCGGGGGTCTCGGTCGCGCTCGCGCTCGCTCGACGAATGGCGAAGGCTCCGCAGTCGCGCACCGTGCGCTTCATCTTCTTCACCAACGAAGAGCCGCCGTACTTCCGCAAGGCGAGCATGGGCAGCGAGGTGGCGGCCAGGGCGTCGAAGGCCCGCGGCGACGACGTGCGCGCGATGCTGTCGCTCGAGACGATGGGCTACTTCACCGACGCGCCGAACACGCAGCACTACCCGTGGCCGTTCTCGACCTTCTATCCCTCGACCGGGCACTTCGTCGGCTTCGTCGCCGACACCGACTCGCGCGAGCTCGCCCATCAGGTGGTGGGCACGTTCCGTGAGACCGCGACGGTGGCGTCCGAGGGCTCGACCGCGCCGTCCTTCATCGAGGGCGTCGACTGGTCGGACCACGGACCGTACTGGCGGGCCGGCTACCGCGCGTTGATGGTGACCGACACCGCGCCGTTCCGAAACCCGAACTACCACGAGGCGACCGATCTGCCGCCGACGCTGGACTACCAGCGCTTGGCGAGGGTCACCGTCGGGCTCGAAGCCGTGGTGCGCTCGCTCGCCTCGAAGTGACCCATGTTCTCCGACGTGCGCCTCACCTACGGCCTCACTCCACCGAAGGCGTCGACCTCGCCCGAGCGCCAGCGCGAGGTGGCCGCCTTGCAGACTCAGCGGGTGAACGGCCTCGGAGTCGACGCGCTCGTCATCTACGACCTGCAAGACGAGTCGTCGCGCAACCCAGCCGAGCGCCCGTTTCCTTTCATCGAGACGATCGATCCCGCGGTGTACGCGATGGATCATCTCGCGTCGGTGACGGCGCCGAAGATCGTGTACCAGTCGGTCGGTCGCCGAGACGCCTCGACCCTGCGAGGGGCCTTGCTCGAGCTCGAGCGGCGGGGGCACGCGGTGGTGTTGGTCGGCGCGCCGTCGCGGCAACAGCCTGGAGCGACCCGCCTCAGTGACGCCTACGCACTCAGGAAGGCCGACGTTCCCCGGCTCGCGTTGGGAGGCATCGTCATCGCCGAGCGGCACGAGGGCGCAGGCGGCGAGGTGGACCGGCTCCTCGGCAAGCTCGCCCAGGGGTGCTCGTTCTTCATCAGCCAGACGGTGTACTCGGTGACGAGCAGCAAGAACCTCTTGAGCGATTTGCACTATCGCTGCGCGGCGGAAGGCGTGGCGATTCCGCCCGTGATCGTCACCCTCAGCCCGTGCGGTTCGGTCAAGACGCTCCAGTTCATGCGCTGGCTCGGCGTCTCGATTCCTCGCTGGCTCGAGAACGAGCTCACCCACAGCCGAGACATTCTCGAGACGTCGCTTCAGGTGAGCTGCACGGTGTTCGAGGAGCTGTGGCACTTCGCGAAGGAGAAGGGCCTCCCGCTCGGCGCCAACGTCGAGAGCGTCGCCCTCGGAAAGGCGGAGATCGACGCGTCGGTCGAGCTCGTTCGCCGGGTTCGCCGCATCATGGGCCGGTGAGCCGCTCAGCGCTTCGGAGCGATGACCAGGAGCTCGAGCCGGCGCGGTTCTCCGCTCCTCGAGGTGAAGTCGATGAAGGCGGTGCCGGGCTTCCCCGTCTGGATGAGCGTCGGAGGATCCTCGGGGTGCGGCATCACGAAGACGTAAGCGATGCGTTCGTCACTGCTCTTCGCCGAGCCCGCCTTCATGGCGAACTCGACCACGCTCTCGGCGTGAGCGATCAGCCGATCGGTCGCCGGGGCCTTCGGCGCAGGGCGCACCGTCACCTCGTAGACGAGGGTGGCGTCCGCCGAGCGGAGCCTGATCACGGCGTGGCAGCCGGCCTTTCCACCACGCAGCGTGAGGGCGCCACCACGACGTTCGACGGAAACGCATTGCGGATCGGAGCTCGACACCTTCTCCACCTGAGCAGCGTCGAGCTCGGAGTCGAGCCCTTCATAGACCGCCGCCTGGGAGCGACTGCCTTCTCCCGCCAGCGCAAGGCTCGACACGACGCACGCAAGGACACCCAAGCGCATCGATCCCCTCCAATTCGCTGAGACGTCCGGAAGGGGTCGATTCGTTCCCTCAGCGGAGGTCGTAGCGGGTGAGCACCGGCAGGTGATCGCTCGTGGTCGTCGCCGCGTCGGGGATGAGATCGGTCGTCTTGATCACCTTGGTCGAGCCTTCGACGAATCGCTCGATGAGGCCGTTCTGCGCGAGGTGGTGATCGATCGTCGAGCGGAAGGTGAGCGTGGTGGAGATGTTCGCGGCGGTGAGCGCGTCGGTCGTGAAGCGGTACTTGGTGTCCGCGAGGAACGGCGCGAACGGGGTGGTGCTGTGCCGGTAGGTCGAGCTGTCGAGGTCGTCATTCAGATCGCCGACGAGGAGCACCCAGCGCCCGGCGTACTCGGTGTCCATGAAGGTCTTGAGCGCGGTGGCGGCCTCGGTGCGGCGGGTGTAGCCGTCGAGGTTCGCCATCGCCTTGAAGTGCGCGACGAGCACGATCAACGTTCGCGCTTTGCCGCCTTCTTCGAAGCTGAGCTTCACCTCCATCGGCGGGCGGCCAGCGAAGGCGTAGGAGGCCTCGGTCACCACCACGCGCGCCGACTCCACCTTGAACCGCGCGTTGTAGACCAGCGCCACCTTCTGCTCGTTCGCCGAGTACGAACGCGCGCCGCCGACGACGAGCGGATCGGTCACCAGCAGGCCGCGGTGGGTGGGCAGGCCGGCGACGAGGGTCGCGAAGGCGGTGGGTGAGACGACCTCGACCAGCCCGATGAGATCCGGCGCGGTCGCCCGCAACACCCGCCCCACGTTCTTGAGCTGGAGCGCCTCGTCGGTCGGCCCATCGTCGACCGAGCCGAACCACTCCACGTTCCACGACATCACGTCGACGGTGTCAGACCGGTCCTCCTTCGGGAGGCGGAGCTCGGCTTCCGCGGAATCCGTCGACCCTTCGTCGACGACGCTGCCAGTGGAGTCGACGCCGCACGCGGTGAAGAACGCGAAGGAGACGAGGAGGAATCGGTTCATGACGACCTCGGGGGTGCTGCGTGGTGAGTGCAACCTGACCCAAAACTGGTCCATGCAATGAGGGCCAGTCCTCACATTTCCAATGGACCAGTCGTCGTGATGAAGTCTGCGCCCGATGGACGTCACCTTTCCCCAGCTCGCCCTCGATCGCGGCTCGCACGTCTCGCTCCCGCAGCAGCTCGTGCAGGCGGTGGTGGGCGCGGTGCGAGAAGGGCGGCTCCTTCCGGGCGTCGCGCTCCCGGGAACCCGCACCCTGGCCGACCAGCTCGGGGTGCATCGCAACACCGTCATCGCGGCCCTCGACGAGCTGGGCGCCCAAGGGTGGATCGAGCGGAGCCAGGGCAAGCGATCGATCATCACCACGACCTTGCCGCTCACCGAGACGACGGCGCGGCAGCTCCATCGCTCGGCCGCGCTGGGCTTCGAGGTGCCGAGCTGGAAGAGCGGGGCGCGGGCGTTCGAGGCGGTGGCGCCTGGCGTGTTGGACTTCTCCTCGGGCCTGCCCGACCCACGGCTCTTCGACACCTCGGCCCTCGCGCGCGCGTACCGGCGATCGCTGCGGCAGACGAAGGGCCGACTGCTCGAGTTCGGGAGCCCCGCCGGTGACGAGCGGCTCCGGAAGGCCCTGTCGTCGCAGTTGGCGAGCCGCCGGGCGATGGCTGCGAGCGTCGACGAGCTCGTCATCACTCGCGGAAGCCAGCTCGCGATGCACCTGCTCACCCTCGCGCTCACCCGGCCAGGAGACGCGGTCGCGGTGGAGTCACCGGGCTACCCGTCGTACCGCGAGTCGTTCACCTGCCTCGGCGTGAAGACGCGCTCGATTCCCGTCGACGACGAAGGGCTCGACGTGTCTGCGCTCGCGGCGGTGCGTGAACCGCTTCGCGCAGTGGTGGTGACACCCAACACGCAGGATCCGACGACCGTCACCTTGTCTGCCCGCCGACGCCTCGCCCTGCTCGAGCTCGCGCGCGCCCGCCGCTTCGCCATCATCGAGCTCGACACCGACTTCGAGTTCACCTTCGAGGGCCCGCCCGGCTTGCCGCTCGCCTCGCAGGATCGGGCCGGCGTCGTCATCTACGTCGGCACGCTCTCGAAGGCGTTGGCGCCCGGCTTGCGCACCGGCTTCCTCGTCGCGCCCAAGCCGCTGCGCGACACCTTGCTCGCCGTTCGTGGCCAGGTCGATCGCACCGGAGACGCCGGCATCGAGCGCGCGCTCGCCCAGATGCTCGAAGACGGTGAGGTGCAGCGGCACTCACTCAAGGCCAAGCGGGCCTTTCACTCCCGGAGAGACCTGCTGGTCGACTTGGTCTCCACCCACCTGGGCGAGCTCGTGCGGTTCGAGGTGCCACGGGGGGGGCTCGGGCTGTGGCTCGAGGTGGAGCCCTCGGTGGACGTCGACGCGTGGGCGAACGCAGCGCTCTCGCACGGGGTGCGGTTCTTTCCAGGGAGCGCCTTCGCGCCCAGCGGACGACCGATGCAGGCGATGCGGCTCGGGTTCGCCCACTTGAACGAGGCCGAGCTGGAGCGGGCCGTGCGGGTGCTGGCGCGCACCGTCGTGCGCCGACCGCGACGCCCCCGCAGCTGAGCGGTCGCTCGAGGAGGTTCTGAATCGCGCCGCGCTCGCCGCTCACCTCGCCGTCGTGGGCAAGGCCTCACGACGCTCCGCACCATTCGCGAGATCGACGCGAACGAGCGTCCACTTCACCGGCGCGTGGAGCCCGAGTTCACTGAGGAGCTGATCGAGGCGCGCAGGCGACGGGTCCCACGCAGCACGCTCCGAGAGCCCCCACCATCGCTGGTTCGGCCCGCCTCGCATCGACTCCGCGGTGAGCACCGCTCGCCCATCCACCTCGAGCTCGAGCCAGCGCGCCTCTCGCGGCGCTGGGGTGCTGAACGTCGGGTAACAGGCGAAGGGCCACCCGTTCTCGAGCTTCGCGACGCCCGCGACGAGCTGTCCTCCGAGAATGAAGAGCAAGACGATCACGCTCGCTGGAACCTGGCGCTCGACCGGCTCGACGTTCTCCGGGAGCGAGAGCCACCGGCTCCACGGGAGGAGCACGAGGTAGCAGGTCCACAAGGACGAGAAACGAATGCCGAGCACGAGCCAGACGCCGAGGTGAAACGCGAGCGCGGCCAGCACCGCGAGCAGCCGCGTTCGACGAAAGAGGAGCGCGGGACCGACGGCGAGCTCGAAGCCGATCGTCGCCACCCCGCCGAGGGTGAGCCAGCCACTCGAGAGCTCGAGCCGCGGGAGGCCGAGCTGAAACCGTTTCCACTCGACGAGCGCCGACAACCCATCGAGCCAGGTCGTGACGTTCACGAGCTTCCACACGCCAGGGAAGAAGAAGACGAGGCCGATGCCGAGCCACGCGGCGCGAACGGGGAGACCGTGTGCGAGCGACGGAGCGGGAGAGCGTCGGTTCCTCCAGGCGTCGACCGAGAGCGCATCGCCCGAGGGCCCGCAGGCCACGAAGGCGAGGAACCAGACGAGGTGGTGGGTGTGGATCACCAGCTCGGCGCGTTGGGGGAGCCCGAGCAACCAGGCCAGGCTCAGCGCCGCAGCGACCGACACGACGCGCGTCTTCACGCCGATCAGGGTGAGCGCGGTGAAGGTGACGGTCAGCCCGAGGGCGACGAGGCCGCTCGGCTCGGTCCGGGGAAACACCGACGTCCACCCCCAGCCGAGCGGCAAGGCAGCCGACGGAGCGCTCCACTTCGCGGCGTCCCAGACGTCGCGGCTCGCGAGCACGACGACGGACACGGTGATGCGGAAGATCGCCAGCTCGATCGGCGGCCCGGTCGCCCAGCGGCGAAGGCGGTCGAGCATGGCGTCAGATCGACTTCGTCACGTACGGCTTCGGGTCGATGCCCCGCGCGACCAACGGCTCGAGCACGGCCTTCTGGAGAGACCGCCGCGCCAGCTCGACGTACGAGCGACTCTCCATCCACCCGAGGCGCTGCTCGTCAGTCTCGTCCTCGTTGGAGGGGATCTCCTTCCACCGCTCGATGATCGCGTCGATGGTCCGCGCTGCTTCGCGCGCCAGGTGCGTTCGATCAGCCTCGTCGTGATGCTCGAGCGCCCAGTCGAGATAGAGCCAGCCGAACGCGCCGTGCGCCGCCTCGTCCTTCACGATGCGCCCGAGGATCGCCTTGATCAACGGCTGCCGCGCCGCATGCCACGAGCCTCGGAGAATCGGAATGCTGAGCGCCTCACCCACGCAGAAGTTCCGCACCACCAGCTCGCTCGCCTGCAGCTTCGTCGACCGCGACGGATCAGGCAGCGCGATGATCTGCTTCGGGTCGTACGAGAGCGGCGCGCCTCCGCCGAAGGCCTGCGCCAGGCGCGCGCAGAGCTCGACGTGCACCATCTCGTCCAAGGCGAACCGGCTCGCCATCGCCACCAGATCGATCGGCGCCCGCGCGGCGATCAACGCTTGGAGCGTGGCGGCACAGGCGGCTCCCGTGCGGTGCTCTTGGAAGGTGGCCTCGGTCCAGATCCTCCGGGCCGCTTGAATCGAGCGCGGCGAGGCCTTCGAGACGTCGAGCTCGGCCCAGGGCAGCTGCTCGACCTCTGGGCGCAGCTGCCGGTACCGGCGCTCGACGGCGCCACCCCACATCGACAGCTCGAACAGCTCTTCTCCGGGTCGCGGCGTCACTCGCGCGTCGTCACGGCCCACCGTCTGCTCGGCCACCGTCGGTCCCTCCATCGGTGCTCTGGGTCTGGCACTTGCTCAGGTCGGTGCCTCCATCGGGGCAGGTCGGAGCGACGAGGTTGCCGCTGGTGACGCCGCCACAGGCGCCGACGCCCAACAAGGCCAGGCCAGCGGTGGCGACGAGCAGCGGTCGAAGAGACTTCGGACGAGCGGGGGTTCGCATGAGCGGCGACCATAGCACTGCGCTCGGGCTGAGCATCGCGATTGACCCTCACCAGGAGCGCCCGTACAAGCGGCGCGGTCCTCCAAGGAGTCTCATGCCCATGCGCCTGTCCCTGCTGCTCGCTTGTGCCGCGGTCTTCGCCTTCGGTTGCGAGAAGAAGACCGTCGAGCAACCCAAGCCGAACGACGTGAAGCAGCCGGTCACCGACACCAAGCCACCCGAGCCCAAGCCGTCCGACGACGTGCTGCTCCTCGGTGAGGTCGGCTCGCTCACTGGCAGCGAGGCCGCCTTCGGCATCTCGACGCGTGACGGCATCGCGCTGGCGATCGACGAGGCGAACGAGGCCGGCGGCGTGAAGGGCAAGAAGCTCGCGGTGCGCGTGTACGACGATCAATCGAAGCCCGAGGAGGCCGCCAGCGCCGCGACCCGCCTCATCACCCAGGACAAGGTGCTGGTGATCCTCGGGGAGGTGGCTTCGACGAACTCGCTCGCGATGGCTCCGAAGGCCCAAGAGGCGAAGGTGCCGATGATCAGCCCCTCGTCGACCAACCCGAAGGTGACCGAGGTCGGCGACTACATCTTCCGCGTCTGCTTCATCGACCCGTTCCAGGGCTACGTGATGGCGAAGTACGCGCGCGAGGAGCTCAAGTACAAGGACGTCGCGATCCTCACCGACAAGAAGTCGGCGTACTCCGAGGGGCTCACCGACGTGTTCAAGCGGGTGTTCGCCGAGATGGGCGGCAAGGTGGTCGGCATCGAGTCGTACGCGAAGGGCGACACCGACTTCCGCGCTCAGCTCACCAACATCAAGAAGCTCAAGCCGCAGGGCCTCTACGTGCCGGGCTACTACCAAGACGTCGCCGTCATCGCGGAGCAAGCGAAGGAGCTCGGGCTCAAGACGACGATGATGGGCGGCGACGGCTGGGACTCGGCGAAGCTCTTCGAGCTGGGCGGCAGCGCGGTGGAAGGCAGCTTCGTGTCGAACCACTACTCCGCCGATGACCCGAGCCCGCGGGTGCAGGAGTTCATCAAGAAGTACCAGGCCAAGTACAAGACGACGCCGGACTCGTTGGCGGCGCTCGGCTACGACGCGGCCAAGGTGGCCATCGAGGCGATGAAGCGGGCGAGCGAGCTCAGCGGCCCGGCGATTCGTGATCAGATCGCCACGACGAAGGACTTCCCCGGCGTCGCCGGCACCATCACCCTCGACGAGAAGCGCAACCCGGTGAAGCCCGCGGTGGTGCTCAAGGTGGAGGGCGGGAAGTTCAAGTACGTGTCCACCGTCGCGCAGTGACCGATGATCTACGACCTCGCTCAGCACCTGATCAACGCGATGGCCGCGGGCACCATCTACGCCCTGGTCGCGCTCGGCTACACGATGGTCTACGGCGTGCTGAAGCTGATCAACTTCGCCCACGGCGACGTGATGATGGTCGGGGTCTACGTCGGCTACACGGTCGCGTTCCTGCTCGGGCGTGAGGCGGCGTCGTCGTTCCTGGGGTTCATCGCGGTGTTTCTGGTGGCGATGCTCGTGTGCGCGGCGCTCGGCTTCCTCATCGAGCGCTTCGCCTATCGGCCGCTGCGGGAGAAGCCCCGGCTCACCGCGTTGATCACCGCCATCGGCATCTCGTTCGCGCTGTCCTACGGGTTCCAGCTCGACGCGACGGTGGCGAAGGTGCGCGACGAGACGGCGCAGACCGAGTCCTGGCAGCTCAGCTCGACGCCGTGTGGCATGGGGTCAGGCGACTGCGTCACCTTGCTCCCCGGCGCGGCGGCGCGGCGCTTCCCCACCATCATCGAGTCGAAGGAGTGGCTGAAGTTCTCGAACGCGGACGAGACGAGCGAGGTGCGGCTGCTCAACTGGCAGGTGCTCAGCTTCCTCATCGCCATCGGGCTGTTGGTGGTGCTCCAGGTGCTCGTCTACGGGACGAAGTTCGGCAAGGCGATGCGCGCGGTCTCGCACGATCATCGCACCGCGGCGCTCCTCGGCATTCCGGTCGACACCGTCATCGCCGGCACCTTCATGCTCGGCTCGGCGCTCGCCGCGGGCGCTGGCATTCTCTACGCCATCAAGGACAAGCAGGTGCAGCCGCTGATGGGCATGTACGTCGGGCTCAAGGCCTTCGTCGCCGCGGTCATCGGGGGCATCGGGAATCTGCAGGGCGCCGTCGCCGGGGCGCTGCTGCTCGGGCTCTGCGAGGAGCTCGTCGTGTGGTTCGGTAGCTCGAGCTGGCGAGACGCCGTGGCGTTCGGGTTCCTCATCATCGTGCTGCTCTTCCGGCCCGAGGGGCTCTTCGGGCGCGCCGTCGCCGAGAAGGTCTGAGCCGCGAAGGAGGCGTCGATGCGCTTCGTTCTCTTCCTGCTCGCGGCGAGCTGCGCTTCGGGCAACCTCCTGGCGACGGCCAGAACCGTCACCAAGGGCGAACACCAGCTCGCCTTCGCGGTGGAGGGCCTGGTCATGCCAGTGGAGGGGCGCTTCGTTCCGGGAGGGAACGTCGAGGGTTCGCTCCGGCTCGGCCTCTCGGAAGGGCTCGACCTCGGCCTCACCGCGAGCCTCCTCTCCTTCGACGTCGACGTTCGGCGCCAGCTGGTGCGTTCCTCGGCGCTCGAGCTCACGGCGGGCGTTGGAGCGGGTGGTTCGTTCCAGCTCCTCACTGGGAGCGACTACACCGCGACGGTCCCGATGGGGCGTGCCCAGCTCCCACTCTTCCTCGGCATCAACGCTGGCGCGAGGCATCAGCTCATCCTGAGCCCCCGACTCTTGTTCGAACACTGGTTCGGCAACTCGAACAACCTGCTCATCGCGGGGAACGTGGGCGTCTCGCTCGCGCTCACCGACCGCTTCAGACTGCTTCCCTTCATCGGCATCGCCAAGACGCTCACCACCTTCGGAGCGAGCGGCGGAAGCAGGAGCCGGGACCCGATCGTCGACGTGGGCATTGCGCTCCTGAGCGGGGAGTGACGTCGTATCGGTCATTCGACCGACGGGCGGGTGGACGATGCGCGGCGAGCGAGTCTTCTCCGACAATGCCTCCATGACCCGCGAAGAGCTCGAGCTGCTGGCCCACGTCCGCGTCGCCGCACCGTGCCCGATGAAGTGGAGCGAGATGCAGGGCAACGAGAAAAAGCGGCTCTGCCAGCAGTGCAACCTGCACGTCTACAAGGTGTCGGAGCTCACCTCGGCGGAGGCGGTCGCGCTGTTCAAGAAGTCGAGCTCGGAGCGCGTCTGTGCACAGCTCTTCCATCGCCTCGACGGCACGGTGATGACGAAGGACTGCCCCTCGGCGTGGTCGGTCGGGTTGAGCGAGGCGATTCTGCGAGTCGGCAAGCCCGTCGGCATCGTCTCGACGGTGCTGGTGCTCTCCCTCGCGGCCGCGATCGCGTTCGTGACGCTCTTCGGCGACCACATTCGCTACCTCTTGGGCGGATCCTCGGGAGGCGTGATCGCGGCCGAGCCGACCCTCGTGAAGACGAAGCAAGCGCCGCTCAAGAAGACCTTGGACGACTTCTCGAAGCACAACACGTACTGACGGTGCGTCGGCTGAGGCGAGTCGCGCTGAGCGATCGAGGCGTCGACTGGCCGGGCTGCTCGCTCCGACGATTCGTCGGCACCTCCACGACTCGAGGCTCCGGAGGGCAGCCTCCAGCCAGCGCCGACGCGGAGCTGCTTGCGCGACGACGCAACCCTGCCAGTGTGCGCCCGTGCCGTTCGCGCCTCGCACCTTTTCCGTCGACGAGTACCACCGCCTGCTCGATGCGAACGTGCTCAAGCGCGGCTCGAGATCCGAGCTGCTCGACGGAGTCATCTACGAGCGCGAGCCACGCACCGATCGGCAAGCGACGGCCTGCCTCTCGCTTCGACGGCGCTTCGATCAGTCACTGCTCGCCTCGCTCACCTTGCGCGCCGACGAGCCGCTCACCCTCGCCGCCGGCACCGAGCTGTTTCCCGCGCTGGCGGTCCTCAGCAACGCGGAGCTCGCGAGCAACGTGCGCCATCCCTCCACCGCGACCCTCGTCGTGGAGATCGCCGCCGTCGATCTCGAGCGCGTTCGAGACGGCCACCTGCCCGCCTACGCGCGCGCCGGGGTCAACGAGGTCTGGCTGGTGAACCTGGTCGACCGCCGCGTCGAGCTCGCGTGGAAGCCGTCGGTCAATCACTACCAGAGCGCGATGGTGCTCGAGGCCCCCGAGTCGGTCACCTCGCGTGCCTTGCCGGGCCTGACGATTCCCTTCGCGCAGGTCTTCGAATGAGCTCGCTCGCGAAACACCCGGCCAGCGCCAAGGCCTTCCCCGTCGTGCTGCAGCGCAACTCCTTCTCGCCGCGGCTCTCGGCGCGCGCAGGCGACATGTGGCGCGCGATGCAGGACGTGGTGGTCGATCAATCGGCCGACGTCGGGTGGACACCCGCGCGCTACGAGTCGAGCGGGACGATGTTCGTGGTTCGCGCGATGACGCTCGTCCACAGCCGCGAGCTCCGCTTCGAAGATCGGCTCGTCGGCCGGACCTGGCCCGTGCGCGCGAGGCGCGACATGCTCTTCACTCGCGAGGTGCGGCTCTTCGCGGGCACCGAGCTGGTGGGCGCGGCCTCGCAGGAGTGGGCCTATCTCTCGCGGGCGCTCGAGCCGATTCGCGCCGGCAAGGAGATCTACGACGCCTTCGTGCGCGAGGAGGGCTTCGGGTCGGCCGAGCTCCCGTTGCACGAGCCGTTGGCTGCCTCGCCGGTGCGCCGGTTCGAGTTCGACACCTGGCACGTGTGGATGGACCCGTTCGGGCACGTCAACCACCCGGCCTACGTCGACTTCTGTGACGAGGCGACCAGCCGCGTCCTCGCGGCGGCGCACCTTCCGGCGCTCCAGCTCTCGCCGCTCGCCGAGAGCGTTCACTTTCGGGCCGCCATCGGGGCCGAGGAACGGGTCTGCGTCGAGGTGCAGCTGTTGGGAACCGTCGCGCCAGACGCGGTCCTCCTCGGGCACCGGATCCTCGTCGGCGAGAAGGTGTGCGCCACCGCGAAGTCCGTCCGCCGGCTCCTTGGGTTCGGGCACGAGGCCTGGGTCGGCGCCTTTCGCTGACCGAGCCAGCGAGGCCAACGATCGCAGCAACCGTGTAGTAGTCTCTGCTGATGGCCGCGCGCCGCACCCTCACCGTGGAAGACGAGATTCCGCAGACCTCGATGAACCGTCTGCCCGCGAACTTCAAGCCGCGGCCGAAGCGCCCTCATTCGCTCGAGCAGACCCACGGCCCCGGCAGCCCGCATCGCCACGAGCTGCTGGCCGACGCCTTGATCATCGGACGCGGGAGCGCGGCCGATCTCAAGCTCGACAGCGACGACGTGAGCCGCAGCCACGCGCAGCTCTTCCGTCTCGACGACGAATACACCATCGAAGATCTCGACAGCCGCAACGGTGTCTTCCTCAACGGGTTGCGGGTGCACTCGGCCACCCTGCGCGATGGAGATCAGCTGCAGCTCGGCGACGTCGTCTTCACCTACACCGAGGGCACCTGATGGCCTTCTTCGTGCGCTTCTGGGGTGTGCGCGGCAGCATTCCCACGCCCGGGCCTCGAACCCGGCGCTATGGGGGCAACACCTCGTGCCTCGAGGTTCGCAGCGAGTCGACGGTGCTGATCTTCGACGCCGGCACCGGGCTGCGCGAGCTGGGCATCGCGCTCTCAAGAAACCCTCCGAAGGCGGGGCTCGAGCTGCACCTCTTCCTCTCGCACCCGCACTGGGATCACATTCAAGGGTTCCCCTTCTTCGGCCCGGCGTATCTCCCGAGCACCACGCTCTCGGTCTACGGGTCGGAGAAGAACGAGAACTACCAGCTGCTCTCGGGTCAGATGTCGAACGCCTACTTCCCGGTGGCCTTCAAGGACCTCTCGGCGCGCATCGTGCCCAAGGCGTTCAAGGACGACACGGTGAAGGCCGGCGACTTCGTGGTGCGGCGCTTCCAGCAGAAGCACCCAGGCGGGTCGACGGGCTTTCGCGTCGAGCACTCGGACGGCGTGGTGGTCTACGCGACCGACAGCGAGCTCGATCAGCAGCTCACCGAGCCGAGCGTGGTGAGCAAGAACCCGCGGGGCCTGCGCCGGCTGCCGAGCGAGCTGGTGAGCGCCATCAAGAACGCCGACCTCCTCATCGCCGACGCCCAGTACACCGACGAGGAATACCCGCAGAAGGTGGGCTGGGGCCACGCGCGCTCGAACACCGTCGTCGACTTCGCGATCCAGGGAGGGGTCAAGCAGCTCGCCCTCACCCACCACGACCCGATGCACTCCGACCGCGACGTCGACGCGAAGGTGCTCACCGCCGTCGAGCGCGCCACCGGCATCGGGGCCCCGCTCGAGATCTTCGGAGCCCGTGAAGGCGTCACCCTGAAGATCGGCGCCTGACGGTTCTTTGGGGTTCATCACCCGGGCTTGCGGTAGAAATGACGCGTGCCGCGACCGCTCCGAGATCCGATTCAGAGGACGTTGCCCCGCCGCGAGCCGCTCGCCGAGGTCGTGCGACGAACCGATGAACGCCGCGCGCAGATCTCACTGCACCTGAAGATCCTCGCGGGTTACGTGGTGCTCGCCGCCGCGCTGGTGGGCCTCTTCGCGTTGGCCGCCTCGTGGGACTGGACGCTCAAGATCATCGCGGCGTCGATCGTCACCCTCGTGCTCGCGATCGCCCTCCCCGCCCTCGTGCTGCGGGTGAGCCGGGTGCGGGTGCTCTCGCAGACCGCGCTCGAGATCTCCCGTGGTGACCTGTCGAGACGCGTCAACGTCGACGGCGGCGGGCTGCGTGACGACATCGACGAGCTGGCGGTGGCGATCGCCGACATGCAGGAGAACCTCCGGGAGCTGGTGAGCTCGATTCAGCGAACCGCCGAATCGGTCGCGTCGTCGGCTTCGGCCCTCGAGACGAGCGCAGAGGGCGTCAACGCCCAGGCGACCGAGGTCGGCTCCTCGATGATCCGCATCGCGGCCGGCGCCGAGTCGCAGAAGTCGCTCGTGGGTCGCGCCAGCACGGCGATCAACGACATGGCCCAGGCGCTCCAGCGCACCGCCTCGACCGCCGAGGAGTCGACCCGCGCCGCCACCGCCACCAGCGCCTCCGCCGTCGAAGGCTCGAACGCCGCCACCCTCGCCGGCGAGAAGGTTCGCAAGGTGTTCGCCCGCATCGAGAGCGCGAGCCAGGAGGTCTTCAAGTTCGGCGAGAAGACCCAGGAGATCTCGAAGATCGTCGACGCCATCACCCAGGTCGCCCAACAGACGAACCTGCTCGCCCTCAACGCAACCATCGAGGCCGCGCGCGCCGGGGAATACGGTCGAGGCTTCGCCGTCGTCGCCGACGAGGTGCGCAAGCTCGCCGAGAGCGCGGGCCGGAGCGCCGAGCAGATCAGCTTGCTCGCGCGCAACATCAACTCCCAGTCGGCCCTCGTCGTGAGCGCGATGAAGGAAGGCATCGAGGAGCTGACCGAGGGGCGTGAAGATCTGACGATGATCGTCCGCTCGATGGGCCGCATCTCGGACAGCGCGCGCAACGGCGCCGAGAAGGTGGCGCTGATCAGCGACTTCGCCCGCGAGCAGCAGAAGGGCTCGGAGTCGATGGTGCAGGCGATGACCGAGATCTCCTCGGTCGCCCGCGCCAACGCCGAGGCCACCGACGCGGTGAAGCGCGTGATCGAGGAGCAGACCGAGGCCGTGTCGCAGATGACCGCCGCCTCGCAAGAGCTCGCCAACCTCTCGGTCGAGATGCAGACGATCGTGCGCCGATTCCGCCTGATGTGAGCCGGGCTACTTGAGGCCGAAGAGCAGCGCCGAGGGGATGATCATCAGCACCTCGAGCACGACCTTCCCCACCTCGGCGGCGACCTTTCCGGCCTTGATCAGATCGGGGATCGCGAGAACCACCGCGCCCGCGGCGGCGACGACGGCGCGCTTGGTCTCGTTCGTCGGCCGGAGCGACTCGATGGTCTCGGCGAGGGTCTGGCCGGCCTGCTGCGCGGGGACGCCGGTCGCGCGGGCGAACTCGTTCTCGAAGCCGATCTTCACCGCCTGGCGCGCCTGCTCGGTCTTGAACTGGTCTGGGACGGAGGGGTCGAGGGAGAGGTGGGTGAAGAGCTCGTCGGTCGCCACCTGTGCGCTTCGTTGCACCTCGTCGGTCACCACCTCGTCGCGGGTGGGCACGTGGCGGCACCCGGTCAGCAGCACGAGGAGGATCATCGTCAGCAGTCGCATCGGCGCTCCGGCTCAGTGAACCCACGCATCTTTGGGCGCGTCGGCTCCTTGCGCAACGGTCAGCCGGGTGAGCTTCTCGAGCCGATCACGATCGAGCCGGGTGCCGCGCTCGGGGAACGAGAGCCCGCGCGAGGTCCACTCTGGGAGGAAGAGGATCGCGTTCGCCTCTCCGTCGTAGCCGAGCTGCACGAGCTGGCCTTTGGGGAACTCGGTGCAGCGCTTGTCGCAGCAGTGGAACGTGTGCGCGACCGAGTAGAGGCCTTCGGGCGGGAGCGGCTCGAGGCTCGCGCTCCACTCGGCGCTCGGAGCGGTGACGCCGCGCTCGTGCCACTGCGCGCGATTGAGGCTCCAGGCGCGCGGGAGATAGACGCCGGGGCCCGGGTCTCCGTGGTCGTGGAACATGACCAGTCGGCCCGGGGGGAGGTTCTCGAGGGGCTGCGTCGTTCGGTACAGCCCGCACGGTGGGTGCTTCGCCATGAGGGCGAGATAGCAAAAGGGGCGCCCGGTTGCCCGAGCGCCCCGTCCCCACGCACGGAGTGAGTTAGTTCACGTTCACCGTGAGCGAGAAGTCTCCAACGGTTCCGGCTTGGAAACGATCGACCACGACAAAGACGGTCTGACTGCTCCCAGAGTTATTCACGTAGGTGATGGAGTCTGGCGATCCGGAGCCTCCTGAATCGGAGCCGGCGGCACAGATCGAGCCTGTCAAGGCGCAGTTGGTTGCAGGCCCCACGATGGCGTAGATGCCCGGGTCCCAAGCTCCGGTTCCCGAGGGAGGCGTCACGGTCGCCATCAACGTTTGGCCGTTGGCGACGGTGACCGAATACACGCGGTCGGGACCGGCGTTCGAGAACGAACAGGCTCCGCTGCTGCTCGAGGTGCCGACGAAGTTGGTGAAGCCGGTCAGCGTCTGACTCGTCAACGTTCCGTTCATCGTGATCACTTGCGGCGCCACGCAGTGTTCGCCCACTGGCACCGGAAGAAGCTCGACGTTGAGGCCGTAGCTGCCTGTGGTCGCCGTCGCCGAAACGGCCTCGACATTCACGAAAACGCTCGAAGTCGTCGAGGTCGCGTTGATGTACTGAGCGACTTCGGCCCCTGTGGTCGACGAGACCGCGTTTGCGCCGGCCACGCAAACGCGAGGAATGGCGCCACAGTTGAGCGCTGGCCCGACAATGAGGTTCGCGGCCAGGTCGAAGTCGGCCGGGGTTGCGGTGACACGAAGCAGTTGGGCCGTTCCAACACTGACCTCGTGGGCCTGATCGAGACCCGCGGCGGCGACGCAGCCCGTTCCTCCGGAGATGTAGTCGTTGGATCCGCCGAGCGTCTGGCTCGTCAGCATCGTCGATGTGGTGATCGGTGCTGCGCTCACGCTGCAGACATCCCCGCTCGCCGCAACTGGCGTATCGAGAACCGCGTTGATCGAGAAGGTCCCGCCAGCCGTCGCCGTGGAGTCCACGACGGCAAAGATGGTCGCAGTCGCTCCGCTCGCATTGAACCAACGCGCAACGTCCGTTCCGGCACTCCCTCCGCTGTTGTTGTTCGCGACGCAAACTCGAGTGTCACAGGTCGTCGCGGGCGCTTGCACCAACGACAAGCTCGAATCGAAGCCCGTGCCAGCCGTGACCGAGACCGTCACCCGCTGACCAGCGGGTACGTCGATGCTGTACGTCCGGTCTGGGCCGGCGTTCGCGGTCGAGCAGTTCGTTCCCGACGTCGAGTAGTCGCTGGCGTAGCCCACCGTGGTTCCCGCAGTGCTCAGGTTCGTCGCCAAGGCCTCCGCGGTCTGGCACCGCTCTCCAGGAGGGATGGTGACCGAGGTCGCGGCGATGTCGAACGTCGTGCCCGTTGAAGCAGCTGACGAGTCAACGATGATCACCACGGGCTGAGGCTGGGTGCCGAAGTTCGAATACGTGAGGGTATCGGCGACCGCGATCCCGCCGTTGTCAGAACCGGCAAGGCACACACGATTCGCGCACGCAACTCCAGCTGCGACGACCGAGATGCTGGTGTTCAAGGCCGCGCCAGGAGTCACCGTCACGGTGAGTCGAGAGTTGGCAGGGACCGTCGTCGAGTACACGCGGTCGAGTCCCGTGAAGGAGCCGGAGGCGCACGAGGTCCCTGCGCCCGTGTAGTCGTTGGTGAAGCCCGCGAGCGACTCGCCGGTTCGCGGCGTGCCGATGGTGAGCGGAGTTTCGGTGCCGTCGCAGGCATCGCCCGTCGGCGGAGTGTCGAAGGAGAGCGAGAGGTCGAACAGGCCAGCACTCGTCGAACTCACACCATCGACGATCGCGGTGACTGCCTGGCTCGAAGCACTCCGGTTGACGTACACCACGCGCTCCTGGACACCGCTCGTTCCTGCGTTGCTGTTCGACAGGCAGGTTCTCGAATCACAATTCGCCGATGAGGCCGCAAGGCTCACCGAAACGTCGAGCCCAGCGTCCGGCTGGACCACGAGCGTTGCGCGTTGACCCGCAGGGACAGGGAACGTGTACGAACGATCGGGGCCCGAAGACGAGAAGGCGCAGCTGGTGCCGGTGCCCGAGTAATCGTTGAAGTAGCCGGAGAGGCCCTCACCGACCACCGCACCTGCATCGAGAGATTGCGCGATGCCACAGACGTCGCCGGGGGCGAGCGGGAGGAATGAGGTAGTGAGGGTGAACGGACCAATCCCGCTGCTGCCCCAGCCCTTCACAATGACGAAGTTGGTGACGGTGCTTCCCGTCCCGTTGGGAGAATTGACCGACTCAGGGTTGCCTTGGTCGGAGCCACCCGCGCATACGATTCCGACGGTGAGGCCCGCGTCGCTCGCCGTTCCGCAATTCGCGAGAGAGGTTGTCACGTTGAGAATCGAATCCCACGCCGACCCGCCGTCTGGAGAAGTCGTGTTCAGCGAAGCGAGCAGACGCTGGCCAGCAGGAACCGCAAATGAGAAGACCTGATCGGGCGCGGTGGGCAGGGAGGACGAGTTGCCCTGGCAAATGGCAACGCCGTTCGGATTGGTGGTGTCGGAGAAGTTGAAGTCGGCGCTCGAACCGGTGGTGTCACCGACGTAGATACCCGGGGTCAACGGCGTCGCCGTCGCGCACGTCTCACCGGCGGAACCACCCGCCGTCGCGCCGCCAGCCGCTCCACCCGCCGTCGCACCGCCAGCCGCTCCACCCGCCGTCGCGCCGCCAGCCGCTCCACCCGCCGGCGCGCAGCCCGCCGCCCGGCGGCTCGCCGGCAGGCGGCTCGCCGGCCGGCGGCCCGCCGGCAGGCGGCTCGACGGCCGGCGGCTCGACGGCAGGTGGCTCGACGGCAGGCGGCTCGACGGCAGGCGGCTCGACGGCCGGCGGCTCGACGGCAGGGGGCTCGACGGCAGGCGGCTCGACGGCAGGCGGCTCGACGGCCGGCGGCTCGCCGGCCGGCGGCTCGACGGCTGGCGGCTCGACGGCAGGCGGCGCGACGGC
>JBPOIJ010000149.1:0-46422 GCA_052034585.1 Myxococcota bacterium
GATCCGCTCTTCCCGAAGCAGAGCTTCACGACGATGAGCCCGGGCGTGGTGGTCGGCCTCAAGTACCGTATCGGCCGCAACTTCGGGCTGCTCGCCCGCGGGCGGGTGCACTACCTGCTCTACAACATCGACGAGACCAAGAACCTCGGCTTCGCGGAGCTGGGGCTGGTGCTCAACTACGAGTTCAGGGACTGAGCCATGCGATCAACGATCCTCCTCAGCATGTCGATGCTCACCGCCTGTGGTGGCTCCTGGTCGAATCGCGATCTCGAGTTCGCCGCCGCCCTGCCCCAGCGTGACGCGCTCACCTCGAAGCTGCCCACCGCGGCCTCGAGTGGGCAGCCGCTCAGCCGCAGCGACGGCCTCAATGCGGGCGAGCCCTCGAGGGCCTACGCCGACACCAAGGACGCGGCGAAGAACTTCAACGACGTGCTCGGCTTCTTCCTCGGCGTCGTCGAGACCGTGCGCAAGGTGCCGCCGACCAGCCGCACCACCAACTCTCGCACCTGGGGCCCGTTCACCGCGCAAGACAACCCGGGCTTCCAGTTCCAGGTGGTGATCGCGCTGACTGCGACCGAGCCGAAGGACACGTTCGGGTGGAAGGTGCAGGCGCGGAAGTTGGGCACCCAAGACTGGATCGACCTGGTGCGAGGCAACTTCCAGGCGACCGAGACGGTGCTCAAGGGACGCGGGCAGTTCGAGGTGCCGGTGAAGGAGTTCAAGAGTCAGATCCCGATCACCGACGCGAAGCTCGCGGTGCTCGACGAGGTGGTGATTGGCTACGTCACCGACGCGGATCCGACGCTGTCGAGCATGAGCTTCACCTTCACGCCCGGGAACCCCGAGCTCTTGTCGGCCGGTGGCTATCAGGCGCGGCAGAAGGCCGACGGCTCTGGAGCGATGGGCTTCGTGATCAAGTCGACCAACCCGATGACCTCGCGGCTCGACATCGTGAGCAAGTGGCGCAGCGACGGTGCGGGCGTGTCGGTCGCGACGGTCTCGGAAGGCACCTATTCCGGCGCGACGCGGATCGAGTGTTGGAACGCCGCGTTCAAGGTGAGCTACTTCAAGGAGACCTGGCCCGGCGGTCAGGAGAGCGGCGTCGCCGCCGAGTGCGTCTCCGTCGAAGGGCTGTGAGGCAAGCGCGGCGTCAGCCACATCATCACGACTGACAGCGCGAGGCCGACCAGCACGTCCGTCACGTAGTGATAGCGAAGGTAGATGCAGGCGAGCGGCATCGAGACGACGATGGGCAGGATCCACCAGAAGAGTCGCCGCACGTGCCGGTACGCGCACCAGCCGAGCAGCATGGTGCAGCAGGTGTGCATGCTCGGGAAGCAGTCGTAGGTGATTCGCGTCGCGTCCATCATCGCCTCCTTCACCGAGGCGAGTAGATAGAGCTCGAGCGAGACGTCGAACTGCCGCATCAGGAGCGGGCCTTTCACCGGCACCAGCGAGTAGCTCACGTAGCCGATGAGGCAGGCCGCTCCGACGGCGAAGGCTGATTCACGGAGCGCCGACTTGCCGCCGAACATCAGCGCGCCGCCCAGCACGAGTGGATAGAGCACCGCGTAGAAGGAATAGACGAAGGCGAGCCACTCCGAGAGGGGCCGGTTGATGAGGTGTTCGAGCAGATCGAGTGGATCGCGTCCGAGGAAGATCGCGCGATCGATCGACGCGATCAGCTCGTCACGGCCTTCGCCGATCTTTCCGCCCACGACCGCGTCCATCCACGCGTAGGCCGAGAGGATGAAGAGCAATGGTGTCCAGTCGCGGAGGGTGTGGAACAGCTTGGCGCCGTGCACGCGGACGAACGAGCGCGGGTTGAGGGCGGCGGTGCGTTTGATCTCGAGCCCAGCCGCGAGCCAGAGGAGCAGCGTCGGCAACCCGATTCCCGCGATGCGGAGCAGCACCGTGGCGAGCATGGGGATCACCTGCGCCGCGCGCGCCTTCGCGACCTCGGCCCACAAGGTGGGCGTCATCACCGCGATCACCGCGACCAGGATCATCGGCAGGAGCGCCAGGACGAGGCTGAACCGATGCACGCGCTGGAGGTGCTCGGTGCGCTCGGGCCAGACCGCCGCATGAAACTCGCGCGTCATCAAGACCGCCCCGACGATCCCGAGGCCGCAGAAGACCGAGACCGTTCGCAGGCCGGCGAGCTGGCGGTACTCGAGGAAGACCTCCGGGCCGACGCGGAGGAGCACGAAGGCGACGAAGGCCAGCACCGCCCACTCGATTGGCCGGATGACGCGCGCCACGGACCGAGGTCGTACTACACCGCTCGATTCGATCGTGCGCCTCGCTCGCGGGTCGATCGAATCGTGCCGAGGCTCGCTTCCGACTTCGCGCTGCATCGCGCGAGTTTCGGTCGACCTGACGCACGAGTCGGTGTTCGCTCCGTTCCCGAATGCGGCGGCTGGGCTTTCTGATGTTCGTGCTCTCGGGAGCGGCGGCCCTCGTCTTCGAGGTCGCGCTCCAGCGTTCGCTCACCCGCGCCTTCGGGGTCTCGGCGCTGGCGACGTCGACGGTGCTCGCCGGATGGATGGCGGGGCTCGCGCTCGGAGCGATCCTCTTCGGACGCCTCGCCGATCGCACCAAGCGCCCCCTCACCCTCTATGCCTGGCTCGAGGTCGGCATCGGCCTCTGCGCGCTGGTGATGCCCTTCGTGGTGCCGCTGGCGATCGATGGCTTCGCCAACCTCGCTCGCGGGAGGACGCACGACGAGCCGATCGTGCGCATCGGCCTGTTCGCGATGTCGTTTGGGATCACCCTGGTGCCGACGCTGCTGATGGGAGGCACTTTGCCGCCCGTCGCGCGCGCCCTCTCGGGGAAGAGCGGGCTCGCGAGCGGAACCTCGGAGATCGCCCGGCTCTACACCGCGAACGTGCTCGGAGCGGCGATCGGCGCCGGGCTCGGCTCCTACGTCTTTCTCCCCAGCATCGGTCTGTCGGCTTCGATGTGGCTGGGCGCCGCGTTCAATCTGGCGGCCGCCGGTGCCGGCTTCTGGCTCTCCAAGCGCGTCGTCGTCGATGAGCCAGTCACTCGTTCGGAGTCTTCGCGTGCACCGCTCTCGCTCCTGGGGCTCTCGGCGTGGAGCGGGCTCGCGACCTTCGTGGCCGAGGTGACCTGGTTCCATCTCCTCGGCGCGGTGGTCGGCACCAGCGCCTACGCGTTCGGCCTCATGTTGGCGCTGTTCCTCGTCGCGTTGACGATCGGCTCGGCCTGGGTGGCGCGGCAACCCGACGAGAAGATCAGCCCGGCGACGCTCGGTGGCGTGCAAGCGGTGATCGCGGCCTCGATGATCCTCACCTTGCCGCTCTGGGACAAGTCGAGCGCGCTCTTCGTGGTCGCCGGCCATTTCGTGAACAGCTTCGCCGGGCGGGAAGCGGTGCGAGCGATCGTGGCTGCGCAGCTGATCGTCGTTCCCGCCGCGGTGTTGGGCACGGTCTATCCACTCGCGCTCCGGCTCGGCGCTCGCACCGGCTCGGTTGGACAGGCGATCGGTGGGCTCGCCGCGGCGAACACGGTCGGCGCGATCATCGGCTCGTTGCTCACCGGCTACGTCCTGCTGCCGTCGATCGGCTCGCGCGGAACGATCCTCCTCGTCGCTGGTGGGTCGATCGCCCTCGCGCTCCTCCTGGCGGAGCGGCGGGCGAAGGTGCTGGCCGCGATCGCCGCGCTGATCGCGATCGTGCTCCCGAAGTGGAATCTCGCCTCGCTCGCGTCGGGCGCGAACGTCTATTTCGGAGAGACGCCGTACTACCACTCGTCGATCGAGTGGGCGCGCGAGTCGGTCACCTCGGGGATCACCAGCGTGGTGCGTCACCCGAAGTCGCAGAAGGTCACCCTGCTGACGAACGGGAAGTTCCAGGGCAACGAGAGCGGCGAGGTGATGGCCCAACGCGCCTACGCCCAGGTGCCGCTGCTCGCGTTGCAGCGGTTCGATCGGGCGCTCCTGATCGGTGTCGGTACCGGCTGCTCGCTCGGCGCGCTCGCTTCGTATCCCTTCGAGGAGATCGACGCGGTGGAGCTGTCGAGCGACATCCTCGAGGCGGCGCGGCTCTACTTCGGCGGAGTGAACGATCGGGTGCTCGAGGGAAACCCCCGAGTGAAGATCCACGTGGCGGACGGCCGGAATTTCCTGCTGCTGACGACCCAGAAGTACGACTTCGTCACCATGCAGCTGTCGAGCATCTGGTTCGCGGGCGCGGCCGATCTCTACAACCGCGACTTCTACGCGCTGATGAAGCCGCACCTGAACGCGGGCGCGGTGGTGCAGCAGTGGGTCCAGCTCCATCACATGACGCGGAGGGATCTCGCGGTGATCGCCGCCTCGATGAAGGCCGAGCTCCCGCACGTCATGCTCTTCTTCCGCGGCAATCAGGGCCTGCTCCTGGGCTCGGTGGAGCCGTTCGTCTTCGACTCGGAGCAGCTGGCGCGGCTCAACCAGAGCCTCGCCGGGTTGCCGACGGTCAGCGATCTCCCTGGAGCCGATCTGCGAACGCTCGCAGGCGACGTGCTCCTCGACGAGGCGGGCGTGGAGGCGCTGATCGCGGAAGAAGCGAAGCGCTGGGGTGTGCCACGAGAGAAGATGCCGTCGACCGACGACAACCTTCACCTCGAGTTCTCGACGCCACGCGCGAACGCGGACGATTCGCTCATGCAAGACGTGCTCGTCGACTCACTCGCCTCGCTCCGGCCGGCATCGTTCCCCTTCACGAACGAGTCGAGCGAGTCCGAGCGGGCCGTTCGTGACGTGGCGTTTCTGCTGGGGCGTGGGCGGCTCGACGACGCGCGCGCGAAGATCCCGACGCCGCCACCGGTCGAGCTGCAGCACTTCACCGACTGGCTGAACGCACACCCCGACGCCGGGACGCCCTGACTCAGCCGGCCTTGCGGAACCAGAGCATCGAGGCGACTTCGTCGAGCGCCTTGTCTTCGGTGCGCTCGATCTCCTTGCGGAACTCGTCGCGGCGGTGCTCGGCCACTCGGCGCACGACCTCGGCCCGCTGGTGCGCGGAGGTGTAGACGACTCGCACCTTGCTCACCTCGGCCTGGGCGCGCTCGCTCTCCTTCTGCGCCTTCCGCGCGTCGGCGAGCGCCCGCACGTGGGCCGTCTCGACCAACTCCCAGGTCGAGGCATCGCCCGCGCGGCGCTGATCGATCTTCGTCGCTTCGTTGGCCGCGGTGGCGCGCTCGAGGGCCTGTCTCGCCTTCGCTTCGGCCTGGGCCACCTGCTCGAGCGCTCGGTCCTCTTCCCGCTCCCTCACCCGCACCACCGCATCGAGCCGCGTCCGCATGCCGCCTTCCTGTGCAGTGCACGCGCCTTCGCGAACCACGCGATTCGACGATCTCGGGGCTGGGTCGAGGGCACCCTCGGGGGTCGGAGCAACCTGTCAGGCGACTGCCAACTGGGCGGAACCGGCTCGGCCGAACTCGCCGCGCGGCGCCCGCACCCGGCGTGAGCTGCCGCCTCTTGGTGGCACGTGCACTGCTCTTTGGCCCTCCGCGAGGGAACTACGATGGCCGACGGAATCTACGTGAGCATGAATGGAGCGGCCGCGCGGCTCGAGCAGCTCGAGTCCGTCGCCGACAACCTCGCCAACATCAACACCCCGGGCTTCAAGGCGTCGCGGCCCGCGTTCGAGGCCTTCCTCGCCAAGGCGGCCGCCAACGACACGAGCCAGGTGCACGCGGCAGCCGTCCAGACGCACCTCGATCTCTCTCCCGGCGCGGTGGTGCAGAGCGGAGAGCAGCTCGACGTGCTGCCCAACGACTCGAAGGCCTTCTTCGCGGTGCGGCTCCCCGACGGGCTCGCCTTCACCCGCAACGGCCGCATTCAAGTGGACTCGTCGGGCGCGCTCGAGGTGAACGGCAAGCTGCTCGCTGACGCGTCCGGAGAAGCGATCATCGCGCCGCCGCAGACGACGGTGCGGGTCGACTCCACTGGAGCCGTCTTCGCGAACAACCAACGCATCGCGCAGCTGGGCATCTTCGAACTCCACGGTTCGATCGATCGTGTCTCGCCCACCCTGCTCCGGCCGCAGAACCCGGCTGACGTCGTCACCTCGACTTCCTCGCTTCGGGTCGGCGAGTTCGAGGTGAGCAACTCGAGCCCGCTCGAGGCCGCAGTGCAGATGATCTCGGCCCAGCGCCACTACGACGCCTCGATGCAGGCGCTCCAGACCTACCGCCGCCTCGACGACAAGGCCGTCGAAGTCGGCCGCACCCGCTGAAGGAGAGACCCGTGATCCGCTCGCTCTACACCGCCGCCACCGGCATGGACGCCCAGCAGACGAAGATGGACACCATCGCCAACAACCTCGCGAACGCGAACACCACCGGCTTCAAGAAGTCGCGCGCCGACTTCGAGGATCTGATGAGCGAGACGATTCGCGCGCCGCAGCAGATCGACCCGCGGGGAGGCTCGCAGCCCGCGCCGCTCCAGGTCGGCATGGGCGTTCGCACCGTCTCGTCGACTCGCAGCTTCAGCCAGGGAGAGACCCAGCAGACCGGCAACCCGCTCGACGTCTCGATCGATGGCGCCGGCTTCTTCCGCATTCAGCGACCGAACGGCGAGTACGCCTTCACCCGCGCCGGCGCGTTTCAAGTCGACGCCGAGGGTCGACTGGTGACTCAACGCGGCGAGCTCGTCGATCCGCAGATCACGATCCCGAGGGACGCGACTGAGATCACCATCTCGCCCAGCGGCTCGATCGCCGCGAAGACGCCGGGCCAGGTGAACCCCGTCGAGCTGGGCACGCTCGAGCTCACCGCGTTCCAGAATCCCGCCGGGCTCGAAGCGATCGGTGGAAACCTCTTCGTGGAGACCGCAGCCAGCGGCTCGCCGATCACCGCTCGCCCCGGAGAGCAGGGCTTGGGAACGATCTCCCAAGGCGCGCTCGAGACGGCCAACGTGAAGGCGGTCGAGGAGATGGTGGCGATGATCTCCACCCAGCGTTCCTACGAGCTCAACTCGAAGGTCATTCAGACCGCCGACCAGATGCTCCAACGCCTCACCAACGTGCGGTGATCGTGATGCTCGCGCTCGTCCTCCTCGCCGCCGTGCCCCCATCGCTCGGCGAAGCGCTGTCGAAGGCTGCACCGCCTGGAGTTCGCGTCGAGGTGGAGTCGTGGAGCGCTCCGGCGTGTGCGGCGACGCGGTTCGAGGCGATGCCGGTCGAGGGCACTGGACGGGTCGCGGTGCGCGCCATCGGACCTGGCTGCGCGGTGTGGGGTTGGGCGAGCGTGAGGCTGTTCTCCACCCAGCTCATCGTCGCGCGGCCGATCGGCATCGGCGAACCTCTCGAAGGGGCGGTGCGACCCGAGGAGCGCACCTGGACCAAAGGCATGGGTGAGGCGCCCTCACTCAGCGGCGCCGTCGCGAGCCGATCACTCTCGGCGGGAGCGGTGGTGCGAGACGCCGACGTTCGGTTCGGCCCGCCACCTGGCACGCCCATCTCGGTGCGCCTCGAGTTCAAGGCGATCTCGATCGAGCAGCGCGGCAACGTCATCGCCTGCGGGCGACAACAGGTCTGCGCCGTCCTCACGACCGGCAAGCGCGTCACCGGGACGATGCGTGACGGCGTGCTGATCGCCTCGCTTGGAGGAGCTCGATGAAACCGATCACCCGCCGGTTGCTGATCGCGACGGCCGCGCTGCTCTTCTGGAGCTGCAGCGTGCCGCACATCGACGCCTACGTGCCCAAGCAGCGCAACTACGAGGTCGTCGCCGCGAAGACCGCGAGCCCCGAAGGTGACGGAGCCGGTGGCCTCTGGCGAGCCGACGCGCGCAACGCCTCGCTGTACTCCGACTACCGCGCCTTCCGGGAGCAGGACCTGGTGGTGGTTCGGGTCGAGGAGATGGCCGACGCGCGCCGCAGCGCCGACACCGCGCTCAGCCGCGACTCCGAGATCCAGCTCGCGCTCCAGGCCTTCCTCAAGGCCGCGGGCACCACCACCACCTTCGCCAACCCGCAGCTCGACGCGATCGCGAGCGCGAAGAGCGGGGTCGACTTCACCGCGGATGGAAAGACGGCGCGCACCGAGCGCCTCACCGCGACCGTCCCCGCGATCGTGAAGAAGGTGCTCCCGAACGGGAACCTCTTCATCGAGGGCCACCGCGTCGTGCTGGTGAACAGCGAAGAGCAGCACTTCTACATCTCGGGGGTCGTCCGCCCGATCGACATCGCGCAGGACAACTCGGTGCGCAGCTCCTACGTCGCCGACGCCGAGATCGAGTTCACCGGTCGCGGCGTGCTCTCCGACAACCAGAAGCCCGGGCTGTTGACCCGCTTCTTCAACTGGATCTGGCCCTTCTGATCATGCGCGCCTTCCTCCTGCTCATCCTCCTCGCGGATCCGGTGCTCGCGGCCAAGGCGCGGCTCAAGGACCTCACCGACGTGCAGGGCTTTCGTGACAACGCGCTCGTCGGCTACGGCCTCGTCGTCGGCCTCACCAACACCGGAGACACCGAGCAGGTGCTCTTCACCATGCAGTCGATGTCGGGCCTCCTCGGGCGGCTCGGCGTGCGCATCGACCCTCGCGACATTCGCTCGCGCAACGTGGCCGCGGTGATGGTGACCGCGAAGCTGCCGACCTTCTCTCGTTCGGGCTCGACCATCGACGTCACCGTGAGCGCGATGGGCAACGCGCGCTCGCTCCAGGGCGGCACCCTGCTCTTCACGCCGCTCTCCGGTGCCGATGGCGTCGTCTACGCGGTCGGTCAGGGCCCGGTGCAGGTGGGCGGCTTCGATCTCCAGGGCAGCTACGCCTCGGTGCGAAAGAACAGCCCGGCGAGCGGCACCGTGCCTGGCGGCGCGACGGTCGAGAAGGCGGTGATTCCCAACCTCGGGAGTGGCCCGCTCACCCTCCGGCTGCGGCGGCCCGACTTCACCAACGCCTCGCGGATCACCAGCGTCGTCAACGGCGCGCTGGGAGGCAGTGGCGCCAAGACGCTCGACGCAGCGGCGGTGGAGATCACCGTGCCCTCGGGAGAGAACGTGCCCGAGCTGCTCGCCAAGCTGGAGGCCCTCGAGATCGACGCCGACGTTCGCGCGAAGGTCGTGCTCAGCGAGCGCACCGGCACGGTGGTGATGGGCGAGACGGTTCGGCTCCGGCCCGCAGCGGTCGCGCACGGAGGTCTGCGCGTGTCGATTCAGACGACCTTCGGGGTCTCCCAACCTGGCGCGTTGGCGACGGGCGGCCAGACGGTGGTGCTCCCTGGCCAGCAGGCCGAGGCGAAGGAAGACGAGCGCTCGGCGGTGAAGGTGCCAACCGCGACGACGGTGGACGAGCTGGTGACGGCCCTCAACGCGATCGGCGCGTCGCCGCGAGATCTGATCGCGATCCTCCAGGCGCTCAAGGCCGCCGGCGCGCTCGACGCCGAGCTCGAGGTGCTCTGATGAAGTTCACCGACGCCGCCACCCAGCTCGAGAGCGTGCTCATCAAGCAGCTCCTGCACACCTCCGGCGTCTTCCGTGGGTCGGACTCGCCGGGCAGCGCACATGCGTTCGATCTCTTCGCCGAGTCACTCGCTGACGCGGTGGCCAAGAGTGGGGGCCTGGGGCTCGCCACGCTGATGACAGAGGGTGGCCCGCACCCCACCATCACCCCGTCACCCGCCCCTCTTCCGCCGGCCCAGGCTGGCTTCGGGCCGATCTCCTCGGGGTTTGGGGAGCGCGTCGATCCGCTCGATCACCAGCCCTCGCGACACGAGGGCATCGACTTGCCCGCCCCAGAGGGAACGCTCATTCCAGCCGCCAAGGCGGGCACCGTCATCTTCGCCGGCCCGCGCGGTGGCTACGGCAACGCGGTCGAGGTTCGACACGACGACGGCACGACCACCTTGTACGCGCACGCCTCCGAGGTGCTGGTGACCCGGGGCGATTCCGTCCCAGCCGGGGCCCCCCTCGCCCGCGTCGGCCAAACCGGCAGAAGCACGGGGCCGCACCTGCATCTCGAGGTCAGGGAGGCGGGTCATGCGACCGATCCGGTGCGCGCCCTTAAGACGTATCGCTTGGGTGTCGAAAAGCTGACTGGAGAGACGCCATGAAAGTGAACGATCCGAAGCTCAGCCAGCTCGTTCCCCTCGCGGCACAGAAGGCGGCCGAGGGCTCGGAGAAGTCCGAGGTGAAGGGTCCGAAGGAGCGGGTGTCGGTCTCTGCCCCACCGGAGATCGACGTCGCCTCGACGGCTGCAGCGGCCGCGGCCTCGCGCGCCCAACGCGTCCAAGAGGTGATCGCCGCGGTGAAGAGCGGGCAGTACTACCCATCGCCGCAGCAGATCGCGAACCAGCTCGTCTCCGAAGCGGAGATCGAGGCTCGCCTGCGCGCCATTCTCCAGTGATCGCCCCATGCCCCTCGAAGCCGCCATCTCGTTGTCGATCGAGCTGAAGGACGCGCTGGCGGCCGAGGTGAAACGGTCGCGTGCCGCGAGAGACGTGCTCAAGGCCATGAAGGTCGACGAGCTGCTCGTCCAGGCGACGGAGCGAGACGTCTTCAACCATCGCTCCAGCCAACTGTCGGAGGCGCTCGCGCGGGTGATCGACGAGGTCGCGCAGGCGAGGGGCCAGAAGGACGTCACCCTCGCGCAGCTGTCGGGCTGGTTCCCCTTCGAGGCGGCCCAGCTGAGCTCGGTCTTCGCCGAGATCCGCTCGCTCACCGCGGCCCTCAAGGAACTCGACGCCTTCAACCAGACCCTCGCCGAGCGCGCGCTCACCTTCGTTCGGGCCTACGTCGCTCACCTCGCGCCGCGGCCGGCTGCGTATGGCCGTCGAGGCGGCGTCACCCATCACGAGGCGTCCACCTACTCGGAGCACGCCTGATGAGCGGCCTGCTCTCGATCCTTCGTCAGGGCGCGATGAGCCTGCAGACGCAGCAGGCCTACTCCTCGACCGTCGCGCACAACCTCTCGAACGCGAACACGCCCGGCTTCTCGAGACAGCGCGCCGAGATCGCGGCGGTGGGCCCGGCCGATCGCTTCGGGAACGCCTACATCGGGCGCGGCGCGGTGCTGCAGGCCATCACCCAGTCGCGCGACCGCTTCGTCGAGCAACAGATGTCGGGCGCGCTCGGCAGCCACTCGAAGTCGTCGACCGAGGCGTCGCTCCTCCAGGGAGTGAGCGCGCTCAACCCCGACGCCGGCCTCACCGATGCCCTCACCGGCTTCTATGGGAGCCTCCGTGCCCTCGCCCAGAACGCCGGCAACCCGAGCGTCCGTGAAGCGGCGCTCGCTGCCACGGCCCGGCTCGCGGTGAGCTTCAACCAGACGGCGAACGCGCTCGAGTCGGCGCGGGCCGGTGCCGATTCCCGCCTCGAGGCCCAGCTCCCGGAGCTCAACGACGCCCTCGCGCAGATCGCCCGGCTCAACGCCGAGGTCTCCCAGGCGCGGGTCAACGGCGGCAGCCCGAACGATCTCCTCGATGCCCGCCAGCGCCTCGTCGACCGCGTCTCGGAGCTCACCGGCGCGGTGCAGATCGCCAACGAGGCTGGAGACGCCAACCTCACGCTCCCCACCGGCACCTCGCTCGTGCAGGGCGATCTCGCCGCCTCGTTCTCCGCCAGGCCCGACGCCGCGATCGGCAGCCACCTCTCGCTCTGGATCACCACGCCAGCGGCGACGAACGCGATGAAGCTCCCCTCGGCTCCGGGCGGCGAGCTCGGCGGGATCATCTCCGCCCGCGACGGGGCGATGGCCTCGGCGCAGACCCGGCTCGATCAGCTGGCGTTCGACTTCGGCAACGCGGTGAACGCAGTGTCGCAGACCGGCTTCGCGCTCGACGGCTCGACGGGGCACTCGCTCTTCACCGTCTCGGCGACCTCGACCGGCGCCGCGTCCACCATCAGCATCGACGCGACGGTGGCTGCGAACGCGTCGCTCTTCCCTGCCGCGGCGGCGGCTGGCGCACCTGGCGACGGCTCGATCGCCCAGGCGATGGTGAACACCGAGTCGCTCGCCCTGAGCGGCGGCAGGAACGCCGAGGGCGAGCTGGCGAGCCTCACCTCGAGCTACGGCGCCACCACCTCGAGCGTCGCGGCCACCGCCGATGCGGACGAAGCGGTGCTCGCGAACCTCGAGGCGCTTCGTCAGTCGGTGTCCGGCGTGTCGGTCGACGAAGAGCTGGTGAACATGCAGCGATCACAGCGGGCGTACGAAGCCGTCACCCGGGTGATCAAGACGGCGGATCAGATGCTCGAGACGCTGCTCGCGCTGCGGTGAGTGGGAGGGGCCATGATGCGGGTCAGCGACACCTATCTCTTCGACCTGTCGAACCGTCGGCTCATGCGGTCGCGCTCGGAGTCCCTCACCGCCACCGATCAGGTCTCCACTGGCAAGCGGGTCCAGACGCCGTGGGACGACGCGGGCGCGGCGGGGCTCATCACCCAGTTCGCCCAGGCTCGCGGGCGGCAAGACGCGATCCTCAATGCAGCTGGCGCGGCTCGCGACGAGCTCGAGGCCGTCGACGGCGCCTTCGATCAGGCGATCATCGGCGTCACCCGCGCCCACGAGCTCGCGGTGCAGCTCTCGAACGACACCTATGGCGCGGCCGATCGAGCCAACGCAGCGGCGGAGGCCCAGCAGCTCTTTCAGGTGGTCCTCACCCAGCTGAACCTGCGCTTCGGCGATCGCTACGTCTTCGGCGGCACGAAGGACGAGGCTCCGCCCTTCGACACCGCAGGCGCCTACGCGGGCGACACCGGCGTTCGACGGGTGGAGATCGCGCCCGGAGTGCTGCAGGACGCCTCGATTCGGGCCGACGAGGCCTTCAAGGGCGTGGGCGGCGGCATCGACGTGCTGGGGGCACTCTCGAGCTTCGCGACCGCCCTGAGCACCAACGACACCACCGGCATTCGCACCGCGATCACCCAGCTTGCCGACGGGCTCCAGCAGATCACCGCCCATCGCTCGCGCGCCGGGGCGATGTCGAACGTGTTCGATCTGGCCGCGGGCACGGCGCGGCTCAACCGTGACACCGCGGAAGGCGAGAAGTCGAACCTGGAGGACGTCGACATCGTCGAGGCGAGCACCCGGTTCCAAGCCGCGGAGCGCGCCCTGGAGGCCTCCATGACCGCGGCGGCCAAGTCCTTCAAGCTGACGCTGCTCGACGTGCTGTGAGAGGTCGTCGATGCGGCGCCTGCGACCCACACGCGAGTTCCACCCGCTCGCTCCGTTCTTTCGGCGGCGGGCCGCGCACCTGCTCCGCCTGCTCACGGCCGAGGAGCGTGCCGTCGTTCGGCTGATGCCGGTGCTCTTCGGGGGCCGGTTCAGGCGCCCCGGTTACGACAAGGAGCCGCCTGGCCTCGTCTGCATGCCGCGCCGCCGACGGTGGGGAAAGGCCTGCGAGGCGATCGACTTCCCTCCGCCGCTGGGCTTCTTCGCTGCGCGACCGCTGATTCGCTCCATCGTCCTCGTGCCCAACCGCGGGGGGTGGCAGCTCGTGCTCTCGACGACGAGCTCGCTCACCAGTGACGATCACCGGCGGCTCGATGAGCGCGTGCAGATGGTGCGCATGCTGCTGCTCCGGCACGCCCCGCGCCTCGAGCTGTCCGTCGAGGAGGGAGCGCTGAGCCCGGAGCGCGCCTTCTTCGCCGGGGTGGTGGGAGGCGACGCGCTCGAGGTGAGCGAGCTGCCGGTCGACCCGGTCGAGCTGCTGGAGCACGCGCCGACGCTGCTCTCCAAGACGCTCGCGCTGATCGTCGACACCCAGTCGCCCTTCGCGAGGCTGCTCCCGGGCATCGAGCTGTGCTCGCCCGATTTCTTCGCCGCCGCCGCCTCGTCCGATGGGCGGCTGCTCGATCTCACTCGCCAGCTCGCCGAGGAGCCCACCCTCGAGGAGCTCACCCTCGCCTCGCGGGTGGTGCGACATGCCAGCCGAGCCCGGTTTCGCGCGCTCGAGCCGCAGACGCGGCGCTCGCTCTCTCGAGCGCTGGGGAGGACGATCCTCAGCGCCCGAATCCTCCCGGCCTTTCGCCCGTCGCTCGAGGCGGTGCTCGATCGCGCGCGGGCCGAAGAGCTGCGTGACGGGCAGGAGTGGCGCATCGAGCTCGATGGCCAGACGCTGCTCTCGGCGCCGTCGCTCGACGCGCTGCGGGCCCGGGCGCTCAGCGAGTCGCCACGCCTCTGCCCGTCGAACCCCGAATGGCTCCGCGCGCGGTCGCTCCTCGGGCAGGCCGGGCGCACGACCCTCTTCATCGTCGAGCCGGGCTTCGTGAAGCACCTCGTGTTGACCGCGAGCTCGGCAGGGCGGCTGCGAGCGCGACGGCTCACCGCCGACGCGACGATTCGGTTGGCCCTCTCCCTCAAGGCCGACGGGCGGCCACTGGAGATCTCGGCCAAGCCTGGCGCCGACCCGGTGTTGGTGGCGCGCCTGGCACAGCTCGCGAGCTCACCGGTGTCGAGCGGCGGCCAGTTCGGGGTGCAGCGGGGCGATCGGTTGCTCCTCAGCACCGGGCGGCACGTGCGCGACGTGCAGTTCAACCGTGCGCTCTCGAGGCCCCGGCGGCTCACGCTGCTGCCCGAGCGATCGGACTGGCTGCGTGCGCTGCGGCCGCCTCGAGCGGTGCGAGGCATGCGCGCGGTGCACCTGCTCGTCGACGCCGCCGGCCCGGAGACGGCGCGGGCGCTCTTCGTCGACGACGCCGGCATGCTCTTCATGGAGGAGCTCGACCGCCGGTCGTTCGATGCCTGGGCGCTCAACACCCGCGATCTCCTGGCCTCGGTGGGTGCGACGCTGTCGGTCTCCCTGACGCCGTCGATCGCGGCGATCAGCGGGCGGCGGCAGGCGCAGTCGGCCGAGACGCTCGAGCTCGAGGTGGAGCTCGACGGCTCCGGTCACGCGACCGTCATCTTCGAGCACGAGCGCTTCGGCAGCGCCGAGTCATTGGGCTGGCGCGCGCTCGCCGAGACGGTCTTCTCTCGTTGGCCGCCCCGCACTCGTGGGCGCGTCGACGTGCGTCAGCTCCGCCTCGCCAGTCAGGCTCCTGACGCGTCTCCGCTCGAGGTGTTGTCGATTCGCTCGCGGGTGCTGCGCCGCCTGGCGGGTCAGGTCGCGACGTTGGGGCGGCTCCTGGAAGCGGCTTAAGGCCGGCCGGGGGCGTGCCGAACCCAACATCGAGGGCGGACGACAAACCGCCTCACCAACCAACACTCAGGAGAGGCTATGGGTTTCACGATCCGCAGCAACATGGCGTCACTCAATGCGCAGCGTAACTTGTTCAACACCGAGCAGATGCAGTCCGACAGCTACAGCAAGCTGTCGAGCGGCTTCCGCATCACCAAGGCCGGAGACGACGCCGCCGGCTTGGGCATCAGCAGCAACCTCCAGGCGCAGATTCGCAGCTTCAACCAGGCCAACCGCAACGCCCAGGACGCCCAGTCGCTGATCCAGACGGCGGAAGCGAACCTGAACCAGACGACCGAGCTGCTCACCCGCATGCGTGAGCTCGCCATGCAGTCGGCCTCGTCCGGCGTGGGCAACACCGAGCGCGGCTACATCCAGACCGAGAACTCGGCGCTCATCACCGAGATCACGCGCATCGCGAACGCCGCCGAGTACAACGGCACCTCGCTGCTCAACTCGGCCACCACCCTCACCTTCCAGGTCGGTATCCGGAACGTGGCGGCGAACGATCGCATCGACGTGGCGACGGTGGACTCGACCGCGACCGCCCTCGGCGTGAACGCGCTCGACTTCTCGACCCAGGCTGGCGCGCAGGCGGCGCTCGGCACCATCGACACCGCGATTCAGACGGTCTCGAGCTCTCGGTCGACCTTCGGCGCGGCCGGCAACCGGCTCTCCTCGGTCGTCCAGACGATTCAGCAGGGCGCCGAGTCGCTCTCTGCCGCGAACAGCCGCATCCGCGACGTCGACGTGGCGGAAGAGACGAGCAAGCTCGCGCGCACCCAGGTGATGCTGCAGGCCGGCGTCTCGGTGCTCGCCCAGGCGAACCAGGCACCGCAGATGGCCCTCAAGCTCCTCGGCTGATTCCTCCGACACCTCGGCCACCTCCGCCGCCCGATGAGGGCTCGGAGGTGCCTCGAGGGCAGTGAACGGGGCCTCGCGTCGTCACAGCGGGGCCCTTCGTGTTTTCCGGGCGGGCCCACGGCTTGCTCTTTCTTACTGGCGTCACGATTCCGACAGGAGTGAGCCATGGCGACGAGCCCCACCTTCCGCGCTTCCGGCCTGGCCTCGGGCCTCGACACCTCGTCGATGATCACCGAGCTGGTGAAGATCGAGAGCCGCACCGTCGACATGGCGCAGGCCCAGAAGGACGCCTACAGCAGCCAGCTCTCGGTCCTCGGCGATCTCATCTCGAAGCTCGGCTCGCTGAAGACGGCCACCAGCGCGCTCGGCAGCAGCGGCGTCTTGGGCGTCACCCAGACCAGCACCGCGCAAGGCTACACGGCGAGCCCCAGCCCTTCTTCGGCGCCGGGTCGATACGCCGTGCAGGTCGACGGTCTCGCCCAGCCGGCGCGTGCGCGGAGCCAGGCCTTCACCGGGGCTTCGGCGGCCGTGACGGGCGGCAGCCTCGATCTGAGCGTCGACGGCACCACCACCAGCGTCACCATCGATGACGGCATGACGCTCAGCCAGCTCGCCGATCGGATCAGCCGCTCGGGCGCCGGCGTGAGCGCGACCGTGCTCGAGACGAACGGCCAGGCCTTCCTCAGCATCACCCGCCGCGACACCGGCTTCGTGGTCGGTCAGCCGGCAGCCTCGGCGCTCACCATCACCGAGACGTCCACCGGCTCGCTCGGCCAGGCGCTCGGCGCGGCGATCACCCAGAGCGCGACCAACGCGAGGCTCACCGTCGACGGGCTCGCCTTCGAGCGGCGCAGCAACGTCGTCAGCGACGTCGTGCCGGGAACGACCCTCACCCTCTCGAAGCTCACCGCCGCGCCCGAAGATCTCGTGCTCACCACGAGCGTGGGCGAGACGCAGAAGTCGCTCCAGAAGTTCGTCGACGCCTACAACGAGCTGATGAAGCTCGTGCGCAAGCAGACCAACATCGGCGAGCTGACCGACCGGGCCAAGACGCTCGGCGGCGACCCCTCGGTGCGATCGCTCCAGAGCGCGCTCCAGGGGCTGGTGGTGACGCAGGCGAACCCGGGCAGCACCGTGCGCACCCTCGCCGATCTCGGCGTCAAGACCGGCCAGGACGGCACCCTCTCGATCGACGCGAGCCGGCTCGAGAAGGCGATCGCGACCGACTCGGCGGCGGTCAACGCGCTCTTCCAGACGGCCAGCACCGGGCTCGCGGCGGCGACGAGCTCGATGGTCGATCGCTACACCACCGGAAACGACAGCATCCTCAAGGTGCGCCAGTCGGGCCTCAACCGCTCCATTCGCGCGATGGACGACCACATCAAGGCCTTGCAGCTGCGTGTCGATGCCTACCGTGAACGGCTGGTGAAGCAGTTCACCGCGATGGAGAAGGTCGTCGGCGGGTTCAAGAGCATCGGCAACTTCCTCACCTCGCGTGAGAAACAAGGAACGAGCGACCAATGAACGCAGCGCGCGCATACGCCAAGGCGAACAACGAGACGGCCTCGAAGGAACGGCTCATGGTGCTCCTGTTCGAAGCGGCGCTGCGCCACATGCGAATGGCCGCCTCGTTGCTCGAAGGGAAGAAGTCGCGCGAGGCGCTGCCGTTGCTCACCAAGGCCTCCGACATCGTGGCCGAGCTGTCGGCGACGTTGAACCCGCAGGTGGCGCCCGAGCTCTCGGAGCTGTTGGGCAACGTCTACCTCTTCGTCGCCCAGCGGCTGGCGGTCGCCTCGTTCTCGAGCGACCCGGTGGTGGTGCGAGAAGCCGAGCGCGCGTTCGCACCGATCGTCGAGGGGTTTCAGCAGGCGGTGGCCCAGCTCGGAGCGGCGGAGGCCCGGTGAGCCGCGTGCACGACCACCTCGTCGCGCTCCTCGAGGGGCTCCTCACCCGGCTCGACGCCGGTGACGCCGAAGGAGTGGCCTCGGCGATGGATGACGCGGTCGCCTCCTTCGCCAAGGCGGAGCAGCCCTGGGACGACCCGCGCGTGCTCCCTCTGTTCACCAAGTGCCAGACGCGCGCCCAGACGTTGCTCGAGGGGCTCCAGGCCGAGCTCAGCCGCAACGCCACCTCTCGCCGCGCGGCGGCCGCCTACGGAGAGGCGCCATGAGCGCGACGATCTCGATCGTGATGATCGTGAAGGACGAGGCCGAGATGGCCCCGGGCTTCCTGGCGGCGACGCACGGGCTGTGGGACGAGCTGGTGGTGGTGGACACGGGGTCTCGCGACGAGACGATGGAGCTCTTCCGCGCGGCTGGCGCGAAGGTGGTCAGCGAGCCGTGGGCCGACGACTTCTCGGCCGCCCGCAATGCCGCGCTCGCGCAGGCGACAGGCGACTGGATCCTCGTGCTCGACGCCGACGAGCGGGTGACGCCGGCCTTCATCCACGAGTTCCTGGAGCGGTGCGACGACCCGACGATCGGCGCGCTCACCGTGCGCATGTCGAACCCGCTGCCGTATGGGCACCGGAGAGACGCCTGGCTGTTGCGCGCGTTCCGTCGAGACCCGGCGATCCGGTACCGCCACGCGATCCACGAAGACTGCTCGAGCGAGGTGGCGGCGATGTTGGCGCGCACCGGCACCACGATCGAGCGCATCGAGGCGCCGATCGATCACCTCGGCTACGTGCGCTCGCGGGCGGCGGCGAAGGAGAAGAAGTCGCGCGATCTGAAGCTCCTCGAGGGCTGTCTCTCGGCCGACCCGTTCGACTTCTACAGCCACCTGAAGGTGCTCGAGCTCGCCCGCTTCTGGCGAGACAGCGCGCTGTGGAACGACGCGGCCAAGCGCGCGAACGCGTTCCTCGAGGAAGCGGGCACCGTCGCCCTCCAGGGCCGGCCATGGGGCGCCGAGCTGATCGCGCTGATGGCCGAAGGGCTCTTCCGCGCCGACAGCGCCGCCGGCCTCGCCTTCCTCGATCGCTGGGAGCCACACGTCGTCCGCGCGGCCCCGTTCTTCCATCGGCGAGGGCAGCACCACGAGGCGATGGGCGCGCTCGAGCTCGCGAGGGCCGACTTCGAGCGATGCCTGGGGCTGGGCGAGCTGCTCGGCGATCAGCAGCTCACCACCGTTCGGCCCCGGCTCGGGCTCGCCCGCCTCGCGCTCATGCGCCAGAAGCCGGGCGAGGCGTTGGAGCACGTCGATCTCGCGCTCGAGGTTCAGCCGCGTGATCCAGAAGCGCTGGTCGCGGCTGCGGCGCTGCGGCTTCAGCTCGTCGGCGCCGAGGGGCTGGCCACCTGGGTCGCCTCGCACGAGCTCAAGCACGGGCCGTCGACCGAGCTCGCCTGGGCGACGGGCGACGCCGCGCTCACTCTCGGGTTGGTGGCGCAGGCGATCCCCGCGCTGAGGCGAGCGGCGGGCGTGCCTCCCTCGGGGCCGGCGGCGATTCGACTCGCGCACGCCTTGTTGGCCGACGGGCAGCTCAAGGCCGCGGAGCAGCTCACCCGAGGGCTGCTGGCGAGCGACCCCGAGGCTGGGCTCGGAGTGTTGGTGTTCGATCTGCTCTCGGGTCAGGACACCCAGCTCGAGCTCGATCTCACTCCGGAGACGGCGCACGCGGCCATGCGGCACTGGGTCGACGCGCTGCTTCGTTCGAAGAACGGGGAATGGCTCGCGACGCTCAGGCGAAACGCCGCGGCGGTCGGCGAAGCGTTTCCGTGGCTCGACGACTACCTCAGGCGCGCGAGCTGAGGACCGGTGGGCGTCGCGCGATCGACCGTCGTGACGACCGAGGGTGAGCGTCAGCGCCGGCGGTTCTTCTTCCGCGCTTCCTTCTCACGCTTGCGCCGTTCCTTGATCGCCTTGCGCTCGGCATCGGACTGTTTGCCCGCGGCGGGCGCCATCGAGTACCCCTGCATGCGCGCCTGGGCGAGCTGGGCCTTCGACATCGGAGGCGTGTAACCGGCCGGCAGGCCCGGCATCTGCGTCGGCATCTGCGGCATGCCTCCCATGCCCATCGCCTGCTGCATGAGCGGGTCCTTCGCGAAGAGGCTGCCCAGGTTCATGTCCTTCAGCTTCGACATCTGCGCGAGCTGCTTGAAGCCGGGGATGTTGCCGAGGAGCCCGGGGTTCTCGCCGATCGACCCCATCATCTGCTGCATGACCGAGAACTTCTGGATGAGCTCCTGCACGTCCTGCGGCTTGCGGCCCGAGCCTTTGGCGATGCGCTCGAGGCGCGAGGCCTTGATGAGCGACGGATCCTTGCGCTCCTGCTCGGTCATCGAGTTGTAGAGCGCCTCGATCTTGTCGAGTTCCTTCTCGTTCGGGTTCAGCTGCTCGGTCATGTCACCGAAGAGCGGGAACTTCTCGAGCAGGTCCTTGAGCGGGCCCATGCGCCGCACGGTGCGGATCTGCTCGACGAAGTCCTTCATGTTGAAGCGGCCTGAGAGCAGCTTCTTGGCGTCTTCTTCGGCCTTCTTCTCGTCGACGACGCCCTCGAAGTCCTTCATCAGGCCGACGATGTCGCCGAACCCGAGGATGCGGCTGGCGAGGCCGTCGGGGCGAAACTCCTCGAGCTTGTCGAGCCCTTCGCCCATGCCGAGGAACTTGATCGGCTTGCCGGTGACTTCCTTGATCGAGAGGGCGGCGCCGCCACGGGCGTCACCGTCGAGCTTGGTCAAGATGAAGCCGTCGATGCCGATGCGCTTGTTGAAGCTGTCGGCGGTGCGCACCGAGTCCTGGCCGATCATCGCGTCGCAGACGAGCAGGGTCGCGTCGGGCGAGACGTTCTTCTTGATCGCCTCGAGCTCGGTCATCAGCGCCTCGTCGATCGCGAGGCGGCCGGCGGTGTCGATGATGACGGTGTCGAACTTCTCGGCGGCGGCCTTCTCGTAGGCCTTCTTGGCGAGCTCCGGCGGAGTGAGCCCCGCTTCGTGGAAGACGGGCACCTCGAGCTGGGCGCCGAGCACCTTGAGCTGATCGACGGCGGCCGGTCGGTAGATGTCGGCGGCGACGAGGAGCAGCTTGCGGCCGTCCTTCTTGAGGACGTTGGCGATCTTCCCGGTGGTGGTCGTCTTCCCCGAGCCCTGGAGGCCGACCATCATGATCCCGCTCACCTGGCTCTTCGGCTTGAGCGGAATCGAGGTGTCGACGGGGCCCATGAGGGCTTCGAGCTCGTCGTGGCAGATCTTCACGAAGTGATCGCCGGGCGCGACCTTGTGCTTGCGGCCCTGCTTGTCGGTGATGGTCGTCTGCACCGTCTCTCCGACGGCCTTCTCGCGGACGCGGGCGACGACCTTCTTCACGACGTCGAAGGCGACGTCGGCTTCGAGCAGCGCCACCCGAATGTCGCGCAACGACTCGTCGACGACGTCGGGCGTCAGCTCGGCCTTCCCAAGCAAGCGGTTGCGGGCGGCCTTGAATCCTTTGGTGACGGTCTCGAGCATGGGGGCGGCGGGTATACCCACAGGACGCCTTGCCGCGAAACGAGAAGACGCAGCCTCTTCAGGGGGCTCGCCGGGCCCCAGGAGAGCCCAACACCTCGTCCACCAGCCGCATCATCTGACGATGCCAGGGGTTCTGCCTGCGCTCGGCGTCGGCCCGGAGGAGCGCCAGGCGAGCGTCGAGGTCGCGCGCGGTGCCGTCGAGGGGATCGCCCCGGTTCGCGCCGAAGAACCGATCGAGCTCGACGCACTGGAAACAGGCGCCCTGTTTCGTCACCAGGGCGCAGGTCGAGGCATAGCGAGCGTCGAGGGCGGCGCGCGCCGACTGGAGCCAGTTCTTCACCTGGCCGAGGCTCGCCTCCATCACCTGGGCGGTCTCGTCGACCGTGAAGCCCGAGACCTCCTTGAGGAGGAGCGCCGCGGCCTGATGCGGGAGCAGCGCGCGACTCGTGCAGGAGAAGCAGACCTCGAGGTGCTCGCGCGCGATCGCTCCGAGCTCTGGCGAGCCGACCATCAGCCGCGACTCGGCCACGAAGGCGCCATCGGCGAGGGCGCGCGTGCGGGTGTCTTGGAGCACGTCGGTCGGCCACGCCTGATCACGCCTGAGATGATCGATCGCCAGGTTGGTGACGACGCGAAAGAGCCAGGCGCGCAGCTCGCCCTCGGTCGACGGCAGCGTCGGTTGCTCGAGCGCGCGGACCGCCGCCTGTTGCACGAGCTCTTCGGCGACGTCGCTGCGCGCGATCATTCGGGTGGCGAAGGTGGTGAGCGCCGGGCGGTGCGCTTGAAAGGCCTTCGCGAGGGTCTCGTTCGCCGTCATGCAGCCTCCCACCATCGATCGATCGCCTCGGCGATCTCGTTCGGGGCGTCTTCCTGCATGAAGTGGCCAGCCCCCGCCACCTGGCGCACCGTCGAGCGCGGGAGGAGCGTCACGAAGCGGTCGAGCTCTTGCTGCCGGAAGGCGATGTCGGCGTCTCCCCAGACGAAGAGGGTCGGCTTCTCGGCGAGCCCTCGCAGGCCCTGCTCCACTTCGGCGAGGAACGGCGAACTCCCGACGATCTCCCTCGGAAAGATGTGGGTGGCCTCGCGCCGCTCGGGCGTGTCCATCGGCTTGCGGTAGGCCGTCATCTCCGCGCGGCTCAGCGATCGCCTCGGGGTGCCCATCGGGATCATCACGTTCACGAAGGCGTTGAAGTGGCGAATCGCGAACCCGCCGATCGCCCCGCCCATCACTCGCGAAAAGCGCACGAAGTGCGGATCCCGTTCGACCGGCCAGGCGAAGGTGTTGAGCACGACGAGCGACCTCACCCGCTCCGGCATCTGCCCCGCGACCCGCAGCCCGATCGGCCCGCCCCAATCCTGGACGATCGGGGTGAAGGTCTCGAGCCCGAGCCGCTTCACGAACGCCTCCACCACCCTCGCGTGATCCGCGGGCAGAAAGCCGTAGCCCTCGGCGGCCCGCGACAACCCGAAGCCTGGGTAGTCGAGCGCCACGCACCGAAAGCGCGCGCGCAGCAGGCCGATCAAGTGACGGTAGAGGAAGCTCCAGGTGGGGTTGCCGTGAAGCATGAGCAGCACCGGCCCCTCGCCCTCGTCGAGATGGTGAATGGTGTGGCCATCGAGCTCGAGGAAGCGGCTCTCGAAGGGCAGGAGCTCGGGCGTGAGCCAGTCGGGGCGGGTGGCGGGTCGAGTCGTCATCCCCTCACAACGAACGAGCCAAACAGAACGGATGGAGCCTCGCAAACGGCCTGAAGGAGGGCCTTGGGCTATAGGTGCGACAGGCACGAGTGGCGAAACTGGCAGACGCAGCGGACTTAAAATCCGCAGGCCCTTGAGTGGGCCGTACGGGTTCGACTCCCGTCTCGTGCATGGCCGATTCCGCCGGGTCGTGATCGACCGCTCGCCCCTCGCAGACCCGGCTCGGACAGGACCCAATTTCGGGCCAAACCGGCGCTCGTTACGCATTCGGCGTGGGGTTCAAGTCCGTCGCTACCTTCATCTCTCGCCCGTCGCCGACGCCGACGCCGAAGCCGATCGTTCAAGGCCCGAGAGCGACGCTCGACATCACCCTCGACGGAGACGTCGCCAGCTCCACGTTCCACGACATGGAGCACTTCGCCCGCCTCTGGGCTCACGCGATCACCGACGGCGCGGTGAAGCTCGAGCACCCGCTCCCGAAACACCTCGAGTCACCGGTGGGAATGACGCTGCTCATCGGTGACGATCGTTTCCCTGCGCAGCGCCTCAAGATCCTCGACGAGACGCGCGCCGTCGTCGAGCTGCTGCCTTCCCCTGCGCTCCTCACCTGCATCGCCCGCCACGCGCGCGAGCGGCATCAGGGCCGGCCGGTGCAACAACCCGCGGGCGTGGAGCGAAACACCAACCGCTTCGAGACCGCCCTCGACGTGCAGTTCACCGACGTGCCACACCTCGCCGAGCGGTACGCAGCCGACATCTCCCACGGCGGCCTCTTCGTCACCTGCACGCCCCAGCCAGATCTGCAGCGCGAGCTCACCCTGCGAATGCGGCTGCCGAACGGCCCGACGCTCGAGCTCCCGGTCGAGGTCGTGCACCGGGTCGTCAACGGGCCCTCGCCGGGCGTCGGGGTGCGCTTCCTCGGGCCGACCCGTCAGCTCCTCGCGCCGATCGAGCGGCTCATCGAGAGCTACCAAGCGCGCAAGCAGAAGGTGCTGGTGATCGACGACGAGGCGATCTGGCGGCAGACGGTCGGCCGGGTGCTCGAGCCGATGGGCGTCGAGGTCGTCTACGCGAGAGACGGCCGCGAAGGCCTCGAGCGGCTCACCGATCTGCTCTTCGAGCTCGATCTCGTCGTGCTCGATCTCCACATGCCGCACATGGACGGACGAGGGCTCCTCGAGCGCGTCCGCCGACATGGCAACGAGACCGGCCTGCGGCTCTTCCTCTTCTCCGCCGCGAACCCCGAAGAGCTGCGCGCCCTCGGAGAGGAATCGCTCGCCAACGCGATCTTCTCGAAGCTCGACCCGCTCGAGCACCTGGTGAAGCGCCTGGCAGACGAGCTCGGCCGGCCGCCTCCTGACCTGCGTTGACGAGGTGACACCGGGCCCTGGCGCGGACCAAGCTTGGCCATGATCTCCGTCGGCCTCGCCGTGGTGCTCGCTGCGCCCACGCTGACGCTCGAGTCGAGCGCGAAGACCGGGGCCGTCGCGCGCGCGGTGAGCGAGTAGGACATGGACGAGGGCACGCCTTCACCGTGGGCGCACGTCAACCAGCGCAGAGCGGAGGGCGCGAGTGACGACACGATCGCCGCCGAGCTGCGCGCGAAGGGGCTCGAGCAAGCAGACATCGACCTCCTCCTGAGATCGTCGGGGTCGGTCTCGGCGCCGGTGCTGACGAGTGGCCCCTCGGGGAGTGGTGAGACGCCCTGGGCCGTGGTGCGCCGGATGCGAGCCGAGGGGTTCGGCCGAAGCGCGATCGAGGAAGAGCTGGCTCGGCGAGACGTGGCGCCCGACGACATCGCCGCGCTCTTCGCCGACGACACCGGAGAGCGCACCGGCGAGATGGTCGACCGCGCGAGCAGCGCCGACGTCGCCTCGATCATCTTCGGCGCGCTCCTCATCCTCGTCGCGGTGCTGATCTTCTTCGCCGGGCGCTTCGGAACGCTCCAGATCGTGCTCGTCCTCGCTGGCGTTCAACGCATCGTCAACGGCGCGCGCTCGCGGCAGCTGTCCACGACCCTTCAGCACTGGAGCGCGGCGGGCCTCCAAGCGCTCCCACCCGACGATCCGCGTCCACGCTGCAGCGCCCACCCCACCTTCGCCTCGCTCGGCAGCTGCGATCGGTGCGGGTCCTTCTGCTGCGCGGGGTGCATCGCGAAGTCGGGCCTGAGCGCCGAGACGCCGTGCCTCGCCTGCCTGCGCCGCCCGGAGGTCTTTCAGCAGCGCCTCACCCAGCTCGCCCGGCGGGTGTCGGCCCGCATGCTCGTGGGCCCGGCGGCGATGATCGCGATCGTGCTCCTCGAGATCCCGTGGGACTCCGAGTCGGGGGTGATCGCGCTCGTCGTGGCCTCGATCGTCGGCTCGCTCCCCTGGCTCGTGCTCGCCACCATGCACTGGTTCCTTCCCGGTCGGTGGGCTGGGTGGGCGGTCGCGGTGCTGTGGACGATCATGACGATCGGGTGGCTGCTGCTCGCGATCGCCGTCGGCACGTTTCCGCTCGACTTCTTCCTCTGGCTGGTCGCGCTCTGGCCCGCGGTGACGGCGTTCCGTGGGCGAGCGCTCCTCGACGAGACGCCCAGACCGCTCATCTCGGTGGCCGAGGGCCGATGACGAGGAAGCCGCGGCCCACGTCACGCCACGGGAGCGTGGCCTGCCATCGCCTGACGGTCTCCTCGAACGACGGCGTGTCGTGCGGCGACGTGTCGAGCGAGAGGTTGACCAACGCCACCGCGCCCGGCCGATCGAGGCAGGCCTCGTCCATCAACGGCAGCATCGCCCTCGAGTACCCCGCTCGTGGGAAGAGCACCGGCTCGACGCAGACGATCGGCGCCGAACGCACCTCCTCGAAGGCCTGGCCCAGCGCGCGATTGAGCTCGAGATCGACCGGCACCGTGCGCGGGTAGGAGCCACCCACCACCCCGAAGAGCCCGATCGAGGTCAGCACGACGCCTTCACGAAGCCGCGCCGACGGCAACGTCCTCCACCTCGCGTGGGTCTCGAGCACGCCGAAGACGGCGAACGCGAGCAACGGGAGCGGGTAGTAGCCGAGGAAGTCGTGCATCACCGGGTAGCTCGCCGCGCCCAGGAGGATCAGCGTGGGCGCCATGCCCCCCACCGCCCGCAGGGATCGAAACGGCACCAGCAGCAGCGGGAGAAAGAACGTCCACCACCCCGAGCCGACCACCTTCGTCAGCAGCAGCACCGGGTGCGTCGCCATGCCGACGACGACGGCCTTCGGCGTGTCGCCGAAGTCGCGCCAGAACCCCCAGTAGGTCGCGGGGCGGCCCACCAGGAGCGGCTGCACCAGGAACACGTACGCGGCGAGCCACCCGCCACAGAGCGCGACGAGCCAGAGCGCCTGCTTCCATCTCCAGCGCTCGAGCGCCGTGCCGACGAGGACGAACCCGACGACGAAGAGCACCGCGTCTTCCTTCGTCATCAAGAGGGGAAAGAGCGACAGCCCGACGATCTCGCCGTCTCGCTCCACCCACCCGACGAGGAACCAGAGCGTGAGGAACGGCACGAGCAGCTCGGGCCGAAACCCAGGCTGGAACGCGCGCCCCATCCACGGGTTGCCGACCCACATCAACACCAGCATCAGCTCGAGCGCCCCGTGCGGCCCGCCGTTCGCCGAGCGCGCCAGCCGACGGAGCGGAAAGATCCCCAGCCAGACCGCGAGCGGCCCGCTCACCACCAGCCACAGCGGCGAATCGACGAGCTCGTGCAGCGGCACCCAGAGCAGGAGGACGAAGCTCGAGTGCACCCCGAAGTGGTTGACGTCGTAGATGGGCGAGTAGCCGAAGCGGCCGCGGTGGGTGCTCTCGAGCATCCAGTCGAAGATCGAGAAGTCCACCCCGTTGACCCTGAACGCGTAGAACTGGCTGAGCGCCACCGCCTCGAGCCAGACGAGGCTCGCCGCCAGGAGGAGCTTCCAGGCTCGAGGGTCGAGGCCGAGCGAGAAGTCCGGGACGCGACGCCAGAAGCCGACCAACACCAGCACGACGATCGCGATCTGCGGGTAGACGAAGCTCGCCGGATCGCCGAGCCACGGACCAAGCACCGCGGAGAGCCCCATCGCCACCGCAGCGACGATCGCGAGCCTCGACCCAGAGAGCCACTTCCTCATCGGCCCCGCTCGTCACCGAAATCGGGCAGGAGGGCAAGCGGTCGCTGCGTTCGACTGTTACCCTCGCCGCATGAAACCGGTCACCGTCTACACCACCAACTATTGCCCCTACTGCCGGCAGGCCGAGCGCTTCCTCACCCAGCAGAACGTCGCCTTCACCAACATCGACGTCACCGAAAACCAGGAGCTGCGCACCAAGCTCGTTGAGCTGAGCGGCGGCCGAAAGACCGTGCCCCAGATCTTCATCGGAGACACACCCATCGGCGGGTTCTCCGACATGATGGAGCTCCACCAGAAAGGGCAGCTCCTCCCGCTCTTGAACGGTTGACCAAGCGCGATGAACATCGACAAGCGCATGAATTGACTCGTGTTTTGACGTCGCTCAGATGTCACACAGGCAGACTTGTCGACCTACCGATCAACCATGTTACTCAGGAGGCGAGTGCCGGCCCGTTCGCCGTCCTCCCGACACAAGATTCGTGGTGCCCAACGGCCCCGAGGGCGTGCTCGAGTGAGGAAAGCAGAACAGGCCGGCACTCGTTTTTCGCCGGCGAGGGAGGGGTTCGATGGCTCGTGGATGGGTGGTGGCGCTCGCGGCGCTGGCGGCGTGTAGCGGGCTGAACAAGGTGGTGAAGGCGCCCCCGCAGCCGCTCCAGCTCACCACCGTCTTCGTCTACCCCGTCGTGATCACCGGGCAGGAGACGAGCTCGGGGCGGCTGTTCGAGCTGTCGCAGCGGGCCCTCGATCGGTGCGTCGCGGAGGCTGGTGAGCGGCTCGCCTTCTTCGGTCCGACGGAGTTCAAGGTGGTCAAGCAGACCGTCGACAACCCGTGGGTCGCGACCGATGCGATCCCCCTGCTGATTCAGGGCGGGTCGCGCGCGGACCAAGGGGCGGTGCTCAAGGTGATCGTCGAGCGTCGGCTCACCGGCTCGTCCACCGAGACCGAGTCGAAGAAGGGGCAGTCGACCGCCTCGAACGAGATCACCACCTGGCTCGCTCGCGCCGAGCTGCAGCACCCGAGCTCCTCGACGACGTTGCTCGAGGTCTCCGGCCAGGTCGTGGTCGATCCCTTCGCGCCGCCGCCACCCGAGGCCGAGTGGGACCCCGCGCCCCAGCTCACCGCGCTCGTGGAGTCGTTGGTGACGGTCGCCGCCAAGCACGCGCTCGCGCATGGGGCCGATCGATCGGTGCCGTCCACGTCGCCGGCGCTCTTCGCCGCGACGCCCGCAGCGGCGCAGTGGCTGCCGCCGCACTCGTTCAAGCCGGAGCCGGAGCTCGATGCGCTCCAGAAGGAGATCCAGGCGCAGAACCGGGCTCGGGTGCTCGCGCCGACCTCCGGCGAGGCCCAGGCCGTGTCGCTCGCGAAGGCGCCAGCCGGGGCCTTCGTGCTCACCGCCGATGGAAAGCTGAACGTCGGAGACGTGATCCTCTCCGTCGACGGCGCGCCCGCCCTCCCCCACGCCCTCGCGCGGTTGCGGTTCAAGGGTGCACCGGGAGAGCTCGAAGTGAAGCGAGCCGCTGGCGCGACCGAGAAGCTCGTCTGGCCGTGAGGCGCTCGTGGCCGACGTCGCGCTCGTCTTCAGCTATCGGTTCCCTGGCAAGTACGCGCTGACGGCGCTCGCTGGCGCGCTCGAGACCGATCGAACGCTCTCCGAGCTTCCCCTGTTCGTCCCGAGGGACACGAGCGCGCTGATCGACACCGTGAAGGCGCAGCAGCGCGTCGGGCGCAGCGTCGTCGTCGCCTGGTCGTTCTATTCCCCGAGCCTCGCGGAGTGCGCTGACGAGCTGGCGCAGCTTCGGGCGGCGGTGGCGGAGCCGTTTCTGGCGATCGCGGGCGGCGTGCACGCGACGGCCGAGCCACTCGAGACGCTCCGCGCCGGCTTCGCGATGATCTGCATCGGTGAAGGTGAGCGGCCGTTGCTCGAGCTGCTCCGGCGGGTGCGTGAGGGTGGCGCGATCGAGTCCACCCCGGGGTTCGCGCGGCTGGTCGAGGGAGCGGTCGTTCGCAACGAGCGCTTCGAGCGGATCGAGCTCGACGCGTTTCCTCCGTTCTCGGCCTCGCGGAACCTCTTCGGCGCGATCGAGATCACCCGCGGCTGCATCTACGCCTGCCGCTTCTGCCAGACGCCCTTCTTCTCCAAGGCGATCTTCCGGCATCGATCGATCGCCAACGTCGTCGAGCACGCGAAGGCACTCCGAGCCTCGGGACGAACCGATCTCCGCTTCATCTCGCCCACCTCCCTGTCCTACGGGTCCACGGACGAGTCGGTGAACCTCGAGGCGGTGGAGGGCCTGCTCGCCGGCTGCCGGGACGCGATGGCGCCAGAGGGCCGGCTCTTCTTCGGCACCTTCCCGTCGGAGGTTCGGCCCGAGCACGTCACGCCCGAAGCGATGACGCTGCTCGCGAAGTACGTGAGCAACGACTCGATCATCATCGGCGGGCAGTCGGGCTCCGATCGAGTGCTCGCCGCGAGCAAGCGCGGGCACGACGTGGCGGTGATAGTTCAGGCGGTGACGATCGCGGTCGCGCACGGGTTTCGGCCCGACGTCGACTTCATCCTCGGGCTGCCGGGAGAGACGAAGGACGACGTTCGGCAGACGGTGCAGTTGATGGAGCGGCTCGCCGAGCAAGGAGCCCGCGTTCACTCCCACGCCTTCATGCCGCTGCCGGGCACGCCGTTTCGTGAGGCGCCCCCGGCGATCATCGACGAGGAGACGGGCGCCGCGCTCGATCGGCTCGCGTCGAGGCAGAAGCTGTACGGGCACTGGCGCGCCCAGGTCGAGGTCGCCAAGGCGCTCTCGGAGCGCCGTCGCTGACCGCCCAGCGATCGCGATCAGGTCGCGAGGATGATGCGCGGCGCCGAGAGGGCCTGACGCACCAACGCCAACGCGGGCTCGCTCGCGGCTTCGGCCTCGGTGAGCCGCCGCACGCACACGTCCTTGCCGGCCTCGACGACGCGCTTGAGATCGACGAGCAGCACCATCGCCGCGTCGAGCATCTGCTTCGCTTCGTCCTGGCCCTGCACCTTCACCTCGCCGGTCTGCGCCTTGACCGCCGCAGCGAACTTCTCGATCGACGCGCGCACCGCCTTCTCGTCGAACTTCGAGAGCGGCTCCTTGATCAGCTCCGGGCTCACCTTCACCAGGCGCAGGCTCTGCACCGCGGCGAAGCCGTCGTGCGGCAGGCCGATCGCGGTCGAGGGGAACGCACCGAGCAACCCCTCGTCGTCCGACTTGAACTGGTGCGGCACGACGTCGAGGAAGAGGAGCAGCGGGTCGATGCCCTGCTTCGCCGCCTCGAGCTCTTCTCCCTCGAGCGGCGGGAAATTCGTCGGGGTGCCGATGAAGAGGAGCGGGAGGACGACGTCCATCCAGAACTCCTCGGGCGCCGAGCCAGTGGTGGTGGCGGTGCCGAACAACAGGCCGATCACCTCGCAGACCCGCGGCGCGCGCTGCACCTGGTTGATGAGCGGCTTGCCGGGCTCCATTCGCTGGAGCGCGGTGAGCAACTGCGTCTCCATCTGTTTCTTGAGCTCGGGCGGGAGCTTCTGCGCGCGCCCAATCGCGTCTCGCACGTCGATCGACAGCCGCTCGGGAGGCGTCGTCCACGTCTGGCCGGCCTTGACCGGGTCGAGCGCGACCACCTGCACGAAGCCTGGATCGAACAGGCGCATGTAGTCCTCGGGGCCGATGCGCTGACCGGCGCCGGCGCCTCCGAACTTCACCTGGGCGAGCGAGCTGCGAATGTCTTTCTGCACGTCGTCGAGGCGGTTCAGCTTGGCCTGGGCGAGCGCGTCGACGACCGCCCCGAAGGGCGACAGCATGATGAGCGCCTCGGGGAAGCCGAGCGACGCACCCTCGATGGCCTCCCGCGACGGGAACCAGAAGGCCTGATGATCGGCGTGGAGCCGGCGCGCGAACGCCGAGGCGAGCCCGAGCGCGACGACCTGGTGCTCCATCTTCTGCGGGTTGAAGGGGCCGCCGAGCAGCTTGATGGCCGCCTTCTCGACCCCCTCCCACGGCTCCTTCAAGAGATCGATCTTCCGGCCCTCCACTTGATCGAGGGCCGCGGAGACCTGGGAGAAGGCCGCGTCGAGCTGCGGAGGCGTGGGCATCGTCATGGTGCACGCGCTCGTAGCATCGACCCACCTCATGCGCGATGGTTCGCCGCGATGCGCCGCCTCCTCGTCGTTGGACTCCCCCTCGCCCTCGCCTGCGCGACGGCGAACCCCCGCTTCAGCCAGGAGGTCGCGACCACCTTCGCCGAAGACGAGATGTGGCGGCTCGAGACCGACACCCTCGAGGTCTACTACCCGGTCGCGCACAAGGAGGCGGCCGAGCGGGTGGCGCGACGCGCGTCACAGTGCCTCGAGCGCTACCGGCAGCTCCAACACAACCCCCGCCCGCGCGATCGTGGCCTGCTCTTCCTCACCAGCGCGAACTTCAACAACGCCTACGTGACGGGCCAGCTCCTCGGTGAGCCGCTCCACTCGGTGAACCCGCTGCAGACCTCGATGGAGCTCCTGCACTGGTACGGGCTCTCGGGGGCCAGCGCCGACGACGTCAGCTGCCACGAGATGTTCCACTACGCCCACTTCGAGCAGGTCGAGGCGTTCTGGCGCTACTTCACCGCCGTCACCGGGCCGACGTTCTCGCCGCAGCTCTTCACCGAGCGGTGGTTCACCGAGGGCGTCGCGCAGTACTACGAGGGCCGGGTCGAGCGACCCGTCGGGCGTCCGCACAGCCCCATCTACCGCGGGGCCTTCGAGTCCTTCGTCGACGAGCGCGGCGGGTCGATCGGCCCGGGAGATCTGAGCGCCAACCAGCGAGAGCTCTACCCGTACTCCGGCGCGTACCTCACCTCGTTGCCCTTCGTGGAGTGGTTGGTGAAGCGCAGCGGCGAGGAGGCCCTCTGGGAGCTGATGGACAAGCAGGGCGCGGCCTTCTTCGCGCCCTTCGCGGTGACGCTGCGCTTCGGCGACGTGTACGGAAAGTCGTTGGGCGATCTCGTCACCGAGTGGTCGAACGAGCTGACGCGCACGCTGCCCAAGCGCACGCGGCCTGCCGATCAGGTCGTGCTGCGCGATCGACTGGGCCAGCTCGCGAGGCTCGCGGTGCACGCCCCATCGGGCACCATGGCCCTGGTGTCGTCGGGCAACGACGACCCGCCGACGCTCCGAATCCTCTCCCGTGATGGCGCGGTGATCGCCGAGCAGATCCTGGTGCACCTCTACCCCGGGCGAGAGCGGGTGTTGGTGGGGCCGGCGACGATGAGCGGCCTGTCCTTCAGCGCCGATGGGAAGACGCTGTTCCTGATGAACGAAGATCTGATCTCGCGCGGAGACACCCGCACCCAGCTCTGGAAGATCGACGCGACCACCGGCGAGACGCTCAAGATCTGGCAGGACATCGCGCGGGGCCAAGGCGGGGCGATCACGCCCTCCGGCAAGAGCTACGTCTTCGTCGACTTCTCCGCCGGGCAATCGCGCCTCGCGTCGTTCGACCTCGAGACCGAGCAGCTCACCTCGCTGTACGTGCCCCCCGCCGGCGTGGCGGTGTCGACGCCTTCCATCTCTCCCGACGGCACCCGGATCACCTTCTCGCAGCTCGACGGGAACGGCTGGAACGTGTGGATCCGCGAGGCCAGCGGAGCGGTCCGCGCCCTCACCAACGACGGCGCCTTCAACTACGGCGCGAAGTGGCTCGACGCGAACCACCTCAGCCTTCCGCGGACGCACCAGGGCCGGCTGCAGGTGCACCGGTTGGCCGTCGACTCGGGGCGGCTCGAGCGAATCACCGACGCACCGTTCACCCTCCTCGACGCCTGCCCAACCGGAGACTCGGTCGTCTTCGTCAACCGCGCCGGCTCGCAGTGGTCGATCGATCGCGCGCCGATGGCCGTTCGCGAGGTGGTGAAGGAAGGCAGCCTCACCGCTCAGGCCGACGTGCCCAGTCAGCCGGTCGCGACCGATGCGCCGCCTCCACCGCCGCCGGTCACCCAAGCCCCGCCACCCTTCCCCGACGCGCCAGCGCTCCAGGTCACGAGCGACGAGCCGTACAGCGGCCTCGATCACCTCTTCGTGCCCCAGCTTCGAGTGCCCGGCGTGACGGTGCTGCCGACTTCCGATGGCGTGAGCATCACCGGGTGGACGACGACCTTCTACGCCTCGCTCGCCGGCAAGGATCGCCTGAGCCGCCACAACTGGGCGCTCAACGGCAGCCTCTCGTTCCCGAGAGCCGCGAGGCCGTTCCGCTTCGACGTGACGCCCGAATGGAGCGCCTCCGTCGAGTACGTGAACCAGCAGCTCGCGCCCTGGACGCTCGGGCTCTATGGCTCACGCGATCCCATCACCGACGGTGCGTTCTGGACTGCGGCGCTCTCGGGCGGCCGCACGTTCTTCACCGTTCCCGTGAACGTCGCGCTGCGAGGCCTGGTGAGCGAGAGCTTCTTCCCCTTCGGGCCGGTCTGCATCGTGCCGTGCGCGCCCTCGGTCGAGAAGTACTTCGGCCCCGAGGTCTCGGCCTCGTTCTCGGCGACCGAGTCGACCGCCTATGGCGGCGCGCGGAAGCACTTCTCGCTCTCGGGCGTGGTGCGTGCCTACTCGGCGCTCCTCGGCAGCGACCGGTCGATGGTCGATCTCTCCGCCCACGTCGGCTTCGCGGTTCCCCTGCCCTTCACTCGACGTCACACCTTGGTGGGGTCGGTGAACGGCCGCTGGATTCCTGGCGCCCCCGCCTCGGCGCTGCTGCTCGGCGGGCAGCCGCAAGGCTTCAACGTGATTCAGCAGCCGACCTCGGTGGATCCGGCCAGTGGGCCGCGCGCCTACCTGCCTGGAACGCTCGCCGAGGCGGTACGCGGCTACGACGACTTCGGCATTCGCACCGAGGGCGCGGCGATCGCCCACGCGCGCTATCGCTTCGTGTTTCCGATCGATCGCGGCACCGCGTCGATTCTCTGGCTCTTCCCGTCGTTCTTCGCCCGGCAGATCGATCTCGAGGCGTTCGGCTCGGCGGCGGTGACGCTCCAAGGCCAGTGGATGCGGGCGACCGGCGCGGCGGCGACCTTCCGCTTCTACCTGATGGACATCGTGCCGGTGTCGATCGGCTACCAGTTCGCGTGGCGCTTCGACCTGAACCGCGCCCCGCTGCACCTCGTCTCCCTCTCGGTGGAGTGACGCACCATGGCCTCGATCACCTTCCTCGGCGCCGCCGGCACCGTCACCGGCTCCAAGTTCCTCCTCGAGCACGACGGCCGGAAGCTGCTCGTCGACTGTGGCCTGTTTCAGGGCACCAAGGACCTCCGCCAGCGCAACTGGGCGCCCACGCCGCTGGACGCGAAGACGCTCGACGCGGTGGTGCTCACCCATGCGCACATCGATCACACCGGGGGCTTGCCGAGGCTCGTGGCGCAGGGCTTTCGGGGGCCGATCTTCTCGACGCCGGGGACGCGAGATCTGAGCGGGCTGTTGCTCCCCGACTCGGCGCGCATTCAGGAAGAAGAGGCGCGCTACGCGAACAAGGAAGGCTACTCGAAGCACCACCCCGCGCTCCCGCTCTACACCGAGGCCGACGCCAAACGAGCGCTCGAGCACTTCGAGACCTTCGGCTACGGGCGGGCACGGGAGATCGTGCCGGGCGTGATCCTCACCTTCGTTCCCGCCGGGCACATCTTGGGCTCGGCGATCTGCGTCTTCGATCTCGTGAGCAGCAAGCAGCGGGTCGTCTTCACCGGCGATCTCGGGCGCTACAACGCCCCGATCCTGAAGGATCCCACCGCGGTGCAGTCGGCCACGACGCTCATCGCCGAGAGCACCTACGGCGACCGCGCGCACAAAGAGACCAAGCCGATGGACGAGCTGGCGCAGATCGTGATCGACACGGTGAAGGCGGGCGGAGTGCTGGTGATTCCGGCCTTCGCCGTCGGGCGCACGCAAGAGATCCTGTACCACCTCGACAACCTCGAGCGGACGAAGCGGATCCCCGAGCTGCCGGTCTTCGTCGACTCCCCGATGGCCTGCGACGCGACGCCGATCTACCTGGCGCACGCGAGCGATCACGATCTCGACATGCAGAAGCTCGTCTACGACGGGAAGTCGCCGCTCCAGACGCGGCACACCCGCTTCGTGTCGTCGGCGACCGAGAGCAAGCAGCTCAACCAGTTCCGCGGCCCTGGCATCATCGTCTCGGCGAGCGGCATGGCGACGGGCGGCAGAATCCTCCACCACCTCAAGCACCGCGCGCCGCACCCGGCGAACACGATCCTCTTCGTGGGGTACCAGTCGGTGGGAACGCGCGGGCGGCGAATGCTCGACGGCGAGCCGACGATTCGCATCCACGGCCAGGAAGTGCCGGTGCGGGCGCGGCTGGCGCAGATCTCCGGGTTCTCGGCCCACGCCGACTGGACCGAGATGCTCAAGTGGATGGAGGGGTTCGAGTTTCCGCCCAAGCAGGTGCTCTTGGTCCACGGAGAAGACTCGGCGCTCGCCGCCCTCAAGACGAAGGTGGAGGCCAAGGGCTGGCCGGTCGCGATCCCCAAGCACCTCGAGCGGATCGAGCTGGTGCCGGCCTGACCTGCTGGGCGGTGTTCAACTCGGCCGCATGGAAGGGTAAGCTCGGCTCATGACTCGTTGGCTCTTCGCTGCGATCGTCGCGTCGGTGCTCGCCGCTCCCGCGCTGGGAGACAGGCCGAAGCGCGGTCTGCAGAAGTACGACGGTGAGACGACCGAGACTCGAGACGTGAACCGCCGCCCCTCGAAGGTGGGGGTGTGGGTCGAAGATCCCGATAGCCAGCCGCAGGACTGGTCCTTCCCGTGGATGCCGGTGTTGGGCACCCTGCTCTGCTTCGGCATCGCAGCGCCCTTCGCCTGGCGGCTCTATCGCAACGTGAACGACGAGATCGCTGCGAACAAGACCGAGCCCGATCAGCCGCCTCCGGTGCGCGTACGCCGGAAGCTGACCACCGAGCGGCAGTGATCAGGCTCGGCGCCGCCTGAGACGGGAACTCAGGCTTGGCGCCGACTGAGACGGGAACTCAGGCTTGGCGCCGACTGAGACGGAAACTCAGGCTCGGCGCAGACTGAGGCGGGAACTCAGGCTCGGCGCCGACTGAGACGGAAACTCAGCGCGGGCTGACCTCGACCAGCTCGCCGTCGATCGAGACCCGAATCGGGAGGAAGGCCTCGAGCACCCTCGCGTGGGTGGTGAGGTGATCGGAGATGACGTGCGCGCGGAAGCGGCTCGCGCGTGACGGACCGAGCAGCCCAGCCGCGGCGAGCCCCATCGGGAACAGGAGCTGATCGCCTGCGTGCTCGTCGAGTGCGCCCGTGCCACGAAGCCAGGCGCGAGCTTCCTTGGCTGCGGTTCGACCGACCTCTTCCGCGGGCAGCCGGCGCTCTCCGAGAGAGGAGAAGCCGGCGAGGGTCTGCCCCTTCGACTCGGCGGTGACGAGCACCGCGGTGCCACGCGAGGGGCCGTTCGGCAACGACGCGACGTCGAGCTCGACCGGCACGCCGAGCTCTCCGAGGGAGCGCCGCGCGGTGTCGCCTTGCCGATGTGCAATGTCGACGGACAGCCCGCCGACGATCGAGCGAACGACGAGTCGATCGATCTCCGGGCGCTTGGAGAGCTCGAGCTGCCCCGGCTGACGAATTGGCTCGACGTTGACCCAGAGCCGACCGCCTCCCTCGGGGAAGAAGCCGGCGAGCTCGAGCTTCAAGGTGACCGAGATGCCCCAATGCCGCACGAGCGGGGCCCAGACGCGCTCCACGTAGTCGAAGGTGGGGCTGGCGATGACGTGCGAGCCCCCCGTCAAGGTGAGCGAGCCGCCGCCAGCGAGCGCGAGCGGATACACGAGGCAGTGGAGGAGGAGGTTCGTCGAGCCGGCGGTTCCGACGTGGAAGGCGTAGGTGCCGGAGACCGTCGGGCCGGGAGCGAAGGAGACGGTGTGACTGCCGATCGAGTCGCCTTGAACGGTGGCCCCGCCGAGCTTCGCGGCGCCGTGCACGCAGGTCAGGTGCTGCGCCTTGAGCCCGGGCGGCTTGCGCTTGGCGCGCACCCTCTCGAGCCGAAACGCCTGCCCGGTGATGAGCGACAACGACAGCGCCGAGCGGAGCACCTGCCCGCCACCTTCACCTTCGCTGCCATCGAGGACGATCACGCGGCCATCGTCGCAGAGGCCGCGTGACCCTGACAGAACTCGCGACTCAGAAGCCGAGGCCGCCGTCGACGTCGATGGTGCGGCCGTTGAAGTAGTCGCACTCGAGAATGAACTTCACCGCGAGCCAGAGATCCTCGGGCTGGCCGATGCGGCCGACGGGAATGCTGGCGGTGAAGGCATCGAGCGCCTTCTGGTTCATGCCCTTGGTCATCGGCGTCTCCACCATGCCTGGCGCGACCGCGCCGACACGAATGCGAAATGGAGCGAACTCCTTCATCCAGGTGACGGTGTTCGCGGCGAGGGCGGCCTTGGCCGAGACGTAGTTCGACTGCCCGCGGTTCCCGTGGCGAGCGATCGACGACATGTTGACGACGACGCCTGGGCCCTGCTCCTTCTCCACCATCTTCGCGACGACTTCGCGGACCATCAGGGTCGCGCCGACGAGGTTGACCCCGATGACGGCGTTGAACTGATCGAGCGACAGCTTGCTCACCGCGCCGGTCGTCTTGTCCTTCTTCACCAAGAGGCCGTCGCGGAGGATGCCGGCGTTGTTCACCAGCCCGTTGAGCCCGCCCATCGAGTCGAAGGCCCAGTTCACGAAGCCGATGACGTCGTCTTCCTTCGAGACGTCGAGGCGGCGGCGGTGAATGCCGGCCGGGAGCGCCTTGAGGCCGTCCTCGTTGACGTCTCCAACCGCGACCTTCGCGCCAGCCTCGAGGAGTCGCGTCGCGAAGTGAGCGCCCATGCCCTGCGCGCCGCCGGTGATGATGATCTTCAGATCTTTCAGGTTCATGCGTTCCTCTCCTTCATCCAGGTGATGAGGGCCGGGTACAGCTTGTCCGCGGCCTTGCTTCCCACGACGGCGCCCACGTGGCCACCGGGGACTGCGAGCGTCTTGACGTCCTTCGACGAGACGGCGGCGTTGATCGCCACCGCGGCCTTCGGCGGGCAGATGGTGTCTTTGTCGGCGGCGACGGTGAGCACCGGGCAGCTGATGTTCTTCAGCTCGACCCGCTGACCGCGCACGTGGTGCTGCCCTTGGATGAGCAGGTTCCGCTGGTAGAGCTCGTCGATGTACGTCGTGTACGCGGCCGCTGGAAAGGCGACGTTGTCACCTGCCCACGCCTCGAGCGCCTCGTAGGCCTCGCGGAAGGCCGGGTCGAAGGCCTTGTCGACGAGGGTGACCAGCTTCGAGAGGTCCTGCGTCGGCCGAAGCAGCTTGAACCCCGACTGCATTTGCTGCGGCGCAACATTCCCGGCCGCGGCGATGGCCTCGGCGTCGAACCAGCGAGGGTCCGTCATTCGCCCGAGCATGCCCGCCTCGGAGAAGTCGATCGGCCCGAGGAGGTTGACGAAGCCGGCGTAGCGCTCTGGGTGGAGCGCCGCGTGCACCGAGGAGATCGTGGCGCCCATGCAATAGCCGAGGACGGTGACCTTCTCCGTGCCCGTCTCGCGGAGGACGCGGCGCATCATGCGATCGAGCCGCGCCAAGGCGTCGGGCCAGCTGAAGTAGCGATCGTGATCCTCGGGAGCGCCCCAGTCGAGGCACCACACGTCGAGCCCGGCGTCGACCAAGGCTTCGGCGACGCTCGCTCCCTTGCGCAGATCGAGCACGTACCAGCGGTTGATCATCGAAGGGACGAGGAACACCGGCGGCGCGTCGACGAGCGCCACGTCGGTGCTCGAGTGAAAGCGGTACAGCCTGGCCGGCCCGTCTTCGAGCACGGTGCTCCGCAGCGTGGGCATCAGCGCGGGTTCGGAACGGAACATGGGGCTCCCGGAGAAAGGCGCGACGCGCAGGTGACGACCACCCACGCGCCGGGCGAGGGTTCAGCGAACGAAGAACTCCATCGCCTTGCGCGAGCTCTCGACGCCCAGCTTCCGCGCGCCGGTCGCCAGCTCGTTGACGTAGTTGAACTGGGTCTTCATCAGCTCCGCCATCTCGTCGATCTGGGTGTTGCCGTACTCGATCCACTTGCTGTGGGCCTTGGTGACCTCGTCCAGCATCGTGGCGAAGCGGGTGTTCTGATCGTCCATCATCTTCTTCCACTGCTCGACACCGGGAATCTGCTGCGCCTGCGAAGTCGTCGTCTTGGTCTCAGCCATGGTGGTGCTCCTCGAGTTTGGGTTTCGTGAGGCGCCGCCACAATACGCAGCGATTCGAGCCGGTCAAGGAGATTTTGTGCACTGCAACATTTCTCACGACTTTCTTCGCTTCTGCAGCGACGCCTTGATCTCGTCGAGCTCGCGGCGGAGGCTCTCGACCTCCGACGACGGTGGCGCCTCTCGCGGCACAGGGGCCTGCTGGGGCTGGCCGCCGAACCAGGTGGAGAGCGGGTTGCCCTGGCTCATGAACGGGTTGAGCGCGAGCAGCGGGTTGAACGGCATGACGGCCTGCGACGACTTGCGAGCCTGCAGGTAGAGCTCGAGGGCGCCTTGGACGTAGCGGCCGAGGAACTCGGCGAGGGCGTCGTCTCCGAGACGAATGAGCTGATGCAGGAGCGGGCCCGGGAGCAAGGTGTCGGCGCCTCGGCCCTCGATGATGATCTGGGTCAGCGTCTCCTGGGTGAGGTCGCGCCCGGTCTTCGCGTCGACGACCCGCGCCTCCGCCCCGCCGCGAATCTTCTCGGTCAGCTCGTCGAGGGTGATGTAGCGGCTCGACTCGGTGTCGTAGAGGCGTCGGTTTCCGTATTTCTTCACGAGCATGACGACGCCATAGCAGACCCTTGTTGCGACGCAACAGCGAGGGCTTGCAATCGGCGCGTTTTGGTGCGATTTCGCCACGCCGATGCTGCACTCGCACAACCCTTTCACACCCCATGGATTCGCCGCGGCCGAGCGCGTATGGCCGTCGCCGGAGGTCGTCGTGAGGAGCACGTTCGTCACGCTGGCAGTGTGGTCGTGGAGCTGTGGAATGAACCCGCCCGTCGAGTGCCGCGTGGGCGCCGACTGCGCGAGCGGCGTCTGCACCAAGGAAGGCAAGTGCATGACGGTCGCCGGCGGTGGGAGCGCGGGAGGCTCCTCGACGGGTGGCGGAATGACGGCTGGTGGCTCGGTCGGTGGTGGGGCGACGGCTGGCGGGGCCGGCGGCGGGACGAGCGGCGGCCTCGGCGGCGGCGCTGCGGGCGGGCAGCCGGGCTGCACGCGCAACTTCGACGGCGTGATCACCCGCGCCGAGGTCGTCACGCAGGCCGGCCTCCACGCGACCTTCCGCGTCTCGGGCCAGGCGACGTTCGACACCGCCGGCACCTCGAGCCCCGACGGCGGCCGCGCGTGGGACTTCACCCAGATGCTCACCGGCGACCAGGCGACCCTCGTCGAGACGATCCCGATTCAGGGGAAGTGGTTCGAGTCGAGCTACCCGGGCGCGAGCTACGTGGCGCCGCTCGGGCAGGGCACCGACTACCTGGCGATCTTCAAGTCCGACGCCGATGGGCTGTACCTGATGGGCACGGCCGACCCGATGGACGGCGTGCTCGCCACCAAGCTCGTCTACACGCCGCCGGTGAAGCTCCTGGCCTTCCCGATGCGCGCGGGCGACACCTGGACGACGATGGCGAGCGTCACCGGCACCGCGAACGGCGCGCCGATCGGCGGCACCACCGACACCTACACCTCGAGCATCGATCGGGTCGGAGACGCCATCACCCCGTACGATCGCTTCCCCGTGCTGCGAGTGCGAACGGTGATGAACCGGAGCGTGCCTCTCTACCCTCTCCTCAACACCAGCTTCCGCCAGTACCAGTTCGTCACCGAGTGCTTCGGCACGGTGGCGACGATCCGCTCGCGTGACCTCGAGAGCTCGACCGAGTTCACCCAGGTGAAGGAAGTGCGGAGGCTCACCCCGTGAAGCGAGGCCTCGAGAGCGAGCGGCGCCTCGTTCGCGCTCGGTGCTCGGCCGCTCGGAGCCGAATCGGGACAGCCGTCCTCTGCGCGCTCCTCGCGAGTGGCTGTCTGATGCATCACACCGGGGCGATGCCGGGCGAGCCGATCGACGGCACCTTCCTCCAACTCGAGGGCACGCGCGTTCGCTACCTCGACGTCGGCGAGGGCCCGCCGGTCGTCCTCGTCCACGGCTTCGCCTCGAGCATCGAGAACTGGGCGGCGGTGATCCCCCTGTTGAAGAAGACCCACCGCGTCCTCGCGATCGATCTGAAGGGCTTCGGGTGGACCGATCGGCCCGTCGGCGACTACTCGCCAGCAGCGCAAGCGTCGTTGCTCCGCGCGGTGATGAAGGAGCGCGGGATCGATCAGGCGGCGATCGTCGCGCACTCCTGGGGCAGCTCGGTCGCCCTCGCCTTCGCCCTCGCCTACCCCGACGCCACCGAGCGCCTCGTGCTCTACGACGCCTGGGTCTACGAGGAGCAGCTCCCGTCGATGTTCCAGCTCGCACGTGCGAAAGGTGTCGGCGAGTTCCTCTTCGCGGCCTTCTATTCCGAGCGGGGCGAAGAGCGCCTCGCGCACGGCTTCTACGATCCCGAGGTCGTCCCCGAGAAGCTCGTCGAAGAGGTCGAGCGAGCCATGGAGCGCCCGGGCACGCGCGCCGCCGCCCTCGAGGCCGTGCGCGGCATGCACTTCGAAGCGCAGACCGCTCGCTACGGCAGCATCTCGCAGCCCACTCTCCTCCTGTGGGGCCGCGAAGACATCGTCACGCCGGTCTCGATCGGCGAGCGGCTCGTTCGCCAGCTCCCGAACGCCAAGCTCGTCGTGTACCCGCGCTGTGGCCACTTCCCGATGATCGAGGCGGTCTCCGAGTCGAACCGCGAGCTCTTGCACTTCCTGGAGGCCAGGTGATCGTCGGCCTCCTCCTCCTCTCGCTCGGCGCCGCGCCCTCTGGCCTCGCTGCGCACGGAGAAGATCTGCTCGTGCGCGAGAAGCTGGAGGTGAAGGTCAGCGGCTTCTTCCGTGTTCGTGGAGAGCTCCTCCACGACCTCGATCTCGATCGCGGCACGACGCCCGCCGGGCTCCCGCTGTTCGCCGTGCCGATCTCGGACCCACTCGCGCAGGACCTCTCGCAGGCCGACATGCGCCTGCGGACCGATCTCGCGATCTACGCACCCTTCGCAGCTGCAGCAGTGAAGGTCCGTGCGGATCTGATCGACGATCTCGTGCTCGGCTCGACGCCCGTCCTCTCCCCGGGGAGCGGGAACGCGCCGACCCCTGCTGCCTCGCCCGGTCAGCTGCCCGCCTCGCTCCTCCGCATCAAGCGTGCGTACGGTGAGGTGCTCACTCCGGTCGGCTACCTGGCGGCTGGGCGAATGGGCAACCAGTGGGGCCTCGGGTTGCTCTCGAACGGGGGCGATTGCCTCGACTGCAACTTGGGTGACGCGGCCGATCGCATCGCCTTCGTCACCTCGCTCGGTGGTCACCTCTGGGCGGCCGCCTACGACTTCTCCTCGGTCGGCCCGATCTCGCTCCGCAAGGACGGCCAGCGTTCGCTGGTGCTCGACGAGGCGATCGCCGTGCGCAGCTTCACCTTCGCGTGGATGAACGTGCGCGACGACCTCTCCCGCCGGCGACGCGCCAAGGCCGACAAGTGGACCTTCGAGTACGGCGCGTTCCTCTCGCACCGCTGGCAAGACGTCGACGCACCGCAGTCGTACCTGAGCCCAGGGAGCGCGCTCACCCCCACCTCCTTCATTCAACGGGGCTACCGCGCGCTCGCCGGCGACGTCTGGGCGCGGCTGACTGCGCCCTCTTTCCGGATCGAACTCGAGGGCGCGATGCTGCTCGCCGAGTCACAGCAGGCCTCACTCCTCCCCGGCGTGTTGCTGCGCGACAAGGTGCAATCGGCGCAGTTCGGCCTCGGCCTCGAGACGCAGCTCGGCGGCAACGACGCGCTCCTCATCGGCGGACTCAACGCGGGCTACGCGAGCGGCGACCCGGCCCCTGGCTTCGGAGCGTTCCCCAAGAGCACGGTCGCGACGGCTGGCGAGCTCGACGGGGCCCAGGTGAACGTCCCGCGCGACACCCGCGTCGACAACTTCCGCTTCCACCCCGACTACCGCATCGATCGCATCCTCTTCGCGGAGATCATCGGCACCGTCACCGACGCGGTCTACGTGCGGCCGTGGGGCCGGCTGCGGCTGCTCGACTTCACCAGCGCGCAGCTCAATCTGAAGGCGGCCGGGACGTTCTCTCGCGCGATCTACGCGGCCTCGACGCCCAACAACGACGCCGCCCTCGGCCTCGAGCTCTGGGGCGCGCTCACCTGGGAATCGAAAGACGGGTTCGACGTGCTCGCCGAGTACGCGGTGCTCTTCCCCTTCGCCGCCTTCGACAACCCGTCGCAGAACCTCTCGGCGACGCCGGCCCAGCTCGCCCGACTCCGCTTGGCGTGGAAGTTCTGAGGACACGAACGTGACGACTCGATCGACCCTGCTCCTCGCCGTCCTCGCCCTCGCCAGCTGCGATCCCAACCGCACGATCCCCGATCGCGCCGCCTACACGCCACCGACGGCCACTCCGCTCGAGTGCGTGCCCAACCTCGACGGGAAGATCGACGCCTCGGAGGTCAAGACGGCCTTCGGGGTGCCCGTGCGCTACCTCGTCAACCCGACCGGCACGCGGCGCGCGGTCGACCTCGCCGGCGCGACCGACACCGCTGGCCATCGCGTGTGGGATCTCGCCACCGACTACGCCGATGATCAGGTCGCGACGGTGAGCGCCTCGTCACTCGAGGGCAAGTGGTACCGGTCGAGCTTCCCCACGGGCCAGTTCGTCGCCCCGCTTGATCTGGGCGGCTCGATCGACGGCGTCTACTCGAACGACGGGAGCACCCTCTTCCTCCTCGGCTACGCCTCGAAGGAGGAACTCCCCGCGACCGGCAAGACGCTGATCGTCTACGCCACCCCGATCGCCACCTTCCGCTTCCCACTCGAGCCCAACAAGCAGTGGCTCTCGGTGAGCGAGGTCCGCAACGGGACGGTGCGCGGGCTCCCCTACGCCGGGCGCGACACCTACCAAGTGCGCGTCGACGGTGCTGGCAGCCTCGAGCTCCCCGACGTCACGTTCACCCAGGCCATGCGCGTGCGCACCACGCTGTCGATCGAGCCCTCGGTCGGCGCCTCGGTGATCCGCCGGCAGACCGGCTTCGTCTTCGAGTGCTTCGGCGAAGTGGCGCGCGCGGTGAGCCAGGACAACGAGGCGATGGACGACTTCACCCAAACCACCGAGCTACGACGGCTCGGCTTCTGAAGGAGAACGACGATGATCTGGGAGACGTGGAAGAAGGGCTTCGACACCTGGGAGCAGAAGACCGCGGAGATGATGGAGTCGGTGCTCAAGAGCCCGATGGTGCTCCAGCCGATGGGCAACATGCTGACGGCGACGATGAAGATGAAGGCCGCGTCAGACAAGGCGGTGGCGCAGTGGTGGGCGCTGATGGGCCTGCCGACCCGCCGCGATCAGGAGCGCACGCTGCACGCGCTCAACCAGCTCAACAGCCGCCTCATCGATCTCGAAGAGAAGCTCACCGATCTCGAGCGCGCCAAGCGCAACTGAGCCGTTCGTCCTTCCTTTCGGAGACCGCCCCATGGACATCACGCCCTACCTGGAGCTCAAGCCGGCGCCGCGCGCCATCTTCGACTCGCTCGAGCAGCGCAAGACGCGCGTTCGATTCATGTTGCCGACGCCCGACGGCGATTGGCGCAGCGTGACCTGGGGCGCCTACGCGAAGGGCATTCGCAACGCGACGCTCTTCCTCGCCTCGGCGGGGCTGTCACCTGGCGATCGCGCAGCGATCTTCGCGCCGAACTCGGTCGAGTGGATCTCGGCGGCGATGGCGATTCAGGCCGCGGGCGGCGTCATGGTCCCGGTCTACCCGGCGAACACTGCGCCGCAGGCCGCCTACGTGGTGAAGCACTCCGACACGGAGATCGTCTTCGTCGACACCGCCCCGCTGCTCGGCCGCATCTTCGAGGCCTGGAACGAGTACTCGGCGGTCACCTGCATCGTGATCCTCGGCACGATCGACCCTGGTCCGGTGCTCGAGAAGCTGCGCGCCGAAGGCAAGCAGGTGCCGCCGGTCGCCGAGGTGGAGCAGCGGCTCGTCAGCTGGGCGCGGGTGCAGTCATCGGGTGAAGCGCGCGATCGTGAAGCGCCAGGCGAGTTCGATCGCCTCCTCGCTTCGGTGTCCCTCGATCAGGTCGGGCAGATGCTCTACACGAGCGGCACCTCGGGCAACCCCAAGGGCGTGCCCCTCACCCACCGCAACGTCGGCGTGAACGGGCAAGACTGGCTGCGCTGCAACGGCCCGCTCCTCCAGGATCACGGCGACGTCGATCTGCTCTGGCTGCCGATGAGCCACATCTTCGGCTTCGGCGAGGCGTGCCTCGGCAACACCTTCGGCTGGGTGACCTACCTCTCCGACCCGGCGAAGGTGATGCCGCACCTGCTCGAGACGAAGCCCACCGTCTTCATGAGCGTGCCGGCCGTCTGGGAAAAGCTCGCGATCACCGCGATGGCCGAGACCGAGCCCGCCAAGCGCAAGGCCGCGCTCGGGAAGGCCACCGGCGGCAACCTGCGGTTCTGTCTCTCGGGCGGCGCCGGCCTCAAGCGCGCAGTGAAGGATCTCTTCTTCGAGGCCGGTCTCCTCATCACCGAGGGCTACGGGCTCACCGAGAGCTCGCCCACGCTCACCCTCAACCGGCCCGACGCCTTCCGCTTCGACTCGGTCGGAAAGCCGCTCCCGTCGGTGCAGCTCGAGCTCGCCGAAGACGGAGAGATCCTCGCGAAGGGCCCGAACGTCTTCGCCGGGTACCACAAGGATCCCGCGGCGACGAAGGAGGTCTTCACCGACGACGGCTGGCTCAAGACGGGCGACATCGGCAAGTGGACCGAAGACGGCTTCCTCCAGATCGTCGATCGGAAGAAGGACATCCTCGTCACCGCCGGCGGGAAGAATGTTGCACCAGCGAACATCGAGATTCTTATCAAGGACGACCACTTCATCGCCCACGTCGTCGACATCGGAGACGGCCAGCGCTATCTCGTCGACGCCGTCTCTCTGAACGACCC
>JBPOIJ010000036.1:0-2902 GCA_052034585.1 Myxococcota bacterium
ACATCGGGGCCCACTATCTGACGGATGGGCTCGGCGGATGGGTCATCGGTGGATTGATCGGGGCAGGCGTGGCCTGGTCACTCACCCGTTGGTCGCGATTTCGGCCGGTTGCTGAGACGGCCTCTACCTCGGGTGCCGAAGCCGGCTCACTTTCCTAACGCAGCTATTCCGCCAGGCAGGCGAGAAGGGCGGCGCGGCAACCTTCCTGGTCGTAGGCTCGGCCGATCAGCACCATGACGTGGTCGGGTTCATCGAGCAGCATGACCGGCGAGACGGTGCCGGTGCGCGGCGGAAAAAACTGAAACTCCTGTAATTCCGGTTCGTGCGCAAAACGGAAAAATCCCTTCGCCCGTTCCATCCCCTCCGGTAACGACTTCGTCCATTCCATGAACTTTGTGCGATCGAGCGCTTTCGGGAGTCGCACTGTGGTCACCATGGGGTGGTGAGGCGCGCGCGCGTCATGCCTCTCGTCTGCTGCGGGAGGTTTTCCGAACGACACATTGGTCGGGACCGTGCGTGTCGCCGGCGAGGCAAGCAAGGCAGACATATCCAGCCGGGCGTGGTTGGTTTCCCAGATCCGTCCATACGGATTGTGGTGGGTGATGATCTTGCGAAACTGCTCCCAATGACCGGGAATATAGAGATCCCGTTTATTGAGGATCACGTCATCTGCGTAACGAATCGCATTACGGGTCACGAGTTCCGCCATGCCGGTATCGGGCAGGGGCACGGGGTGCAGCATGGCAAAGACCCGCTCAAGCTTCGCGATGCGTGATACGTAGGCATCCGTCACGGCGTCGACCACTTCCGCCGGATCGGCCATGCCGGAACATTCCAGCACGATCACTGTGGATTGGTAGTCCTGCACGAGTTGAGTGATGCTCCAGGCGAGGTCGTCTTTGGTATCGCAACAGATGCAGCCGCCGGCGAGGTTGAGGACCTGCTCGGCGATGGTGCCGGCGCGCGGCCCGTCGATGCTGACTTCGCCCGCCTCATTCATGAGCACGCCGACCTTGTGCCCCTGGCTATTCCAGAATTCCAGGAGGCGCATGAGCAGTGTCGTCTTGCCTGCGCCCAGCGATCCGCACAGGACGTAAAAGGGGACGGGGAGTGTCTGTGGCTGAGTCATGGGGCCCATTGTAACTGCTGAAGTCGTGCGACGGCTAGTCGACGCTGTAAAGCGTAGTTTGGGTACAAGCGAATCCGCTGATCATGGATAGATGATGGAGCAAGTTTCCGGCGGATTTTTTCAGCATCCGCCTAATGATGGCTGTGCAGGAACTCGGGGTGCGGGTGCTGGTCGGCGAGTTTGGATAAATCGCAATGAACGGCTTCGGGATGGCAGCATTCTGTTTCCAGCTGGATGGTCAGGTGGTTGATCTTGAATTCACTGGTCACCCGGTTTCGGATGGCTTGAAGAAGGTCGGTCGTTAAGGCCTCGTCGTCTCCATCGACCTGCACGTGTGTGGTCATCATGATGAGGCGCGGTTCAACCGCCCAGATATGCAGGTCATGAACATTTTTCACGCCGGGGATGGATTCGATGGTGGCGGCAACCTGCGCGGGGCTGAGTCCGGGCGGGGTGGACTCCAGGAGGACCTCAAGTGATTCTTTAAAGAGCGGCCAAGCACCTCGAACGATCGCCAGCACGACGAAGAGACTGACCAGCGGATCGAGGACCGACCAGCCGGTCAACATGATCGCCCCGCCGCTTACCACAACCCCCAATGAAACCCAGGCATCACTGAGCATGTGCCAAAAGGCGCTACGGATATTGAGGTCGTCTTTCGCGCCGTGCTGGAGCAGGAGGGCGATCGACAGATTGGCGACAAAGCTGATGAGGGCGATGAGCATGACCCAGCCGCCGGGGATCGAGACGGGAGTCAGGATACGTTCGGCGCTCATGATCGTGAGGCCGGCGGCGGTGAGCAGCAGAAGAAACGAGTTGAGGAATGCGGCCACGATGCCGGCCCGGTGATAGCCGAAGGTCCGGCTGTCGGTGGCAGGGCGCGCCGTCAGGATATGGGCATACAAGGCCAGGAACAGGGAGCCTTGATCGACGAGGTTGTGGCCTGCGTCTCCGATCAGGCCGATACTGTTCGTGAGGAACCCTCCGACAAACTCCGCGACGATGATGACGGCGTTGAGGGCGAGCGCAATCCTCAATCGGGAGCGGAGTTCGTGGTAGGTGTGGGGAACCATCGTTGTCAGTGTCTCACGAGAGGCCGACGGGGGCAAGACGTTGTCAGGGTCTTGTTACGGGCAAGGAAGGGCGGCTTCACGTGGGAGGGATGGTACGGGGGGACGCGGCGAAAGGCGGGACGGCAGGACGGCTTCAGTTTGACACGGCGAGTGTCTTGAGTTCTTCTCCGCTGATCGTTTCCTTTTCAAGTAAGACTTGTGCCGCTTTGCGCAGGATGGCCTCTTGGGATGTGATGAGGTTGCGGGCGCGTTCGTACTGCTCATCGATCAACAGGCGGACCTCACAGTCGATTTCACGCGAAGTTTGTTCGCTGTAGTCACCCGGTGTCTGCGAAGGGCCGGTCTGCAGGAAGACGGATTGCCGGTCCCGTTCCAGACTCACCTGACCGAGTTTCTCGCTCATGCCGTAGGCCTTGATCATGCTCTTGGCGATATCGGTGGCCTTACGCAAGTCATCCTGCGCGCCGGTTGAGACTTCGTCGTAGATGACTTCTTCTGCCGCGCGTCCCCCCAGGAGGATTGCAATCCGGTTCTTGAGTTCGGACACGGTCATGAGGAATCGATCTTCAGTCGGGAGCTGCATGGTGTAGCCGAGCGCGGCAATACCTCTAGGAATAATTGAGATTTTATGCACGGCGTCGCCGCCCGGGATGGACATGGCCACCAACGCATGGCCGACCTCGTGATGGGCGACCCGGGC
>JBPOIJ010000140.1:0-2638 GCA_052034585.1 Myxococcota bacterium
ATCAGCAGGGTCGCCACGCCGGTATCACGGAGATGGGAGATCACCTGAAAGACCTCGGCCATCACCCGCGGCGCCAGCCCCAGGGAGGGCTCGTCGAGCATCAGCACCTTGGGGTCGCTCATCAGCGCCCGGCCGATGGCCACCATCTGCCGCTCGCCGCCGGACATGGTGCCCGCCAGCTGGTGACGGCGCTCCTTGAGACGCGGGAAGACCGTGTAGATACCCTCCAGCCCGTCCCGGTAGGACCAGCCGGCCTTGCGCCGTCGGTAGGCGCCAAGCACCAGGTTGTCCTCCACCGTCATGGTGGTGAACAGCTCGCGCTTCTCCGGCACCAGGGCCAGGCCCTTGCCCAGGCGCAGCTCGATGGCGTGGTGGGACACGTCCTGCCCCTGGTAGAGCACTTCCCCTTGAGCCTGCCCCTCGCTGGGCAAGGCGCCCATGATGGCATTGAGCAGGGAGGACTTGCCCGCCCCGTTGGGGCCGATGACGGTGACGATCTCGCCCGCCCGCAGGCTGATCGAGGTGCCCCGCAGGGCCTCGACCTTGCCGTAACGCACGCTCAGGTTGCGGGTTTCGAGAACGGGTTTGCTGTTGTTGTCGGCGCTCATTCGATACCTCCCAGGTAGGCCGCCAGCACGGCTTCATTGTTCTGGATCTCGGCGGGCAGGCCTTCGGCGATCTTGCTGCCGAACTCCATCACCACCAGCCGGTCGGTCAGGCCCATCACGAAGTCCATGTCGTGCTCCACCAGCAGCACCGACATGCCCTCGCCCTTGAGCTGGCGAATCAGATCGGCCAAGGCCTCCTTCTCCTTCAGGCGCAGGCCGGCGGCGGGCTCGTCGAGGAGCAGCAAGGTCGGATCGGTGCACAAGGCCCGGGCGATCTCGAGGATGCGCTGCTGCCCCAGGGCCAGACTGCCCGCCGGCGTGTGCATGTGCTCTTCCAGGCCCACCCGACGGATCTGCTCGGCAGCCAGGAACAGCAGCCGGGCTTCTTCGTGGCGGTCCAGGCGCAGGGCCGCTGCCAGCGGGCTGCTGTGCCCGCGCAGGTGCGCGCCCATGGCCACGTTCTCCAGCACCGACAGGTGCGGGATGAGGTGCACATGCTGGAAGCTGCGGCCGATACCCATGCGCACGATGTGGCGGGAATCGAGCTGGTCGATGCGCTCGCCGCAGAAGCGGATCTCGCCACTGGTGGCAGGCAGCACCCCGGTCACCAGGTTGAACATGGTGGACTTGCCCGCGCCATTGGGGCCGATCAGACCCACCACTTCCCCGGCACGGATCTCGAAGGCCATGTCCTTCACCGCCACCAGGCCGCCGAACTGCTTGCGGGCGTCGCTCACCTCGAGGATCAGTGCCCCGGCCTGGGGCCGGGTCCGGCGCGGCAGATCACTGTAGCCATCGGGGGCGATGGCCGGCGCCACCACCTCCGGCTCGGGCGGATGGAACTTCGCCCACACGCTGGCCACCCAGGGCCACAGGCCGTCCCGCGACCACAGCAGGAGCAGCACGATCATCACCCCGAAAACCACGATCTCGAAGTTGCCGTTACTGCCCAGCAGCAGGGGCAGCCAGTCCTGGAGCTGGCTCTTCAGGCCGGTCATCACCACTGCGCCGAGGATAGCCCCCCACACGTGGCCGACGCCCCCCACCACCGCCATGAACAGGTACTCGATGCCCATGTGCAGGCCGAAGGGGGTGGCGCTCACCGACCGTTGCAGGTGGGCGTAAAGCCAGCCCGACAAACTCGCCATCAGTGCTGCCAGCACGAAGATCAGAATCTTGTACTGGGCGGTGTGGATGCCCATGGCCTCGGGCATGGTCTTGCCCTTGGCCAGGGCGCGGATGGCACGGCCCGGCCGCGAGTTGAGCAGATTTAGCACCAGCATCAGGCAGCCGCCCAGGCACAACCAGATCACCCCGTACATCACCCGCGGCGACGACAGATCAATGCCGAACACGCTCAGGGCCGGGATGCCCGACAGGCCGTCATACTTGCCCAGGAACTCGATGGTCCCGAACAGGTAGTACAGGGACAGCCCCCAGGCGATGGTGGCCAGGGGCAGGAAGTGGCCTGACAGGCGCACGGTGACGCTACCGATCAACGCCGCCGCCAGGCCCGAAACCACCAGGCCGGCCCCCAGGCCCACCCACGGGGACCAACCCAGGGTGGTGCTGAGATAGGCCGTGGTGTAAGCCCCCAGGCCAACGAAGGCCGCCTGCCCGAAGGAGGTCAGGCCGCCGATGCCGGTGAGCAGCACCAGGCCAAGGGCCACGATGGAATACAAACCGATGTAATTGCCGATGGTGATCCAGTAGCCCGGCACGGGCAGAAACGGAAACACGAAAAACCAGCCGAACATCAGCCACTGGAGCTTCTTGGTGGACATCTTCATTCTTCGTCTCCATGGCCGGAAGTCAGCGAACGCCAGGCCAGCACCGGGATGATCAGCGTGAACACGATCACCTCCTTGTATGCACTCGCCCAGTAGGAGGAATAGCTCTCGAGCAGGCCGACCAGCAACGCCCCGGCCGCGGCCCGCGGAAAGCTGGCCACACCCCCGACGATGGCCGCCACGAAGCCCGTCAGGGCCACCACAAAGCCGGTGGCGTAACCCACCGTGTTAAGGGGCGCG
>JBPOIJ010000068.1:0-15130 GCA_052034585.1 Myxococcota bacterium
GCGTCGATCTCGGCCTTGCGGACCTCGACGATGTTGAGGAACACCTCGTTCTTGGTGAACTGTTGGAGCTCCTTCTTCACCGTCTCGATGCCCGCGCCGCGCTTGCCGATCACGATGCCGGGACGCGCAGTGTGCACGTTCACCTTCACCTTGTTCGCAGCGCGCTCGATCTCCACCCGCGAAACGCCGGCGTGGTTGAGCGACTTCTTCACGTGCGCGCGGATCTTGATGTCCTCGTGCAGCCACTGGGCGTAGTTCCGCTCCTCGAACCACTTCGAGTCCCAGGTGCGGATGACGCCGAGCCGGAAGCCAACTGGATGAACCTTCTGTCCCATTCGTTTGGTCTCCTCGGTTACTTCTTCGACTTCTTCTGGGCCTCGTCGCTCAACACGACGTGCACGTGGCTGGACTTCTTGTTGACTCGGGTGGCGCGGCCCATGGCCCGCGGCAGGTAGCGGCGCTGGGTGGGGCCCTGATCGACGTGGATCGACTTCACGAAGAGCTTGTCGATGTCGACGGAGCCCTTGGACTTGTCGGTCGCGTTCGCGATCGCGCTCTGAATGAGCTTCTTCACCGGGAGCGCAGCGGCGCGCTTGGTCCAGGTGAGGGTGTTGATGGCCGCCTCGACGGGCATGCCACGCACCAGCGAGGCCACCACGGAGATCTTCCGGGGAGCCATGCGGAAATGACGAAGGTGAGCAGTCGCTTCCATGGTGATTAGCCCTTCTTGCCCGGCGCGGGGGCGACCTTCTTCTCAGCCGAGTGACCGGAGAACTTCCGGGTGGCGGAGAACTCGCCCAGCTTGTGACCGACCATGTTCTCCGTCACGTAGACGGGAACGAACTGCTTGCCGTTGTGGACGGCGAACGTGTGACCGACGAAGTCGGGAACGATCGTCGAGCGCCGCGACCACGTCTTGATGGGCGTCTTCTTCCCGCCCTTGTTCATCGCCTCGACCTTCTTCGAGAGCGACAGGTCGATGAACGGACCCTTCCAGGTTGAACGAGCCATGAGTCAGTGCTCCTTACTGGCTGCGAACGCCCTGACGGCGTCCGGTGACGATGAACTTGTCGGTGCGCTTGATGACGCGCGTGGTGAGGCCCTTGGTCTTCTTGCCCCAGGGCGAAACGGGGTGCGGGTTACCCTGGCCAGACTTGCCTTCGCCACCGCCGTGCGGGTGGTCGACCGGGTTCATCGCCAGACCGCGAACCGTCGGGCGAATGCCGAGCCAGCGGCTCTTGCCGGCCTTGCCGATGCGGATGATTTCGTGATCGATGTTGCCCAACTGCCCGATGACCGCGCGGCAGTTGATGAGCACCTTGCGCACCGCTCCCGAGGGCAGACGCACCTGCGCGTAGCTGCCTTCCTTCGCCATCAGCTGGCCCCAGGAGCCGGCCGACCGGATCATCTGGGCGCCCCGGCCCGGCTTGATCTCGATGTTGTGAATCACGGTACCAACGGGGATGTTCTGGAGCGGCAGGTTGTTGCCGGGCCGAATGTCGACGTTGTTGCCGGAGTGCACGGTGTCACCGACCGCGAGGCCAGTGGGCGCGAGGATGTAGCGCTTCTCGCCGTCCGCGTAGTGGAGCAGCGCGATGTTGGCGGTGCGGTTCGGGTCGTACTCGACCGAGAACACCTTCGCCGGCACGCCGTCCTTGTCGAGGCGCTTGAAGTCGATGGTGCGGTAACGGCGCTTGTGGCCGCCGCCCTGGTGCCGCCGGGTGATGTGGCCATCGGAGTTGCGACCGCCCGACCGCTTCATCGCCTCGGTGAGCGACTTCTCGGGACGGCCGCGGGTGATCTCCGCGAAGTCCGAGACGGTGGTGAGCCGGCGAGACGCCGACGTGGGCTTGAATTTCTTGATACCCATTAGACCGCGCCTCCTTCGAACAGCTCGATCTTGTCGCCCTCTTTCAGGGTGACGAAGGCCTTCTTGAAGTTGGAGCGCTTGCCCATCGACATGCCGACGCGCTTGATCTTGCCGCGCATGACGAGAGTGCGAACGCCGGTGACGGTCACCTTGAACTGCTGGGTGACGGCGTTGGCGATGTCGTGCTTGGTGGCCTTCTTGTCGACGACGAAGGAGTACTGGCGCAGCTTCTCACGCGCCATGTCCAGCTTCTCGGTGATGATCGGGCCCTTGATGACGTCGTTGGCTTTCATGGCTTAGGCCTCCGCCTTGGCGCCGCGAGCGCGGGTGAGGGCCTCGTTCAAGGCCTTGGCCGCAGCGACGGTGAGGACGAGCGTCTTGCGACGGAGCACGGACTCCACGTTGACGCCCTCGGGAGCGAGCACGTCGAAGGTGGCGAGGTTGCGCACCGCCTTGTGGAGCTTCTCGTTCGTCTTGGCGTCGACGACGAGCGCGCTCTTGAGCTTGAGGCCCTTGGTGAGCTTCTCGTTGGCGGCCTTCGACTTCCCGTCGGAGGGGAAGTCGCTGACGATCACCAGGTTCTTCTCGGACGCGCGGAGGCTGATGGCGTGAGCCACGGCAGCGCGGCGAACGGCGCGAGGCGGACGGTAGGTGTAGTCACGAGCCTTGGGGCCCATGGCCTTGCCGCCACCGACCCAGTGGGAGGCGCGGGTGGAGCCTTGGCGCGCGCGGCCGGTGCCCTTCTGCTTCCAGGGCTTCTTGCCGCCGCCCGAGACGAGCGAGGAGTTCTTGACGCCCAGGGTGCCCGCCCGGCGATTGATCTGCTGCATCTTCGCCGCCTCGTAGAGGAGGTGGCTGTTGGGCTCCTGCGCGAAGACCTCGTCGGAGAGTTCAATCTCCGAGACCTTCTTCATCGACAAATCGACGACGTCGAACTTGGCCATGGCGTACCTCAGCTCTTGATCTCGACGTCGACACCGGCCGACAGATCGAGCTTCATGAGGGCATCGAGCGTCTGCTGCGTGGGCTCGAGGATGTCGAGGAGCCGCTTGTGAGTGCGGATCTCGAATTGTTCACGGCTCTTCTTGTCCACGTGCGGCGAGCGCAGCACCGTGAACCGGTTGATGCGCGTGGGCAGAGGAATCGGTCCCGACACTCGCGCGCCGGTCCGACGAGCCGTCTCGACGATCTCCGTGGCCGATTGGTCAAGGAGCTTCGAGTCGTACGCCTTGAGTCGAATGCGAATCTTCTGTGTTGCCATTCTCGGTCAACCCCGTTTCGCGAACTGCCTGACCTACGCTGACGGGTGGGACCGTCCCGGGGGAAAACCGAGGGCTGTCACAGAGCCGAACAACGAAGGGGCGCCGCGTATACGCGACTGTGGGAGCAGGTGTCAAGACCATCTCGACAACAATCTGCTCGGCGAAGAACGGCGTTAAATCAACGGCTTCAACAGCTCAATACTCACAGAACCCGGGACGGCCGGCGTCGAGGTCGAGCGTCTTGCACGTCATGCGGCCGAGGCAGCACCGCCCCGGAGCGTCGAAGACCCAGCCGTCGGCGAGACAGGCGCCCGCCGCTTGGGCGCACCAATGTCCACCGTCTGCTCCAGCATCGAGGCCGGCGTCGAGTCCCTGGGTTCCCGCGTCCGCACCCGCGTCAGCGCTTCCGTCGGGGCGCGTCACGCTTGCGCCTGCGTCGCCGTCGATGAGACCTGCGCGGCCACAGCCTTCGAGCAGCACGATCAGCCACCATCTCCGCATGAGCGACGGTATGCCCGAGCCGGAAAACAGGACAAGGTCGACCTCATGAGCCGGTCGAAGGACGCCCTGAGAGCGGCACCGGGCAGTCGTCAGGTGCTCGAGGTCTACGCGGACGAGTTGCTCGAGCGAGCCGACCCGCGCGCCGAGCTCGTTCGGCGGAGTCTGCGAGGCGATTCGATCGATCCGTGGCTCGATGAGCACGGCGCAGCGCTTCGGTCGAGTCTGGGCGCCGCCGAGCTGCGGCTCTGCAACGGGCTCGTTCACCAGGTCGAGTACGAGTTGGAGGGCTGGCTCGACCTCCCGCCCGATACGCTCTCGGCACATCCGCTCGGGTTCCTCCTCACGCCCTCCTTCGGGAAGGCGGAGACCAGCGCCCACGCGGAGCGCCTTCGGTACGTCCTCGAGACCTCGTCACCATTCGGCCTCGACCTGCGGTGCTCCGAAGAATGGAACGGCCTCAAGCGGCTGGCGAAGACGATGCCGACGCTCTCGGTTCACGCCTTGCGCGTCTCGAGCGCGGCGGTGAGTTGGCTTCAGGATCTCACCGCGCCGAACCTGCGCGCCCTCTCGCTCGGTGAGCTCTCAGGACCCGTCGCGGAAGGACCGTTCGGTGCGACGGTGAGCTGGTTGTCGATTCGTTCGCTCGAGCACCTCGCGCGTGCGCTCGAGTGGCCCGCGCTCCGGGTGTTGGACCTGCGGCGAGTGGCGCTCGACCGGGCCGCTGAGGCCTCCCTCCGGAAATGGCTCGAGCGCGGAGAGCGCACCGTGCTGCACGAGCGCTTTTCCCTCGTCGATCCCCACCCGCTCGCCGACGTCTTCAACGCGAAGGGGAGCTGGTGGCCGAGGCCGGGAGGCGGGACTTCTCGAGCGGTCGCCTCGGCGCGCCACGACGAGTTCGCCTCGGTCACGCACAAGACGCTCCGCGGCTATCGCGAGGGTGAGCCGGCCTGGTCGAAGGAGCTGCCGAGCGAGGTGCGTACGCTGGTGGGGCACGCCGATGGTTTCGATCTGCTCCTCACCAACGGCGAAGCGGTCGCCTTCGATCGCGAAGGCACCCCGGTCTCGCGTCCGCCGCCCTCCCCCGTCGACTCGCGAGTGGCGACGAGCGCGCGCGAACGGGCGACGATCGATGGAGAAGCCGTCGTCATCTCCGATCGTTCGACGGGTGCGGAGCTCGCGCGGTGGCCGCTGGGCCCGGGCCTCGAGGCGATCGTCGCGACGGCTTCGGGGTTCGTCTGCGGAACGCGACTCCATCTCTGGCACGTCGCCGTCGGTACTGCGCCGAGGCTGCTCGAGGAGGCGCTCGATGGCCGTCAGCTGTTGCTCGCGGCGAACGGCAGCTGGATCGCCGCGTCGTTCACCCGAACGTCGGTCTTCCAGGTGAGCGACGACGGTGCGCGCCGCAAGAGCTGTCACTGGCCGGCGACGTTCTCGAGGGACGGTGGGCCGCTGCTCGTTCAGGCGCTCGCGGTCGAGGAGTCGGGCCGGGCGATCGTCGGCATGTCGGACGAGGCCATCAACCTCCTCGATCCAACGGGTGGTCAGGCGTTCAAGCCGGGTGAGCATCGCGGTCAGCCCTACCGCCACTGGGTCTTCATCTACGGCTCCAACATCCTCGTGAGCGACTGACGACCCTCTTCCCGCACGAGCAGCTGCACCTTCGCGCCACAGCCGCACCCGCCTCCACAGCACGCCTTCTTCGGCGGCGCGGGGAGCATCACCGCCCTTGGCGCGGCGGGGCGGGAGCGCGTTGGATCCCGGGCACGGAATCCGATGAAGCTGGATCTCCGTGGCTCCGAGCGCTTCCTCGCCCACGCGAAGACCGAGCCTCCTCACTGCTTGGTGAGCGTCATCAGACCGTCTTCGAAGCTCGCCTGGCCCGTGCGCCGATAGCGCATGGTGGTGACGGGCCCGACGCAGTAGTCGTAGGTGCCCGCGCCGACGAGGAGCGATGAACTCGAGGTCGTGTACGCCGACGCGTCGTTGATCGCGCTGTTCTGGGTGAGATTGCAGGAGCAGCCACCGCCCGAGGCCTGGCAGCTCGCTCCGGGATAGAGCGCCGAGAGCTGTGTCTGGATCGTCGGGCAGGTGAGGATCCCCATCAGACAGGCGGCGGGCACGTTGAGGGTGCCGGTGACGGTGGAGGTGACGTTTCGGGTGGCGATCGTCGGGGAGAAGGTGACGCTCCCGCGCAGGGTTCCGGCGAGGTTGTTGATCGTCGAGGTCGGGCAGATCGTGCTCGCCTGCGCGAAGGGATTGTTCATGCAAGCCGCGGTGTAGTGCCAGGTCCCGACGACCGCTCCGCCGCAGCCGGTCAGCGCAGGGCAGCTACCGAAGGTGATCTGAACGGTGGGGGGCTGCGAGGTTCCGCCCGCCGAGCCACCGGCCGTGCTTCCACCGGCCGTGCTTCCACCAGCCGCGCTTCCACCAGCCGTGCTTCCACCGGCCGTGCTTCCACCGGCCGTGCTTCCGCCAGCCGTGCTTCCACCGGCCGTGCTTCCACCAGCTGCACCTCCACCCGCTGAGCCTCCACCAGTATTCGGGTTCGGGGTGACCTGCCCACACCCAGCGACCAACGAGAGCACGCCGACGACGAGGAACGATCGGTTCATTGCAGGATCTCCAATGTGGCTTTGCCGGCCATTCGGAGTTCCTTGTGCAATCGCTTCGCCCGCCCACTGAGGCCCTGAAAATCCGCGAATCACGACAGCCGGATCGATGCAGGCTTCAGATCGGAGCGGGCGTGCGCGCGCGAAGTGTTCGGCACACCGGACACTCGGCTCAGGGCACGTCGCAGGCCAGGTACGCGAGAATCCGCTGCTTCGCGGTCGAGCTCAGGCCGCCCGGAGGCATCGCCCCGCTGGAGATCTCCGCCTTGATCCTCGCGAGCGAGTTCGCGACCGACGCCTGCGTCGAGAACTGCGAGGTGTGCTCGTGGCAGGTGCGGCAGTTCGTCGCGAAGAAGCTCTGGCCGTAGCTCGCCCAGGTGTCGGTCGACGTGCAGCTGGTCGAGGCAGAGGCGTTCGTCGCGGTCGGATCGGCTCCGAGAGTGTCAGTGCCGACGCCACAGCCAGCGAGAAAGAAGACGACGAAGAGCAGCCTGCGCATGGAGACCTCCGAGACGACGTGGGTGCCCTCAGGTGCTCGCCGGGCGCGAAGATCGATCACTCGGGTTCACGTGCACTGCGCTTCCCAGCTTGCTGCGCCGTTCGAGCCCAGCGATCCTGCTTCGATGCGATCGTTGGTTCTGTTGCTGCTCCTCTCCTGCACCGGCCTGGTGACTGCCGAGGACCCGGCCGATGGAGGCAGCGACGCGGGCCATTCGGAGCTCGATGCCGGACGAGACGCGGGAGCCTTCTCCGAGCCGGACGCTGAGGTCGCTGACGCGGGCGTCGTCGATGCTGGCTTCGACGCGGGCTCCGTCGTGGACGGCGGAATGGACGCAGGCACGGTCGTCGACGCTGGAACGGACGCGGGCGTGTCGACCGACGCAGGCACTGATCCATGCGGTGCGGCGAGGCTTTGCGAGCGCTGGGATGGCTACTCGGCGACCACCCTCTCGAACAACTCGAACCTCGGCAGCTGGAGAGTCAACGCTCCGGGGCCTGGCATCACCGCGAGTCTCGACACCGCCCGTTCCCGTTCCGGCAAGGCGCTCAAGGTGCACATGGATCAAGGGAGTTCGAGCGGCGCTCAGCTGCGGATCAGCTCAGGTCCGTTGTTCGCGATGACGCGCTCCCAGCTCTACGGGCGGCTCTGGCTCTACATGGGCGCTGACGGCTCGAGCACGCACTGGACGATCTTCGGCGCGGCAGGAACGATCCCGGGCGGAGTGCCGACGTCGGGCAACCGCGCGACGTACCTCTTCAGCGCCTTCCAGGACGGCTCGCAGAAGAACATCTTCGGCGACGTCTACTACAACGATCAGACGCGCCAGGACTGCTGGAACGCCTCGAGTCAGCGCATCCCCACCAACCGCTGGGCGTGCGTGTCGTTCTTCATCGATGGGCAGGCGATGCGATATCGGTTCTCGCTCGACGGCGCGGCGGTGCCGAGCATGAACGTCGACATGACGGGTCAGGGCTGCGTGGCGCATCCGGCGAACAGCCCCTGGTACGGGCCGGCGTTCTCGGAGTTCTACGTCGGCGCGATGAGCTTCCACCCGATGACGGCGCCGATGGATCTCTGGATCGACGACGTGGCGGTCGACACCGCGCCGCTCAGCTGCCCCTGACTAGATGATCCACAGCTCGGGGAAGTTCTTCAGCTCGGGCGCGGTCTTGAAGAGCTTCTCCACCGCGTCGATCGTCTTGCTCGAGTCTCCGGCCTTCGTCGGGAGCCGCAGCCACACTCCACCGTTCATCGAGGCGCCGACCTCGAAGGGCTGAGTGAGATCGACGTTCTTCAGCGCAGGCGAGAGCGACGACTGGTGCGAGCGGAGGTACTTGGAGAGCGACTCGCCAGCGAGCTGGTGGGTGATGCGCGTGTCCATCTCCTTCTCGACACGACCCAGGTAGTTCTTGGTGACCTGGTTCGCCGCTTCGTTCTTCAGCTTGCGGAACGTGTTGCGGACCTCGCGGAGGATCTTCACCTGCTCGTTCGCCGGCGCCTTCTTCAGCGCCTCGAGCGCCTTCTTTCGCACGTCGCGACCTTCGAGCTTCTCGACGACGTGATCGGCCTGGGCCGCGGTGGCAGCGGTTCGGAAGCGGGAGATCGGGGTCGTTGGCATGGAGCGGGACGGTAGCGCACGCGCCCGGCGAGCAGCAGGGTTTCCTCGGCGCACGGAGGACTCGCCTCCTCGACCGCGGCGATCGGCGGCGAAGTCATTGATCTCTCCGAGGTGCTGGGTGGCACAGGGCGTGCGAACGAGCCACGCGTGCGCGCCTCGATCCTCGCCGTCCTTGCGCTTTTGGGCTGCCCAGCGCCGATGGTCGAGTTCCCCGTCAGTCGCGTCGTGGATCTGGTTGACGCGAGCGTGGCCGTCGCGGAGCCGGACGCCGGAGCGATCACCGACGCGGGAACGATGCCCGAGCCGCCGCCCGAACAGCTGCGACTTCCCTTCGGGGCGATCGTCGACGACGACGCTGGGGTGATCCGCTTCGAGTTGTTCTCTGCTTCGGCGGAGCGGGTGAGCCTCGAGCTCCATCGGCACGGGCGCGACACGATCCCGTTCCTCACCAAGACGCTCGACGGCGATGGCGGGCGCTGGTCGATCACCGTTCCGCTCGCGGAGGTCGGTGGACTCGAGGCGCCGATCTTCTACGGCTACCGGCTCTGGGGGCCGAACTGGCACTTCGTGGAAGGCTTCACTCCCGGGAGCGCGCTGGGCTTCGTGTCCGACGTCGACGCGCGAGGCAACCGGTTCAATCCGAACAAGCTCGTCTTCGATCCGTGGGCGCTCGAGCTCAGTCACGATCCCAAGACGCCGGGCGCGGTCGACTACCCGTTCAATGGCGGCACCGATCGGCTGCGCGACACCGGAGCGAGGGCGCCGAAGGGCATCGTGCTCCGGGCGGCGAGGGGCGAGGTGGGAGCACGCCCGACGCGCGTGCTCTCGGACGACGTCATCTACGAAGTGCACCTTCGCGGCTTGACGATGAACGACGGCGCATTGCCGCAGGCGCTTCGTGGGACCTATGCCGGGGCAGCGAGCCGAGCCCGTGCACTCGCCGACCTGGGCGTGACGGCCGTCGAATTCCTCCCCGTGCAGGAGACGCAGAACGACACGAACGATCTCGATCCGCTCTCGGTGAACGGAGACAACTACTGGGGCTACTCGACGCTCGCGTTCTTCGCGCCCGATCGCCGCTACGCCTCCGATCGATCTCCCGGAGGTCCGACACGCGAGTTCCAGGCGATGGTGCGCGCCTTCCACGACGCAGGTCTCAAGGTCTTCATCGACGTCGTCTACAACCACACCGGTGAAGGCGGTCTGCTCAGCTTCCGCGGCATCGACAACCCGACGTACTACTCGCTCACCGCCGATCGACAGGGCAGCTGGGACAACACCGGCGTCAACGGCAACGTCAACACGCGCAACTCGAACACGCAGACGTTGATCGTCGAGTCGCTGCGGTACTGGCACGAGATCCTCGGGGTCGATGGGTACCGGTTCGATCTCGCGCCGGTGCTCGGAAATACCTGCGAGCACGGCTGCTTCCGATACGACCGCGATGATCCGAACACCGCGCTGAATCGAATCGTGCGGGAGCTGCCGGTACGAAGCGCGAGCGGTGGACCGGGCGTGGATCTCATCGCCGAGCCGTGGGCGATCGGCGCGGGCACCTATCAGCTGACCAACTTTCCGCGTGGCTGGTCGGCCTGGAACGATCAGTACCGCGACGCGATCCGCACCCATCAGAACCGGCTCGGCTTCAACGAGTTGACGCTGGAGACGCTCGTGAAGCGCCTGGCTGGTTCGGCCGATCTCTTCGGTGGGCGGCCCGTGTCGGCGTCGATCAACTTCGTGGTCGCGCACGATGGGTTCACCGTGAACGATCTCGTCTCGTGCAACGGGAAGAACAACGGGCAGGCGTGGCCGTGGGGCCCCTCGGGCGGCGGGAGCGACTCGAACCTGAGCTGGGATCAGGGCGGCTCGGCGGCGGCGCAACGGCAGGCGGCGCGGACGGTGATGGCGCTGCTCATGCTGTCGGCCGGCACGCCGATGATGACGGGCGGAGACGAGCACCTGCGAACGCTGCGCTGCAACAACAACCCCTACAACCTCGACTCGGAGAAGAACTGGCTCACTGGGATGCCGACCGCCGAACAACGGCTCTTCGCGCGCTTCGTCAGCCGGCTCCTCGCGTTCCGCAACGCCCACCCTGCCCTGCGCCGGCCTTGGCCGTCGAGCGATGGCAATGGAAATGGGATCGAGGCCGCGCGGTGGTTCACGACCGACGCCCGCACGGCGGACGCGGCGTATCTGCGAAATCCCGCGAACCATGCGCTGGCCTTGCGACTCGACGGGAGCGAGCTCGGCGAGCGGGATCCGATCCTCCTCGTGATCAACGGCTGGTCGGGACCGCTCGACTTCACCCTCCCGTCGGCTGGCGCGGGACGGAGTTGGCGAGTGGTGGGCGATACGTGCGCGGCGAACGAAGGCCCCGATCAGCTCGCTGCTCCGGGAATGGAACGCACGGTGGCGGATCGGTTCTCGGTCTGCGGACGAGGGGTCGCGATCATGGTGGGACGATGAAGGTCGGGCTCGGGTGTGGAGCGTTGGGCGATCCCTCCGCGATCGATGACGCGCAGGCGACGTACCTGGTGCGAGGCGCGCTCGAGTTGGGCGTGCGGGTGTTCGACACCGCGAGGAGCTACGGGCTCTCGGAAGAACGACTCCGGCGAGCGCTCGCTGGGACGCCAGTGCGCCTCTCGACCAAGGGCGGCTACGGGGTCGAGCCGATCGCCGAGTGGACCGGCGAGGCGATCTCCGCCGGGATCGAGCGGGCGCGCCGGCAGCTGGGCGTCGAGGGGATCGAGGTCTTTCATCTTCACTCGTGTCCACTCGAGGTGCTGCAGCGGCCGGGGGTGATCGAGGCGCTCCACGAGGCGCGAGCGGCCGGGCGGATCGTGCGCGCTGGGTACTCCGGTGATGGGGCTGCACTGCAGTGGGCCGTGGAGAGCGGCGCCTTCGATGCCGTCGAGGCGTCCTTCAGCGTCTTCGATCAGACGAACGCTCGGGCGCTCCGTGCCGCGCGTGCGAAGGGCCTGTGGGTGATCGCGAAGCGCGCGTTGGGCGGAGCGGTGTGGGAGCGCGCTCCGTCGGACGAGGCCACGCGCGCGTATCGATCGAGATTCGAGGCGATGGCACTGACGTTCGAGCTGCCGTGGGAGGAGGTCGCCGCGCGCTTCGTCGCGCATGCGCCAGAGATCGATCTGATGCTGGTCGGGACGACGCGGCTCGCGCACCTTCATCGGATCATCGATGCGGTGCTGAAGGGCCCGCTCCCCGAGGCGATGACTCAGACGATTCGCGGAACCTTCGAGCGGCTCGGCCAGCAGTGGGCCGCGCAGATCTGAGCACCGCTACTCGTCAACTCCTCGCGAGCATCGTCATCGCGGCCACTTCCTCATCGGCGATGAGACGGCAGTGATTGGACGCAGCGACCAGATGCCGGACCTGGCCGTCTCGTGCGCATCGAACGAGCAGCTCGGCAATCGCAGTCCAATGCCCGGCGGAAACCGAAAATCGGTCGCGAGCAGCGATCAGGCCTGCCCTTGCCTTCGAGGGCACCAAGGTGACCGACTCGTCGAGGAACGCCCGGTAGAGCTTGCGGAAGAGCGCTCCACCGGTGCCGGCCCGCTCCATGAGTTCGGCCGCACGTTCGAGATCCTCTGCAGGCGACTTCGTCTTGGACAGCCAGGTTGGAAGCGAGCGAGCGAGCTTCTCGAGGCCACGCGGGCCCATGCCTCCGAACGTTGGGGTCAGGAAGAGCTTGGCGTTGTTGCGGATCGCGGTCATCGCGGCGTGGCCGAGGCTCACTTTCTGGCCGCCCGGGCTGATGGTGTAGGCCCGCGCCCTCGCTGACATCGGCCCGGTCGCGTGCCGCGCGGCTTCGAGGGCTCGTCTCGGAACGCGTTGGACCGATCCCTGTTGAATCGTGTCGACGACCTCGACCTCGTCACTGACGAGTCGGAGCGCCGCAACGAAATGCCCAGCAAAGTGCGGCGGGCGCTCGAAGTACGGCAAGTGGAAGCAGTCGAGTTGCAGGCCGACTGGCCGCGCTTCCCCGAGGTGCTTCTCCAGCGTTGCCCAGGCTTTCGGCCTCGAGTTGGTCTGCTCCGCGCGAAGGACGACGCCGAGGTTTGCACACGCCGCCTGCGTCAACGCGAAGGGCTTGCTCCTGCCGCCAAGGAACGGCAGCGGGAGAATCGAGAGATTGAGGAACACGAAGCCAAGTGCTTCGCCCACGCCAAACAACATTGCCTCAGACAGTTCGCAGCCGATTGCACGAAGCAGTGTTCCAGTCGCAACCGTCTCGCAGTGGACACCCAAGAACGGAGCCGTTTGCGGGCTGCTGTCGGAACCAGTGGGGGTGCCTTCCTTCACGCGAACGGGTCTTACCAGCTGCCCGGCCGCCGAGGTTCGATGCCAACGAGCCTCAATCTCGGCAGCAGAGCACGCCGCCCTTGTCCCAGTTCGCGATGGGACGGCCGTCGTAGAGGCAGCTCGAGCCGGGGCAGCCGATCTTCGTCACCACGTTGCCCTCGTTCAGATGACTCATCGGGCCGCCCACGCACTGCCACGGACCCAAGGTCGGCTCCGCTTCGTTGAAGCCGCACGAACCCGCCTGCGTCGAGGCCAGCGCGCGATTGAGCGGCTCGCAGTTCTTCCCTGCCTGCAGCTGGATGCCGAGGTTCCCGCAGCCGAAGACGTCGTTGTGAGACGTGCTCGAGTCGCAGGTCGCGTTCGTGGTGCTCGTCTGGATCACCGCGAAGAAGAGCGAATTGGGAGTGGCCTGAGCGGGGACGGCGCCAGCGCAGCCTCCGACGGCCTTCGCGCCGACCTCGTCCTTCCCTCGACACACGTGCCAGCCGACCGAGCAGAGATCGGCCGCCGCGCACCCTGCCCCTTCGCGGTTGAGGCCGGTGTTGCCCGCTCCCCGCCCGCAGCTCGGCCCGATCGAATCGCTCAGCCCGGGCACCGACCACGCGCCAGAACAACCAGCGATCGCCGAGTACTGAGTGAGTGACTGGAAGCCCTCACGCGTGCCGTCTGCGCAGCCGGTTGGATCCCCGCTGCCCGCATCGACTGGAGGAACGCCCGCGTCGATCGTCACGCACGCGCCTTCGTCACACACCCGGCCCGAGCCACACGGCGTTCCGTTCGCGACGACGTCGACGACCGGCGTGCCCTCCGCACAGCGAACCATCGACTGACAGATGCCCTTGCGCGCGACGACCTGATCGCGACCTGATCCACACGCGGCGCCGTTCGGCTCGACGCACGCCTGGGCTCCCGCGCACCGATTGGCGGTGAGATCGTCGTGGACGAGTTTCACGCACTGGGCGGCACCGGCTGGGCTGAGATCGCCCCGCACTTCGAAGCGATCGAGCCCCGCACAGCTGATCGATCCACACCGAGGATCATCGGCGAGGACGGTCGTCATTCCACCGACGCACTGCACGCAGACCGGCAGATCGAGCCCTTCGTCGATCTGCTCGTCACCATCGTTGTCGATGCCGTCACACTGCTCCGCCGGCTGCGCGATGCCACGGGAGAGATCGATCACGATCTCGGTGATTCCGCCGCGGCTCACCTTCACGTCGGGCACCTGCATCGCTCCGACGGAGACGCCCTGGGAATCGGACGCGCCGACCTCCGCCAGGTACTTTCCCGCGGGCAACGCTTCGACGGTCGTGAAGAACGGCAAGGTGGTGATCGTCGTCGAGCGCTCGGTCGGTCCCTCGGGCCCGGTCAGCTTCACCGACAACGTCACCGCAGCGCCGTCGACCGCGACGAGCTTCACCCGCACCGATCCACCACCCGCGTTCACCAGCCGGCCTGGACCGCAATCACACCCAGCGAGCACCAGCGCGATCACCACGAAGCGCATGGGAGTCCTTTCGAGTCAGCGAGCAACGAGCACGAGCGAGGTCTGCGGAGGCACTTCGACGTCCAGCACGCCGCCCGCGCCGACGGTGAGCGGAGACCCGGGCGTGAGCGCATCGGTGAGCGTCGTGCCCGCCGCGCGAGAGGTCGTGAGCCGCACCCGAGAGACATGACGCGCGTTGGTGTTGAGGACCACCAGCACGTAGTCACCGAGCGACTGGCTCCCAGCGCGCTCGAAGGCGAAGAGCCCGGCGTCTTCTTCCTCCTGGGTGTGACTGGTCGAGAAGAGCACCTTGGTGTCGCCGCGCCGCAACGCGACGTGCTGCTTCCGAATGCCGTTGAGCCGCGCGACGTGTTGCCAGGTGGTGCCGCTCGAGTCGAAGCCGGTGGTCCACAGCACTTCGCGATTCGCGGGATCGTTGCCGCCGGCGAACTCCTGCTCAGTGCCGTAATAGAGGCACGGAATGCCCTCTTCGGTGAGGAGCAAGGTGAGCGCGTTGCGGAGCGCCTTCACGTCGCCGCGAGCGTTGAAGAGGAAGCGCGCGGTGTCGTGGTTGTCGAGGAAGTTCACCGGCACCTTGGCCGGCGCGACGCCGATGCCGTCGAGCTGCGGCGTCTGGCTCCAATTGTTGTTGCGCTGGCTCCACAGCCAAGCGATCCGATCGGTGCCGCGCTGCCCGTTCGCGTCGTGCGCCTTCTCGAACACGTCGGCGAAGACGACGTACTTCTGGGAGAAATAGAAGACCGAGTCGAGCTCGCCGGGCTGGGTGAACGAGCCGAGCAGATCGTCGCGCCCGTCGAACGCCTCACCGAACATGAGGAACCGGTTCTTGCCCTGCGCGGCGAGCCGTTTGCGCACGGTCGGCGCGAAGTACTGCCAGAAGCCGTGCTCGACGTGCTTCACCGTGTCGATGCGGAAGCCGTCGAGATCGGTCAATTCGA
>JBPOIJ010000096.1:0-21014 GCA_052034585.1 Myxococcota bacterium
GGACGTGTCAGAGGTCGAGTGATCGCCCACTCGGGTTCACACCCCTCACGGCGTAAAGCCTTGTGCGGTGAGGAGCCCGCTCCTACAGTCACCACTCTTCTCTTCGAGGAAAATCCTTCGTGATCAGCACCGAGGCGCACGGCAAGACGGACGTCGGCCGAAAGCGGCAGCACAACGAAGACGCGATGCTGGTGGACGCGTCCACCGGGCTCTACATCGTCGCCGACGGCATGGGCGGTCACGCGGCTGGCGAGGTGGCGAGCGCCCGCTCCGTCGAGGTCGTCAAGCAACACCTCGCGGCGAACAAGAGCATCTTGAAGGACCTCTCGCGCGACCCGACCCAGACGAATCGGGCCGCTGCGGCGTCGTTGGTCGAGGTCGCCGTGCAGCGCGCGTGCGCCGACATCTACCGGACGGCCACCAGCGACGCGACCAAGCGCGGCATGGGCACCACCTTCGTCTGCCTGGTGGTCTCGGGCTCGAAGGGCGTCATCGGCCACGTCGGTGACAGCCGCGTCTACCTCGTGCGCAACGGCCAGTGTCACCGGCTGACCGAAGATCACACGCTCATCGCCGCCCAGCTGAAGGCCGGCACGATCACCAAGGATCAGGCGGCGACCAGCCAGTACCGCAACGTGATCACCCGCGCGGTCGGCATTCAGGAATCCGTGCAGGTCGACACGCTCATCGTCGATCTCGTCCCGGGAGACGTCTTCGTCCTCTGCTCCGACGGGCTCCACGGCTACCTCGCGGACGAAGAGGTGGCGGCCCTCGTCACCTCGACGCCGGTCACCGAGCAGCCCGATCGTTTCGTCGCCCTCGCCAACGAGCGCGGCGGCAAGGACAACATCACCACCGTCGTCGTGGCGGTGAAGGGCGACGCCGAGAACGCGCAAGAAGAGGTCGTCGAAGCCCAGTCGCGGATGGAGGCGCTCAAGAAGATCCCCCTCTTCCGGCACCTCACCTACAAGGAACAGACGGCGGTGCTGTCGATCGCCACCACCCGCACCTTCCCCGCGGGCCGCGAGATCGTCAGCGAGGGCCAGCCGGGCGAAGAGCTCTTCGTGGTGATTCGCGGGCGGGTCGGCGTCGAGAAGGGCGGGGTGGAGATCGCCGAGCTTCGCGCTGGCGGCCACTTCGGCGAGATGGGCCTCATCGACAACGCGCCGCGCTCGGCGACGGTTCGAGCGCACGAGCCGACGCGGGTGATGGTGATCTCCCGGCCCGATCTGATGGCGCTGATGAAGAAGGAGTCGATCCTCGCGGTGAAGCTGTTGTGGAGCTTCGTGCAGGTGCTGTCGGATCGACTTCGCGAGACGAACTCGGAGCTGTCGGAAGCGCGGCAGGAGCTCGCCGCTGCGCAGGCCGTCAACCCCTTCGCGGAAGAGTGAGCCAGGCGCCGAGCCTCGAGGAGCGTTCCATGAAGTGGGCTTGGGTCGTCGTCGCGTGCGTGCTGGCTGTCCCGGCCTTCGCCGATCCGGTGTCGCTCTATGGCTACGGCCCGCGCGCGGCGGCGATGGGCGGGGCGATGACGGCCGAGGCGAACGACTTCACGGCCGTCTTCTACAACCCAGCGCTCCTCACCCGCCGCAAGGAGCTCAACTTCGGGTTCGCCTTTCAGTTCCATCGCCTGATCCCGGAGATCATCTCGAAGGACCTCGCCAAGCCGATCGACTGCAGCCAGTGCGAAGCGCCCGACAACGTCGGCACCACCACCGGCTTCGTCTTCCCCATCGGCGGCAAGGTGAAGAACCACCTCTCGATCGGCCTGGGCCTCTACTTGCCGACGAGCGTCTTCGTGCGGGTGAACGCGCCCGACGCCACCACGCCGTACTGGTATCGCTACAACGGCAACCTCGAGCGCTTCGTCTTGCACGTCGCGGCGGGCATCAAGGTGACCGATTGGTTCAGCTTCGGGCCGGGCGTGTCGGTGCTGGCGAACCTCCAGGGGCGGGTGGCTGGCGGCGGCGGAGCCCTGGCGCGGGTCGATCTCTTCTCTCGAAACGTGAAGGTGAAGGAGCTCGACGCCTCGCTCACCACCCGCATCGCGCCCACCTTTGGCGTCGCGGTCACTCCGATTCCGCAGCTGCGCTTCGGGGCGACCTACCGCTACGAGATCATGCTGCCGGTGACGATCCCCGCGATCGTCGATCTCGAGGGCATCGGCACCCTCAACTTGTCGGTGAACGCGATCTCCCACTACCAACCGCATCAGGTGTCCTTCGGGGCGGCCTGGGACATCACCGAGCAGCTCACCGTGTCGCTCGATGGCGAGTACCAGCACTGGAGCACGGCGCCCTCACCCTACGTCTCCCTCAGCGTCGATCTCTCGGGGCCCACCCTCGCCGCGCTCGGCATCGACAAGGCGCTCGATCTGAACGCGCCCGCGACCTCTCCTGGGTTCACCAACACCCTGGGAGTTCGGCTGGGCGGCGAGTACCGCTTCTCGGAGCGCTTCGCGGCGCGCCTCGGTGGCTCCTACCGGCCCACGCCCGTGCCCTTGCAGAACGTCGCCGGCACGAACCTGCTCGACGGGAACACCGTCGGCCTCGCCGGTGGCATCGGCTTCAACTTCCCCGATCCGCTCGAGGTGTTTCAGCACCCGATCCAGGTCGATCTCGCCTTCCAGACGGCCTTCATTCTCCAGCGAGAGGCGACCAAGCCGTCGTTCGACGTGCTGCCCTCGTACACCTACTCGGCGAGGGTGCTGGGCGGCAGCGCGATGATTCGCTACGACTTCTGAGGGAACAAGTCCGCGGTTTCCGGTGTCTGCACGGTTCGGGCAGTTAACGGATCAACACCAGGGAGGCTCCTCTTCCCATGCGTCGTGCCCCCGCCGCAGTCGTCGCCCTCGTGCTTGGCGGCCTCGTGGTCGGTGCGATCGTGTGGGTGTCGAGACCACCGCCTGAGCTGCAGCAAGCGCCGGTCGATTCGCAGCCCTCCACGCCCCCGCCGCCGCAGTTCACCCCGGTTGAGGTGCGGGCGCCGAACGCGCAGGGGCTCACCCTCTCAGGGACGGTCAAGGACGCCTCGGGCCGTGCGATCGCGGGTGCGACCCTCTCGCTGGCGTCGACCGATCAGCGCAGCCTCACCTCGGTGCAGTGCGGGTACTGTCAGGAGCCGTTGCTCTCGTGCCGGGCGCGCGAGTCGGCGACGCTGATCGAAGGGCTCCTCCACACGCACGAAGGCGAGCTCGTCGCGGCGACCACCACCACGTCCGACGCGGAAGGGCGGTTTCGCTTCGAGCACCTCCTCGGCGTCTCCTTCACCGTCTGGGGCGAGGCGGTGGGGCACGGGCTGGGGGTGAAGGAGCGAGCGGCGCCCGGCGATCCCGTCGAGCTGTTCCTCCCCGAGGTGCGCACGCTGTCGGGCGTCGTGCGCGACGAGTTCGGCGTTCCGGTGGTGGCGACGGTGCGCGCGGTGTCTCGCCGGCTCGCGAAGGTGCTGGAGACGAAGTCGGACGATCAAGGTCGCTTCACCCTGCAGGGCTTGGGCGAGGGCCCGTTCTACGTGCAGGCGAGCGCGGCTGGTTGGCTGCCCGGGTGGCGGAGCGAAGTGCAGGCCGGCCCCGAGCTCGTCGTGCTCTCCCTCGTTCGGCCACGGACCCTCGAAGTGCGCCTGGTGGGGAGCGATCGCAAGCCCCTGCCCGGGACAGTGCGGCTGGTGAACGGCCACCTCGCGAAGGACGTGGTGGCGAAGGACGGAATGGCGATCGTCTCGGGGCTGTCGCCTGGCTCGCTGATGGCGTCCGCGGTGTCCGGTGAGCTCTCGTCAGCACCTCAGGCGGTGACCCTCTCGGAGGCGACGACCTCGATCACCCTCGTACTCGAGCGCGGCGGGCGGCTCGCGGTCACCGTGCTCGACGAGCAGGAGCAGCCCGTTCCCGATCCGACGGTCGAGCTGCTCACCACCGCCTCGGAGCCCATCTTCAAGCGGCGGCTGCGCACCGGTGAGCTCGCCGTCTTGGGGCCGGTGGCAGCGGGCGACTACCTGGTGCGGGCGCAGGCCGAGGGCTTCACCGCGGTGACCGCCCCGGCGAAGGTGAAGGAGGGCGAGGCCCCGCTCGAGCTGACCCTCACCCGCGGCATGACGATCGCCGGCAAGGTGATCGACGAGTACGGGCGGGCGGCGCCGGGCGTGTCGGTGCTGGTGTCTCCGCTCGGTGAATCGGTGATCAGCGGTCAAGACGGGCGGTTCCGCGCGACGGTGCCCTCACCAGGGCTCTATTCGCTCCAGGCGCACCACTCCGATTGGGGTGGCGGCGAGGTGAAGGTCACCGCGCCGAAGGAGGACGTCAGCCTGCAGCTCGAGCCGCGCGCTGGCTGCGAGATCACCGTGATGAACGAAGGCCGGCGGATCGAAGGCGCCAGCGTGGTGATGTTCAACGGCGAGGGGAACTTCCGGAGCGATCGCGTCTCGAGTGCCGACGGGGTCGTGCTCATGCGAGGGATGCCACCCGGCTCGTACACCGTCATCGCGACGCACCCCGAGTTCCTGCCCTCGGAGCGACAGCCGGTGAAGGTGGAAGAGGGGCAGCTCGTGCGGCTCACCGCCCAGGTCCAGACGGGCGTTCGGCTCTCGGGCCTCGTCGTCGACACCTTGGGTGCGCCGGTGAGCGGAGTGTCGGTGGGGGTGATGCCCCGTGGAACCGAGCCCGCGGTCAGTGACGCCGCCGGTGCCTTCACGCTGGGGCCGCTGCGGCCAAAGGTGGTCTGGACCGTGCGGGTCAACCAGCGCGGCTTCGATCAGCTCGAGCGGGTGACGTGGACGTCGGGGAACCCGCCGGTGAGAGTGGTGGTGAGCCGGCAGCCGGTGTTCCGCGGGCGGGTGTTGGGCGCAGGCCAGCCGCTCAAGCGGTTTCGGGTCGACGCCCATGAGGTCAGCACCAACGACGGCACCTTCGAGTTGCCCCTCGCCAGCGCCGATGGGCGAGTCGTGCTGACGATCGAGTCGGCGGGCTTCGAGCCCCTCATCGTCGAGCGACCGAACACGCCCCAACTCGGCGACTTCGATCTCCGTCGCCGGCCGATGGTGTCGGGGGTGGTGAAGGACGATTCGGGCGCCAGCGTGCCCGACGCGATCGTCAGCTGCGACACCTGCGAGGAGTCCGTCACCACCGACGCGAACGGCAAGTTCAGCCTCCCCCAGCCTCCGTACCAGCACAGCTTCGTGGTGGTCGCCAAGAAGGGCCGCCGCACCGACGCACAGAGCGTGCAGGCCGAGATCGGGCAGAGCCTCGTGCTCACCTTGAAGCCGGCGGTGCGGCTCTCGGGCACGGTGTGGCTCTCCGAAGGGCAGCCGGCGGCGGGCGTCGAGGTGTCGGGCATTCAGACGGAGCGCAACGAGACGATCTCGGCGGTGACCGCCGTCGACGGCACCTACTCCGTCGAGCTGTCGCCCGGGCACTATCGGCTCGTGGTGCATGGGCTGCGGCCCTTGGAGCTCGCGGTGCTCGTCGAGGTGCACGATCGAGAGAACCGGATCGACTTCGGTCCCGCTCCCGGCTCGGGCTCGCTGCCCGTCCATGTGGCGCCGGGCCGGGGTACCGCCCTCTGGCTCGTTCGTGGTGAGCTTCGAGCCGTCGGGAACCCTCCGCTCGAGCTCATGCGTTCTCCCTATGCCCAGATGGTGTTTCAGCCGCCAGAGCACCTCGTCCTCACTGGCCTCGCGCCTGGCCGGTACACCCTCGTGTCCGGGAGCTTCTACGACGCCACCGAGCGCGGGCCGGTGGTGATGCCGGTCGACGTTCCCGCTCCGCAAGAGATCAACCTCGTTCGATGAAGCGCGCTCACCTCACCATCGCCGGCGTCTCCTGCGTGCTCTTCGCGGTGGCGGTCGCGGCGTGGAAGCTGAGTCACCCCGCGCCTCCGGAGATCGACGAGGGGCGATCCTTCGAGGAAGCCGAGGAGGCCCCGCGGCGCTCGAAGTGGTTCTGGCAGAGCGACGATCCGCCCGCCGATCCGCGCGCCGCCGAGCCGGTGCGGCCACAAGGCCTCGCCTTTCACGTCTACCTCCCGGACTCGACCCCGGCCGCGAAGGCGAAGGTGAGCATCGTCGAGTCCACCGTCCTGAGCGGGAGCGGCGGACCTGACGCGCACCCGATCTTCGCCTGCGACGATCGACGACACCTCACCACTGGCGCGGCCGCCCTCCGCGCAGGGCACTCCAAGGCCACCGTGTTGGCCGAGCAGAGCGCCGACGATCAGGGGCAGGTCACCTTCGCGGAGCGGGCGTGGCCGACCAGCTTCCTCGTTCGGGTCGAGCTCCCCGGCCGAGCGCCGTACTCCGTGGTGCAGGCCGGAGCGGTCGGCGACCTCTACCTTCCGGAGGTCGTCACTCGGCCCTCCACCACCCTCATCGTGAGCAACGGCGAGGGGCTTCCCCTGAGCGGAGTGCGGGCGACGATCGTCGACGTCGCCTCGAACGAAGTGCGAGAGGCCGCTGCGAACGGAGACGGGCGCCTCACCGTGTCCGTCGGGGGCAGTGACACCTGGGCGATCCTCGAGGCAGACGGCTACTTCCCCCAGCCCGTCGAGCTCGAGGCCTACCAGGAGGAGCTGCCGATCGTGCTCCTCCGCGAGGGCACCATCGAAGTCACGGCTCCGGTGTCGGTGGGCAACTTCCGGCTCCAGCTGGCCAAGCGCCACCCGCGCGAGGCGGTGATGCGCGACGGGAAGGTGATCTTCGAAGCCGAGCGCCCCGGCTACGTGTCGGTGCAAGTCACCGAGCCGGGCTACCTGGGCACCGCCGACGGGCAGCTTCCCGAGGGCGGTCGAGTGACGATCAACCTGCCGGTGAAGCGCGCCGGGAAGCTCTTCGTCACCGTGGTGGACGAGCAGGGCAACCCGATTCCCGAGGCGAGCGCCTTGTTGACGCAGCCGAACGACTCGGCCGAGGTGAGCGCGACCGAAGAGGGGCAGCGGCTCGAGCTGGGACCGCTGGGCGAGGGCCCGGGCGTGCTGAAGGTCTCGGCCCCAGGCTTCCGCACCCGCTCCCAGTCGATCGACCTCGCGCCGGGTGACACCGATCTCGAGGTGGTGCTGGCCGAGGCGCCGGTGGTGGTGGGGAAGGTCGTCGACGGCTCCGGGCAGCCGGTGGAGGACGCGACCGTTCAGGTGTTCGCCGACGTTCCGAACGAGCCGGCAGGGGTCGTCACTGGTGCCGATGGGCGGTTCAAGCTCCACGTCGACGAGGAGGGCTCGTGGACAATCGAAGCGAGCGATGCCGAGAACCACTTCGCGCGCGCGGTCGTGAAGGTGCCCACTGGAGAGGTGACGCTCACCCTGGTGCCGCTCGGGACGGCCGAGGTGCTCGTCCTCGGAGTCGACGGGCACCCGGCCGTTGGCGCCCAGGTGCTGATGGCGGGCGCGGAGAGCGTCGAGCCGGACTCGGCGCAGACGGACGAAGACGGCAAGGCGCTCTTCGAAGGGCTGATGCCCGGGCGCTATCGGCTCGAGATCGACGAGCGCGACACCGAGTTCCTTCGCGAGTCACAGGAGCTCACCGTGCGAAGTGGCGATCAGGCGCACGCCACCGTTCGCCTGCGGGCGGCGGCGACGATCGAGGCAGTGGCGGTCGACGAACACGGCGCGCCGGTCGTCTTCGCGATGATCGCCACCAAGGACGGGAGCCAGTCGGCCGAGACCGCCGACGACGGCTCCTTCACGCTCACCGGCTTCGAGCCAGGGCAGAAGGTCGAGCTCACGATCACCCACGAGGAGTTCGTCGAGCTCAGCCCGGCGACCCTCACCGCAGGCACGAAGAACGCGCGGGTGACGGCGGTCGCAGGTGCCGACGTGATGGGGCGGGTGTTGAACGAGCACCACGAGCCGCTCGTCGAGTTCATGATCAACGGCGTCGAGCACTACAGCGAGGACGGGCGCTTCGAGGCGAAGATCGACAAGCGCGGCGTGCTCTTGGTGAGCGACTTCGCTGGCGCCTCGGTCGAAGTGAAGACGGAGGGCCGCCCGGACGTGGGCGACATCGTGCTGGTCGCGAAGCCTCCGCTCACTGGCGTCGTCCTCGACCCGGAGCACCGGCCGGTCAGCTCGGCGCGGCTCAGCTCGCCGGCGTTCGATCTCGGTGAGGTCACCACCGACGGGGAAGGGAAGTTCGAGGTGAACCTGCTGGAAGGCTCCGGGCCGATTCAGATCGACGCGCGCTCCGGCGAGCTCGCCGCCGTCGCCGAGGTGCCGGCGGGGGCGAAGGGGCCGATCGAGATCGTGCTCGGTGGGCCGACGCGGGTCGAGGGCGTGGTGCGAGGTACCGGGCGCACCATCGTCACCACGGTGATCGCGCGGGGGCCGGACGATCAGGAAGTGCAGGTCGACACCGACGTGCAGGGCCGCTTCAGCCTCACCATGAGCCCAGGCTTCTGGCAGTTCGGCACCCGGGCGAGCCGCGCGTTCTCCTCGATCAAGATCAGCGGGCGCGAGCAGCGCATCGAGCTCGGTGCCGCAGATGGGGCCTGCGAGGTGACGGTGCGGGGCGCGCCGATGCCGAACGCGGTCTACCTCGTCCCCGCGGGAGTGAGCTGGGAGCCGGGGGTCGACGACGAGATGATGGGCGGGCTGCCTCCGCGGCCGGCGGCGGGGGTGATCGAGCTCTCGGCGGAAGGGGCGGCCTTCGTCGGGCGGGGCCTCGCCTGCTCGAGCTACCAGGTCCACGCGAGCTACGTCGGAGAGGTCGTCAGCGCCCCGGTGTCGCTCTCGATCGGCGGCACCCAGGTCGAGGTGATGCCCAAGCGCCTGAGCAGCGTCGGCGCAAGCCTCGGCATGGGCGGGAGACACCATCAGCTCATCCGCGAGATCGACACCATCAAGGAGCCGTTCCCCGTCGATCTCGATCGGCCGAGCGAAGCGCCTGCAGTGCCACAGGTCGAAGACTGACCAGACGCTGATGATGGGCGATCGGTGTGGTAGGCACCCCGGCATGGTGGAGTCGCTGACAGGTCGCAACGTCGCCGTCGCCGTCGGCGGAGGCATCGCGGCGTACAAGGCGTGCGATCTCGTGCGCGAGCTGCGAAGGGCCGGCGCCGAGGTGCGGGTCGCGATGACCGCCGGGGCGCGTGAGTTCGTCACCCCGCTCACGATGCAGAGCCTCTCGGGGCACCCGGTCTTCACCGACGTGTTCGACGCCAGACAAGAGCAGCACTACGGGCACCTCGAGCTCGCGCGCTGGGCCGATCTCGTCGTGATCGCGCCCGCGACGGCCGATCTGCTCGCGCGCATTCGACACGGGTTGGGAAACGACGCCGTCACCACCGCGCTCCTCGCGTTCCGCGGGCCGGTGCTCCTCGCGCCGGCGATGAACACCGCGATGTGGGAGAACGCCGAGACCCAATCGAACCTGCTCGCCTTGCTCGCGCAGCCCAAGTACCGGGTGGTGGGGCCAGTCTCGGGGCCGCTCGCCGATGGCGACGTCGGCATGGGCCGGCTCGCCGAGCTGAAGGACATCGTGACGGCCGTGGTGGCGATCGGGTCCTCCGGCCCGCTGGCCGGCAAGCGCGTGTTGGTGACGACCGGGCCGACCCGGGAGTCGTTCGATCCCGTTCGTTTCATCTCGAACCCCTCGAGCGGGAAGATGGGCTTCGCGATGGCTGCCGCCGCGCGCGCGTTGGGAGCGTCGGTGACGGTGGTCGCTGGGCCAGTCGAGACCCCGCCGCCGAAGGGAATCTCGGTGGTGCCCGTCACCTCGGCCGACGAGATGCTCTCGGCGGTGATGGCCCGGGTCGAGGGCGTCGATCTCCTCGTCGCCGCGGCGGCGGTGAGCGACTGGAAGCCAGCGAGCGTCAGTCCGCTGAAGACCAAGAAGGGCGAGGGGCCCGAGACGGTGACGTTGGTCCGCACGCCCGACGTGCTGGCGACCGCCTCGGCGAAGGTGCACGCGAACTCGCGACGGCCGTTCCTGGTGGGGTTCGCCGCCGAGACGAACGACGTCGCCCAGTACGCGAAGGGGAAGCTCGAGAAGAAGCGGCTCGATCTCATCGTCGCCAACGACGTCTCGAGGCGCGGAGTGGGGTTTGGTACCGACTCCAACGAGGTGACGGTCTTCGACGCGGCAGGTGAGGTGCTCGCTGCGCGAGGCTCGAAGGCGGAGGTGGCCAAGGCGATCTTCGAGGTGATCGTCGAGCGCCTGATTTCGAAGCCCGCCGCGCCCGGCGTCGGGTAGGGTGCTCGGCGATGTCTGACGAACTCTCCACCGTCGCGCTCGAGCTCCGCAGGCACCTCGCCTGGCAGGAAGCAGACGGCTCGCGAACGATCTTCGCCGACCGCCAGGCCAAGGCCCCGGTGAACCAGCCGGCGCCGACGAAGGCCGTTCCGGTGGCTCCTCCGGTGAAGGCGCAGGCTCCAGCCGCCGCGCCGGTGACCGACTCCGGGGCGCGGCGCACGCTCGACGAGATCCGCCGCGAGCTGGGCGATTGCCAGCGCTGCAAGCTGTGCAAGCTCGGCCGGCACAGCATCGTCTTCGGGGTCGGAAACCCGCGGGCCGAGCTCGTCTTCGTCGGGGAAGCGCCTGGCGAAGAAGAAGATCGTCAGGGCGTGCCCTTCGTCGGCAAGGCCGGCCAGCTGCTCACGAAGATGATCGAGGCGATGACGTTTCGCCGCGACGACGTCTACATCTGCAACGTCGTCAAGTGCCGCCCGCCCAACAACCGCAACCCCGAGCCCGACGAGATCGAGGCCTGTGAGCCGTTCCTCCGCGCCCAGCTCGCCTCGATTCAGCCGAAGGTGATCGTCACCTTGGGCAAGTTCGCGGCGCAGACGCTCCTGCGTGAGAGCACGGCGATCACCCGGCTGCGCGGCCAGTGGCGCACCTACCAGGGCATCGCGTTGATGCCGACGTTCCACCCGGCGTACCTCCTCCGGCAGCCCGAGGAGAAGCGGCTGGCGTGGCTCGATCTGCAAGAGGTGATGAAGCGGTTCGGCCGCACGAAGAAGGGGCAGTGATGAAGGGGACGATTCAGCTCTTCCAGGTGTTCGCAGGCTCGCTCGAGGGCAACCCGCTCAACGATCCGGCGACGCGTACGATTCCGGTCTACCTCCCGCCTGGCTATTCGGAGTCTCCCGAGACCCGCTACCCGGTGGTGTATTTCCTCCACGGCTTCACGGGCACGGGCATGCAGTGGCTCAACACCACGCCCTTCACCCGCACGGTGCCGGAGCGGCTCGATCACTTGATCTCCGAGGGCGCGCCGCCGTGCATCGGCGTCTTCGCCGACGGGTGGACCTCGCTCGGCGGCAGCCAGTGGATCAACAGCGAGGGCATCGGCCGCTACCGCGACTACGTGGCGCGCGATCTGGTGAGCTTCGTCGATCGCACCTTCCGCACCGTTCACCGGGCGGGGGCGCGCGCGATCGTGGGCAAGTCGTCGGGCGGCTACGGCGCGCTGGTGATCAGCCGCTTCCACCCCGATCTCTTCAGCCACATCGGGGTGCACTCGGGCGACGCGGGCTTCGAGTACTGCTACCTCCACGAACTGCCCCAGGCGGCGGGGCCGCTCCTCAAGGCGGGCGGCGTCGAGAACTGGTACCGCGACTTCATCAACCGAGCGATGGCCACCAAGATGAAGGGCGACGATCACACGGTCGTCAACATGCTCGCGATGGCGGCGGCCTACTCACCGAAGAAGGGTGAGCCGCTCGGGCTCGAGCTGCCGATCGATCTCCAGACGGGCCGGCTGCGCGTCGACGTGTGGAACCGCTGGCTCGTGCACGATCCGGTGCGGTTCACGCCGAAGCACCTCGACGTCTACAAGAAGCTCAAGACGATCTTCATCGACTGCGGTACCCGCGACGAGTTCAACCTGCGCTGGGGCGCGAGGCTCTTGAGCGAGGAGTTCCGGCAGGGAGGGGTCGAGCACGTCCACGAGGAGTTCGAGGACGGGCACATGGGCGTCAACTACCGCTTCGAGCGCTCGCTGGGCTATTTGCTCCCCCGGCTCGAGCGCTGAAGCAGGCGAGCTGATGAACCGACCTCGCGTCAGGGGTGCGTGTAGCTGCGGAGCACCTCGACCCGGTTGGTGCCGATCGCCAGCTCGCGCACCTTCCCGACGCCGCGAACGAACCAGTACTCCTTGTCGGCGGTCGCGCCGCGCTTCCGCTCGAGGTGCACGGCGGTGAAGGTGCCGGCCGGAACGGTGATCTGCTCGGCGCCGTTGATGACTCGCCAGGTGATCATTCGGGTCGCGGTGGAGGGCTGCATGCCGGGTTGGGTGACCGTCTCGGCGTAGTTCTCGACGTACGTCGCGGCCGTCATCACGTCGGCGGCGACGGTGCGAATGCGGATCTTCGAGGGCGCGTAGAGGGTCGAATCGATCACGCCACCATCGAGCAGGAAGGTGTCGTCACGGTGGCGGACGATGGCGATCGAGCTCTCCTCTTGCCAGGTGAGCTGCGTCTGCGAGCCGGGGACGAGCGTGTGCAGCTTCCAGCCCGTCACGCCCGCCTTTCCAGGAACCGCTTCCTGCGTCTGAACGGTGACGATCTTGCTGCCGAGCTGGGTGCCGCCGTCGGCGAGTGGATCGGTGGTGTCGTAGGTCCACGACCAGCCGGGTGCCATCGGCTCGAAGCTCGCCTGCGCCGTGCCGCCCGCGGTGCTCGAGCCGCCTCCGGTGCCTCCCGCCGTGGTGCCTCCGGCCGCAGCCCCGCCGGCCGATCCGCCCCCGCTGCTTCCTCCGCCGGAGGACGAGAGCCCGCCACCCGTCTGGCCACCTCCCGCGCCACCGTCAGCCTGAGTGCCAGGTGCGCCACACCCGACGATCGAACAAGCCGCCCACAGCCACAGTCGTTTCATGAATCCTCGGGGGTCAATCGGCCAGAAAGTCGGACACCGCGTCGAGGAAGGCGTCCCGGCCCTTCCCCGAACGAATGTCCAGACTCGTCACGTCGAAGGTGAGCACATCGATGCCGTATTTCCCCTGCAGCACCATCGGGAACGTCGCGTAGTAGCCCGAGAGCCCGCGGAGGAACTGGCTCTGAATGCCCTTCTCCTCCTCGCGGCCGCGCTTCTTGATCCGATCGAGGAGCACCTGCACGTTGGGCACGTCGAAGCAGATGACCTTGTCGGGGTGGGCGATCGTCTTCGACAGCCGCTGAAAGTACTCGAAGTACAGCTCCAGCTCGGCGTCGTTCATGAAGCCGAGGCCATGGAGGTACTTGGCGAAGATCTCCGGGTCTTCGTAGAGCGTGCGATCTTGAATGCAGCTCTTCGGCACCTTGTGAATGAGCTCGTGGTGCTCGACGCGGCGAATGAGGAACTCGAGCTGGAGAGTGAAGCTCCAGCGCTTCATCTCGGCGTAGTAGTCCTTGAGGAAGCGGTTATCGATGACGGGCTCGTCGAACAGCTCGTAGCCGAACTTCTGGCTCACCATCTTCGCGGCGGTCGTCTTCCCGGCGCCGATGTTCCCGGCCATCGCGACGAAGAGCTTCTTGTCCTTCCGCTTCGAGCGCTTGGGTGGCCGATCGCTCGCGGCGGCCCGTGCAGCGGCGATCTCGGCGGACTCGATCGTCGCCGGAGCCGGCACCGCCTGGAACTTCCGCTTCGCGCTCATCTCACTTCGTCCAATCGAGAACGACCTTGCCGCTCTGGCCGGTGCGCATCACCTCGAAGCCCTGCTTGAACTCGGAGATCGGGAAGCGGTGGGTGACGACGGGCGACACGTCGAGGCCGCTCTGGATCATCGCGGTCATCTTGTACCAGGTCTCGAACATCTCCCGGCCGTAGATGCCCTTGAGGATGAGGCCCTTGAAGATCACCTGGCTCCAGTCGATCGCGATCTCGGTCGCGGGGATGCCGAGGATGGCGACCCGCCCGCCGTGGTTCATCGCCTTGAACATCTGCTTGAACGCGGCGCCGTTGCCGCTCATCTCGAGGCCGACGTCGAAGCCCTCGACCATGCCGAGCGCCTTCATCACGCCTTCGAGGGGCTCCTTGGCGACGTTCACTGCCCGCGTCGCGCCCAGCTTGCGGGCGAGCTCGAGCCGGTACTCGTTGACGTCGGTGATCACCACGTGGCGCGCGCCGATCTTCTTGCAGATGGGGATCGCCATCAGGCCGATGGGCCCGGCGCCGGTGATCAGCACGTCCTCGCCGACGAGCTCGAAGGAGAGCGCGGTGTGCACGGCGTTGCCGAGCGGGTCGAAGAACGCGGCGATGTGATCGGGCACCTCGGCCGGCAGCTTGAAGACGTTGAACGCCGGAAGGGTGACGAACTCGGCGAAGCTGCCCTGGCGGTTGACGCCCAGGCCGATCGTGTTGCGGCAGAGGTGGCGCTTGCCGGCGCGGCAGTTGCGGCAGCTGCCGCAGGTGAGGTGGCCCTCGGCGGAGACCCGATCGCCCACCTTGAAGCCGCTCACCTCGCTGCCGACCTCGGCGACCTCACCCATGAACTCGTGGCCGATGCCCATCGGCACGGGGATCGTGCGCTGGCTCCACTCGTCCCAGTTGTAGATGTGAATGTCGGTGCCGCAGATGCCGGTCTGCCGCACCTTGATCAGCACGTCGTTCGGCCCGCACTTGGGAACCGGCAGCTCCTCGAGCCAGAGCCCGGGTTCCTTCTTCGACTTCACCAGCGCCTTCATGTGCGACTCCTTGTTGCGTCAGACGATGCCCAGCTGCTTTCCGATCTTGGTGAACGCGGCGATCGCGCGGTCGAGCTGCTCCGTCGTGTGCGCCGCCGACATCTGGGTGCGGATGCGCGCCTGGCCCTTGGGCACGACGGGGAAGCTGAAGCCGACGACGTAGATGCCCTCCTCGAGTAGCTTGTCGGCGAAGCTCGAGGCCAGCGCGGCATCGCCGATCATCACGGGGATGACCGGGTGCCCTTCGCCGGCGAGGGTGAAGCCGGCCTTCGTCATCTGGGCGCGGAAGTGGGCGGCGTTCGCGCGGAGCTGCTCGCGGCGCCCATCGCTCTTCTCGAGCAGGTTCAGGCAGGCGAGGGTGGCGTGCGCGATCGCCGGCATCAGCGAGTTCGAGAACAGGTACGGCCGCGCGCGCTGACGGAGGAGCTGCACGATCTCCTTTCGCCCCGAGACGTAGCCGCCCGATGCTCCGCCGAGCGCCTTGCCCAGGGTGCCGGTGAGCACGTCGACGCGCCCCAGCACGCCTCGCAGCTCGTGAGAACCGCGGCCCTTGGCGCCGGTGAAGCCCACCGCGTGTGAGTCGTCCACCATCACCAGCGCACCGTACTTCTCGGCGAGGTCGCAGATGCCGGAGAGGTTGGCGATCACCCCGTCCATCGAGAAGACGCCGTCGGTCACCACCATCGTGAAGCGAGCCTTCGCGGCCTTGGCGGCCTCGAGCTGGGCCTCGAGATCCTTCAGATCGTTGTTCGCGTAGCGAAAGCGCTTGGCCTTCGACAGCCGCACTCCGTCGATGATCGAGGCGTGGTTGAGCGCGTCGGAGATCACCGCGTCTTCTTCGCCGAGCACGATCTCGAAGATGCCGCCGTTCGCGTCCCAGCAGGAAGAGAAGAGGATCGTGTCGTCGGTGCCGAGGAACGCCGAAAGCCGCGCTTCGAGTTCCTTGTGCACGTCTTGGGTGCCGCAGATGAAGCGCACCGAGGCCATGCCGAAGCCGTGGCGATCGAGGCCTTCCTTGGCGGCGGCGATCAGCTCGGGCGAGTCGGCGAGGCCGAGGTAGTTGTTGGCGCAGAAGTTCACGACCTCCTTGCCGCCTTGGACGGTGAGCCGCGCGCGCTGCGGTGAGGTGATGATCCGCTCGCGCTTGGCGAGGCCCTGTCGCTCGATGTCGTCGAGCTGGGCCTGGAGATGGTCGAGGTACGCCCGGTTCATACGACCGAGGCGACTACCCCAAACCCGGCGGCGAACAAACGTTTCCCGAGGTGACGGGTTGCGTCAGGTCAGCAGCCACCATTGAAGCAGGCGGTGCTTCGCGGCAGAACACGGGGCCATGACTGGCATCGTTCGTTGGTTGATCGTCGGCGCCGTGGTCCTCGCGCCGGCCTGCGGGATGATGACGCCTCCCAAGCCCACCGAGTGCACCATCGACGGCGTGAAGGTGCAGCCGATGGCGACCAACCCCAACCCCGAGTTCGGAACGTGTCAGTTCTGTGATCTCGCCCTGAACCCCTCGGCGTGGACGAACACCAAGCTGGGGGCCACGTGCGGCACCGCGCAGATCTGCATCGCCGGCGGCCGCTGCACCCGCACCTTCCGCAAGCTCACCGGCACCGGCATGGGCACCTGGTACGACATCACCGGCTCGTCGGCCGACGAGGTGTGGGTCGTTGGCTCGGCGATGACGGCCTTGCGCAGCACCGATCGCGGCGCCACCTGGCAGACGCTCCTCCTGCCGGGCATCGAGACGCGGTACGGGGTCTACAGCCCTTCACCGGGGCGGGCCTTCATCGTCGGGGGCTCGGGCAGCCTCCTCGAGACCCAGAACGGCGGCCAGACGTGGACCGAACACCCCCAGGTGATGCGCCGCGTGCTCAAGGCGATCTGGGGCTCGTCGGCGAACGAGCTGATCACCGTCGGCACCACCGAGTACATCGGCAAGTCCACCAACGGCGGCATGAGCTGGCAGACGCGGCGCTTCGTCGCGAACGACGCCGGAATGGGCCTGACCTTCAACTCGGTGTGGGGTGACGCGAGCGCGATCTACGTCGTGGGTGAGGGCGGCGCGGTCTTCCGATCGCCCGATCGCGGGAACTCCTGGGAGCGCGCGATGAGCGTGCCCGTCGTCGAGTACTTCGCCGTCTTCGGCACCGGCGGGGCGGTCTACGCATGTGGCCAGGCGGGTACGGTCATTCGGTCGATGGGCAACAACACCTGGACGAAGCTGCCCGCGCCCAGCAGCGCGGACGTGACCGACGTCTGGGGCGTGGGGGCCGAGGTCTTCGTCTCGACTCAGCAGGGGCAGGTCTTTCGCTCGACCAACTCGGGTGACACCTGGACCGAGCTGTCGACGGCTGGCACCCAGATTCTCTACGGGCTGTGGGGCTCGAGCGTCGACGACGTCTATGCGTCGGGCGCCTCGGGTGTGCTGCTTCACCTGCCCTGATCGGGCTCGGTGAGGATCTCGCGCAGCCGCTTGAGCGCGTCGCCGTGCAGCTGGCAGATCCGCGCCTCCGAGACCGAGAGCGCCTGGGCGATCTCCTTGTAGGTGAGCCCCTCGACGTAGTGGAGCGAGAGGAGGAGCGCGAGGCGCTCGGGGAGCTGCTCGATCGCCTTGGTGAGGTGTTGGACCACCTGGGCGTGATCGAGCCGATCGTCCTGGCGGGCCTCGTGGCTCGCGATGGGAATTTCGGGGCTGAGCGGCATCGCCGGCTGAGCGAGGGCCTCGAGCTGATCGATCTCCTCGATCGTCAGGCCGAGCTTCTGGGCCAGCTCCTCCTGGGTCGGTTCTCGGCCGAGCGCCGCCTCGAGGGCGTGCCGGGCCTTGCGCGCCTTGTCTGCGTCGGCGCGGAGCCGCCTCGGCAGGTGATCCATCTCGCGCAGCTCGTCGATCATCGCGCCGCGAATCCGGTGCTCGGCGAAGCTCTCGAACTTCACCGCGCGGCCGGCGTCGAAGCGCTTCCAGGCGTCGAGGAGCCCGAGCGCGCCCACCGACCAGAGATCACCCACCGACACGACGTTCGCCGTCTTGGCGCTCACTCGGCGGGCGACGCGGTCGATCAAGAAGCCGTAGCGCTTCACGACGTCGCCGTCGGAGAGCGGCGTCGCCTGGGTCTCGTAGCGAATGGCAGCTCGGTGCGTCATGACGCCTCCCTCGCCCTCAGTGAACGTTCGATTCGCGCAACAGCCGGCTCCAGAGGAACTTGAGGCCCCCCTCGAGCTGGAGCGGTGGCGGCTCGTGGAAGAGCGTGTCGGCCACGCCTGCGAGCGCCCTCGTCGCCGGCGAGCTCGGGAACAGCCCGACGAGCGGCTTCTGCGACATGACCGCGCGGTGCACGTTCTCGTCTCTCGGCAGCCACCCCAGCCAGCGCAGCTTCGCGCCGAGGAAGCGGCTCACCACCGAGGCGAGCTTCTCGAAGATGTCCTTCGCGACGGTCTCGTTCGGCGCCTGGTTGACGACGACGTTGAAGAAGCGAACGCCGCCTTCCTGGCAGAGCACCTTCAAGGTCGCGTAGGCGTCGGTGAGCGAGGTGGGCTCGGGGCTGACGACGAGGAGCGCTTCCTGCGCGGCGCCGATGAAGAAGAGCACGTTGTCACCGATGCCCGCGCCGACGTCGACGAAGATGACGTCGAAGTCTTCCTCGAGCTGATCGATCGCCGCCACCAGCCGCATGCGCTGGGCTTCGTCGAGCCGGGTGAGCGTCTGAATGCCGTGGCCTGCTGGGAGCACCCGCACGCCCTCGGGGCCCTCGGCGAGCACCTCGCGCACGGGCACGTCGCCATCGAGGAGATGGCCCAGGTGGTAGCGAGGCTTGAGCCCGTAGAGGATCTCGACGTTGGCGAGGCCGAGATCGGCGTCGACGATCAACACCCGCAGGCCGGTGCGCGCGGCGAGCACGGCGAGGTTGGCGGCGACGTTCGACTTGCCGACGCCTCCTTTCCCGCTGGTGACGCCGATGACGCGCAGCTTGGGCTGCGACTTGCGGTGCTCCTTCATCGCCTCCCGAAGTCCAATTGCCTGGTCCATGTCAGCGGCCTCCCGCCTTCGCGACGTCGGTCGATGGCGCGCCGACGATCAGATCGACGAGCTCGGTGGTGCTCAGCCCATGCAAGTCTTCGGGCACGCGCTGCCCGTCGGCGACGGCGACGATGGGGCGCCCGATGCGCACCGAGGCCGAGAGAACGCTCCCGGCGCCCACGGCCTCGTCCACCTTGGTGACGATGAGCCGCTCGGGCGCCATCGGCCGATAGCGCTCGGCCGCGGCCGCCATCTCGCGAGCGCCAGTGCCCGCGCTCACCACCAGGTACAGCTGCATGCCCTCGACGGTTCGGAGCAGCTCGGCTTGTCGTGCGACCGCCTCGCTCACGCTCCGCCCAGCGGTGTCGACGAGCACGAGATCGGCGTTGGCGGTGCGCTCGAGGGCGCGGCCGAGCTCGATGCGATCGCGCGCCACGAAGGTGGGCGTCGACATGATCTCGCCGTACTTGAGCACCTGCTCGCTGGCGCCGACGCGGTAGGTGTCGATGGTGATCAGCGCCACCTTGAGCTTCGACTCCATGATCGCCTTGGCGGCGATCTTCGCGAGGGTCGTGGTCTTGCCGACGCCGGTGGGGCCGACGAGGGCGATGGTGCGGCGGCGTTGATCGGGCAGCCAGGGCGCGCGGCCGGCCACCAGTCGCTCGGAGACCGCGTTGCGCAACGCGGGGAGCAGCTGCTCGGCGCGCGCGTCCTTCGCGGTGCCGATCGCCTGATCGAGGCATTCCTTGGCGAGCGCTTCTTCGACGCCGCGGCCCAGGAGGTGGGCGTACAGCTCGGTCGCTGCGCCGGGCAGATCGAGCGCGGCCTCGGTGTGCTGTCGGGTGAGCACCTTCATCTCTCGCTGCATCGCCTCGAAGGCACCGCGGAGCCGAACCAGCTCGTCGTTGAGCGCGCTCGGCTGCTCGGTCGCCGACGCGATCGCCTGGGAGAGCTCGGTGGACGACAGCTGCGCCGGCTTGGACGCGGCGGCGTACTCGGCGGTCGCGCGCTTGGGCTGGAGCGCGGGCGGCACCTGCGCGGCGGGCGACGGCGAACCGATCACCCAGGCCTTGGTGTCGAGCGCCTTCGACTGCGGCTGCGGCTCGGGAATGGCGGCGGTGACCTCGATCTCCTTCGGCTTGAAGAGGCCGTTCGAGACCTCCCGCGTCGCGATGATGATCGCGTCGGGGCCGAGCGCGGCTTTCACCATCGCCAGCGCCGAGCGGCTGTCGGGGGCTCTGAAGGTTCTGAAGGTGCTCATGCGGCGCTCCTCACGGGTTCAGCGAGACGGTGCCTGCGGGCTCGATGGTGGTTCCGGGCACCAGCTCGCGGGCGGAGATGACGGACAGCTCGGGGACGAAGCGGGACGCGAAGTCGAAGAGCGGCTTGCGCAGATCGGTCGGCGCGAGCAGCACGGGCGAGTGGCCGGCGGCGGCCAACGTCGAGGCGCGGGTCTCGAGCGAGGCGATGAGTCGTCGCGCGGTGTCGAGATCGGGCGCCAGGGTGGGCTCGCCGTCGTTCTGGCCGAGCGACTGGCGGAGCGCGTCTTCAGCCGGCCGCTCGAGGGTGAGGGCGTGCACGACACCCTTGTCCGACACCCGCGAGGTGATCTGCCGCGCCAGCCGACGCCGCACCTGCTCGACGAGGAAGTGGGCGTCCTTGCTGCGCGGCGCCGCGTCGGCGACCGCCTCGAGAATGGTGCGCAGATCGCGCACCGAGATGCCTTCGCGGAGCAAGCCACGGAGCACCCGCACCAGCTCGCCCAGGCTCACCACGCCAGGCACGGTGTCCTCGACCAGCTTGGGCGCTTCCTTCGCGCAGGCGGCGAGCAGCTCCTGCACCTCTTGGCGACCGATGAGCTCGTGGGCGTTCTTGCGAATGAGCTCGGAGAGGTGCGTCGTGATCACCGAGGTTCCGTCGACGAGCGTGTAGCCGCGCGCCTCGGCTTGAGGCCGCTGCTCGGGCATCACCCAGACCGCGGGGAGGCCGAAGGTCGGGTCCTTCGCGGCGAGGCCTTCGATGGTGGGCGTGCCGCCGTTGGGCTCGAGGCACATCAGCCGGCCCGCGTGCACGACGCCGCGGCCGATCTCGATGCCACGCAGCTTCACCCGGTACTCGGGGCCGTCGAGCCGGAGGTTGTCCTTGAGGTGCACCGAGGGCAGCACCAGGCCGAAGTCACTCGCCAGCTGCTTGCGGAGCGCGGTGACCCGGCCTGGCAGCTCGCCGCCCTTCTCGACGTCGATGAAGGGAAGGAGCGTGAAGCCCACCTCGAGCTCCAAGGTGTCGAGGGCGAGGAGATCCTGCACCTTCTGCTCGCCCTTCGTCGCTTCGTCGGGCTTCTTCGGCGCATGCTTCGCGGTGGCGATGGCGCGCTCGGCTCGGCGAGACATGATCAACGCGCCGATCGCGAGCGGCGC
>JBPOIJ010000172.1:0-7694 GCA_052034585.1 Myxococcota bacterium
GCGGCATGCCAGGCGTGCAGGCGCTCGTGGGTCAGCGGTTCGTGGCAGCGCCTGACCGCGTCGTCCATGATGTCGAGCAGGCCTTCCACGTTGCGCGGCGCGCTGGGTCCATCCTGCTGACCCACGCCCAGCCGCCGCGCCACCGAGCTGCGTACGGCGGCCAGGTCCAGGCGCTCGCCCTCGATGGCTGAGGTTGCCAACGCCTCCTGGCTCCAGGCTTCTGCAGCCAGTTCCAGGCGTTGTTCGAAGCCCAGGACTGCGAGCTTGCCTTCGACCAGGCCCTGCGCACGGCGCGCCTTGGCCAGGGCTTCGCCGACACGAACGCAGTCATGCCGAAGGTCGGGCCAGTCCGGGTGCTGCCAGACGTAGGTGGGCGGTCGGGCTTTCATGCAGCGAGGAGGATGTGAGTCGAATGGGCGCGCTTATCGACTCAGCGATTGAGTCGAATATAAGGTGAAATCGACTCGACGGTAAGGGCCTATCGCGCCGGACGACGCCCAAAGTGAACGCATTTCATTTGATGATTGACTCTTTGTGAAAACTTGCTAGACAATGACCGCAAGCGTTCTCGGAGATGATCATGGCTGACCAGTCTGCAACGTTGAACCCGACCGATCTGGGCCGGTACCTCTTCCAACTGCGTGATGACGCCAAGCTAACCCAGTCGGTCGTTGCCGAGAAGGTGAAGCTCAGCAGTGCGGTGCTGTCGCGCATCGAGACGGGCGAACGGCCCGTTAGCCTTGAGGAGGTCGTTGACATCCTCAAGGCCATTGGCACCGCCGAGGCAGTACGGCTCACCGCGGCGTTACAGCGGGACTGGCACGTCCTACCGATGCCGGCCCTGGACCACGCCGACCAGGACGTACTCTGGGATGCAGAGCAGGTGGCAAGGCAGCTAGATGAGCTCCGGCAGGACCCGAACCTGCCCCAGGCCTTTGGCCGCCGCATTGCGGAGTTCCTGGACGAGCTCAAGCGCTGCGCCGGGCTGTTGCTCAAGCGTGAGCACCAGGTTGCCTTCATAGGCGCGATCGGGGTGGGCAAGTCAACCGCGATCTGTCTATTTTCGGACCTAACGGTCCGCCGCGACGACGGGAAGCTCCAGCCGGTGCTGGCCGACGGTGCCGGTGGAACCACCTTGTGCGAAGTGCACCTGATGTCCGGTCCACAGTTCGGCATCTCGATTGAACCGCGCTCTGCCGACGAGATTCGCGAAGACGTCCGGGACTTCGCCGACCACCTGTTGCGCGGTTCCAGCACGGGTGAGGAGGAAGGCACACGCTCAGGCGAGTCCCAAGGGACCTACATCGAGGTCGCACGGGCCATCAGAAACATGGCCGACCTGGCATCCAAGACCTCGCGGGATACCGCCGGCAAGCGCGTGGTATTCGACCCAGCCAAGGAACTTGCCGAGAAGTTGCCGTCGAGCCGCGAGCTCACCGCAGAAATACTCTCCCGCATGAACCTGCACACCCGTGACCGGCGCCAGCTCTGGTACGAGCCGGCATCAGGCAAGAGCCCGCAGGCGTGGCTGCGAGACGAGTTCCGTCGCATCAACGACGGCAAGAACCCAGACTTCACGCTGCCGCGGCGCATCGACGTCACGGTGAAGAAGCCGCTGCTGAGGGTCGACGGCCTGTCGGTCCGGCTGATTGACACCAAGGGAATCCACGCCACCGCGGCGCGTGAAGACCTCGAAGTGCACCTGAAGGACCCGCACACGCTGGCAGTGCTCTGCTCGGCCTTCAACGAGGCGCCTGGCGGCTTCTCGCTGCAATTGCTCAGCCGGGCCCAGGACAGCGGCGTGCGGGGGCTGGAGGTCAACTCTTCCGTATTGGTGTTGGCGCAGCATGACCAGGCGCTGGCCGTAGTGGACGACGCGACGGGTAGCCCAGTCGAGAGCGTGGAGGACGGCTACGAATTGAAACGCGAAAACGCGCTGATGAACATGACGAGCCTTGGGCTCAAGAACTACCGCATCGGCTTCTACAACTGCTTGAGTGACCAGCCTGGGCAGGCGCAGCAGTTCATTACCGAGGGGCTTCAGCGCGCCCGGGCCGCGTTCCGCGTGCAGCTGGCATCGGCAGTCAAGGGTGCTCGCGACGTACTGGAAAACCAACGCGAGCAAGCCAACCAGGCCGCACTCGATGAGGCTTCGCGCCGGCTCCGCCTGTGGCTCAAGGAGAGCGTGCAGCTTCCTGTCGCTCCAGGCTCGGTGCAGGAAGGGCTGCTTGGAGAAATCGTTTCGGCGAATGCCTCACAGGTGTATGCCGCCACTCGGCGCGATGGGGAGTGGCGAAACTTCAGCTACTCCTACCAACTGGGCTTCGGCGCTCGGAAGCTCTGCGTCACGGCAGCCGGAAAGCGAGTCGATGGCTTTGCCGACCACTGCAGGCTGCTACGCGCCGACCCCGAGCTAGCAGCGGCTAGCGAACTGGTGACACAGGTGGAACGCGTCATGCAGGCCGGCTTTGACCAGATGCAGAGCAAGGCGCAGTTGCTGGCACAGACCTCGTACCGTGAGGCACTGAAGGCCGCTGCCGAGCTGTGGCAACGCTGTGTGGACGAGTGGGGCCGGAGCCGTGGCTATCGCCAGGCCGTTGCAGCGTTCAGCCGGGAGTGGTTCTCGGACGAGTCGCGGATGACTATGGAGGGCGAGCTGCGAACGATGCTTGAGCGCGAGTGGGCTCGGGTGCTGCAGTCGGTTGCTGAGCTAGTTGGGCCGGATCCGGCGGCCGAGGCGTAAGCTCGTCAGGCACGGGAGGCTCCAGGATGGCAAGAAGGAAGAAGCCGCCGAAGACATGCTCGGTCAGCAGTGGCACCGTCGCATTCAGCCAGTTGAGCGATAGCGACAAGCCGACCCTTCGCCGACGTTCATTGGGGGCGCCGACCTTCGGGCCGACTGTCAGCTTGATGGCGTTCAAAGTGCGTTCGGCCGGCCGCAGCGACCGGCCCCTTATGCCGCCAGACTGAACTTCAAGCGCGCCAGCGCCTGAAACGAATCCGGGGCGCCCCGCCTGCGCGAAGTGCCCCAAGATCTGGACTGCCGGTCCTTGCTCAGCCCTTCACGCACACCACCTGCTTCAGCGTGTGCACCACATCCACCAGGTCGCGCTGCGCTTCCATCACCGCATCGATGTCCTTGTAGGCCGCGGGCGTTTCGTCGATCACGTCCTTGTCCTTGCGACACTCGACGCCTTCGGTCGCGGCGCGGTGGTCGGCCAACGTGAAGCGGCGCTTGGCCTCGCCGCGGCTCATGACGCGCCCGGCGCCGTGCGAGCAGCTCTCGAACGACTCCGGGTTGCCCTTGCCGCGCACGATGTAGCTGCGCGCGCCCATGCTGCCGGGAATGATGCCCAGCTGGCCGGCCTTCGCGCTCACTGCGCCCTTGCGGGTGACGTAGACGTCCTCGCCGAAGTGCTGTTCCCTGCTCACGTAGTTGTGGTGGCAGTTCACCGCCTCGACGTGGCTCTGGAAGTTCTTGCGGATCACCGTCTTCGCGGCGTCGATCACGCGCTTCATCATCACCTCACGGTTGATGGCGGCGAACTTCTGCGCCCAGCCCACGGCGCGCACGTAGTCACCGAAGTAGCGGCTGCCTTCCTCGAAGTAGGCCAAGTCACGGTCCGGCAGGTTCGCGTTGTTGCGGATCGCGTCCTGCTTCGCCAGCTCGATGAACATCGTGCCGATGAAGTTGCCCACGCCGCGCGAACCCGAGTGCAGCATGAACCAGACGAAGCCCGCCTCGTCCAGGCACACCTCGATGAAGTGGTTGCCCGTGCCCAGCGTGCCCAGGTGCTGGATGTGGTTGGTCTTCTCCAGCTTGGGGTAGTCGCGGCAGAGTTCGGTGAACTCCGGCTCCAGCTGCGCCCAGGCCGTGTTTACCGATCCCGGCGCCTTCTGCCACGCTCCCGGGTCGCGGCTGCCGGGCTGGCGGCCGTGCGGCACCGCGCGTTCGATGGCCGAGCGCAGCGGGCCCAGGTTGTCGGGCAGATCCTCGGCCGTCAGCGTGGTCTTGCAGGCGATCATGCCGCAGCCGATGTCCACGCCCACCGCGGCCGGGATGATGGCCTTGAGGGTCGGGATCACCGAGCCCACGGTGGCGCCGATGCCGAAGTGCACGTCCGGCATGGCCGCGATGTGCTTGAAGACGATAGGCAGGCGCGCGGCGTTGGTCAGCTGGCGCTTGGCCTCGTCTTCGACGGGCACGCCGCGCGTCCACATCTTCAGCGGCACGCCGCCGGGGACATCCTCGTGGATGTGGTTGATTTCCATGATGTTGTTCTCCATTGTGAAGGCCCCGGCAGCGCTTGTGACGCTGCCGGGGCGGCGCTCATCGGAGCTTTACCAGCCCGTTGAGCACCTGGTCCAGACCCCCGAACACGGAGATCTTGTCGATGCGCTCGGCCACGCGTTCCAGCGTTTCGAGCTCCTTCATGCGCAGGGCGAAGGGATTGCCCTCCATCACCTTGGCGGTGTTGAGCAGCGAGCGGGTCGCCGCCGTCTCTTCACGGCGCCGGATCACGTTGGCCTCAGCGGCCTTGCCGGCCTCCACCACCTGAGCGAGGATGGTCTTCATCTCGCCCGGCAGCCCGATGTCCTTCACGCCCACGCCTTCCCGCTGCAGGCCGTAGCCTGCGAGCTTGGTGGTGACCTGGGCGGTCACGACCTCGTCGATGACCGTCTTGTTCTCCAGCAGTTCGTCGAGAGAGCGCGTGCCCACCGCAGCGCGCAGGCCGAACTGCAGTTCGCGGTACAGATGTTCCGCGGGCTTGGCCAGTTCCTTGTAGGCCTTCAGCACGTCGATGAAGCGCCAGGTCGCCGACAGGTTCAGCCGCAGCGCCACCTTGTCGCGGGTCAGGATCTCCTGGCCCGTGACTTCCAGCGCCTGCATCCGCAGGTCCACCAGTTCCACCGACACATTGCGGTTGAACTTCCAGAACGCATACGAACCCGCGGCCAACAGGCGGTCCACCTTGCCGTCGATCCACAGGATGCCGGCGCCGTGTTCGGGCAAGGTTCGGGCACTGCCCTCGATTAACGAGACCCTGATTGCCGAGAACGCAGCGTTGCGTACCCGGCGCGCGGATAGCAAGGTCGTTGATTTGGCATCGAAGCGGGCGCAGAGGCCCGGCAGCACGCACAACAGCTAGGCACGGAGATCTTCGATCTCCGTGCCGTGATCAACGACAAAGCAAGCCATCCCGGTTGAACGCAGGAAACAGGCAAAGCCGCATCAAACGTCGTCGTTCACCTCGGGACCGATCTGCACCCACGACCCACGCGTCCGGCTGATCGATCGCTTGATGATCATCGTCTCAAGGACATCGCCGGTCGAGCGACGGGATGGCGCTACCGTCGGCGCCGACTCCCAACTCTTCATTTCCTCGAGTAGCTTCTTGTGGGCGCCCTTGTTGATCGCCGCAGGATCAAGAACCGCAGCTGGCTTCAGCAAGTTCGGCGTGTGTCTCTCGAAGAGCTTGCGAATCAACCCTTGTGACTCCACCGGCAGCCGGCTTGCAAACTTGTAGATCCCCTGCTGCCTGACCTCAGTCGGCAGCGCGCTGAAGTGAGCATTCAACGCCCCTAGGTCCGCCTTCAGATCGAGTCCCCAGACGAACTCCTGATTCGAGCGCATGAACAACGGCGCGCACTGGCGATGTAGCTTGTCGCTTGAGGCGAACAGGGTACAGAACGGAAGATAGAAGAGATAGGCCATGTCTACCTTGTGGCTTGCCCGCGTACTCGCCACGAGGTTTGCTCCCAGCGCAGCGCGGAAGAACAGCTCCACGCGAAGAACGTGGGCGGCATAGGGGGCGAATGTGTGTAGCGGTGGCCTACCCCTGCGCTTCCATCGCTCCTTGATGTATGCGCGCAGTTGCTGCGGTACTTCCAAGACCTCCAGCATGCCGTCGAAGCGCGACGAAGTCTTCGAAAGCCCGGCAACCACTGCATCTGCGAGTGCCAGCGCCGCATCCAAGCTCTTGCACGTCTTGGAACTGATGCCGATCTGCTTCATTGCCTTCTCGATCGCTGACAGGTCGGTGTTCTCGACCTGCAGGCGCCACTCGCGAGCATGCAGTCGCTCAACCTCAAAGAAGGCGCCGTTCTGCCATCTGTGGAACGCTTTGGCCTCCTTCGACACCTCGGCGATTGCGGCCTCCTTGCCATCGCGCACGACCTGCCGCATGCCCGCCATGGGAATCTGGCCCGTCATCGGGACCGGATTGCCCAACAGGTCTTGAGCGCAAAGCTCCATGTGGAAGTAGCAAGGACCGCCGTGAAGCTGCGGCGTCTTGGCGGCGATGATGCCTACCTCTTCTTCGGGCGTCTTCCCGTCCCTGGGCTTCTTGTACAGATCTGCCAGTGTCTCGATGTAGAAGAGCGGCGCGACTACGGGATAGAAGAAGTTGTCGAACCAGACCGCCTCATCCGTGCTGAGCGCTTGCAAGAACGACTTGTCGAAGAGAGTGATTGGTCCCAAAGCTGCTGCTCCTGTGTACCTTGCCGAAACGCCCAAGCCACCACATCCGGAACAGTTGCCGAGGACGCAGGTCAGCCTCGCAAATGAACCAGTCAGGCGGCCCCGGCGGCGCGCTGGCAGAGCATCGCTACAAGCCGGCGCGGCCCCGTGATGGCGGCGATTTCCCGCGTAGTCTCCTCTGGTGCGGCAGGGTCCCCGGAGAACAGCATCCCGCCGTAGAACGTGACGCGCCAGAGAGTCAGTTGCGATGTATCGAACGCCTGCACGCCGCGGTAGCTCACGGCGCCGTTGGCGAGATCCCGCTGCACGCGCTCGCGTGCGTTCATCCCGAAGAGCCGGTCGAAGTAGCTTTGGCCGAACGACGACAACATCAGCGCGTCGGCGTCGTGCTCGGGCGCGAGATAGGTCTGCCAGTGGAACCACGCCAGGGCCCGGCCCACCATCGCGAACAACGCGATGACCTGCTCCGGTTCCACCGGGATCGTCATGCCGACGTGGACGGCCGCCGGGTCGTTAACCCAGATCGGGCGCCTGCCGGCGTCCAGCTCGCGCGCGAGACGCAGATTGTTGGTGAGCCGACGCGGCACCAGCTCGACTAGGTTGGCGTGCGCATCGGCGTGAACGCCGCCGAAGGGCAACACGGTGGTCAGGTAGCGCTCCAGGTCTGCTTTCCGCAGATTGCACGGCTCGCAGGTTGGCACCTGGGGCAGGTCGGCACGGCTGCGTACCAAGAAGAAGCTGCGGGCGAAGACATGGTCGCCCGTGTAGGCAGGCCGCTCCGAGCAGTAGACGCACACCATGCCCCTGAACCGTCGCGCGCTCATAGTTGAGTACCTCCGTGCGTAAGCGTACCTATGTACAGAGAACGGTCGTTTCGATCGCGCACACCGAGCAACGTTGAGCCCGACCGCCGCACCAAATCGTTAGTCACCAGCATCTCCTCCAGCCACCGAGGTAAACAAGTACACCAATCGTTAGGCACGCGCCGGAAGGATAGACAGGCCGGCACTGCAAGCCCGCGCATGCGACGGCCCCTGCGGGCTGTCGCGTGGCTGGCGAGCGCCTTCACGCTTGCAAGCGCGAAGGCTGGCCACTGAGTTAACGAGGCAATGCATCCATCCGGTCACGGGTTCCGGCGCCGCCCAATCGTTGCGGCCGATTTCCACCCCCGAAGCGTGAGCTCGACGAGGGTTCCTTGTGCTGGCGTCGCGTG
>JBPOIJ010000128.1:0-40223 GCA_052034585.1 Myxococcota bacterium
CAGCGATCGCGCCGCCAGCCTGGCCGCCCGCAGCGCCGCCACCGGCGATCCCACCCGCGAGTCCGCCGCCAGCTTGGCCGCCCGCAGCGGTGCCACCGGCGATCCCACCCGCTGTGTCGCCGCCACCCGCAGCGCCGCCACCGGCGATCCCACCCGCGATTCCGCCGCCAGCTTGTCCGCCCGCAGCGCTGCCACCGGCGATCCCACCCGCTGTGTCGCCGCCAGCGTGTCCGCCCGCACTCCCGCCGCCACCGGCGATCCCACCCGCGGCGCCGCCAGCGTGTCCGCCCGCGGTCGCGCCGCCACCAATGAGTCCGCCTGCTGTCCCACCAGCAGTCGTGCCCCCAGCGCTGCCACCAGCGAGTCCGCCGGCTGTTCCACCAGCCGCTCCGCCAGCGTGTCCGCCGGCAGCGCCCCCGCCGACGCCGCCTGCTGAACCACCTCCCGCTTGTCCGCCCCCACCGCCACCCACGAGGCCTCCTGCCGAGCCTCCGGCCGCTGAGCCGCCAGCCTGACCACCTGCCGCACTTCCGCCAGAGGTGCCTCCGGCGTGGCCGCCTCCCGCACCCCCATCGAGTTGTCCGGCGCACGGTTGCCGCTCGCGCAGAATCGTCTGCACCTCGGTCGGACCGAAGGCCGAACTCCCGCTGACGACTCCAAGGGAGAACTGATCAGCGGTCTGCAGATCGTTCGGGGTTGCCGAATTCGAACACCACAGGAAGAGGTAACGGCGTCCCTTCTGGATCTGTCCCACACCGGACGGGTTCGCCTGCGAGCTGCCTCCTCGGTACCGGCACTCGACCGCGAGCGAGCCAACCCCGTACTTGAGGCTCACGAGGCCGTTGCCCGCGTTTCCTCGCGTGACTTCGATTCGGCGGGGGAGGCGGAATCGCATCGGGGGAACGACCGCGCCGGCGCCATTCACGGTCGAGGGCGGCGAGTACCCTTTGACTGCCGTCAGCGCGACTCGTCGGCACCTGCCGTTGCTCTGGCACACCACTTCTTCCGCTCCCTCGTCTTGGCGATCCGCCTCGTCGTCGCTCGGGTCCGAGTCACCGTCGCTCCACCGCAGCAAGTCGTGGCGTGCAGTCGCGCTCGCGCCATCGTCCTTCCCGCAGAACGACAGCATGCCCAAGACGAGCACGGCGAGAAGGAGTTGGCGAAGGGCGCTCGTCACGGCTTTCCCCCTCCGAGCGAACTCATCGCCTTCTCGAAGCGCTCCACCCTCACTTCGGACGCGAGGCGCTTACCAAGCGCCGCCCGCGCCTCTTCCCGCAGTTGGACCGCCAAAGCGGCTCGCACCTCGTCGAACGGCAGCTTCACTGGGCGCACCTTCTTCACCGCCTTGAGCACGTGGAAGCCGAAGGGCGTTTGAACAGGCTTCGAAACTGCGCCTTCCTCCAACTCGGCGGCGACGGCGAAGATCTCCGGTGAAATGGCGCCCGCGCGCACGGTCCCCACGAGACCGCCCTTCTCGGCGGTCGCGCGATCTTCCGAGAGATCCTTCGCGACCTGCTCGAAGGGCTCGCCTCCCAGGAGTCGCGCCCAGGCCGTCGTCGCCTTGTTCTGGGCGGCACGGACGACCCCCACGTCTCCGCCCGCTGGTGCCGCGAAGAAGATGTGGGCGAGTTCGAGTTCCCGAACCAAGCCAGTTCCCTCCGACGCGTAGCGTTCCCGGAGCGTCTTCTCGTCGGGGATCGGCACTTCGGCGTCGAGCAGCGCCTGCGCGAGGATCTCTCGCTCAGCGGCCTTGATCCGCGCTTTCACCGAGTCGGTCTTCTCGAGGCCCTTGTCGATCGCGCCCGCTGCGAGCCGTTCCTTCTCGACGAGCGCCTCCAGCGCGCGATCGTTTGGCGTGCTCGCAGACCGCGCTGCTTCCCGGACGTCACCCACGGTGATTCGCCTGCCGCCCACGTCGGCCACGACATCGGCAGGCCTGCACGCCTGCACGAGCAACACCGACATGAGCAGGGTGGTGGTTTCGAGTCTCATGGCAGAACGAGGTTGGGCGAGGTGAACGTCGAGGTCGGGTCCACGAAGGAGGCGTTCGTCGAGACGAAGTTGTTGGTGGTGACGTTGACGGTACCTTGAACGACGAGTGAATCGAGGAAGAGGCCGCCGGGGCGATCGGGAATGAAGGTCGCGCTGAGGGGCGCCGTCGTGGAGCGGTTTCGGCCGTCGATGACGAGGCTGACGTAGGGGAAGACGTCGCTGTTGATGACCGCCGTTCCCGCCCCACCGCCGCCCGGAGTGCGTGCCGCATCCAAGATCCACGCTTGAGGGGACGTGGAGGTCGTCACGATTCGACCGGCGCCACCTCCGGGCAAGCCGCCCAAGACCTCGATCGTGCCCGCGCCGAGCGCCTGAGTGCATTCGACTCGCACCGAGCCGCCCGCGCCCCCTCGGTAGCCATCCGACCCGTTCGCTCGCACGACGCCATCGATTTCGATGGTGTTCGCCGTGAGGACGAGCACTCCGCCGCCTGCGCCGCCCATCGTCTGGCTCCCCGAGTCCCCCGACCCTCCGCTGCCTGCTTCGGTCGGGAAGAAGGGGTCGTCGTATTCGAGCGACGCGGTTGCCCAGCCACCGGGGCCTCCGTGGGAGCCCGCGGCGCCGATCTCACCACCGGGGCCTTCACCTTTTTCGTCAGTGTTTCGCGCCAGGCCACCGAGGAAACCGGTGCCGCTGACATCGATACGGCTGGTGGAGTCGACGAGGATGCCCGTCGTCCCTTGCGCGGTCGCCGCGATCTCCAAAGAACCCACTCCAACGGTCGGCGTGAGTCGCACCTGCCGGAGCACCGAGCCATTTCGAAGGTCGATCATCGTCGGCGACCACAGGAACTGTGGAGCAGCATCGATCGCTCGAGTGATGATCGTGTCCGAGGCAACGAGCGCAGTCATCGGCAGGACGCCGTCGCGGAAGAGCAGTTCGACCGAGCTGAAGCTCGATTGGAAACCAGTCAGGACCTCAACCGAATCGAAGGACACCGCCGTGCGCGCAGCGAGACCAGGGTTGACGAGCAAGCGACGAGTCGAGAGCGCACCGAGGAAGTCGACCTTCGCGCTCTCGCCGATCGTGACCGCTTCGAGGGGGTCGGACGAGCTCGACGCCACACCGACCACTGGGGTCTGCGAGACGAGCGGTGCGGCGACCCCGTTGTTCGAGACGGCCAGTTCGCGAATCACCCGCCCTGCGATCGCGTCGTCACGTTCGAAGTAGACCGTTCCGGCTCCGCCGCCCTCAGGGCCACCGAAGGCCTCGACGGAGTACGGAACTGGCGAGCTTCCGCGATGAACGACTGCAATTCGCCCGCCTCCCGACCCATTCGCGCCGTTCGCCCGAATGGTCCCGACCAGCCCGGAGATGGTGGCCAGATCGGCGACTTCGATCAGGACGCTCCCGCCTGCGCCCGCGACGGTCGGACCGCCGGTATCGCTCCCGCCAGGCGCGGCGGACGCCGAGATGAGACCCGCGAGTTCGAGCCGTGCTGCGCGAAGGTGGATTCGACCACCACGCACACCAGGATAACCGTCGACGAAGTCGTGCGTGGGTTCACCGCCCAGCTGCGACGGTCGAGTGAGATCCGTGGCAGAGACCGGCGGGCCTCCAACCCCCTGACCGCCGTAGGTGCCGTTGGCCAGAGCGCCAGTTTGCGCCGACGATTCGACGGCTTCGATCGAACTCAGTTCGTCGATGCGGGCCGTGCCGTTCACCTCGACGACGAGGCTGCCTCCAGTGAGCTGGGACTGGGACAAGGAAAGGAGGGCAAGGCTGAGTGGCTCAGCGACGAACATCGAGGTGCCGTTGAGCTGGAGCCCTGCAGGCGAGACGAGCCTCACGAAAGAGGCTGAGCCTCCGACGAACGAGAGGGGGCTCGTGCCCGAGGAGGTGAACGGCTGGTTCGCCCAGACGTTTGCGTTGTCGAAGGTGGCGGAGGTGGTGGTCGCCGAGTCGAGGAACTGAACGGACGCAAACGAGACGGCGATGCTCGAGTACGTGCCTCCCTCGAGAATGGTGTAGGACCAGCTTGGGAGGCCCTCGTTGTCGATCACGAGGTCGCCAGTGGCGGCGAGGCTGTTTCGGAAGTGCTGCGTTCCGGTGCCCGCGTAGCCAGTGTTGGTGAAGACCCCCGAGCGCGCGAAGGCAGTCGCCGCGTAGACCGTCGAGACCCGTCCTCCTCCTCCATACCGGCTGACGGACGGATTCCCTCCGCCACGGGCCTCGATCGTTCCGGTTCCGGTGAAGGCGCCTCCGATGTTCAGGTTCACGGTTCCGCCGGCTCCCGGCCACCCTTGCCCGCTCGCATCACCACCATTGGCCGAGAGTGTACCGTCGAGCCGCAGCGAGGCGGCGGTGAGGCGAATGACACCGCCACCGTTGCCCCCTGGGTCGAGACCATCGGCGGCTCCGCCGCCACCAGGCAGCATGGGGTTCCCTTGTGAGTCGAATGCCGCGTTGGGCGGCCAGGTGCCCCAGCTCCCTTCACCTGCATGGGAACCGGCAGCCCTGAGCTCACCCGCACCCGTGGGGGTGCGCCCTGCCTGATCGAAGTTGCTCCCCGATCGACCACCGAGCGGTCCTTTCGCCGACACGTTGATCCGACTGGTGGCGTCGAGGCGAACGGCGCCGGTGGACACAAACGAAATCTCGCCAGTCTTCGCGAGTGACGGGGCTGGCGTCGTCCACGTGGAAGCCACGAGCTCGACCTCGTTGAGCGAGACGCTGGTCGCGGTGTTCGCCACGAGCGTCGATCCGCTGAGCGACAGCGAAAGCCCCGCTGGTGGGAACCACGGTCGTGCCAGCTGAAGGGTGGAGTTGGTGACCGTCAACGTGGCGAGACCAGGCGTCGAGAAGTCGTCCTGGAACTCGATGGTGGCGTCCCCGAAGGTGACGTCGGAGGCGCTGGTCGCCGCAGAGAAGCGAACCGTCGCGCCGTTGCGCACCTCGATTCTCCCGAAGGTCCCCCCAGGAACGTTGGTCAGGCCTGACGCTGGGCCACCGTTCTCGAGCCGCAACAGTCCGAGGGGCCCCACGCCCGCATCACCAGCGACGGTCTGCTGGAGGAACACGGTTCCGACGCCCCCGTTTCCGTCACCGCGCGCCTGAACGTTGGCGAGGTCGAACCCGCTGACGCTCTGGTACCGCACCACCACGCGACCACCACCGCCACCGCCTCCCGCGCCTGCGTTCGCACGAATCGAGCCGCTCCCGCTGAGCGTCGCGACGTCGAGCCAAATGCCTCCGCCGGCGCCACTGCGCTGGCCGGCTCGCGAGACCGCTCCACCGTTCGCCTCGACGACACCGTCCAGCATCAGGCGCTGGGCGCGCAGGCGGATGAGGCCTCCTCCCGACGTTCCCGGCTCCAGCGGCTGCCCCACCGTGCCCGAGCCACCGCCGCCGACGAAGGTGGCGTCGTCGAAGACGCCGACGGCCGGCTGTGACGTCTGGAGCGCGTCCCCCACGCCGCCGTGGCTGCCGCTCGCATTCTCAGGCCCAACCGTGTTCGCCGACGTTCTGCCGGCCGAGTCGACGTTGGGTGGTACGAAGCCGCCCAGCCCTCCCTTGGCGGTGACGTCGATTCGGGAGCCGAGCGACACCTGCACGTCACCGGTGACCTCCAGGTCGAACGACTTCGTTCCGCTGAGGCCCTGTGCGGAGTGAGTCAGGACGCCACCATCGACGATGGTAATGCTCCGGAACCGGTGAACGCCGTCGACGCGGAGTTCTCTGGTCGCGATCACGAGATCGGTGTCGTCGAGCGAGAAGTCGGTCTCCGAGATGATCCCGAGCTGAGCCGCTGGAACGACTTGAACGTCAGCCGTCGCTGTTGCACGCAGACCAGCCGTGTCTTCGGCCTCTGCGGTGACGCTCAACATCCCCAGGTTCGGTGTCGGCACCTGAACGACGTATGTCTGGCCGGCCATCGGCGCGTTGAAGCGCTGAATCATCAGACCGTCAGCGCGAACTTCGAGCCAGGCAAGACCACGTTCGTCGGCTGCCGAGGCACGCACCGAGACGAGTCCACCTTCGGGGCCCTGTGCGGGCGCGTCGAGGGAAACGACGGGCGGCTGGTTCACGACGAAGGCGAGCGCGTCTTGCGCGGTCGTCGACTTGCCAAGCACATCGACGGCGGTGGCCGTCATCAAGAAGGTGTGCTCGGTGCTCGCGGACCGAGTGACGCAAAGCTCCCGGCAATGCTGTCCGCACGAAGTGGGCGCGCTCTGCGACGCTCCATCGATGGAGACGTCCATCGTGAAGCCGCTTCGTGAACGCCCGTCGGTGTCTTCCCCGCGCACGCACCAGGTGACGGACTCACCCAGCAGTGGCGCTTGAACTGACCGAGAGAATGCGAGCGTCGGAGCCGGGTTGGGTACCAGAGAGACGACGCTCGTCTGCCGACTCTCTCGTCCGAGCGCGTCAGTCGCAACAGCTTCGAAGGTCGCGCTCGGGCTCTGGGTGAGAAGTGGGAGAGTGGCGTTCAACTGGACGTCGATGATGGTGCGAGTGGGCTCGGTCGCGAGAGGGCCAGCAGCGCCAATCGAAGTGCCGTTGAGGAAGACCTCGAGCCGCGCGATTCGCCCGGAGGGATCACTGGCCCGCGCCCAGGAGTTGTTGGTGAGGGCGAGGTTGTCTCCCTCGAGAGTGGGCCCAGTGGGCATTTGATTGAACGTCACGGCGGGGACTGGCGCGACCGTCACGGCGACGGTCCTCGTCAGGCGGGTCTCTCTGCCCGCGAAGTCTCGCGCGACGGCTTCGAGCCTCATCGTCGTCGCCACCGAGAACAGCGGTGCCGAGACGACGACCGGAGGCAACTGGGTGAGGAAGGAGGTCCCTGGCGACGTGAGGCCGAGCACCCGCACCCCATCGACGAAGAGCTCGAGAGAGATCGCGTCACCGTCGGCGTCGACGGCCGAGACGTCTTGGTAGAACCGCGCGCCTTCCGCCACCGAGGGAGGCGTGCTCAGGGTGATGGACGGCGCGACCCCGTCTGGCTGCAGCACGTAGGTCTGGCTCGTCTCGCTCGTGAGGCCCACGCCGTCCGTCGCGACTGCGCGCAAGGTAACAGACCGTCCGACGCTCGCAGGAGAGAAGCGGAGGGTCGTGGGGTGTCCGACCGACCCGCCCTGGGGGCTGGTGGACGAACTCGTGAGTACGCCGTCGACGAAGAGGTCGAGGGTGACCGCGCTCGAGTCGAAGCTCGAGAGGGTGAAGCTGTTGACTGCCGGCTCGACCTTGAGCGCAGCGGGGAGGCCTGTGGGGGATGCTGGCGCGGTCGCGTCGGCCGTGAGAGCCCACGTCGTGCTCGCGGTCGACACCCGCCCGAGGCCATCGACGAGGGTCGCGACGAGGGTTCGCGGCCCGCTCGAGGTCACCGAGGGAACGACGATGGGAATCGAGTAGCGCAGCGACGCATCCGCTGGAGTCGACGTCGACCCAAGGGCGACCCCGTCGAGTGTCAGCGTGAGCAAGGTGGGCGCGACTGGCACTGGAGCGACACCGACGACGACGCTCCCGCGAACTCCTGCGGCCCCCGAGGGGAGCGAGGAGAAGGAGATTGATGGCGCGGCCGAGGTGCTCGAGGTGATCTGGACCCACTTGGTCGTCGAGGTCGCGAGACGGTTTCCAGCGGCGCGTGCCTCGACCGACACCGACACGCGACTGCCGTCCACCGCACGGGGAGGAACGAGAATGGTCGCGGAGCGGGATGGAGGCAGCCGCCCGACGAGCACGCCGTCGACCCGCACCCAGGCCTCGCCCACGGCGACTCCGCGGGTGTCCACGGCGAGGGGAATCGTCGAGCCGACCTCAGCGGTGGCGGGCGGCGCAGTGACCCACGCGACCGAAGGAGTCGAGAGAGCGACCTGCGGGAAGACCCTGACGCCCGTGGTGGCGTCTGCGACCACGAGGTGGCCGTCAATCACGCGAGCGTCCTCTGCGCGCCCGACCGAGTAGCGGGCACGACTCGCTGGAGCGGTCGGGTTCGACACATCCCACGTCTCGACGCCCGACGTGCCCTCACTCACGATGAGCAGTCTCCCCGCGAAACGCAGTCGGCGCACCTGACCTTGCGCCGCCAGCGTTGCTTGGAGCGCGGGCGCCGTCGGATCGCTCAGGGAATAGAGCGAGACAGAGGACCCCGCAGCGACCGCGAGCAGCTCTCCATCGAGAGCGACCTTCGAGGCTGGACCCAGTACCTGCGCAGTCGGCGCCGGGACGCCCGCAGGGCTGAGGGTGATGACGCCAAACGAGGTGCCCTGGGCGAGCACGGCGAGCTCTTCGTCGGCGGCGAGGTCGAGTGTCGCCCCAGTGAGCACCATCGAGCGGCCACCGCTGAGCGTCAGCGCTCCGTTCTGGTCGGCAGACCACTCCGACGTCGCGAGCGAGGCCCCAGAGGTTGCCCACAGTCTGCGCTTGGTGACCGCGGCTTGATTGATCGACGCGAAGCCCGGAACGGCGCTCAGGTTCCCGAGGCCTGACGGCTGCGTCCCCTGATCGAACCAGGTCACCAGGGCGGAGCCGTCCTGCCCGAAGATGATTCCGTCGACCTGCTCGACCCAGGTGATGTTCCCTGGCCGAGTGGCGACGTCCGTGAGCAGCGGTGGCGTGAAGCTCGTTCGCAGCATGCCTTGTTGAGAAGCGGCGACAACGATCGTTCCTCGTCCGGAGGTCAGCGTGAGGGCGGAGTCGGCCGTGACGAACGTCGAGCTCGCGTTGGTCGCGTCGGTTGCTGGCAGTTGCCGACTGGCGAGGAAGAGGCCGGTCTCCGAGACGCCGATCGCAACGCCGCCACTCTGAGCGAGCCGCACTCCGCCAAACGGCATTCGCGCCACCAGCACGGGGCGAACGACGTCACGAACGTCGAGCAGGTTGAGCGACCCGTCAGCGGTCACGATCGAGACGAGTGCTCCGTCAGCGGCGACGTCGAGCGCGGTCGCCGGAAGGGGAACGTCGACGAAACCGGTGGAGAAGAAGCGAGAACTGTGGGCCACGCGCGCCGTGCTGCCTCCGATGCTGACGCCTCCCACCGCGAGCTCGACCGAGGCCGTGCCAAGCGGGGGCGCCGGGTCGAGGGCTGCGACGTACTGCCACCCCCCAGACGATCCTCGGGAGAAGAGCGCTTGGAGCGAGTCCACCCGATGCGAGCAGCGGCCGATCGACCCTTCGACGACAGGTGACGAACCAGTCGAGGCCAGCGGCGCGGTCACGACGTTCGCGCGAGCACCTGGTCGAACCTCGATGATGAGGGGCTCGAACCGATCGGGAGTGGTCGCGGCCCGCGCCCCGCAGAAGGCTTCGCCCGCGGCTGCCAGCCCGCGCCATCGGCCAGTCACTGACTCCGCCAGACTGAGTGTTCCTTGGGAGCCCACGGTGACGATGTCGAGTCCGTCACCCGGGTGAGCGACGAGGAGGAGCCCATTCCCGATTGCGACGGCTGCAGCTGGTGCACCCAGGTTCCACGTCGACCGCAGGACGAGGGTGGGCGTTGCCCCACGCGACAATTCATAGACCGCCGCGCCGGTGGTCGTGCCGACCGCGACGTAGTCACCCCAGACGCTCACTCCGGCCGACGGCACGAATGCGCCGTTGATGACCGGCGTCGCGGAGGTGGCGACGACTGCCCCAACGACGCGTCGGGTCGTGGCGACGGTCGCGGAGTTCCCGGCGAGGTCGATCGCGGCGGCGCGCACCTCGATCGTCGCTCCAACTGAAGTCGAGAGGGGGACGACGAAAGTGCTCTCCGCGCCGTCCGAGCCGACCTCCGTCCCGTCGATCGAGACGCTCGTCGTGACCGTCGTCGGCGTTACGTCCGAGGCGATCGCCCGAATCTCGAGCAGGCTGCCTCGAGCGACGACTGAACCCGGAGAAACCGAAAGCGAGAGACTGGGTTGGCTGAGGTCGTCCACCACCACGATGGAGATCGCGCTTGCGGTTCCGTGACGCCCATACTCGTCCACCGGCTCCGCCGAAATCGAGACTGCACGGCTGGTCGTGACGAGCGGAAGGAGGACGTCGACCTCGAAGTCGGGCGCCGAGGCGGTCGCGACCTCCGCTCCGTCGACAGCTACACGAACGAGCTCCGTCGCAGCGAGCGTCGGAATGGCCGAGAGTCGAAGCCGTCGATGGGTCCCTTCGACGAATGGCGCCCCGCCCAAGAGCTCGATTGCGACGAGTGGCGCCCCGTACTGTGCGGCGCGCACCAGGACGGTTCGAGACGAGGTCGGCCCGCGACCCTGAGCAGAGATGCCTGTCGCGGAGACGACGACGAGGGTGTCAGTCACGACGATCGGGAGGGGCAGCCGCGCCGCAAAGCCGGGGTTCGTGACGACCGAGAGGACGCCGCCAATCTCATACTCCACGCTCGTGAGCCTGCCGGGCTCGGAGGTCTCCACCCGGACTGCCAGCTCCCCGCTCGAGGCGCCTTCCGCCGGAGCGACCAACGTCACAGTCGGCGCGGTGGCACTGGGCGAGGTCGTGACGACGGTCTGCGCGGCGACCACCTGGCCCGCGAGGTCCGTCACTTTGAGGGCGAGGGTGACCGAACCGGGAGAGGGCGGCAGAACGACGTGCGTCGGCACCTCGCCATCGAAACGCTCGACGACGAGCCCATCGACGAGGAGTTCGGCCGTGTACCCATCGAGCGGATCGGCACCGTCGACGACGGACGCAACGAGGGGAATGTCGGCTCCAGCGATGGCGGAGGCCTGTGCGGAGAGCGACACGAGCGGGGTGCCTGGCCCACGCACCAACGGCCACCGGGTGAAACCCTTCGACGTCATTGCCCGTAGCCCTGACGCCTCGAGGAGCGAGACGCCGACGGTCTCGAAGAGACCTTGCAGTCGAGGTGTCGTCGATACGTCGTACACCCAGGTGTCGCGCGCTCCGCTCACGGCAACCCACGGACCTGTCGCGGAGGCGAACGAAGGCGCGCCGGGCAATGGCGTTCGCCCGCGTGAAACGAGCGAGTCGTCGAAGCACTCGATCTCGGTCGAGGTCGCACACAGCCCGGAAGGCGCGGTCGTCATCGTGAGATGGGTGACACCAGGCTTCGCCACGCTGCCCGACTGAACGAGGTGTCCATACGTGCGCGGCTCGAAGCGAAGCAGACGACTTCGAGTCGCGACCCCCAACGCCCCACGCGCAGACGCAATCGCGCGCACGCCGTCGAGCGGAATTCGCGAAACCAAGGCCAGCACCTCGTCGCGAGTCTCGAGGCCCTCGTCCGTCCCGACGTAGAGCATGGTGCCGCGCGCCGCGAGCGCGCTGATGGGCGAGCGAACAGTCACGGTCCTCACCTCATTGAGGGTCGTCGCATGGAGTGCGTGGAGCGCCGAGCCAGCGGCAGCGTTGATCGCAACGACGGGGTTGCCCCCCACCCAGGCGGCTGCAGCGGGCACTCCGCTGAGGCGCCGACTGCCGACGACCGTTCCGCGTTCGAGCATCACCACGTCGGCGAACCCGCCTGGAACCTGGCGAACGACGACGGTGCGCTCGCCCTCGTTGGCGGTGGCCGCGATCGGCCCTCGACCCGGCAGGTCGATCGTCGAGGGGGCACTCGCAAAGACTCGGAGGCTCGCCTGTTCCTGAGCAGTCGCAGTGAAGGTCGCGCTCCCGACGAAGGGGACGATCTCGGCGCGCGCAGAGATCGACACGCCTGCACCCTCTGGGCCGACGGGCAACGTGACCCGGGAAGAGCTCGTCGGGCGTAGCTCGGTGCCACCCACCATGACGTGAGTGGTGGTCGTCACCTGCGGGTTCGACGAGGCTCCTGCGTCGACTGCGACCGAAACGTCGAGAGCTCCGCCACCAAGGAAGACGGGAACAGTCGGGGTGGTGGCGAGCCGGAGGTCTGCGGCGGGGCTGAGGTTGCGCACGACGAATGCCTGCCGCGTCGTCCCGGTGCTTCCAGTGTCGGTCGTCCAATTGACCGTCAGGGTGACGGCCTCCTGATAGGTCGAGCCGAAGTAGCCGAGCGGGGGAGTGATGGCGGGAACAGGCATCGAGAGGGTGACGCGTTCGCCGACGCGCGCGAACGTCCTCGTCTCCGTCCCAAGCGCCACCGAAAGGTTGCCGATTCGCTCGGGTGTCGAGATCGCGAGCCGCACCGAGAGCATCGTGCCTTCGTCATAGGTGAAGCTCCCCGGCTCGAGGATGGTGACCGTCGAAGTCCGCCGGGTGTTGCCGACGGAAACGAGGCGCTGTGTTTGACCAGTGTTCCCTCGTGCGTCCGTTGCTTCCGCACTCAGCGTGACCGATTGGGTGGACGCGGGAATGGGTGGCACCCAGTCGACCGACCACGGCGCGCTCGTTCGTGTGCCCACCACCGTTCCGCCCGCCTTGAAGACGACCTCGCGGAGTTCGCTGCTCTCCACGATGTCGACGAGCAGGGGGACGGTCGCTCCACCCTCGACGACTTCACCAGCGGACGGGGACAGGAGGGAGACGAGTGGGGGCGTGGCGTCTGGCGCAATCGTGACTTGGACGGGGCTGCTGGCGCCACGAGTGCCCCTGCTGTCCACCGCTTCGGCAAAGAACTCCATCGTTCGAGGAGTCGGGGTCGGCGGCACTCGGATCAGGTCCGTCAGGGTCGCCGCGACCGCCGAGAGCCCGCTCGAGGTCTTCCACGGGCGGCCGTCGACATACAGTCGCACGAGCACGACGCCGTTGTTGTCGGTCGCCGCGACCGACACGGGAATCGAAGCGCCCTCTTCGAAGAGAGCGCCTGCGGCCGGCAGGCTGACTGTGACGCTTGGAGGACTGTCGTCGGTCACGACGACGGAGAAGGTGACGGTCGTCGTGTTCTGAGATGGATCGCGCACGGTGAGCACGAGCGTCGGCGTCGTGCCAACGGCCGCCTGGGGCCAGGTGAAGCTCCACCGGCCGTCGGTGATTCGAGTTGCTGCAACGCCGTCGATGACGAGCGTCGAGTTCCCCGAGTTCGGTCCGCTGTCGTCGGTGATGAGTGCTTGGAAGGTCCACGGCACGGTGGCTGCCAACTGCAGGCCGTTGACGATGGTGCGCCCGTCGGTCGCGAGGACGAGCGAGGCCTGTGGAGGAACGACATCGCGGGTCCTGAAGGTCCGCACGCCCGCCTGCCCCGCTGCGTTGCCCGACAGGTCGCGCACTGCTGAAGCATCGAAGCGGTACCGGGTCGTCGAAAGGAGCGGTGCGGTTGGGGTGAGGATCAACGTCCGCGCGTCTGGGCCGGCCGAGATGCCGGCGGGCACCACTGCTCCGGTGGCTTCGGCGACCAGCTGCGCAGAGGGAATCGTCGTCGGCTCGAGGGCTTCGGAGAAGGTCGCCACGAAGACCGCGTCGAGCCTCACGCTCTCGTTCCCATCCGTGTTCTCGGGGCTGAGCGCCAGCAGGGTGGGCGGTGTCGAGTCGGCTCGGCGGAGGAGCGTGTCGGTGAGAACCGGGGGCACTCCTGGCTGCGAGAGTTCGATGAGGACCCGACCAACAGGTCCGCTTGGTACGTCAACCGACAGTGCGGTGGGCCCGAACGCGGTTGGGGTCACTGCGAGCCCGTCGAGCCTGAGGGTGAGCCCGCGAGTGAAGCCAACGCCCTGAAGGATGACCGAGCCCCCTTCTTCGCGCACCACATCCGGGACGACGGCCGTCACCGCGAGCGGAGCGAGGTACGAGAACCCCGAGGCCACCTCGGCCGAGTCGCCCTGTGCGTTCGTGACGAGCACGACCGCAGGCCCCGCCTGGCTCGAGGGTGGGGAGAGCACCTCGAAGCGTGTGCTCGTTCCTCCGGGCTGGCGGAGCGCGAGCTGTCCTCCGATTCGCACTTGGGTCGTCGAGTCGAAGCCGCTGCCGTCCAGCGTCATGAGCGTTCCGCCGGAAGACGGTCCGAACGTCGGCGTGACGTTCGTGGCCGTCAAACCCGATGGTGCCGCAGTCACCACGACAGGGAAGCGGAGCGCACCGAGCCAACTCCCGCCGACGATTGGAAGAGCGGGAGACGTCACCTCGGCGACGAGGGCCTCTCCTGGGGTGAACGCAGAGGCCCCGGTGAACGCCAGCCGAGTCCCACTTCGAGCCGACGAGCCAGCGACCACCGTTGAGCCCCGAAGAACCGAGAGGGTCGTTCCCGAGAGCACCGCTGGTGGCGTTGGAGTTGGCCAGTCGACGAAGACGGGCTCGGCCGGGCGAACCGCGAGGCTGGCGGCGCGCACGGAGGGGTAGGGCAGGGCGTACGAGACGAGCCCCACACTCGTCGTGGTGACGATTTCTCCATCGATGAGGTCGATCCCGGTGGCCGAGCCGCTCGATTCTCCCCAGGTTCGCGCGGTCAGCGAGGACGCAGTGGTGTCGAGCAGCCACAACCGTCCCGCTCCGCTCCCGACGACGAACGGGCCAACGAGGGCGACGCGGCTTGGAGGCGCCGTTGGCGCAACCCAGGTGGAGATGAGTCGTGGCGTCGTCCGCGAGACGACCTCCGCGAGTGTCACTCCCACCCCAGTTGCGATGGCCACCCGGCGGCCTTCGACCGAGAGGCTCAAGGCTCCTGCGGAGAGACCGGTCAAGGCGCCAACCGTCGCAAGAGACGGAGCGCTGAAGTCACGAACTTCCAAGGCGGCCGACGCGCCGGACTGCACGAGAACGAGGAGCGCGTCATCTGTCAGCGCGATGTCGCGAACCGTTCCGGTCGCGATGAAGGTGGAGGCGACGACTTGCCAACTGCTCCCCACTCGGCCGAGGAGGACGACCTCGTTCGAGCCGCCCACCGCGACATAGGCCGCGCCACTTCGCGCGGCGATCGCGGTGAACTGGACGGAAGGCGTCACCGGAATCCGCTGAAGCTCTTGTGGAATGCAGGGGGCTCCGGGCGCGACTCCGCACGTGTCCACGTCGTAGCGGACCACGACGCCCGCGCCCGCGACGAAGAGCTGGCGGCCGACCAACGTCATGGCCCCGGCCGAGGCGACGCCCGCAACGCTCGACTGGCGAATGGGTTGAGCGGGAACGGAGACGTCGTAGGGCACCAGCTGCGAACCCTCGGTCGCGATCAGCGTAGACCCAACCCGAGCGGAGGGCCCGAGACTGCCTTGAGTGACTCGGTCACGTCGGAGCGTGAAGGTGAACCCGTCGACGAGCGTCGAGGTCACCAGCCCGGTCGCCCCTGGCGTACCTGCGACGACGTCGGCCACGCCCGTGATCCCGTCTGGAACCTGCACGGAGATCGAATCGTCTGGCAGCAGGGTGACGTTCCGCGCAGGCAGTCCGCCGAAGGTGATGACGCTCTGCGCGTGGAGCCCGGCACCACGGATCGTCACCGTGGAACGTGATTCGAACTCGGCGAACGCAGGGCTCACCGCGTCGATGCGCGGAGGCTCGAGGTAGCGGAACGCCCCGAGCACCAACGCGGAGAGCCCGTTCGGGTTCAGGACCTCGACCGCCGCCGGACCGCGCGGGCCCGCGGGCACTCGCACCGTGAGGCGCTTTCCGTCAGGCGAACTCCCGATCACTTGGGCGCCGACGCCTCCCAGCTTCACCAGCGCGCCCGCCATGAACTCCGTGCCGACGATCTCGAGGGTGCCCCCGCCTGCTTGGAGCGCGAACGCAGGCTGCACGGACTGAATGGAAGGCAGCTCGGTCGCGCTCGTCGAGGCCGACTCGAACGTGCTGAGGATCGTGGTGCCGACGACGGCTTGCGAGAGCCCACGCAGGGTGGAACTCGCCCTGATCCGGTAGCGCTGCGACGGCTGGAGCGCGCTGGTTGGGACGAGACGAACCCGCGCGCCAGTCGGTTCGCTCGTGATTGCCCGAGTGCTGGCGACCGTCGTGCCCGCGCTCGTCTCGAGGGTGAGTTGGCCAAGCGTCGACGTGTCGGGCAGTTCGCCCAGCACGACCTCTGGGGCTGACGACAGCGCGATTCGGCCAGCAGGAGGCGGAACGAAGGAACGTACCGGGAGGAAATCGAGCGCGACGGTCGAGATGCTCCCCGCGACGGTTCCGGCCGCGTCCGCAGACGATGCGACGGGCAGTTCGACGCCGACCCCATTCGCGTCGAGGAAGAGCGTGCCGACGAAGGCGTTGCGCTTCTCGAAGCCGACGGCGCGAACGTCGCCAAAGGCCGCCGCGCTGTCGATGAACTGAGGCGCGCCGCCAATCGGAGCGCTGAATCGCTGAAGGTCTCCGCCCCCAGCCGCGACGAGGACGAGATCTCCCACCACGGCGGTCTGTTCGGCCGACACCCAGCCAACTCCGAGATCGTCGCGGAGCACGATCGTGCCAGCCGGCACCATTGCCGAGGGGGTGGTGACGTCGACGATGGCCACTTGCCGCGCCCGACCGAGCGCAGCAAACAATCGGGTTCCCGAGATGGCCAGGTGGCGCGCGGGGGCTGGCAGAGACACCGTACCGAGCCGAGCCCAGTCGGCGTTTCGAACGTCGTAGCTTCGGAGTTCCGGAGTCGGCGAGCCCGTGCTCGCGAAGAGCACTTCGTTCCGAAGGGCGAGTGCGGTTGCTCCACCTGGGAGTGGAATTCGTCCCACGGGCACGAAACGATCTGCATCGACCACCAGCACGCCCTGGCTGTCGGCGACGAAGACGAGATGCCCTCCAACCACGACGTCCAGCGCGTCGCCATTCGTCGCCAACGATCTCGTGATGGTCGCTTGTGCGGGAAGGGAGACATCGACTTCGAGGAGGCCAGCGACTCCAGCCGCATACAGTCGGCTCCCGACCTTCTCGAGCCGGAAGATGCTCGAGGCGTGAGGGAGCACGGCGACGGTTCGCAGCGTGTTGGGTTCGGACAGATCGACGAGGCTCAGCCCCTTGACGGAGGACTCGACGCTGCTCGCGAACACCGTTCCGTCCCGACCGACGACCGCGGTGGTTCCTCCGAAGGCCGCGAAGGCAACCCCGTCCTCGACGATGAGATCCGAGACGGCTCCGGTCCTGAACTCCGACACCGCGCCACTCCCGTACAGGAACCCGTTCGTCAGGGCGGCAGTCTGCCCACCCACCTGCGTGGAGACGTCGACGCGCCCTGCTCCGTGTGGTGGAACCGCGACGGTCGCGACCGTCGTGCTCTGAACGTTCACCAGGAAGGCAACGCTGCCGCCGAAGTCGACCGTGAGGCCCGGACGGAACCCCCGCCCGCTCAGCGTCGCGGTCACCCCCCCACGCTGTGGTGCGGAATCTGGCGCGATTGCGATGAGGCGGAGGCGCTCGACGTAGAGGAAGGCTCCGCGGTGGTTGTCGCTCGGACCATCGGGGTCGACCACCTCGAGGGTGGCCGGACCGGGAGTCAAGCCAGGGCTCGGGGGGACGATGACCGTCAGCGTCGTCGAGGTCGTCGCGGTGACTTGCGCTCCAACGCCCCCGACTCGCACCGTCGTGCCGTTCCGGAAGCCGCTTCCACGAATCGTGATGGTCGTGGGCTCGTCGACCACACCCGACGCGGGGAACACCGAAGTAATGACCGGCTGGAGCGCGCCCGTCGGAGCGACCGTGAAGAACGTCTCGACTGGGCGTTGGAGCGGGCGTGCATCGAAGTCGAGAACGCCGTCGACCCGCACGCGGACCACTGCCCCGGCCGAGAACGGAGTCGTCGGCGTGAAGACGAGCACCGCGCCAGTCGTCGTGAACTCGACGCGCCGCGTGCCGGAGACCGAGGCGCCACTGATGGTGACGGAGAACGTCGACTCGGTGACCGAGTTCGCTGCAACTGGGAGCGTCGCCTGCGCCGTGACGATCACGTCGCCGGGCACGATGCTGTCGGCAACTGGGGAGATGGACGTGATTTGGAGTGACGTCGGGGGCAGGGCTTGAACGGTGTCGGAGCCCACCGTCGCGACCCACGCCGTGCCGCCAGCGATGGTGACTCCCCGCGCGCCAGCGCCCAGGTCGGACGACCGCACCAGCACTGGTGTCGCCCCCGAGACGTCGTAGACGAACACGCGGCTACCGGCGGAAACCCAGGCAAAACCACCCTCGACGGTCAGTCGGCTCGAGACGCGTGTCTCGTAGTCAGCCAGGCTGGCATCGATCACCGCGCGCCCCACACGCGCACCAGTCAGCGGGTCGTACTCTCTGAGTTCGAGCGCTCCGGCAGAGAGCCTCCCCGACCCAGCTGTCACATCGGTCGTGAGCGCGAAGAGGCGACCCGCCCAGACGTCGATCGAGAGCGGGTCGGCATCGAGGAAGAGTGCGCCGCGCTGGCTGTGCCCGGGCTCGTTGGCGGCGAGCTTCCGAATCGAGCCGGGGAGTGCGGAGGTGTCGGCCAAGGACACGAACAGCTCGTCACCCACCACTTGCACGTCGGTCGCGAGGCCCGCAGAGACGATCTTCGACACCTCGAACGGCTGTGCGCGGTCTTGGATCGAGATGATGGACACCCCGAACGTGTCCTGAGCCAGGTAGGCAACGTCGCCGTCGACATCGAGACCTCGCACTGGCGCCGCGCTGGTCCACGCTCCCAGCCGAATCGGTCGCTCGGGAATCGAGACGTCGAAGACGTCGAGTCCGAAGGGAGGGGCGCTGCTCCCGACGAACCAGTTCGCGCCGAAGATCTCCACCTCGGAGGCGACTCGCGGAGGGTAGCCGGGGAGCGCGACCCTCGTTCCGGCCGGGCCTTCGTAGCTGAAGGTCGCGACGGACACCGCAGTGGCGCCAGGGCGCTCGATCGCGACTGACACGAGGCCCGCTCCCGCTCCCTCGGGAACGGTGAAAGACACCGAGGTCGGCGACTCGACATCGATCTCGTCCGCGAGCCGCCCTCCGACGAAGATCCGACTGCCGGCCACGAGGGCCTGACGGCCGTCGAGCGACAGGGTCGTTCGGGTGCCCCCACCCACTGGCCCATGATCGGGCGTGAGCAGCGCGCGGCCCTCGAGCGGGTCGACGATTTGCACCGCCGCAGCCATCGTCGCCGAGAGCCCGCTCGAATCGTGCGCAGTGAGATCGACGAACCCCGCGCTTCGAGGCGGCAACTCGAGGGTGATTGAGGTCGCGGAAGTCGCGGTTGGGACGATGGTCGTGCTCCCGACGCGCACGGTTCCGACGCTCGCCAGCCCAGTCCCGCTCACCGTGATCGTCCCTCCATCGCTCCCGATGAAGGTCGGGGTCACGGTGTCGAGGCGCGGCTGCGTTCCACCAGCCCGGCTCGTGAAGAAGCGCGACGCGAAGGGAACGATCAACTTGCCGCCCCGCTGGTCGGCCACTGCCGTGGTGAGCACGAGTCGGTACGACTGCTCTGGGTCGAGCGACCGGACCGGACTCAGCCGCAGCTCGAACGCACCGCGCAAGAAGTCGTTGGTGACCGTGCGAGTGACTTCGACGGGACCGCCTGGGCCGATCAATGTCGCAGAAGAGTCGGTGACCGACGACTCCGCGATCGGTCGCGAAAGGCGAACCACCACATCACTCCCAGGGGGGACGGTGACGTCCCGCGCTGGAGTCACGCCCCGGACGAAACTGAAGGGCATGGCGAGTTCGGCCAAGCCACTCCCCGTCGCCACGTACAGCCGATCTTGCACGGGCAGCATGTCCAGCGTGGGCTCCGTATTTCCCGCGCTGAGCACGATCGGCTGCGACGGCTCGGTGACGTCGATGAGCGCCACGCCGCCTTGGTTTGCTGCGACGAAGAGGACATTCCCAAAGAGCTTCAGCTTCACTGGTGTGCCCGGAGTGTTCGAGAGGCTCTCGTCGAAGCGCACACGGGCGACCTCGACGGGCGGGTCGTGGGAGACGTCCACGAAGACGACTCCGACTCGCGGCGCGGCGAGCGCAGCGACATCGCCCACCATCACCAAATCGGCAATGTTGAAAGGGAGGTCGAGGCGGCGAACGATCGCAGCACCAGGAACCTGCCCGTCCGCGACGAGGAGTTGCCCACCTTCTGTCGATGTCGGCAGCGGCGCCCCTGGGTCGATCGGCACGACTGGTCGGAACGAAAGCCGGGGGCCGCTCACCGAAAGATCGGGCGGCGGCGGGAACGCGGAGCCGCAATTGACGAAACCCCGGCCCGAGAGATGGCCGGCTCCGATGACGAGCCGGTCTTTCCACGGAGCGATCGCGATCGGAGTCCCAGCCGCGCCGAATGACAGTTCGCCGGCCGCGACTGGATCGGTGTCGAGGCGAGTGTCGACATAGCGAAGGCGACCCGTCGTCGACACGGCAGGAGGCGTCGGGTTGCATCCCAGCCCGGGTGGGTCTGTGTTGACGACCGTGAGGTCGGTCTCGAGAGCCCACGCGCCGTGGGCGGTCGGAAGCACTCGCGAGGTGAGGCCTTCGCCTTGTGGCCGCGCACGGCCGCGAAGGGCGACGAAGAGCCCGGTGACTCCGCCATCGGTCTGTCCCGCGAGCACGCTCAGACCTGAAGTGCCGTTGGCGACGAACAGCCGGCCCTGCTGGGCTGCGACATCGAGTGAGTCCGGTGCAAACTCCGTTTGCGGCGCAGGAAGCTCGCTGCGACTGACTCGGTACACGGCGTCGTCAGCGGCTGCATTGGAGATCGCGACAGGAATCGCCCCCTGCAGTCTTGGGCGCCCTTTCAACCCGACATCGAAGGATGCCAACCGGAAGGACTGGAGGACCGTTCCACCTCCAGTGAGGGGGCCAAAGTAGGGTTGGAGATAGCTGTTCGCACCAGTCGGGCCCGCTGCCGCATGCAGCAGACCCGGCGTGGTGTCGTCTTCCGCCAAGGAACGTGGCGCCATGCCGGGCGTGAGCTCTTCTGCAGAGAACGGCAGCCCGTAGGCCAATCGATCGGACAAGGTGAACTGGTCAGCGCCATCTCCCGTCGTGACCTGGACACTGACGGTGCCGAACGAGTTTGCCGGTGCACGTACTGTCAACTGCGTCGAGGAGACGACCGTCATCGCGGTCGCCTCGAGTCCTCCGATTCGCACGCGAAGCGCGCCGGACGGATCGAGCCAAGGAGGCAACAGGCCCGTGCCGGTGAGCCGCACGGTGCTCCCGCCTCGCGGGTTCAGGAACGCAGGCGACGCCGAGTTGAGCGACAGGGGCGTTCGGTAGAGGTAGCCGCCAGCGCGCGTTGCCGATAGCCCCGAGCTGGCGTTCAAGACCACGATGTCTGCGAGCCCGGGGCTCCCGGGAGGTGCGGTCACCTGCAGTCGAGTCGAACCGCGTGCGAGGAGAGTCGCTCGCGCACCGCCGATGAACACCTGCGCGTCCGGGTCGAAACTCGCTCCGAGGACATCGACCTGGGCGCCCCCACCCGCCGGACCGACGCGCGGCGAGACGAGCGAGATGGAGGGAGCGACGCCCGTTCCGCGCGCACTCCGGAAGTTGATGGTGAGCGGTCGGGCGAGCGCGACCCCTGCCTGAGACCGGAGGGAGGTCGAGACTGACAACTGCAGCGCGGCGTCAGCGGGTAGAGGTGATGCGAATCGGTAGAGGAGGGTACTCGACGCCGATGGTCCGTTCTCCAAAGTCCCCGGCACGGTGGCGCCATCGGCCGTGATGCTGAAAGCACTCGGAGCGCTGCTCGGGTCGATCGTGGTGTTGAAGACGATCGAGACGCTCGGGATCGTTCGAGGCACGACTTCTCCCGTGGTGACGGAAGAGGTGAGCACCGCGAAGTCACTCGGCGGAGCAAACGCGAGGACGAGCCCCTCGGCCGTCTGACGTACGGACGCGAGCCTGCCGTTTCCGTAGGCGACGGAGACCGCGCTCCCACCGCCGACCGTGTAGAGCCGCTGCGGCGTTCGTGGAGTCGAGATGTCGACTCCCACGACGCCAACACCTTCGACGGCGACCCAGGCGGTCTGTCCCTGCACACTCACGTCACGGGCGAACCCGCCCAGGCTCAGTGATGACACGACGGCCAGAGGCGTCGCGGTCGAGTCGATCAAGAGCAGTCCTTGATCTCCAGCAGCGACGACTCCGAGAGAGCCTGCGAGCCGTACGCGCTGGACTGGAACGTCGAGCGAACTGCTCTGTGTCAGGCGACCGCGCGTCGACACTCGAAGAAGGCCGCCGTTCTCGACCTTCCATGTCGAGCCGTTGCGGGTGCCGGTGCCGAGCAGCACGAACCCGTCCCCCGCCGCGACCGACTGTCCTCCAGTGCTGGCGAACTGATCGAGGGGGAAGGGCGCCCCCCCGCTCGCATCGAGCCGAAGCAGCGCCTCGGCCCCCTTGCCTTGAGCGAGCAGCACTTCGTCCCCCTGCCGCGCGATGCCGAACGCTCCCTCGGGCGCGATCACCGTCGACACCGAGCTGGCGACGGCATCATCACGCGTTCCACGGTGGACGAATGCGACGTCGACCGCTTCTGCAGCTCCCTCCCACGATGGGACGTTGACCGGGTCGATGAAACGAGCCTCGGAGAGCCAGAGGCGACTTCCGCCTTCACGAGCTTGGGCGACGCTCGTCACCTCGAATGGCGTCCGCAGCGTCACCCCTCCGCCAAGGGGATCGACGAGAAGCCGATCGTCGACGCCGTCGCCGTTTCGATCGATCGTTTGATCGCGCTCTGCAGGGGGGATGGGCTGACCCGCATTCAGCCCGAAGCGCTCGAGCCCCGAGAGGTCGACCAGGAGGAGGCCTCGGCTGGTTGCAAGGTAGGCCGTCTCGCCGAGGATGAGTGCGTCGTGAACCCGGCTCACACTGAGCGGCACAGCTGATTGAGCCGGCTGTTGGTATTCGAAAGCTCCGGCGAGCCTCGACGTCGCACCGTCGACGAGGTTCGTGACGGACACGTCGACGACCCCGGTCGTGCCACTTGGTGTCATCACTTCGATTCGTCCGGTTCCGACGACCCGAGTCGCCGCGGCGGGCTGGGTGCCGAATCGCACTGAGACGCCGCCAGTCGTCGCGAATCCTCGGCCAGCCAAGGTGACCCGGGTGCCGCCAGACGTTGGGCCGACGGCCGGAGTCACGGAGAGGAGCCTGAGCGGCTCCACGTAGAGGAACGCCCCCATTCTGGTGAGTCGCGGCCCTTCTGGTGAAGTGATCGTCAGCGCAGCCAGACCCGCAGCACCTGGTGGAGTCGTGAAGGCGAGTGCCGTTCCATCTGGGCTGACCGACTGCACGAGCGCGACCTGACCTCCAACTCGAACTTCACTCCCCGACACGAACCCCGTGCCAGTGAGGGAGACGACGGTGCCCCCTGCATTCGGTCCCTCGCGGGGCGAAAGGGAGGAGACCGTCATCACCCGTGCGCTCGCGCCTGAGGCCGTCGTGAACGCGGTGCGGAAGGTCGCTGGCATCACTGCTTGCGTCGTTGCGTCGATCAGGCCGTCGACCTCGAGCCGGTACCGCGTCGACGTCAGCAGCGCCGAAGCTGGGCTCACCTCGATGACCCGATCGACGAGCGTGGTGGCGATGGAAACGGCAACGCCTTGCGGGCTGCCGTCATCACGCACCAGTCGCACGGTCGATGCGCTCGCGTTCGAGACCACGGTGTTGAGTTCGATGCGAATTGGTTGGGTGATTGGGACTGAGTCGTCATCGACGCCCGGTGTGACGGATACCACCACCGGGAAAGGCAGCTTCGCGACGACCAGTCCGTCAAGGGGTGGACTCGCCGAGGAGGCGATGACACTCCCCACGCCAGCGACGACGGTGTCTCCCATCAGCGCAAGCGCGCTCGTACCGACGGCTGGGTAGAGGTCGAGCGCGTTGATCGAGGTCGGCAATTCGGGCTGTCCCAAGGCAAGGATCTGCACGATTCCGACATCGTCTCCGTTGTTTGCGCTTGCCAACCCAAGGTGGGGTCCTGCGGCGAGATCACCAAAGACCACCCCTTGGAGAAGGGGGGCCACCGTCGTCACGGCTCGGCTTCGGGCGATTGGCGCGGCACTCACGGTGTGAAGCTGGCCGTGCGCGACTCCAAGTCCGTCTGCGCCGCGGAGCCGAAGCGCCTGAAGGTCGACTTCAGCGAGTGTGAGTGGCGCTGCCCGGGTGAGATCGATCACGAGCGTTCGGCGGGACGTTCCGAGCGTGACGAACACGACGCCCCGAACCGAGACGTCGACGATCGGCTCGGTGACTGGGAGCCCATCGCTGCCAACTGGTCGAACCGAGCCGATCAACACGGCGCGAGAGGGATCGGCGATGGAGAACACGGTGAGTCCTTCAGCGCCGGAGGCGACGAGCAACATGTCGTCGAGGATCGCGATGGGACCAGCGGTTCCAGAGAACGGGGAGATTGCTCCGACGATCGGAGCGTTCGGGTTGGTCAGATCGACGGTCGCCAGCGAAGCGGTGTTCTCTCCCTCGATCTCGATCCCTGCGACGTTCTCTCCCTGAAGGCTGACCCACGCCGTCGTACCGCGCGCTGACAACCCGACGGGCAAATATGGGGGAATGAAGGTCGCACCGCCAACGACGAGCGGAACACCTGCGTCGACCCTCACGATCGAAACACTGCCAAGCTCGCTCGATTGCAAGAGGTCGCTGAAGGAGATCGCGGAGCTGGCGATCGATCCGCCCTGTATCAGGACGACTCGATTCTCCTCGACCGACATGTCGCTCACCATGCCCTGCGCAAGCTCGCCAATCGGTCTCACTGGGCCGTCAACTGAAGGTTCGTAGCGGGCGAGCCGGCCCGTCGCTGCGACATCGGTGTACATGAATCCCGACTCGAGGCTCGACGTTCGTCCGTCCGGATTCAGCACTTCGACGTCTGCCGGGCCGAAGGCTCCCGGAGGCGTCGTGGCGAAGATCCTCCCCGACGACTGCACCACGACATTCGTCGCGAGCGCTCCGTCGAAGCGGACGGCAGCACCGCGCTGGAACCCCGACCCCACCACTTCGACGCGACGTCCACCAGCGAGCGGGCCCGTGGGCGGCTGAACGAAGCGCACATCGAGCACCGGCACGTAGAGGAAACCGCCGATGAGAGTCGCCTGCAGCCCGTCCGGGTTGATCACGCGAACGAAGGCAGGCCCTTCGACGTTTGGTGGGGCGATCACCGAAAGCTCGGTCGCCGAGACGAAGGAGGTCGGCTGCGCTTCGAAGTCACCGAAGAAGACGCGAGCGCCCTGCGCGAAGCCAGCGCCGCTGATGGTGACGGGAGTGCCCCCTTCGACCGGCCCCTGCGCTGGCGAGACCGTCGAGAGCACCGGCGCGACCGCGCTCGACGGAGCGACCTGGAAGCCGCTTCGGAAAGCCTGGAAGAGCGCCAGTCCGGATGTTGATCGGAGCGTCGAGTCGACGGTGACGAAGATGCTCGAAGAGAGGGGGAGCGGGCTGCTCGGCGTGACGATCACGGTGTTGCCGCTCACCGAGTTCGTGGCCGAGATCGTCGGACCGAGGGTCGGGTCACCCAGTCGAAGCGTGATCGCAGTCAGGGTCGCCGGATCCGGCGGAAGGTTGAGCGTCAGGTTCACGGTCGCGTCTGGCGACACGAAGCGCTCACCAGTCGAAGGTGCAACCGTCATCACCATGAGTTGAGGCAGGGAGAACTCCGCGACTCGAAGGGAGTCCAGGACGGCAACGGGCCGGCCGCTCGCGATGACGACGGAGGTGCGCGACGGCCTCAAGGTGGGGTCGAGTTCGGGGCGGAAGAGGTTTGCCCGCACGACAGGTTGGAGGGTCGCTCCAGTGAGGGCGCTCGCCGTCAGCAGCGTCTTCACCTCGACATCGTTCTGGTCTTTGACGAACCCGTTCGAGACGGCGAGTTGGCCTGCCAACGACACCTCGACCGCGTCGCGCATCAAGGTGTCGCTGCGCCCGTTGCGCTGCCCGTTGACTGAGAGCAGCCGCGGCGTCGCCTCGTTCGTCAGGTCGATGAGGGCGACCGGTGCGCCAGGCGCTTCACAGCCGACCACCGCCAGTTGGCCTTCGCTCGACACCGACATCGCTCGCCCTGGAACTCCGACGAAGCCACGCTCGACGAGGGTGGGGGTTCGAGCGTCGAGAACCCGCAGTCCGGCCGAATCCGCAGCCACCAAGAGCTGGTCACCCAAGAGCGCGACCGCCTGCGCCGCTCCCACCACAGGCCGGGTCGACACGCGCTGCGGAGCCGAGGGCACTCCGACATCGATGACAGTGACACCGAGGGTCCCCATCGCGACGAACGCGAGCCGCCCGCGGAGGACGAGCGACGAAGGCACCCCGTTGGGGAGATCGACGCGACCAACGATGGCTGGAAGTGCGGGCGACGAGACGTCGAACAGCACGAGCTCAGGAAACGCTGCAGGTCGCTCGAAGGTGACGGCAACCAGGTTCGCGAGGGCCGCCGGTGTGCCAGCGGGCGCTTCCGCGAGGGCGACTGCGGTCGCGCCGCCTGGAATGGGCACGCCTCCAACCCAGGTGAGCGTCCCCAACTGGCGGCGGGCGACTCGAAGCACCCGGTCAGTCGCGACCGCGAGGGTTCCGTCGGAACGGGCGGCGATCGCCCGAAGTGATTGCGGCGTGCCGACGTCGAGCGTGACGGTTGGTCGCATGCCGATCTCGACATCGACGGGATCGCTGGTCGCAGAGTTGTTCGCTGGGTCGCGAGCTTGGGCCGATACCCTTCGCGTCTCGCCAGCACCGTTGGGAACGAGCCAAGAGAGGCTGTACACAGGGCGGTTCGCGATCGACGTCGAGGGCGTCGCCGTCACTCCGATCGACGTTCCGTTCACGAAACCCTCGACGGCTGCCACGCTCGCGTTGTCCTGGGCGAAGGCACGGACCGCCACCGTCTCGCCCTCTGTCACCACGTCGAGTGCTGGCGGGTCGATGAGCTGCACCTCTGGGGGAACGGTGTCGGTCACGCTCCCAACGGTGACTGCTCCTGACACCCCTTCCTGGCCTGCAGAATCGACGGCGACGGCGCGCACGCTGAATGTCCGGTTTCCGCTCCCGACTGGAGGCACCCAGCGCCCGCGAAATCGAGCGGGGAAGCCTGGGACGCCCGCCGGTTGACTGGTGGCGTCGACCCGTACGCCATCGACGAGGAAGATGACCTGCGCAACCGGCCCCTCGGAGTCGACCGCGTCGGCCTCGAGGACCAGACTCCGGCCTTCGAACACGAAGCTCCCATTCGCCGGCCGCACCCAGGTGACGACAGGCGCCTCGTCTGCGCTCACCACGAAAGAGACGACGTTCGAATCGGCGAACTGGCCGGTGACGTCGTACGCGCGTGCACGCGCATGGAGTGTCTGACCCACTGCGCCGGCCGGGACCTCGTACGGCTGCTGAAACGGCAGTACATAGCGACTGGCGACCGGGGCCAGCGTCGCTGGTGTGGTGCCCACCGAGAACTCGACTCGGGCAACGCCAACGTCGTCTCCCGCGGAGGCGGTGAGATTCATGGGGCGCCCGGCGATGACGCGCGGCGGGGCGCTGAGCGTGACAGGTGAAGGCGGAGCATCGGAGATGACGGGGACTGACACCTGCGCGCCCGTCGCATTTCCGGAGCTGTCCAGGGCGGTGGCGGAGACGATCCAGGTGGTCCCGGCGGCGCTGATCGGGACCGAGGCATTGAATCGGAACGGAGGCACAGCGAGCGTCGCGACAGAGGTCCCGTTGATTCGAACGGTCACCGAGGCGACCTCGACGTTGTCCTCGGCGAGCACGTCGATTGGGAGTTGTTGACCGGCGACCACCTGACTGCCAACGGCCGGCGCGCGAAGGGTGACGAGCGGTGCAACGGAGTCGGCGACGACGTCGAAGGAAACCGTGGAGGCGGCCGTGCTTCGCCCACCCGTGTCGAAGGCCCTCGCGTTCACGATCAACTGCCGACCCGCAGTTCCGAACGGGAGCGGGACTTCGAACCTGAATGGGACGGACGTCGAAGTGACCGTCAGCGGCCCCGTCGGGAGCCCGTCAACCGTCGCGTCGATGCGGGTCACGCCAACGTCATCGGTCGCGGCGACGATCACCGAGGTGAATCGACCTTCGGTGACGGTGCTGCCGCCGGTGGGGAAGGTGATGGCGACCGTGGGCGCCGCGTCGATTCGTGCTGGCAGACGGAACTCTGCACTCGCCACCGCTGGGTGACCGAAGGAGTCGACCCCCAAAGCCTGCACCCTGAGTTCAGTCGCGGCCTGGGGGACCGGCACTCTGAACACGTACGGAGGAAGGGTGCGCACGATGGGGAAGAGGACGCCGTTCACCGTCAGCGAGACCGACGCCATCGCTACGTCGTCCACGGCCGACACCGAAACGTCGACGAAGTGCCCCTGCACCACGGGTGTTCCGTCGCTCGGGCTGACGATGCTGACAGACGGAGGCAGGTCGGGCTTCAGGGTGAGGGGCAGTTCGGCCAAGGTGCTCCAATTCCCGCTGCTGTCCTTCGCACGAACGGCAAGGAGGTAGGGGGTTTCGCCCGAAGCGCCAAGCTGGGCGAGTCGCGGAAGGGCGACCTCGATCGAGACCGGTGGGGTGAAGACGTCGAAGGCGGAACCCGTGACCGCGTTCACGGGTGGGAAGCCCGAAGCGACGTGCACCACCTGAAGGCCCTGCTGCGAGGGGCCCATTGAGATCTCGATGGTGTCGACGAAGACGTTGTCGAAGGCGAACGCGTCGACAGTGAGAATCGTGCCTTCGGTGACGTCGTCCTGCGATGGAGTTGGCCGGGTGAACTCGGCGACGGGCGCCGTCGAATCGGGAACGATGGTGTAAGTGCGCTCGACGAAGGACTGAAGCCGCTCGGCGTCTGTTGCCACCGCTCGAAGGGTGAGCGTGTTGCTGCCGCCTCGGCTGACGAGCCCACTCGGTACTGAAACGACGCCACGATATCGTCGAAGTCGAGTCAGATCGTTGAACGGCGGTGGGAGCGCCGCAACCACGGTACGAATGTCGGGGTTCTGAGCGATCGGCAGACCGTCTTGATCGATCGTTGACGCCGCAATCGTCTGGCTCGCGGAGGCCGACACCTGAAGCGCTGGCTGGCCGTTGAGGAAGAAGTCGACGCTGGACATCGAAAGGTCGTCCCCCGCGACCGCCTCGAAGACCAGCTGGATGCTGCCCTCGGCCACGACTGCGTTCGCGGGAGGAAGCACGAGCCCCACGACCGGCGCCTGCGGTGCCTTCGTTTGGACGATGAGGCGGCGTGTCGCCTCGTGTCCCGCTCCGTCGGTCGCGCGCACAGTGAGGACGTGTGCCGTTCCCGCCGCGCCTGGAGGGGGAGTGATGGTCACGGAGGCCACCGCTGTGGCTTGCGCGAACGCCTGATCGAGGAGCGGCGCTCCGTCGAAGTCCGCTCGGAGGTTCGACACCAAGACGTCGTCCTCAGCCCGCAACTGGAGTCGTGCCGGCTGTCCTTGAAGCAGTCGTACGAAACCGCTGTCGAGCTCCGCGCGGCTCACTTGTTCGACGGTGCTCGTGAGCGAATCGAACGCGATCGTGGGGCCGACGTCGGCAACCACATTGAGGTACGTCGGTGCAGACTCGCGTGCATTTCCCGAAGCATCCGTCGCTCGAACGACGAGCGCGATGGGGGCGCTGGTTGGTACGGAAGGAGCGAGGAAGGTGAAGGTCGGTGAAGTGAGCCCGAACCCAGCAGCTCGGGAGAGAAGGACTCCGTCTGCGAGAAGCTCAGCCGAGCGGACTTCCACGTCGTCGCTCACTGCAGCGTGGACGACGAGTGCTTGTCCGACCACCAGGTCCGAGCCATTCGCCGGAGAGGTCACCGTCACCGATGGTGGCGTCGAGTCTGGGGCGACCTGCACCGCTCTCGTCGAGGTCGTGCATTGGCCCTTCGTGTCGCACGCGACCGCAGCGAGGTTGAGACTTCCCCGCCAGGGCGCTCTCAAGCCGTAGCTGAGACTCGAAGGGCGATTGGGGGTGACTGTTTGCCTCGAGACGACGGTGGTGAGCCGGGCACTCCCTTCCTCGAGAGTGAGTTGGGGAGTCGCTCTTGGCTCGATCGCGATGATTGGACCGCCTGATGAGAACTCGAACCGAACGCTTCGAACAGTGATGTCGCTGGGCCAGGGGAAGGAGAGGGAGGCCCCGGTGCTGGTGCGGGTCTGCCTTCCCGAGAACGAGATTCCGCCATCAGTCACTGCTCCCGCCGAGACGAAGGTGTAGTCGGCAGTGACTGTGACGCCGGCGCCCACCCGCACTCGAATGTCGCGGCCTCCCAGGCCCGAGCCCGCAGTCGCGCGAACTTCTGCCTTCGTCGCGGTCGTCACCACCGACAGCGTCGCAGCGCCTTCGACGTCAAACGAGGCGCTGAGCGGAGTGAAGACCCCCGCCGCCGCCACGCCACCGTCCAGGCCCTCGACTGCACCCGAAGCAAGAGCGACGGCGGATGATTCGAGTCCAACGTCCTCCATGACGGTCGTGGAAACAGACTCGAGCTTCCCTTCGATGAGCGCAGTTCCCTGCGTGGGCTGACCAATGATGATGCTCGGGGCTTCATCTCGAACCAGTCGGCAGCTCATCGAGGCCGTCCCGACGCGACCCACAGCGTCGGTCGCTCGCACCGAGAACGTCGCGTACCCGTCGGCATCGTTGGCAAACTCGGGAATGTGAATTGGCAGCGAGTAGCTCACGCTCCTGCCGAGGGGAGGGAACGGAAGTGCCAGCAGCCGCCCTTCCTGATCGGCGCTCACGGTCGCCAGCTCGCCATCGTCGGAGATTTCGGCGGTGAGAGAAACGGAGCTCCCTTCCACGCACGTCGTCGCTGAAGGGGTTCCGCGGAACGTCAGCGCCACCTGAGGCGCTTCAGCATCCACGAAGGGCCGAATCTGGAGCGTGAGTTGACCGACCGACGTCGAGTTGCCGGCGAGATCGGTGACCAGAACTGCGATCGGATGGGAGCCGGGGACCATGCCCGACGTGTCCAACGCTCCGTTGAACGTGGCGAAGTACCGTTCCTCGGTGATGATGCTGCCCGGGAGCGCGGGGTTCGGAACCTGCGAGGTCTCGAGTCTCCCGTCTGATGAGGTGAGCGCGAGCGTGCCCCCGTCCGTTCCCCCGTCCACGGAGACGACGACGTCCGCGACGAACACATCGTCCGAGACTTCGACCCGGAAGCCCACTCTCTCCCCTTCGCGAACGGAAACCACGTGCGCGGCGCTGGGGAGCGGGAGCGTGACGACGGCACTCGGGGCCTCGCTATCGCGCGTCACATTCAGCGCGACTTCTGCCTCTCCGGTGTGCGAGGCAGTGTCTCGTACGATCAAGCCGACGGTGGGGGGCTGTCCTCTCGAGATGATCGGAGCGCGAACGGTGACGTTCTGCCGCTGAGAGGTGTCGAGGGGCAGCCCCGACCCAAACGTGCCAACGACGAGACCGCCGGACTTCCCCGCGACTCCGACGACGCCGTCATCATCGCGAACGAGACCTGAGACCCGCACCTCGCGGCCCTCCCGAACCGTCGCGCCGGCGGCTGGGGCCACGAGCTGCACCTCCGGAGGGCCGTCGGTCGAGACGGACAATGTCAACGTCTTGGTCGCGGTGAGGTTCGAGCTGTCGTGCGCGACTGCGGTGAGCACCAGGCTGGTTCCGGCCGCGGCCGAGGGAATGGCCACGTCGAATCGAAACACGCGATACAAGCCGTCGATCGTCGGCGACGAGTTCGTCATCGCTGGTTGTCCGGCTGGCGTCAGCACGACGCGGGTCGGTGCAACATTGTCGGTCGCCACGACCTCGACCGGAATCGTTCGCCCTGCGAAGACGCGAGCGCCGGGCAGCGGAGTGCGGAAGGCGGCCAGCGGTGGTTCAGCGTCGTCCACCACCTGAATGCCCCGCGACGCGGTGGCGCTCTGTCCTGCAGTGTCGGTGGCGCGTGCTTCGAGCAGAACCGACCGTGGAGCGCCGCCGAGCGAGACGGTGAACTGGAAGGGGGCGACCGAACGCCGTCCGCGCTCGACCCCGTCGACGAGGAGCACCACTTCTTGAATCGCGACGTCGTCGGTCGCCGTGAGCTCGACCGTCGCGGTCGTGCCGATGGTGAACGTCGTACTCGAGGCGGGTGAAATGAAGGTGAGGGTGGGAGGACCGTCTGCGACGACGTGCAGCTGGGCTTCGGGCGCTGTTCCGACGTTGCCGACCGCGTCGATCGCGCGTGCCCCGAGTCTCCTCACGGCGGCACCGGCAAGTCTCGAAGAAGGCACGATGAGATGAGCGACGACGCTGCCTGGCTGACCGGGAACCGGAGACGGAGCAGCGTCTGACCCGATCACTTGCCCATCGAGGCTGAAGTCGACGCGGGTCACGCCCACATCATCTGTGGCGCCGATCGTGAGGGTGACGCTCTGGCTCTGCGCGACCGTCGTGCCGTCCACGGGAGAGATGACTGCGACGGTCGGTCGCTGCACGTCTCCAATGATCGAGACGGTGACGGTGCCGCTCGCGCCTTGGCCGGAGTGGTCGCGTGCCTCCGCCCGAACCACGGCTGCCGTTCCCGCACGAGAAGACGGCACACGCCAGGCGACGGCGAAGGGCTTGGTCGTCGCACGGCCGACCGGCGTGCCATCGACGGACCAGATCACCTCGCTCACCGGTCCCGTGTCGTCGAGCACTTCGGCCGTCAAGACGACCGTTCCTCCGGCGGTGACTTGGCTTTGCGCTGCTGGCGAGAGCACCGTGACTTGCGGGGGGAGGTCGGCGACGAGGGTGACGTCCCGCTCCACGCGCGTTGTTTGTCCCCGCGAGTCGGTGGCGACCACCTCGACTCGGGCGTGGGAACCCACGCGGTTCAGCGGGGGTGTCCAGGTGAGCGAGAAGGTCTTTCCGCCCCCGCTCTGTCCGCGGCCCCCGCCGATGATGGTGGAGTGTGCGACTGCAGCGCCGTCAACGAGGAGTTCGAGCTCGAGCCCGAGCGCCGCCGAGTCGTCACCAGCGAAGCCCGTGACGCTGAGAGGAACGCCAACGGTCGCGGTGCTCTGAGCGGGAGGGGACGCGACCGAGACGAACGGTGGTGCATCTGGGGAAAGGACGACCAACCGCGGGGCAGCCGTCGCGATCAGGCCCTGGCGGTCGACGGCCTCGACGCGCACGACCGCGCTCGAACCCGCTCGGTTGCTCGGGGGCGTCCAGCTCACCTCCCAGAGAGGAACCAGCACGGGAACGGTCGAGCCCGGTGGGGCGCCCGTCGCACAGTTCGGGTGTTGTCGAGCCTCGAGGCGTGCGACGGTGGCGGTCCCAACCGGCGCGTCGTCGACCGTGAAGCGAACGGCCTGATAGTCGAGATTCGACAGCGCGTACGGGCACTGCTCCCATTCGCCGCTCGCGACCCGCAACGTCACCGGCGCGCCGACGGGTAGGCTCACGCCGTTGCCGGGGCTCTCCCAGACGGGCGTCAGTCCACTTGCTTGGCTTCCGGCACCGACTGAAATGGAGACTTCAGTCGAGACGACTCGGTGTCCCGCGGAGTCCACGACGGCTGCCGCCACGCGCAGCGAAGCCCCCTCGGTCGGAGGAGCGCGCATCGAGAAGCGGTAGGGCGCCAAGGTGCTTCGGCTCACCGGAACACCGTTCACCAGCCACTCGACGTGAGAAACGGCGACGTCGTCGGAGGCCGCCGCACGCAACTCGAACGATGTGTCAGCGACCACTCTCGTCGGCGCCTGGAGTTGGACCGTCGGCAGGCCGTCTCGAACCGTCACGGTCGAGGTTGCCACCAGCCCGGCGCTCGCAACGCGAACTCGCGCCGTTCCTGAGCGAAGCCCGGTGACGAAACCATCGGCCGAGACCGCGAGCACGGAAACGTCCTCGCTCGTCCACACAGTCCCGAGGACGGCCGGCGACACGTCGACGGTCGCGCCTGACGAGAGGGTGGCCATCGCCTGAAGGCGAGTGCTGGCTCCAACGTGGTCGATCTGAGCGACCGAGGGGTGGATGGAGAGCGACGCGACGCTCGCGCTCGAGTCGACGGTGACGGGGATCTGACGGGCTTCTCCCGCGTACGTCACGTCCAGAATGGTCTGACCATTCGCTCGTGCGACGACCTCTCCGCTCTCGGTCACCGCACAGACACTTTCGTCACGGCATCGCAGCGCGAGCCCGGGGGTGGGGGCTGACAGTTCGACTTCTCCGGCGAGCACGAAGGACGCGCTCACTCCCACTCGGAGCCGACTCCCGAATCCGTCCTTGAGGAAGATCGGCGACGGGCGAACGTTCAAGTCCAGCAGGGTGTCGAGTGCGCTTCCGACGAACTCGACGAGGCTGCGATGGGTGCGGCGGCCGTAGACGTCCTGAAGCGTCACGTCTGCGATCACCACGCCGTCGACGGGCAGGGCGCCGCTCACCGGGATCGACCAGCTGGCACCGGTCGAGTCGAGTGTTCCGGACAACCGTCTCACCTTCGCGAAGGACGCCGACTGCACGTCGGTGAGGTTGCCATTCGCGGCGCGCAGCACACTCCCGCTGACGCCCACCACGTTCGCCTCCGCCATGGCGAGTGCCCCGCTGGTCTTCACTTCGAGCACCACCGCCCCGTTCGATGTCGAGAGCGTGGGTGACTCGATCAGCTTCACCAACGCAGTTGCCTGGCTCCAGGTGACGGTGCGCATCGTTCCGGAGGAGCCGTCGGCAGCGATCGGTTCCGCAGCAATGGTGACGACGCCGTCTTCTGGAACGGGGGCGGTGAGGGGCGCGAGAAGGCGGAAAGGTGCAGCGCCAGCACCGTCTGCGTGGAGGGTCACCGCTGGCAGCTGGGCGAAGCTCCCCGACCCTGACACACCCTGGACCGAGACCCGGAGCGAGGCGACGTCGCCGGTCGTGAAGAAGGCGAGGTCGAGAACCGTGTCTCCCGACTGGACGGCGCGCTGAGGAACGATGGCTCGAACCGAGCCAGGCGCCGCCCACGCCGCCACCGAGCCCGCGAGGACTCCGGCGACGAACAGCGCTCTGGCTCGTGGGGCGATCATCGAAATGCGGCGGGATTCACTTGTACCTGGGCCTGGGTTTTCAACTGCTGAACGAGTTCGTCGAACACCTTTCGCTGCTGAACCGGGGCGTAGCGGGTGACGATGGCTTGCCGCACTTCCTCGAAGGTCGCGTCTCTCGGCTCTTCGCGTTGCGTCGCGATGAGGACCGCAAACCCAGAGGGGGTCTCGACCACGGGCGACACCTCGTCGGCCTTCAGGCCGAGTGCGGCGGCGCTCTCGGCGTCATTGGCTTCACTGATCCAGCCGACGTCGCCTCCATTCGCGACTTCGGGGCCGTCTCCGAGTGGGACAAGTTTCGAGAGAGGCTCGCGCTTCGATTGCACTCGGCCTCGCATGGCTTGAACGCGCGCCTTGAGTGCCTTGTCGTCGTGGCTCCCGCGGAACAGCAATCGAGTGATTCGAACGCGGGCGGGCGTGCGAAACTCGGAGCGGTGCGATTCGAAGTAGCGCTTGAGTTCGTCGTCGGTGGGGCCGCCCCGTGCGCGGGAGGCCTGCTCCAGGAGTGCCTGGATCGCCAGACGTTCTTCGAGCTCGCGCACCTGCTCCCGGACTTCCGGCGCCTCAGTGAGACCCCGCCTCTGCGCCTCGGCGTGCAAGAGGCGCTTGGCGAGAACGGCTTGAACGAACTCTCGTTGGCCGCTCTCGGTCTGGAATTGCTCTCGCAAGGCCGTCGGAAGGCGTTGTGCTGCCGCTCGAACTTCGTCTGCGGTGATGCTGCCGCCGTCCCATCGTGCGGCGATGGTCGATTGAAGGTGGAGGGGCGGAGGCTTGGGGGGGGCCGCCAGGTGTGCATGCGGCCAGAGCCATCGCGAGCAGCGATCCACGCACCATCGAACACCCCTCGAAGTGCTAAGCCTGGATCGCGTTGAGAGGGGAGAGCAATGTGTGCATTCGGCGCCAACAGTCCTGCGGTTGCGAGGCGACAACCATGAAGGTGAAGTCAGTTCTGACCCTCCTGATGTGCGTCAGTTCGGGGTGTTCGCGCGAGTCTCCAGTTGCGGGGCCCGTTGCCGATTCTTCTTCGGTCGTTGCGACCATCGGGACGCGGCGGCTGACGCGTGCGGAGGTCGAGGCGCAGCTAGCGACTCAACCTGACTTCCTGCGTGCGCGGTACACGAACGCCGCGGCGAGAAAGGACTTCGTGGAGCAGCTGGTTCGAACGGAGCTGCTCGTTCAGGAGGCGAGCCGGCGTGGGATCGACAAGCGACCGGAGACGAAGGCGCTCATCGAGAAGGTCGTCATTCAGCAGTTGGTGAGCGAGCTGACGAAAGCGTCGCAACCGACCGAAGCCGACGCGAGGGCGTATTTCGACTCGCACCCCGAGGAGTTCTCGCGGCCCGAGCGGGTGAGGGTGGCGATTGTCGAGTTCGGTGCAATGGCGGCGAAGTCGGCTCCCGACCGGGGGGCGGTCGAGCTGGAGGTGAAGCGTCTGCGGGCTGCACCGGTCGCGGAGCGAACGCGGCTCTTCACCCTGTTGGTTCAAGCGAGATCGACGGATCCGTCGAAGAGCCAAGACGGCGACATTGGACCGCGGACGAAGCAGGAACTCGCGCAGCAGTTCTCGGTCGAGGTCGCAGACGCCGCGTTCGCATTGAGCGTGATCGGTGACGTCGCCTTGGCTTCCTCAACGCGTGGACTGGTCGCGCTGCGACTGATCGCTCGGCAGCCCGAGGAGCGACGCGCCTTCGAGACGGAGAAGTCGGCCCTGCTCGCGCGGCTCGCGGCCGAACGTCGGCTTGGTGCCGTCGAGGAGTTGGTGAAGGAGCTGAGGCGGAAGACCCCGGTCGAGAACAACGACGGGGTGGTCGAGGCGCTCACGAACGAGGTGACCAAGCAGCCGTGAGCCAGGACTCCCGCGTGTGACTTGGTCCACCCTCGCGAAGGCGTACTCGAGTTCGCATCGTTGAATGCGAGGAAGTGCTTGACGCGCCGTCAGGGGGCCAGTAATTCGCGCGTCCACTTCGGAGCGGTCAGCCGAACGACATGCGGGAATAGCTCAGCGGTAGAGCATCGCCTTGCCAAGGCGGGGGTCGAGGGTTCAAATCCCTTTTCCCGCTCCAAGATGGACCAAGAAGCCCCGGTAACCCCGGGGCTTTTTGTTTTTCGGGGCTCGGTGGACCGGCGGCCGTTTCATCACGCGGGCGGCCCTGATGAACGCCTGATGAAATGGGCGGCCCCAGACGGCACAGTGACACTGCGATTCTCCCGGAATGAGCAACAGCGCCCCACGCCGCTTGAGTCGTTTCTTCTTCGACCTCCAGACCTCTCCTCCTCTGGACTCATCAGGACTCCTGGAAAGCGAGGACGCGCAGCCGCCCTCGACCGCGGCGAGCACCAGCACCTCTCCTCGGGCGTCTTGACCGTCCTCCCCGTTTCCCGCTTTGTTCACCTTCTTCTTTGTACTTCGCGTACGTCGGCTGCCCGCCCTGAGTTTGCTCAACGGATGAGGGCCAGGCCTCAGCGGAGAAGCACGTATTCGTACAGAATCGATCGAGCTTCCGAAGACCCGGCCAGCGCCGCCACTCTCAACGATTCGACCAACTCGTCCAGAGACGGTTCACCGTCCTCGTTGACGACCTGAAGCACCCTCTGGAGACACAGCTGGCCGCGAACATTGGACTTCAATCCTCCGATACACGACGAACGCAGCATCTCAGTCCTGCGAAACTCACCGACGAGTGCTGGTCGCGCCCACCAACTCGAGAACTCCTCGGCGCACCGAATGACCGTTCGCGGCTCGGACGAGTTCCCGCATTCCGTCATCAGGTTCCGCAGCTCGCTCGGCCGAAACGTTCGCCCCGTTGGGTCGCCTTCGCTCAAGGCCCGCGCAATCGAAATCACGGAACACTCAACGCCACGGCACCGGTCTGACGGCACCTCGCTCAGGGCTTCGCGCTCGAGTGCCACGCACGCACGCACGAATCCGTGGTCACACCACTCGGTGAGCCGCTTCCGCAGAGCCGGGCTTCCAGGATTCGAGGCCAGCCAAAGCATGACGCAAGCGACGATGTTGCCTTCGTTGCAGCCAGGCTCCGAAAGTGACCGGACCTTCGAAAGCTGGCCTCCGCGCAGGGCGGTGCGCGCATCGAAGGCACAGGCCTCTGTAGACCCCTTCGCGCATTCACGGCTGCATGTCTGGGTCTCGGCGCAGGCCGGAACGGACTCGTGAAAGGAGGGACGATTGAGGGCAAACAAGAGTGCGTCGCGCGCGTGGTCCCCGGAAGAGAACTGAGTCGGAATACGGCCAGACCTGATCGTCGGAAGGTCGACGAGTCGCTCGACCCTCGCTGGCAGCGTACGCACGACGGCTCCAGACGCATCCTGCACTTCTGCCTGGAGGAAGCGCTCCTTCACCACGCAGTTGCTCGTTTCCGACATCTCGACAACTCGGTCGGGTGCGAAAGCCTCGGCGATCACGTCGCGACTGATCTCTTCGATCATCGACCGCTGGACGTGACTGGGTGGGTTGTCCGAACGCCGGAGCCTGACCGAGGCCCCCTTCAGCGGACCGTCCAACCAGACCCGAGCCACCGTCTTGCACTTTCCGTCGGGCATCGCCTCGACGCGAAACGCGCCCTCCACAATTCTGGGTTTCAGCAAATCGAGAAGACCAGGCGTCTCCAACGCGACTGCCACATTGGTTCGATTCGGAAAGGCGAACGCGATGCCGATGACTTCGTCTCTCTCGTTCACCACTGCTCCGGCGCGCTCGTCCAGATTGAGGCCGAAGTCGGCGACGAACATCCTCGCGCCACTGTCTGACGGAGACTTCGAGATGATGCGACCTGCTCTCGTCCGGTACTGGTCCTTCGACCACCGCACCTGACGAAGAACGGAGGAATGGGTGAGCGTATCGTCGGTGAGCGAAAGGACCTGCGCTCCGGGAAGGTCCTTCTTGAGAATGGACAGGACCGAGAGGCTGCCCTCTCGCAGAAGGGTCCCGAACACCGTGAGCGCGTCTCCTCGACGGGAAAGACTCATCTGCTGTTTCGGGTTCTCGAGCGCCGCGACGGCGAAGAAGTGAGTGGTATCGGCTCCGATCAGGAAGCCGTCCACCTCTTTGCTCCCATCCTTCACCAGAATGCTCGAGCCAGACAGGTCGACGGGCGGCGGGCCAGGTGGGAACTCGAACTTCGTCTCAGGACTCGGCGAGGTCTCGTTCGATCGAACTCGAACTCCAGGAAGAAGACGCTCCACCTCGCGAAAGACGGTGCGGGCGGGGATGACCCACCCCACCTCGCTGTTCACCAGCTTCATCGTCGCGATTCCAACGAACTGACCATCACGAGCGAATACCGGCCCGCCACTGTTCCCCGGATTGATGCCGAGGTCGACAGCGAGGGAGGGCACTCCGCCGTCGCCCATGGGCTCTTTGGTCTCGACCGTCCAACCCCCCAGCACAGCCGTCTCTGGAAGCGAACCCCAGCCGAGCGCGAAGCCGTACGGGTAGCCGAACGCCCAGACCGGGGTTCCTGGCTGAAGACCGACGGCGATGGTCGGCACCGATGGAGGACTGTCGGCGACTCCAGGGAGAAGCATGACGGCCAGGTCCTCGGTCTGGGACACCCTCACCTGACCAACCGGAACGTCGTAGCGAGTTGGTTCGCGGTCGTTGAGGAGAAGGGTGACCTTCTTCGCGTTCGAGACGACGTGAGCGTTCGTGACGACGAACCGGGAGGTTTGGCTTTCATTCACCACCCAGCCACTGCCGGTGGCCTCGTTCGTGACGATGAAGGCAGTCGCAGCCCTGCCCGAGGCGAGGAGCTCATCAGGCGGAACGGGGCGAAGCGGCAAGCGTGCCGAGAAGGACTTGAGGGGTGCTTCGCAGCGCCCGAGGGCGTCTACCCGCGCCGCGGACACCTCGCACCTCAGGAGCCATGCCCGTTCTCCCAGACCCAACAGGGTGACTCGACCGATTTTCGCGCCATCCGTGAAGTCGAGCTCGGCTCCGACGAGGTCTTCGCGCGCGAGATTTCGAAGCTCGCCCTTCGCCACAACCCCTCTGGACAGGACCTCGGTCAGGGCCTCGTTCCCCAACCACTGAAGCCCCGGAACCGATTTCGAGGCGACCGAAAAGGTGAGCCCGGTTTCCGGTTGCTCCCATGTCGTGGGGGCCTTCGTGGCAAAGAGCCACTGCTCATCGAACTCGAGCGACCAGAGGTCCCCAGTCACCTGCCGACTCGGAAGCGGCTGCAACCGCTTGGTCGAGAGTGCCACGCGACGAGCGAGGGGATTCTCCCGAAGCCGATCACCAAGCAGGAATGGCAAGACGAGACCGCACCCTGCGACCGCAGCGATGACACCAACCGCTCGGCTCATTCCAGGGAGAACGACGACGAGAAGTGCGCCGGTGAGGAGGATCAACAGGGGCGCGAGCAGGATGCGATGCTCGAGAGCCTGACTGGCAATGCCTCCCGCAGCCAGCAGGCCCGCGACGGCCAGCGGCTTGGCGCGCGGATGATCGAG
>JBPOIJ010000081.1:0-152076 GCA_052034585.1 Myxococcota bacterium
GGCGCCACCACCGACGGCGCCACCACCGACGGCGCCACCACCGACGGCGCCACCACCGACGGCGCCACCACCGACGGAGCCACCACCGACGGAGCCACCACCGACGGCGCCACCACCGACGGCACCACCACCGACGGCGCCACCACCGACGGCACCACCACCGACGGCGCCACCACCGACGGCGCCACCACCGACGGAGCCACCACCGACGGCGCCACCACCGACGGCGCCACCACCGACGGCGCCACCACCGACGGCGCCACCACCAGAACTGCCGCCGCCCGCCCGCCCGCCTCCCGCGCCGCCATCGGTTCCGGTCACCACTGCGGAGTTCGCACCGCACGCCAGCAGTCCAGGCAGCACGAACGAGACGAGCAGTCGTCGCATGGGCGCACCTCAGCGCACTTCGTCGTTCGGCGCACTCGATGGGTCAGTGCTGGGGGCGCGCCAATCGCCGGAGATGGGTCTCGGCTGGCGTCGCCTCCACCGCACTTCGAAAGAAGTCCCAGACGGCCTGGACGCGCGGAACCCGCTTCAACGCCTGATGCCCCACGAGCCAGAGGACGTCGGCCGGAAAAGGAGGCAGGCCCCGGAGGGACAGCTGAGCAAGCCCCGCGATCGCTCGAGCGATCGACTGGGGGAGCAGCCCGACCCCGACGCCGTACCGAACCGCCTCGATCTGAGCGGCGAGGGAGTTCGACCGCAGCACCACGTTCGCTCCCTTCGCGTGCTCGTTCACCCACCGCGCCGCGGGGATCATCGAACCCTCGTGATTCCAGGTGACGATCGGGAGGCCGTCGAGCGAGGTCGTCTTCGCGTACCGCCGCGCGTGGTGTTGGGCCGAGAAGAAGGCGTACGGCGCTTCGAGGAGCTTCACCACCACCAGCTCTCCGCTCGACGGCTTGACCGTACGAATCGCCAGATCGGCCTCGCGCCGGGTGAGGTCGAGCACCGCCTGGGAAGAGAGGACCTCGAGGCGCAGCTTGGGCCAGGTCTCGAGGAGCCTCGGCAGCAACGGCACCACCAAGGTCTCCACCACCAGCGGCGGGGCGGTCAGGCGGACGAGGCCCTCTGGTGCCACCTCGAAGCCCGCCGAGCGCCGCTGCAGCCGCGAGATCGCTTCGTCGATCACCTCGGCGTCAGCCACGAGCTCCTCGGCCGCGGCGGTCGGACGAACACCTTCCCGTGAGCGAAGGAAGAGGGTGGTGCCCAGGCGCTCCTCCATCACCGTCAACCGTCGGCTCATCGTCGAGACGTCGAGGCCGCACTGCTTGGCGGCGTGGGTGAGCGAGCCTTCCTTCATGAGCGAGAGGAAGAGGCGAACGTCGTCCCACTGGAGGAGTTGATCGGTCATTGTGAAGCCGCAAGCCTACTCGGTTCGACGGCAGATTACTTGCGATGTCGCAACTGGCCGAATCGTTGGGCGCCGGCTGGGCGTCGGCGCGCGACGGTGCTTGGCTCGCGGACGATGACCACGCACCGCGCCGAGTTGATCGATCGCCTCGAGACCACGTTCCGCCGACTCTCGACCATTCTCTACGACACGAAGGTGACGCCCGCGCAGGTCGACGCCGAGATCAGGCCGTACCTCCACGAACGCATCACCTTCGTCGACCCCTGGCAGACCGAGACTGGCATCGAGAAGTATCGGCTGGGCCTGGCCGGCTTCCACTCGATGTTCAAGTTCGACCTCGAGCTCTCCCAGGTGAGCGTGGCCCTCGACCAGACGGCCTCGACGGGCCGCTGCATCGCTGACGGCGTCATGTACCTCCGCCAGCTCGAGCCCCTGCACACCTATCCGCTCCGCACGTTGCTCACCTACACCTTCGACCTCGTCGCGCCCGAGCCGCTCGCCTTCAAGATCGTTCACCACGAAGAGATGTGGAGCTTCGCCGACATGATCGCCGCCGTTCCGATGCTGGGTGGCGCCTACTCGAAGCTGTTTCGCCCTGCCTTCGCGCGAGGCTTCCTCGTGGCGTCCTGGGTCAGCGCGCGCCTGAAGGGCGGTCTGCCCTCGCCGTAGTGTCATTGCGTCAGTGCAAGCGAGGGTTGCCAAGACACCCATTTCGCTGCTTCTTCGCAAAGTGCATGTTCTCTCCACCTCAGGAGGTCACATGCACGTCGTCTTCGGCGCAGGTCAGGTTGGTTCCCCGCTCATCGAGCAGCTGCTCGCCACCGGTCGGCCGGTTCGAATCGTCCGCCGGCGCGCGGTCCCGGTTCGTGGTGCGGAGGTCGTCACTGGAGACGCGATGGACGCGGCGTTCTGCGAGGAGGCGGCGCGCGGAGCCACCACCGTCTTCCACTGCCTCAACACCGAGTACTCGGCCGGCGCCTGGTCGACGGCGCTCCCGAAGCTCCAGGCGAACCTCGTGCGGGCGGCTGGCAAGCAGGGCGCCCGGCTGGTGGTGCTCGAGAACCTCTACATGCTCGGTCACCCCACGGGGCCGCTCGACGACGACTCCCCGATCGCGCCGCTGAGCAAGAAGGGCCGCATTCGGGCCGAGCTGAGTGAGGCGCTCTTCGATGCGCATCGGCGCGGCGCGGTGCAGGTGGTGGCGGGCCGAGCGGCGCACCTCTTTGGCCCAGGCGTCACCCAGTCGATCATCGGCGAGGGGCTCTACGAGCGGGTGCTCCGAGGGAAGTCGGCCCAGCTCTTCGGTGATCTCGAGACCCGTCACTCCTTCGCCTACGCGCCCGACGTCGCCGCCGCGCTCCTTCGGTTGGGAACGGCCGAGGAGAGCGCCTGTGGCCGCGCGCACCTGCTGCCGGTGATGCCGGCGCTCCCGACCCGGGAGTTCGTGGCGCGGTTGCTCCAGCACCTCCAGTGCGAAGCGCCCATCACCCGGGTGCCCAAGCCCATGCTGCGCGTGGTCTCGCTCTTCACCCCCATCGTGCGCGAGCTGATCGAGATGCACTACGAGTGGGAGCGCGAATACGTCGTCGACGACTCGGGGTTCCGGGCTCGCTTCGGCTTCACCGGCACTCCGCTCGACGAGGCGCTCGACGCCACCGCCCGTTGGGCCAGGTCGCACTACACCACCGCCGCGCGAGCGGCATAACCCAGAGGATCAGCCATGCTCACCAGCCTCATCGTCGTCGCCCTGTCGCAGACCCCGCCCGCCGGGAAGATCTCGGTCAACGTCGAGATCGTGCGCAACACGAACGGCCACGTTCGCTGCAGCCTGTTCAACACCGCGCCCGGCTTCCCGGGAAAGAGCCCGCTCGAGGGCAGAAACCTCTCGGCCGCCGCGGGCAATGGAAAGGTGAGCTGCGAGTTCACCAACGTGCCGGCCGGCACCTGGGCCGTCACCGTCATGCACGACGAGAACGACAACTGGTCGCTCGACACCAACCTCGTCGGCATTCCCACCGAGGGCTACGGCGCGACGAACAACAAGCTGCCCACGTTCTCGGCGCCGACCTTCAAGGACTCGAGCTTCGCGCTCGCAGAAGGCGAACAGCGCAGCTTCACCGTCAAGCTCCGCTATTGAGCGGGGAAGGATGCGCCGCGCGCGCTGGTTGATTAGCCTCTGCGGCAATGTCTGGCGCCCAGCAGGCCATCGTCTTCATCATCTTCCTCGGCGTGCTCGTGACCGTTCACGAGCTGGGGCACTTCCTCGCCGCGAAGTGGGCGGGCGTGAAGGTGGTGAAGTTCTCGGTCGGCTTCGGCCCGCGCATCTTCGGGTTCAAGCGCGGCGAGACCGAGTACCAGGTCGCCTGGGTGCCGCTCGGTGGCTACGTGAAGATGCACGGCGACTACCCGGGCGAGGAGCACGATCTCGACGACCCTGATCGGGAACGTGGGCTCTATGCGGCACCCTGGTGGAAGCGGGCGATCATCATGGCCGCGGGCCCGGCCTTCAACCTCATCTTCCCCATCTTCGCCTACTTCTTCGCCCTCCTCGGTGAGCAGGAGTTCGTGCTCCCGCGCGTGGGCAACGTCGCCGCCGACATGCCCGCCGCCATCGCGGGCATTCGTCCCGGCGACCTCATCACCAAGGTGAACGGGGTCGACATTCAGTGGTTCGACGAGATCTCCGAGGCGATCGCAGGCGCGGACCACCCGATCCCCATCACGGTGAAGCGCGGCGACAAGGAACTCGTCTTCCAGGTGAACCCGGTCGCCACCATCGACGAGAACAACCCGGTCGAGAAGTCGCGTCGAGGCATGTTGGGCATCAGCGCGCAGGCGGCGGCGCCAGTGATCGGCGTCCCCGCTGGCTCGGTCGCGGCGCAGGCCGGGCTCCAGACCTTCGATCGGGTCACCCGAATCAACGGGCAGTTGGTGAAGGACGAGGTCGAGCTCGCGCGGCTCGTCGAGGGTCAGACGGGAGCGCTGCAGGTCGAGGTCGTGCGCCTCGAGCGACACCTCATCGGTGGGTCGATCTTCACCACGCCGAAGACGCTCACCGTCTCGCTCGAGAAGCAGGCGGGCGAGGGCTACGAGGCGCTCGGCGCGGAGTCGGCCGAGCTCTACGTGGCGTTCGTGATGCCTGACAGTCCAGCCGACAAGGCGGGCCTCGTGCGCGGTGATCGGCTGGTCGCGATCAACGACGCCCAGCTCGAGTCCTACTTCCTCTACAACATCAAGCTGAAGGCACAGGAGGATCGGCAGTTCACGATCACCTGGCGCAGCGGCGGCGAAGAGAGGTCGGCCCAGACGGCGCGCGCACCCGAGACCTCGTACGACGAGTTCAAGAACGAGCGGAAGACGTTGGTCTTCGGCACCATGCAGTTCTTCTCGCTCGCCGCCGACCCCTCCGCCGCCGAGAAGAAGCTCGTCACCATCGGCCCGAAGGACGCGCTGGTGATGGCGTTCAAGGAAGTGCCCAAGGCGATCCGCACCATCGGGCTCGTGCTGATGAAGCTCTTCACTGGCGGCGTGCCGCTCGACGCGGTCGGCGGGCCGATCGCGGTCTTCCAGGTCGCCACCAAGAGCGCCGAGGCGGGCCTCGACACCTACTTGATGAACATGGCGCTCGTGTCGGTGAACCTGGGCCTGGTGAACCTGCTGCCGATTCCGATCTTCGACGGCTTCGCGCTCCTCGCCGCCTTCTGGGAAGGCATTCGCCGGCGGCCGATTCCGATCCGGGTTCGCGAGTACGCGCAGATGTTCGGCCTCGTGGTGATCGCCGCGCTGCTGGTGCTCGTCTTCAAGAACGACATCACCAAGCTCTTCCGCTAACAGGCTCGGCGCATGTGGCTCGGGCTCGACACGTCTTGTCTGACGCTCTCGCTGGCCCTGGTGCGGCCGGGCGGTGAGCTGGTCGAGCACGTGCTGGTGCCTCCGCCGACCAAGCAGAGTGAGGCGCTCCCGTCGGCGATCGAGGCGCTGCTCGAACGTCACCAGCTCACGACGAAGGCGCTCACCGGGCTGGTCGGTGGGCTGGGCCCAGGCTCGTTCACCGGCCTGCGCATCGGGCTCTCGTGTCTCAAGGGCTTCTCCTACGCGCTGCGGATTCCGCTGGTGGGGGTGTCGTCGCTCGAGGCGCTCGCGGTGGACGGGCCAGACGCGACCGAGCTCTTCTGCGCCTCGGTGGTGAAGAAGAACGAGCTCTACCTCGGTCGCTACCGGCGCGATGGCACGACGGTGACGGCGCTCGAACCGGAGACCTCGCTCCCGATCGACGCCTTCGCCGAGCGCCTCAAGGCGGCTCCTGCGGCGCGCATGGTGGGGCCGGCGGTGCCCGACTATCGGGTCGCGCTCGAGGCGCTCGGCGTGTCGCCGTCGCAGCTGCTCGACGCTCCCCACGTTCCCTCTGCGGTCGCGCTCGTTCGGCGCTCGACGCTGCCCGTCGCGTACGATCAGGCGGCGGCCTTCGCCCTCGAGCCGCACTACCTCCGTGGGAGTGGCGCGGAAGAGAACCCCAAGTTCCCCCCGCTGCCCGGCGTCGATGCCAAGGCGCGGCTGCTCACGCCCAAGGAGTCGTAAGTGTCAGAGCCCATCATCGCCGTCATCGGAGCCTCGGGCGTCGTCGGCCGGCAGATCGTCCAGGCCTTGAGCCTGCGCGATCACCCCTCGGAGGACGTGCGCGCGTTCGCCAGCGAGCGCGGCGCGGGTGAAGAGCTCGACTACGGCGACGAGGGGGTGGTGATCGAGAAGTACGCCGACGAGGGCCTCCGCGGCGCCAGCGTCGCCGTGCTCGCGGTGCCGAAGGACGTCGCCAAGCCGATCGCCGAGGTCGCACAGCGGCTCGGGGTGTGGACGATCGATCTCTCCGGCGCGTTCCGGGTGGACGAGAACGTGCCGCTCGTGGTGCCGGGGGTGAACGACGGGGTGCTCGATCGCTCGTTCTCGGGGCGCATCGTCTCGCTCGCCCACGCGTCGACCCAGGCCTTCACCCGCGCCCTCGAGCCGCTGCGCGCCGCCTTCGGCCTCACCTTCGCCGATGCGACGGTGCTGTGTGGCGCCGCCTCGTACGGGAACGCGGGCGTCGCCCATCTCTCGAAGCAGGCCGCCGAGCTGATGAACGGGAAGGACCCCGATCTCGAGGTCTTCCCGCACCGGCTGGCCTTCAACGTGATCCCCGCGGTCGGGCCCATCGAGAACGGCATCGCCCAGCTCGAGAAGACGCTCCTCATCGAGACGGCGCGAGTGTGGGGGGGCGAGAAGATGCCGGCGCTCACCACCACCTCGGTGCTGGTGCCGACCTACCACGGGCTCACCCTCGTGCTCTCCGCGCACCTGGGCCGCAGGGTCGACGCCGACGGCGTTCGCGCGACCCTCAAAGGAGACTCGGGGCTCAAGCTGCTCGACGAGCCCACCGAGAACGTCTACCCGATGCCGATGCTCACCACCGACGACGCGGCGATTCACGTCGGCCGCATTCGCACCCACGGAGAGCGCGTGCAGCTCGTCGCCGCGACCGACAACGCCTTCCGCACCGCCGACTCCGCCCTCGACATCGCCTTCGAGCTCGCCGATCGGGAGTGACATTTTGGCAGTCGCTGCTCCACCAGCTCCCCTCGATTGCCGAGGAAGGTCGGACGGTTGGCGGACTGGCGGGGTGGCAAACGGGTTGCTACGACGAAGGCCGTTCATGCGCGCACTCCCTCTCCTCCTCCTGGCGACGTCGGCCCTCGCGCAGACCACCACGCCGGTGACGTTCGGCATCAGGGAGACGCCCGACTCGACGACCGATCAGCTGGTGATCGGCGCCTCGGCGTGTGGGACCGAACGACTCGTCTATTGGGTGTGGAATCAGATCGGAACGATCCCCTGCAACAACCTGCGGGTGTGGGCGACCGACGGTTCCTGCGGCAACGAGCCGGGCGCCAAGGACGTGGAGTACGCCTCGGTCAGCCCGATCCTGCTCACCTCGGCGCGACGCGGCCAGTTCACCGTCGTCATCGACGAGCTCCCAGGCTTCGTGGCGGGCACCACCACCCCGTGCGGTGGCGCCGCGACGCTCACCAAGGAACATCGCATCTGTGCTGCGGTGCCGACCGCGGTGCAGTGCGGGTTTCAGACCACCACCGTCACGACCGCGAGCCCGCTGCGGATCATCTACGACGCGCAACCTCCGAACGCGCCGGTGGTGACCGGCGTCTCGAGCCTCGACAAGGCGCTCAGGGTGGGCTTCTCGGTGAGCAGCGACACCATCGAGGTGGTTCCCTTCTCGAGGCCCCAGGGCCAGGCCGACTTTCGCCGGCACAAGACGGTCTCGCTGGGAACGAGCCGGGAGATCAAGATCGACGAGCTCCTCAACGGCACGACCTACGACATCCAGCTGCGGGCCATCGACGGTGCCGGAAACGAGAGCGCCGACAGCGAGCTCGCGTCGGGCACCCCGATTCGAACGATCGGCTTCTGGGGCGTCTACCGTGACTCGGGCGGTACCGACACGGGCGGCTGTTCGGCGGCGCCCCACCTCTTTTCCTTGCTCGCGATCGCGGCGCTCGCGCGGAGACGAATTCGATGATGCTCGTTGCTCTCAGCCTCTCCTTGCTGGGCCAGGTGCCCGGGCAGGTGTCCGCTTCGCAGATGCCGGGCGAGAGCCCACGCACCTTCGTCCTCGAGCTCAAGCTGGGGCCGTACACGCCCCGCATCGACTACGACACCGACTTCAAGCTGCTCGACCCGAACGAAGCGCGCCCCTACGCGAAGGTCTTCGGTGGCACCCCGATGCTGATGGGAGAGCTCGGCCTCGAGTATCTCGTCTGGCAGAAGTTCGGCACCATCGGCGCGGGCGTCACCGTCTCGTACGCCGAGAAGTTCGGGAAGGCGCTCATCAACGAGACCACCGGGCAGCTGGCGAGCGAGTCGACGGGGCTCCGGCTGCTGCCCATCAAGCCGACCGTGTCGTACCGGTTCGATCTCCTGGCCTTCAAGTACAAGGTGCCGCTCGTTCCTTACGTGAAGGCCGCGTTCGTCACCATGCCGTGGTGGTCGATCAAGGGAAACACGCTCGACTACGCCGATGGGCTCCCTGGGCAAGGCGTGTCCTTCGGGGCCGCGGGCACGGTGGGCATGTCCTTCATGATGGACATCCTCGACCAACGGTTGGCGCGTGACTTCGACTCGTCGGTCGGGGTGAACCACACCTACCTCTTCGCCGAGTTCACCTACCAGGAGATGTTCCGCCCCTCGCCGTCGTCGCTGAACCTGTCGAGCCGGCACTGGTTGTTCGGGCTCGCCTTCGATCTCTGAGCCCGCAGCTCCGAGCGGTGTGACAGACTGCGCCGGCTCGTGCGCGCTTCGCTCCTCCTCTGCGTTTGCCTCGCCTCGTGCGTGCGTGCAGTGCGAGAGGAGCGGCGCGAGCAGCCCGTCGACACCGGCAGCGAGGTGAAGCTCTCGGCCGAAGGGGAGCGCCGGTGGGACTTCGGAGACGGCTCGCCGCCGGTGGCTGGAACGGCGGTCGCGCACGCCTTCGACAAGGCCGGTCGTTACGAGGTGAAGGCCTTCGAACAGGAGCGAGTCACCGATCGCATCTCGGTGCTCGTTCAGCCGCGAGATCCCTTTCGGGCGATCGTGCCGGCGGCCGACGGGGCGCTCGTCTTCCGAACGATCGACGAGGTGGCGCCGGCCGTCGACTTCATCGAGCGAATCGGTTCGGCGGCGTCGGTGCAGCGGCTGCTCGAGCTCGTGCCGGTGCTGCACTTCCTCCTCGAGCCGGGCACGGTGGGCGCGGCGGCGCTCGATCGGCACGAGGGCGCCGGCGTCTTCTTCCCAGAGGAGGACGACACCCTCGTCGCTTTCTTCGGCGCCGTCGACGCGGCCGCTGGCGCGAAGGCGTTTCGCGAGTTCCTCGTCGATCACGGCTGGGACTCGCGTGACGGGGGCGGGCTCGTCTCCGGTGGGCGGCTCGGCCACCTCTTCGTCGATCGCGGCACCGTCTACTTCGCGATGTCCGACACGGCCGCCCACCTCGCGGCGGCGGAGAAGGAAGTTCGGGCCGCTCCCCCAGGTGGGCTCGAGGCCAACCCCTCGGCCGCCGCGGCGATCGCCGAGCTCGCCAGTGGAGGCGTCGCGCTCCTCGCTCGCCCCCAGGCCTCTCGATCGGTCTCGGAGAACGTGAAGCCTGGGGCGTGGTCGATCGCGCTCGCCGCGCTCAAGATCGATCAGCACCAGGCTCGCCTCGTCGGCCGCTTCGTCGGCCAGCGCCCGCTGTGGAAGACGCCCACCACCAGCGCGCCCAAGCGCTTGCTCCTGCGCGTGCCCGAGGGGCCGGCCGCGGCGCTCTCGATGGACGTGCCGCTCGCGGAGGTGCTCGAGGCCATCGGGCTCGCCCCCAGAGACGGCGACGAGGACGAGGAGCTGCGCGCCGGGCTCGCGGTGTTGAGCCGCCGGCTCGAGCTGTCGCTCTACTTCGACGTCGACGAGTTCTTGCGCGCCACCCTGCGAAAGGGCGGGCGTCCCGAGCCGCGCGTCACCGTGCTCGCCGAGACGGCGGTGCCCGATCGGGCGATCATCAAGCGGGTCCTCGAGCGGGCCCTGGCGCGCCGGCCGGTGCCCTTCGAGGCGCTCGCGGAGCAGGGCTTCGATCGCTGGAAGACGCAGCTCGAGCAGCAGCCCCTCGACCTCGTGCTCGGCAACGACCTGCTCTCGGCGACCTGGGGCCGACCGCTCCCGACGACGGCGCCCATCGATCTCGTCGCCCTGCTCTCGAAGCGGGTGGAGGGGGCCTGTGGGCCGGGCCACGTCAGCGGGCTGCTCGACGTCGGCGAAGTGGAGCGGCAGCTGCTCGAGCCTCGCCAGGTGACGGGCCTCGACCCCCGCTTGGTCGTCACCACCCAGGCGCTCACCGTGACGTTCCTCACCCAGGTGACCGCGGTCGATCAGATCGTCTTCGACATCGCCCCCGCACCGACCGGCGCCACCTTCTTCGTCGAAGTGAGGTTGTCGAAGCGGGACGGCCGAGAGTAAGCCCGGCCTCGCGATGCCCCTCACCATCACCGTTCGCTACTTCGCCGCTGCACGAGAGAAGGCGAAGACCCAGAAAGAGCAGCTCACCGTGCCCGATGGCTCGACCGTGGGCTCGGTGCTGGCACGGCTCCTCGAGGACAAGCCCGCGCTCCGATCGCTCGAGAAGCACCTGCGGGTCGCGCTCGACGAGGAGTTCGCGCCCGCCGAGACGCCGCTCCACGACGGCGCCGAGCTCGCCTTGATCCCACCGGTGGCAGGCGGCGCGCCGCTCTTCAAGGTCGTCGACGCGCCGCTCTCGCTCGACGAGGTGGTGCAGGCCGTCAGCGGCGCAGGGCAGGGCGGAATCGTCACCTTCTCTGGCGCGGTGCGCGACGTCTCGCACGGCAAGCAGGTCGCCCAGCTCGAGTACGAGGCCTACGCCCCGATGGCCGAGAAGCAGCTCGCCAGAATCGCGGAAGAAGCCCTCGCCCGGTGGCCAGGGGTGCGGCTGGCGATCGTTCACCGCGTCGGCCGCCTCGAACCCCAGGCGCTCGCCGTCGTCATCGCCGCGTCGGCACCGCATCGCAAGGAGGCCTTCCTCGCCTGCGAGTTCGCCATCGACCGGCTCAAGCAAGACGTGCCGATCTGGAAGAAGGAAACGACGGCCGATGGCGCGGTGTGGGTAGGCCTCGGCCCGTAAAGCTGCTATGCGCCAGGGCCTTGGTTCAGGGCCGAAGTTCGTCCATCGAGGAATGGTTCATGCGAGTTGAGATGCGAGTGGCGCTCTTGAGCGCCTTCATCGGGTTCGTCGGAGCGCTCACCCCCGGCTGTCAGAAGCCCTGCAAGGACACCTGCAAGACGGGCTGCTGTGACGCCAAGGACAAGTGCCAGGAAGGCACTTCCGCCACCGCGTGTGGGACGGGCGCCGCGATGTGCGCGCCCTGTGCCGAAGGACAGGTCTGCGAGAACCAGGCGTGCGTCACTCCGATGCAGATGATGGTCGACGCCGGCCCGCCAGCGTGCACGAAGAACGCCGACTGCAAGGACAGCATGCTCGGGCCCATCTGCGAGGCCGACGCGGGCGTCTGCATCGCCAAGTGCAAGAACGACATCGAGTGCGCGAAGTACCTGAACGGCTCGATCTGCGACCTGACGAGCGGCGTCTGCGGGCCGGCGCGCATCGGCACCCGCCTCGGCCAGGGCTGCCAGAACGACGCCGAGTGCCAGGAGGCCTTCGACTCCGACGACCCGTGCTACTCGAGCGGCCCGGGCTGCGTGTGCAACAAGGGTGACTCGCCGGCTGGCACCAACGCCGCGGGCACCTGCCGCCGCCGCCTGCTTCCGTGCGAGGAGTGCAAGAGCGACGATCAGTGCGGCAGCGACGGCATCATCTTCGGCCCGCCCGGCGGCATCGGCGTCGGCAAGTGCGCCGGCTTCATGGGCGACACCTCGGGCAAGAAGTTCTGCCGCTACGCGAAGGTGGGCCAGTGCCCGTGCGGCACCATCGAAGACGGCATGGGCTTCTGCGCGCCCCAGTCGAACAGCTGTTCGCAGGTGGGCTGCAACGAAGACAAGAACTGCCCCTCCGGCTCCGTCTGCACGGTGAGCCAGCCTGACGCCGGCGCGGGCGCGTGCGGTGGTATCTGCGTGCCGCGCTGCCGTTGGAACTTCCTCATGAAGGAGCTCGACTCTCCCGGGTGCAAGCCGGGCGAGGTCTGCTGGGTCGACTCGAAGAACCTCGACCCCAACTCCATCTTCTACGGCCACGGCCGCTGCAAGCCGCCCTGCAACGACGACATGGACTGCCGCCAGTCGGCGATGAACCCATTCGGTGGCACGAACCTCGCCTGCCGCACCGAGAAGGCGAACGGCGGCGGCACCACGCCCAAGCGCTGCCGCGCCGACGGCCCGTGCATGGACACCGTGGAGTGCCCGGAGGCGACGAACCCCGACAACCCGTACCTGGGCTACTGCGATCGGGCGACCTTCGCCTGCGAAGACATGACCTGCCGCACCGGTGACGATCCGGTCTCGGGTCAGCCCTACCGTGACTGCCGCTCACCGTTCGCCTGCGTGCTCGAGGCGGGCGCGAAGATTTGCAAGAAGCAGACGTGCGTCGAGCAGGGTGGCGCCGGCAACGCGTGCAGCACGGGTGAGTATTGCTGCGGCGAGGACAAGAACGGCGACGGCATGGCCGACCCGTGCCCGCCCCTGGCCGAGCAGAACGACGTCGGCTGCTACCGCTCTCCCGAGCCGCCGTTCTGCCAGACGTGCATGAGCGATCAGGACTGCAACAACAAGCTCTTGCCCACCTGGCTCACTGGCGCGAACGCGTGCGCGAACGGCAGCCTCTCGCCGTCGTGCAGCCCGCTCCCGATGAAGTGCATCGTCGGCTTCGCGAACATGAACGGGCAGCTCCAGGTGTGCGCGCCCGCCACGGTGAACGATCGCACGCCCGTCTCTGCCGGTACCTCGCGCACCAAGGCCGATCGCGGGTGCCCGGTGAACTACGACGAGTCGCCGCTGCGCATTCGTCGAGGGGTTGCCGACGACAGCCCACACAACTGCGCGGTCGACTCGGACTGCCAGGTGGGAGCCCCGATGGGCCGCTGCGCCGCCGACCCGCAGCGCCGCCTGCCTGACGGAGGCCCGATTCAAACCTGCCTCTGCTCGGCGGGGAGCCGCAAGAGCCAGTGCCCGAACGACCTCGACGCAGGCATCGAGTCGGAGTGCCTCGACGGCGTGGCCGGCTCGACCAGCATCTGCATCGAGTCCTACCTCTGCGTCTTCCCCGGCTCGCGCTACGTGCAGCCTCGAGACGGCGGCTTCGGCTGCGGGTTGCCGGCGCCCTGACCGCCTTTCCTGGCGCGAGCACCGCTGTCTTCGGGTAGGCAGCGCCCATGAAAGTTCGCGCCTGGGCCACGCCGTCTGCCGACTCGAAGCTCGCTCCCTTCACCATCGATCGGCGCGAGCCCGGGCCGAGCGACGTGGAGATCGAGATCCTCTACTCGGGCATCTGCCACTCCGACATTCACCAGGCGCGCGGGGAGTGGGGCCGCTCCGACTTCCCGATGGTGCCGGGCCACGAGATCGTCGGCCGGGTGACGCGCGTGGGCGCGAAGGTGTCGCGCTTCAAGCAGGGCGACCTCGCGGGCGTGGGCTGCATGGTGGACTCGTGCCGCACCTGCTCACCGTGCACCGAGCACCACGAGCAGTTCTGCCAGGTGGGCCCAGCGTGGACCTACAACGGCACCGAGATGGATCGAAAGACGCCCACCTTCGGCGGCTACTCGACCCACGTCGTCGTCACCGAGCACTTCGTGGCGAAGGTGCCCAACGCGCTCGAGCTCTCCCGGGCGGCGCCGCTGCTCTGCGCGGGCATCACCACCTTCTCGCCGCTCAAGCAGTGGAAGGTGGGCACGGGCTCACGCGTCGGCGTCTGTGGCCTCGGCGGGTTGGGCCACATGGCGGTGAAGCTCGCGCACGCGATGGGCGCCGAAGTCACCATGCTCTCGACCTCGGCGGCCAAGAAGGCAGACGCGCAGCGGCTCGGCGCCTCGGAGTTCGCGCTCACCACCGACAAGGCCACCTTCAAGACCTACGCGAACCGCTTCGACGTGATCATCGACACCGTCTCGGCGGTGCACGACGTCGACGCGCTCCTGCGCATGGTGAAGCCGTTCGGTGCGCTGGTGATCGTCGGCATTCCGCCCAAGCCGATGGAGCTGCGCGCAGGCTCGCTCGTGGGTGGGAACAAGATCTTCACCGGGTCGAGCATCGGCGGAATGAAGGAGACCCAGGAGATGCTCGACTTCTGTGCCGAGAAGAACGTCGCCAGCGACGTCGAGCTGATCGCGGCCGAGCAGATCAACGTCGCCTACGAGCGCATGCTGAAGAACGACGTGCGGTACCGCTTCGTCATCGACGCGAAGACGATCTGAGCGGGTACGCCGTTTGAACCGACGGCACCCATGCGCTCGACCGTCATCGCTCTGACGCTGTGCTGGTGTGCCTGCTCCTCACCTTCGACATCGCTCCCTCCCTCTGACGGCGGGCTCCCAGCGGGAGTGACGGGGAATGGTGGGGCGCTCCCGGCGGGCAGCGGCACGGTGGGGAGTTCGGAGGGCTCCGCCCCCGCCGATTCCGTGACGTACGGTGGAGGGTTTTCTGGCGCGACCTCGGGCGTCACGAGCTTCACGGTGCGAGGCGTCGCTCGTTCGGTCACGCTCTTCGTTCCGGCGAGCCGGCCGGCGAGCGCGCCCTTGGTGATCGCCTTTCACGGCACGGGCGGCACACCCACCGACTTCTTCGACGAGGCGGTGCTCCGGCCCGTGGCGGAAGCGAACGGGGTGATCGTCGCCGCGCCGCAGGCCCTCGAACGCAACGGCGGAAGGGGAGAGGCGGGCGACCCCGATCATTACGAGGGCTCGGAAGGGTGGGGCACGAGCTGGAACCTGAGCGACAAGAGCGTCGAGACGAACGACGATCTGCTCCTGGTGCGGTCGATCATCCACTCGGCGCGGGCGGTGCTCCACGTCGACTCCGATCGCGTCTACGTGCTCGGGCACTCGAACGGCGCCTTCTTCTCCTACTTCGTCGCGGCGTCGTTGCCCGAGCGCATCGCCGCCTTCGCCGAGAACGCGGGAGGCGCCACTCGGTGCGCCAACCGAGACGCGGCGGGCATGCAGTTCACCGGCTCGGGCTCGACCTGCACCGCGCTCGCCGAGCGGCCCGGGTTCCCGTCCTGTTCTGGTGCGCTCTCGCCTGCTGCGTTGGCGGCGCCACGAATGCCGCTCGGCCTTCTCGCCCACGCGGTCGACGACTCCATCGTCTCCGTCGCCTGGACCTGCACGCTCGCCTCGGCGATGGGCGCTCGGGCGTTGGTGGTGTTGCAGGTGCCGGCCGGGCAGCCGTTCGGGCATGCGGTGACCGACGACTTCGCGAGCAACGCGTTCGCCTTCTTCAAGCGCTACCGGCGGCAAGACTGACGCAGGTTTCGGCATCGCGCTCTGCCTTCGAGCACGCGCCTCGATCGTCGCGCACGAGCGGGTGCTGCGATCGAGCCGACGCTCGAAGCGGCGCCGAGTCAGCCGAGCTCGGGCCTAGCCGCGCAGCGCGGTCTTGAGCACCTTGCCTCGATCGCTCCGCGGCAACGCCTCGAGGAAGACGACCTGTCGCGGGGCCTTGAAGGGGGCGAGCGACTCCCGAACGTGCGCCTTGAGCTGTTCGCCCAGCCCTTCGCCCGCCTGGTGCCCTTCGTTCAGCGCCACGAAGGCCTTCGGCTTCTCGAGCCCGTCGGCGTCCTTGAAGCCGATGACGGCCGCCTCGCGCACGGCTGGGTGTTGGAGCAGCGCGTTCTCGACCTCGACCGGCGAGAGCCACTTGCCGCCGACCTTGAGCATGTCGTCGCCGCGCCCGCAGAAGTAGAAGTACCCGTCGTCGTCGTGCTGGAACTTGTCGGCCGAGACGCACCAGTCACCTCGGAAGGTGGACTTCGACTTCTCGTGTTGTTGCCAGTACTCGAGCGCCATCGAGTCGCCCGACACCCAGAGCGTGCCCACCTCTCCGCGAGGCAGCTCGCGGCCGTCGTCGTCGCACACCTTCGCGCGATACCCCTCGACGGGGCGGCCGAGCGAGCCGAGCTTCACGTCACCGAGCCGGTTGGTGATGAAGATGTGGAACATCTCGGCCGAGCCGATGCCGTCGAGGATCTCCACGCCGGTGCGCTTCTTCCAGCGCGAATAGAGCTCTGCAGGCAGCGCCTCGCCCGCGCTGATCGCCAGGCGGAACGACGAGAAGTCGACCTTCTCGACGCCCTCCGCGTTGAGGATCTGGTTGAGGGCGGTCGGCACCGCGGTGAGCACGGTGGGCCGGTGCCTGGCGATGAGCGGGAACAGCTTCTCGGGCGTCGGCTTTTCCTTGAACAACACGCACGAGCCACCAGCGAGGAGCGGGAAGAGCAAGTTCGAGCCGAGCGCGTACCCGAAGGCGAGCCGCGGCACCGAGAGCCCGAGGTCTTTCTCGGAGTAGCCGATCACCGGCAGGCCGTAGGTGAGCGCGTTGAAGACGAAGTCGTGCTGCTTGTGCACCGCGCCCTTGGGGAAGCCCGTCGAGCCGGAGGTGTACAGCCAGACGCAGGTGTCGTCGCGGTGGGTCGGGGCGAAGGAGGGGTCGGGCTTCACCTTCGCGAGCTCGGCGTCGTAGCCGAGGTGTCGGCCCGGCTCGCCCACCACCAGCACGTGCTTCAGGTGGGGGCACTTCGGGCGCACCTCGTCGACCGTCGGCAGGGTCGCCGCGTCGACCACCAGGATCTTCGCTCGGGTGTAGTTGAGGTAGTACTCGACCTCGTCGGCCTTGAGCCCGGGGTTCACCGCGCTCACCACGCCACCCGCCTTCACCACGCCGAGCCAGGCCGAAGCGAACTGGGGCACGTCGGGGAGCATCAGGAGGACCCGCTGCTCGAGCTCGAGGCCCAGGCCCTTGTAGACGGCGGTGACGCGGTTGGTCTGATCGGCGAGCTGCCCGTACGTCGTCACCGTGTCTTCGAAGTAGATCGCCGGCGCGCTCGGCTGCCTGGCTGCCTGCTGGAAGAGGAAGACGTCGGCGAGGTTGAGCGTCTCGGGGAGCTTGAACGGGTCGAGCGACATGGCGGCGCAAGGTAGCACCAAGGCCGTCGTCCCGAGTCAACGCATCGCCGACGTGGCAGGCTCCGCGCGTGTTCGATTTCGACGCGCACGAGGCCGCGCTCACGGCGCACGTCACCCGGCGAATGATCGAGCTCGCGGCGCTCGAGCGAGGCGCGCGTGTGCTCGACGTCGGCTGCGGTCGCGGGCAGGTGGCGTTCGAGTGTCTCGCGGCGATCGAGCCGGGCGGGAGCGTGCTCGGGCTCGACGTCGACGAGGCGGCGGTGGCGGCGGTGAACGCTCGCGCCGTGCCCGCGGTGAGGGCCGTCGTGGCGTCGGCCGAGCAGTTCGGCTGCGATCGCCGGTTCGACGCTGCGCTGGCGCGTTGGAGCCTCGCCTCGATGAGCGAGCCGGCGAAGGCCCTTGGCTCCGTCGCCGCCGTGCTCGAGCCCGGAGCGCCCTTCGTCGTCGGCACCTGGGCGAGCGCGGAGTGGTGGTCGGTGCCGCGCGCGCTGATCGGCCGATTCGCAGCGCTCCCTGCGGTCGACTCCCGAACGCCGAGCGCCCTTCGCTTCGCCGCCATCGAGGCCTTCACCGAGCTCGCCGCTCCCTGGTTCGAGGTCGAGGCGGTCGAGCAGCTCGCGACGACGGTCGTGGAGGGCGCACCCGAGTGGCTCCTCGCCTGGACGGAGCACGTCTTCGCGCGGTGGATCGCGCTGGTGCCGGTCGACGCACGAGCTGCGTTTCGTGCCGATGCGCTCGGCGAGCTGCGCACGCTTCGTTCACTTCGTGGAGTGACCCACCTGGCGTGCCTGCGGCGGAGCGCGACATGAAGCTCGAGTGTTTCGAGGACGTGCCCGAGCGCGTGCTGCGCGCCGTCGACGACGGGCTCTCGGCCTTCAATCGCCGCGCGGCGCCGCTCGAGCAGGTGCGTACGCTCGGGTGCGCGGCTCACTCGGACGAGGGCCGGCTCCTCGGAGGCGCGGTCGGGCGAACCTGGGGCGCCTGCGCCGAGCTCCAGCAGCTCTGGGTCGAGGAGGCCGTGCGTTCGCAGGGCGTGGGTGCGGCGCTCCTCGAAGCGTTCGAGACCGAGGCGCGGCGCCGCGGCTGCGCGATCGTCTTCCTCGACACCTTCTCGTTCCAGGCGAGGCCCTTCTACGAACGCCACGGCTATGCGGTCGCGCTGGCGATCGAAGGGTACGGCGACGGCATCACCCGCTTCACGATGCTCAAGCGCCTCACCGTCGGCGGATGAAGAGGAACAGACCGGCGGAGAGGAGCCCCATGCCGAGCGCCGCCAAGCCCTGCTGGCGCGCGATCGACGCAGCGAGCTGACGCTCGAAGGTGCACTCCTCGGCGCCGAGCGCGGCGCAGTCGACCTGGAGGCGCAGCGCCGCGAAGACGAGCAGCACGATCGCTCCGATGGCGAGCGCCGAGACCAACCCCACGACTGCGGCTTTGATCAAGCGGCTGCTCATGCGCACCAGTTGCGCAGCGGCCTGCGCAGGAACCTCGAGCCAACCTCGCGAACGCGGGCCGCGCCACCGGTATTTCCCCCGCGGCCCTCACCGTGCAGAGCTAGGCTCCTGCCGCGCATTCGGGAGACCCACATGAAGATCCTCTATGGAGTCGTCGGTGAAGGCATGGGGCACGCCACCCGCTCACGGGTGGTGCTCGAGCACCTCACCAAGTACCACGACGTGCACATCGTCGTGTCGGGCCGGGCGCGCGACTACCTCGCCAAGCGCTTCGCGAACGTGCACAACATCTGGGGCTTCACCATCTCGTACGAAGGCAACTCGGTCTCGAAGTGGCAGACCGTGCTGCAGAACCTCAAGGGCGCGATCACCGGTTGGCCTCAGAACGTGAAGAAGTACTTCGAGCTCGTCGACACCTTCGAGCCCGACGTGGTGATCAGCGACTTCGAGTCGTTCAGCTACCTCTACGGCCGCAACCATCGGCTGCCGGTGATCAGCGTCGACAACATGCAGATCATCAACCGCTGCGAGCACGAGACCGATCTGCTCGCCGGTCACGAAGACAGCTTCGAGCTCACCCGCGGCATCGTGAAGTCGAAGGCGCCAGGCTGTTTCCACTACCTCATCACGACCTTCTTCTATCCCCGCATCCGCAAGGAGCGCACCTCGCTGGTGCCATCGATCCTCCGGCCGGAGATCATCGCGGCGAAGAGCGAGCCGGGCGATCACCTGCTCGTGTACCAGACGACGGGCGGCAACACCCAGCTCATCGAGGACCTCAAGCGGTCGGGCCTCGAGTGCCGGATCTATGGCTACAAGCGAGAGCTCAAGCAGGACGAGCGCGACGGCAACCTGCTGTTCCGGCCGTTCTCCGAGGCGGGCTTCATCGACGATCTCCGCACTGCGCGCGCGGTCGTTGGTGGCGGCGGCTACACGCTGATGAGCGAGGCGGTGTACCTCCACAAGCCGATGCTCTCGGTGCCGATCGGTGGCCAGTTCGAGCAGGTACTCAACGCGCTCTACCTGGAGAAGCTGAACTACGGCATGTACGCGAAGAGCCTCGAAGGCGACGCGCTCGCCAAGTTCCTCGAGCGGGTGCCGGGCTGTCAGAAGTCGCTCGCCAGCTACACGCAAGACGGCAATCGGACGATGCTCTCGGCGCTCGATGCCCAGCTCGTCGCGGCCGGCGAGAAGAAGGGCGTGGAGTGGGACACCGTGACCGTCTCCTGAGCCCCTCAGATCTTCGAGGGAGGGAGCAAGCGGGCTCCACTCGTTTGCTGGGGCTTGACCGATTCGCGGTCTCCCTCGCGGCGGCCCTCCCTGGGTTCGCGCACTTCGGGTCGTTCGGGTGCAGGGAACGAAGCCTGCACAGGCAAGGCTCATGAGACGTCTGTTGGTAGTGATGTTCGCGCTCAGCTCCTGCATGGGAGAGGTGTCGGACAGCGACGGTGGCCTCGCTGGCGTCGACGGAGGGAAGGACGCGGGAGCGCTCCCCGACGCAGGTGAGCCAGACGCGGGTGGGGCCGACGCAGGCGAGGTCGACGCAGGTGAAGCCGATGCCGGTGAAGCCGATGCCGGGGGCGTCGATGCGGGGAACTCCGATGCGGGAGTCGTCGCCGATGCGGGCGAGGTGGATGGAGGCGGCGCCGACGCGGGGACCTCCGATGCAGGCTCGATCGATGGCGGGGTCTCGGACGCAGGCCGTGCCGACGCCGGAGTCACCGATGGCGGAGTGGACGCAGGTGGAAGCGACGCGGGCTCCGACGGTGGCGTCCCTGACGCGGGCCTCGTGGGAGATCTGCTCGTCACCCCGCGACCGCTCTCCTTCGGCAGTACGCCCGTGGGCAGCCCGCTCATTCGAACCATCACCTTCTTGAACCAAGGCACGGCGCGCCTCACCGTCTCCCAGCTCGCCCTCACCGGTCCCTTCGCGATGCAGGGCCTGCTCGCGCCGTTCAACCTCCTCCCTGGTGCGAGCGTGAGCGCCTCGATCGTCTTCACGCCGGTCAACGCCGGTGCCGCGACGGGCACGCTCACCGTCACCAGCGACGCGCTCAACCCGACGGTGACGGTCGCTCTCGACGGCGTTGGGTTGGGCGCGCTCGTCTATCCACCTCCCACCGGCGAGCCGCCGTCTCCGCTCTTCGACGTTCAAGTGATCGACGGCCGAGGCACACCGCAGCCGTCGTTCGTCGCCTACAGCCCAGCCCGGCAGGTGACGACGGCGGGGTGGCACGGCACCGACGCGCAGGCCGGGCGCTCGTTCAGTTGGACGACGTTCGAGACCGACGTTCCCGTGGTGGTGCGGGTGACCAAGCGTCAGGGCACCTTCACCCAGGCGCGGGTTCGGCCCACGCGCTACGGCATCACGCCGACGACGGTGAACGCCAGCACGATTCAGTTCACGATCTCACCGAACCAGAAGGTGTCGGTCGAGTTCGACAGCACGCAGGCACCCTGCTCGTACGCGATGTCGACCTGCGTGCGTGACATCTTGACCGTCTTCGCCGACCGCCGAGAAGCCCAGTCGCCGATCGCCTCGGTTCCAGCCGCCGACGTCCATCGACCGGCCCCTGGGAGCTACGCCACCAACGCGACGGTGATGGGCATGACGGCGCCGCTGGTGAGCACGATGGGCAACGCGATGGGCAAGCGGGTCGTCGTCTTCGGGCCCGGGGTGTACTCGATCGGCTACTGGCAGGTCCCGCCGAACGTCGAGCAGATCCACCTCGAGGGTGGAGCGATCGTCTACGGCGCGCTCGAGATCCTCCCGCTGGGCGCACCGCCGGCCGCCGACGACTACTTGAACGCCTGGAGCCTTCCGCATCGGCCGCGCTTCAAGCTCACCGGCCACGGCATTCTCTCGGGGCAGCGCGTGCCTTGGCACGTCACGACCGATCTCCAGTACTGCGTCGACGACGCCTGTGGCTGGTGGAAGATGATTCGCCTCGTCCGCTACGCGGCCTTCGACATGACGATCGAGGACGTCACCCTCGCCGGTACCCCGTACTGGACGGTGACCGCGGCGAGCATCGCGGACGACCGCGTCGCGGTGCACATGCGCAACTTCAAGGTCCTCGGCGCGTGGGCCTTCAACAACGACGGGGTCCACCTGACGCCTGGTGGTGACGTACGCGACTGCTTCGTGCAGGCGAACGACGACGCGGTGAACTTCGAAGGCTCGGACGCAGGCATGTCGAACTGCGTGATGTGGAGCTTCGAGAACGGCGGCACCTTTCAGAGCGGCTGGTACCCGAAGACGATCTCGAACATCGCGGTGCGCGACATCGACGTCATTCACCAGGAAGGGTGGTGGGGCGGCGGCGACACGAGCGGCATCTTCGACTTCTACCCAGCCTCGGGCCCCGGGCGGATCAGCGCGATCGACTTCACCAACCTCAACGTCGAAGGGCCCCTGCTGCGGCTGACGACCCTCAGCCCTCAGGGCGGTCAGCGCATCGACACCGTGACCTTCACCAACGTGAACGTCGAGGCGTGGGGCAACGACATCTTCAACTCCAACCGCTTCAACGTGCTCAACGGAACGGACGGCGGAGTGATCGCCGATTTCACCTTCACGAACCTGCGCGTCGGCGGCGTGACCGTCACCAACGCGGCCCAAGGCCGCTTCCAGCTGAACGGGAACGTGAGCAACGTGCGCTTCCTCCCGTGACGCGAGCGGGTAGGCTGCCCATCGGATGGCAGACGTGGCCGACGAACAGCTGGCGACCGTGCTGCGCAGCTTGGGGAGCGCCGCCGAGACGGTCGTTCGAAGCCCGGGCTCCACCATCGAGCCACCAAGAGAGGTCCGGAGCGGCCGCAAGGCCCTCGAGGTGCTCCAGAGCCTGACCCACGACGATCGCTCGCTGGTGAACGAGGGCGTGTTGGGCCAGGGCGCGATGGGGGTGGTGCAGCTCGCCCGCCAAGTCGCGCTCGATCGTCAGGTCGCGGTGAAGACGCTCAAGGACCGCTCGGTGCCGAACGCCGAGGCGCTGCTGTCGGAAGCGATGCTCGCTGGCTCGCTCGAGCACCCGGGCATTCTGCCCATCTACGCGCTCTCGCTCGCGGCCGATGGAACGCCGTTGGTGGTGATGAAGCGCATCGAGGGCGTCACCTGGGCGCAGGCGCTGCGCGACGACACGATCCGCCAGCTCCACGCGCCCGGCCGCTCGCGCCTCGAGGCGCACCTGCGAATCGCCGCCCAGCTCTGCAACGCGGTGCACTTCGCGCACAGCCGCCAGGTGATCCACCGCGATCTCAAGCCCGACAACGTCATGCTCGGGCGCTTTGGAGAGGTCTACCTCGTCGACTGGGGCATCGCGACCGCTCCCGGGCCCTCGAACCAGTTCGCCGGCACGCCGGCCTACATGGCACCCGAGATGATGGGCCTCGACGGTGCCACCCTCTCGCCTGCGACCGACGTCTATCTCCTCGGTGCGATCCTCTTCGAGGTGGTCACCGGCCACGCACCACACCTCGCGAAGAGCATTCCCGAGCTCGTCGAGAGCGTGGCGCGCGCCGAGCTGAAGGTGCCAGCGGAGGTGCCCTCCGAGCTGGCCGAGCTGATCGAGCACTGTCTGCGGAGAGTTCCATCGCAGCGCCCGGCGAACGCCCTCGAAGTCAAGACGGCGATCGAGGCCTTTCTCGAGCACCAGGGCTCGCGGGAGCTGATGCAACAGTCGCTGGTTCGCGCGAAGGAACTCGACGAGGCGATCGCGCGTACGCCGCCCGACCCGATCGCCGTGGCGCGTCTCTTCTCCGAGTGCCGCTTCGGCTTTCAACAAGCGCTGCGCACCTGGGGCCAGAACCTCGAGGCCCAGCGAGGCCTCGCCGACGCGACGGCACGAATGATCCGCTTCGAGCTGAGCCACGGCTCGGTGAAGACCGCCCGCACCTTGTTCGCCGAGCTCGTGGCCCCTCCTCCCGAGCTCTCGGCCGCGGTGATCGCCGCCGAGAACGCCGAGGCCGAGAAGGCACGCGAGTTCGCGCGGCTCCACCAGATCGCCGAGCTCGCCGACCCGCTCACCGGGAGTCGGGCGCGAATGATCTTCGCCATCAGCCTCGGCGCGATCTGGACGATCGCGCCGCTCTTCCAGAGCCGCTACTACGGGGCGCACCCGGGCATGGACGAGACGATGGCGACCTGGCCGGTGGCGGTCGTCACGGCGATCGTCGTGCTGATCGCCCGCCTGCGTGCCTTCGGGCGAAGCCGCGCTGCGCTGAACCTGCAGATCAGCCAGTTCCTGTTGTTCTCGATGGCCGTGCAGTTGGTGGTGCTGCCAGTCCTCCGCTACGGCTTCGGAGGGATGGGGCGGTACGCCGTGCAGATGATGCTCGCCTACTGGTTCTTCGTCGGAGGGACGATCGCCGCGACGCTGGTTCGCGAGGTGTGGCCGACGCCGGTCGGCTTCCTGGTGGCGCTCCTCATCGCGCTCTGGGAACCGGAGCTTCGTTACGAGGCGATCACCCTCGGCAACCTGGTGCTCCTGATCAACATGGTGGCGATGCTCCTCCAGCAGCGTCGGCAGCTGCGCGATCGGGCGAGCGGCCGGCCCACGACGTAGGCGCGCGGGCTCGATTCCCTGCGTACCGAAGGCCGATCGTCTGCCAGGATGGCGCGGTGCGCTCGCTCCTCGTCGCAGGCCTCTTGGTGTTGGTCGGCTGTAAGAAGTACGCTCCTGCGCGCGCGGTCGCTCCACTCGAGGCGGTGCCTCCTTCCGACGGGGTGCTCTCGCTCTTCGAGCCGGCGGCCGATCGGTGCGAGTGGCGACGGCTCGACGTCGCGAGCGGCAAGTCGGCCACGGTCGCTTCGTTTGCGGGGACGTGCGTCGGAGCCCGGGTGGCGTTCAGCCCCGATGGCCAGCGCGCGGTCGTCTGGTTCGATCCCGCGAACGTGCAGTCCGCGGGCATGGGCGGCAGCGACGTCGGCAAGCCTGGCTACCCGGACGAACCCGTCGACGACGCGGCGAAGTCGAGGCTCTTTCTCGTCACCATCGCGAGTGGCGCGGTGACGACGCTCCCGCTGCCGGCCTTCGAGTTCTCCGAGCTGGGCCTCGACGCGAAGGGCGTGCTCGCGCTCTCGCTCGAAACGGTGAAGGACGAGGAGGTGGCCGCTGGAAAGACGATGGTCGACGGCAAGCCCTTTGCGCTCACTCCGGCCGACGAGGGCCTCGTCGCCCTGGCGCACGCCTCGAGGTTCGAGAAGGACGCCTGGCGGCGGGTCGAGACGAAGCAGACGACGACCGGCTGGGACTATGGCCCCGGCGTGCGCGACCTCGACGCGTGGGATGCGCTCGGCCCGCGCAGCACGCTCCTCCTCGACACCCACCCCGATGGCGCCGCCGACGTCGACGAGGCCACTGCGAAGCGCCTCGCGAGCCTCGCACCGAAGCTTGGCGAGGGCAGCTGGTCGAGCTGGGGGACTCCACCGGCGCGCCTCTTCGGCTGGGTCGTCTCCGGGGAGTTCGCCCACACGACCGGCTACCTCGTCTTCGAGGGCACTCCACCGGTTCCGGCGCCGAAGGTCGGGTTCACGGACGGCGATCTCGTCGCCGTACGCCGCAAGGGGTCGTTGCTGCTGGTCGCCTCGGGTGGAGCGGGCACCCACCCACGCGTCTATCGGTTCGGGGCCCCGACGCTCGTCTGGTCCTCCGACGCCGCTCGCGGCGCCGCCTTCTGGCCCTGAGTCCGCATGTCCGCCGAGGCGCTCGACATCGCGAAGCAGGCGTCGATGCTGGTGGCGACGCACCAGGAGACCGCCGAGACGCTCGTGCGCCACCCTCGGTCGACGGTGACGCCGCCGCGCGATGGGCGAACGGGCAAGCGCGCCCTCGACGTTCTCCGCACGCTCCAACCCGATCGCAACGCGCTCGTCGAGGAGTCGGTGCTCGGGCAGGGCGGCATGGGGGTGGTGAAGCTGGCGCGCCAGGTGGCGCTCGACCGCGCGGTGGCGGTGAAGACGCTCAAGGGCGTTCCGGTGCCTGACGACGTCGAGGCCCTGCTCGCCGAGGCGTGGCTCGCCGGCGCGCTGGAGCACCCGGGCATTCTCCCGATCTACTCGCTGTCTCTCGACGGCGATGGTCGGCCGCTCGTGGTGATGAAGCGCATCGAGGGCGTCACCTGGACCAAGCTGCTCGCCAAGGACGCCGCCCTCGAGACGTACGCGCCAGGACGAACGCCGCTCGAGTCGCACCTCAAGATCGCGATCCAGCTCTGCAACGCGGTTCACTTCGCCCACTCGCGCGGGGTGATTCACCGCGATCTCAAGCCCGACAACGTGATGGTCGGCTCGTTCGGTGAGGTCTACCTGGTGGACTGGGGCATCGCGACGAGCCCGGGGCCCTCGACGCAGCTCGCGGGGACCCCGGCCTACATGGCGCCGGAGATGATTGGCGGAGCGACGCTCTCGGCCTCGACCGACGTCTACCTGCTCGGCTCGATCCTCTTCGAGGTGCTCTCGGGCCGGGCGCCGCATCGGGGGGCGACGGCGCACGAGATGATCTCGAGCGTGCTGGCCTCGACGCCCGAGCTGCCCACCACCGCGCCGGTCGAGCTGGCCGAGCTGGTGCGGCGGTGCATGGCGCGCGACCCGAGCGAGCGGCCTGCGAGCGCGTTGGAGGTGCGGCAAGCCCTCGAGCGCTTCCTCGAGCACCAGGGCTCACGCGAGCTCGTCGAACAGTCGGAGCTGCGTGCCGCCGAGCTGAGCGACGCGCTGTCGCGCACCCCGCCCGATCCGGTGCAGGTGAGCCGGCTCTTCTCGGAGTGCCGCTTCGGCTATGCGCAGGCGCTCCGCGTCTGGCCCAAGAACGAGACGGCCCAGCGGAGCCTCGCGCGGGTGACCGCGACGATGGTTCGATACGAGCTGGCGCATGGGGCCGTCCGGCAGGCCGAGACGCTGCTGGCCGAGCTGACGCCACCGCCTCCCGAGCTCGTCGAAGCGGTCAGTCAGGCGCGCAACGACGACCTGGAGCGCGCGAAGGAGCTGGAGCGGCTCCATCGTCTCGCGGAGTCGCTGGATCCCCTCACTGGGAGCGCGGCGCGGGTGATCATCGTCTTCGTCCTCGGGGTCATCTGGGCGAGCGCGCCGATGGCCGCCTTCTTCGTGCTCCCGCACTACACGCTCGACGAGCTCCTCGCGCCCATTCCCATCAACGTCCTCAGCCTCGTGGCGCTGCTCGGCATGGCGATGCGCACCCCGCGCTCCCGGTGGACGCCGCTCAACGAGAAGATCGCGCACCTGCTCTTCTTCGCGCTGGGCGTTCAGACCGTCGGCCTCTTGTACGCGCGCTGGGCGCTGCCTCACTCGGGCCCACACGTCGTCGCGGTGTTGCTCGCCTTCTGGTGCGTCATCATCGGCGCGATCGCCACCACCCTCGCCGCGGAGACCTGGCCGACCGCCGTCTGCTTCGCCCTCGCGACTGCCGCCGCCGTCGAGTGGCCACAGTGGCGCTACCCGATCGGCAGCGCGGCGAACGTCATGTTGATGCTCAACCTGGGCATCATCTTCGTCTACCAGCGGCGCCAGCTCGACGCCCGAGCACGGGAAGAGGCTCGCAAGCGCAGCGTCAGTTGAGCAGTCGGCGCGTGCGTCGCCACCGCGCGAAGAGGAGCCACGCGAGGGGCGCGAGCGAGCCCCCGGCAGTCGAGCAGCCGTTGCCACCACCGATGCCGCCGCCGCCCCACGCTTGGTTGACCCGATGCACGACGAGCGCGACGGGCTGGGTCTTCGGGCCCTTGTTTCCCGCCGCGTCGGAGGCCTGCGCCGCGACCAGGTGATCGCCCACCGGCGTCGAGGCGGCCGGCAGCGCGAACGACCAGAGGCCCGCCCCGTCGGCGGTGGTCGTGCCGATTGGTTGATCGTCGACGAAGACGGTCACGCTGGCGTTCGGCTCGGTGACGCCGCTCGCGGTGACGGGGGTGCCGTCGGAGGTGTCGGCGGGGTCGACCTTGAGCGTCGTCGGCGGCCCCATCGTGTCGACGGTGAAGCGGTTCGAGACCGAATCTCCGCTCGTGGCGCCGTTCACCACCTGGCGCGCGCGCACGTCGTGGGGCCCGTCGGTGAGCGTCGGGGTCTGGGTGAAGCGCCAGCTGCCGTTGGCGTCGGCGATGACCGTTCCAACGTCGCGCCCATCGATCACCACGGTGACGGTGGCGCCAGGGCTCGCGGTGCCTTCGATGTCGGGGGTCGAATCCGAGGTGAGGCTCCCGTTCGCAGGTGACGTCACGGTCGGAGCCTGAGCCGTGCCCTGCGAGATGGTGAAGACGACGGTGTTGCTGTTGGCGCTCGTCTGCCCGGTGGAGTTGGTGGCCGTCGCGACCGCCGAGTACGTGCCAGGCATGAGCGGAGCCGAAGGGGTCAGGCTCCAGGCGCCTTGCGCGTTGGCGGTGGTGGTGCCGAGGGTGGTGCCGTTGAGCTTCACGGTGACGGTGACGCCGGGGGTCGCGGTGCCGGAGATCGTCGGCGAGCGAGTCGAGAGCATCGCTCCGTCTTGCGGCATGGTGATGACGGGGGGCGGGTTGGGCGCGTCGATGAAGAAGGTGGTGGTGGCGCTCGCCGGGCCGGTGTTTCCCGCGAGATCGGTCTGGGTCGCGCTCACCGTGTTCATCCCGAGGGGCAGGGCGCTGGTCGGGGTGAAGCTCCAGACGCCGTTGCCGTCGGCCATCGCGTTGCCGGCGACGCTGCCGTCGATGGTGATCGAGACGCTCGCGTTGGGCTCGGCGGTGCCGGTGATCGCCGGGCGCGTGTCGGTCGTGCGGCTCATGTTCGCCGGCGAGGTGATCGTCGGCGCGCCGGGAACGACGGTGTCCTTGAGGGCGTACTTGGTGTCCACCACCGTGCCGCTCGAGTTCGTCTGGGCGCCGCTGATGGTGACCTGCGGAGCGTCGGGCACGGTGTGCACGTCGAGGGTCGCGCGGAAGGTGCCGTTGGTGCAGGGCGCCATCGCGGTGATCCCACCCACCGAGAGCGAGACGTTGCCCGCGGTGGTGGTGCAGGTGCCGCTCACCACGTAGGCGCTCGCGTTCATCGCGTTGATCGCTGGAGGCATCGCGATCACCACCGACGGGAGCGTGCCCGAGACGGTGAAGGTGCGCGCCGCGCTCGGCATGCTGGTCACCATCGCGAGGGTCTGGGTGGCCGTCACCGTGTAGCTGCCGTTGCCGAGAATGGTGGTGCAGCTCCAGGTCCCGCTGGCGCTCACCGTCGCCGTGCACACGCTCGCGCCACCCATGCGGGTCACCGTCACCAGCGCGTTGGCGAGGCCGGTGCCGGAGATCGACGGGTTCGGCCCGACGGTCGCGCTCTGGGCGGGTGTCTGGATGACGGGCGGAGTCACCTGGATGCAGCGAGTCGGCGTCGTTCCGGTGCACGAGAACCCAGGCTCGAGCGCGCAGACCGAGGAGCACCCGTCTCCATTCTGGCCGTTGCCGTCGTCACACGCCTCGGCGCCGCGCAGGTAGCCATCGGCGCAGAGGTCTTGCCAGTTGGGAACGGCGTCGCCGTCTCGATCGCGCGCGCTGGAGAGTGGGCTCGTCACCCCGATGCCCGCTGCGGCACAGCCAGTGGGAACGCCCGCGCCGGTGCAGGTGACGTCGAAGGCGTTGTCGATGCCGTCGGAGTCGGAGTCGGCGTTCGCCTTGAGCCGATCGGCGGTGCCGTCGTTGTTGGTGTCGAAGGCCTCGACGAAGTCCGAGATGCCATCGGCGTCGGAGTCGGGGTCGAGGTGATCGTCGAAGAGATCGGCGTCGGTGTTCACCCCCATCGTGCGCGGGGCGTCGAGGAAGCCGTCGTTGTTGGCGTCGAGCGCGGAATCGACTCGGCCGTCTCCGTTCGCGTCGGCGTAGCCGTACTCCCGCGCGTCGGGCACTCCGTCGTCGTCGGAGTCGGCGTCGAGGAAGTCTGGCCGGCCGTCGGTGTCGGTCGACCGCGGGGTGGAGACGCCTCCCGACTGGCAGCGCCCGTTCGCTTGAACCGGAGGGCAGCCATCGAGGCGCCCGTTCACGTTCGCGTCGGCGGCTCCGGCTTCGAGGGTGTCGCTGATGCCGTCGCCGTCGGAGTCGAGATCGATCGCGTTGGGAATTCCGTCTTGATCGACGTCGCCCGAGCCTTCCAGCGCGTCGTCCAAGCCGTCACCGTCGTCGTCCACGTCGATGAGGTTGGGCACGCCGTCCGAGTCGGTGTCGGTGACGGGCACGCAGACGGTCGTGGTCGCGGCGGTGATGAAGTTGGGCAGCGAGGCGTCGAGGGCGAAGAAGCGGTTGAAGGTGGTGCCGTCGTGTTCGACCTCGTAGGCGATGTCGAAGGACGCCTGGTTGCGGAAGGTGAGCACGACCGCGTTGTCGAAGGCTCCGGACCCGACGAGGTTGTCGGCGGTGCCACTGAAGACGAGCTCGGTCGCGCGGGCGCCGGCCTGAACGGTGGTGGGTGGGGTCCTCGCGAGCTCGTACGCGGTGAGCCCGCCGAGCGAGGGAATGATCCGCTCGGTGAAGCTGGTGGTGCGATCGAGATCGCCGATCTCGGCGGAGAAGTCGCCGCTCGCGGGAGTCGTCGTGCCGGTGAGGAAGAGCTCGTAGCGCAGGCGCAGCGTCGCGGTGCCCGGCGTCCCCGGGGGCATCGCGCTCGCGAAGGTGACGACCGCCGCGCCGCTGATCCCCTGCAGGGTGTGGGTGAAGCCCGTCGACGGAGTGGTGGACAGCCGGGTCACCCGCACGTCGACCGCCTGGCCGGCGAGCGTGCCGACGTTGGTGTAGGTGATGGTGTCGCCCGAGGTGCTCCCATCGGGGAAGGTGAAGTCGGCGTAGCCGTTCACGCCGGGGCGGCCGCACTGGGCATCGGCGGCGGCAGCGAAGAGGAGCGAACAGCTCGCGAGCGCGAGGAGGACGGGAGCGAAGCGGCGACCGGGCATCGAGGGCTCCTTCATCACAACACGCTGGCCGCTGACAACGGCACCCACCCTCGGGATTTCAGTGCCTCTGGGACGGGCGCTTGTCCCCGACCAGCCCCCGGCAGTATGGCCACCGACACGTGTTTCGCGTGCTGGCCGAGGCCCTCGAGGCCCCTCTCTTGATGCTGGTCGATCCCTCCGAGCGGGTCTTCTGGCCATTTATCCTCTCGGCCGCCGCCCTCGCGCTCGGGCTGGGGCTGGTGACGCGAGCGGGCGCTTCGCCGCTGACCTCGGGGCTGCTCTCGCCTCGGGTGTGGTTCCACCCGAGCGCGCTGCTCGACTACCAACTGCTCTTCGCCAAGTCGCTCGTCCGGGCGCTCCTCTTCGCCCCGTGGATGCTCACCTCGACGCTCGTCGCGGTGAAGGTGATGCTCGCCTTGTTCTACCTCTTCGGTGCGGTCGAGCCCACCTCGGCGGCCCCTTGGTGGCTGATCGGCGCCTACACGGTGGCGATCTTCGTGGTCTCCGATCTCTCGCGCTTCGTGGTGCACCTGCTGATGCATCACGTCCCCTCCCTCTGGCAGCTGCACCAGGTGCATCACTCGGCCGAGGTCCTCACTCCGTTCACCGAGTACCGCACCCACCCGCTCGAAGAGGTGCTGCAAGAGCTCCGTGGCGCGCTCTCGATCGGGCTGGTGGCAGGCGTGTTCACCTGGTCGCTCGGGGCGAACGTACCCTCGTGGGAGATGCTCGGCGTGAACGCGATCGCCTTCTGGCTGACCGCGCTCGGGTCGAACCTGCGTCACTCGCACGTCTGGCTGTCCTTCGGTCCGTTCGAGCGGTGGATCCTGAGCCCGGCCCAGCACCAGCTGCACCACGACGCCGAGACCGGTGGCTGGCGGGTGAACTACGGCTCCTTCCTCGCCGTGTGGGATCGGCTCTGGGGCACGCTCGTGCTCGCCTCGCAGAAGAAGGTGACGCGCTTCGGGCTCTCCGAGACCGAGCTCAACCACCGGCCGACTCGGCTCGGCTCCGTCTTGTTCGACCCGCTGCTGGCGATCGTTCGCAGCCTCAAGCCCGTGCGGCGGCGTCCAGCGAAACCGGAAGCGACCTGAGCGCTTTCCCGGTTCGACGCTGCCCTCGCCCGAGCGGTGAGTGCGCGCGCGTCTCCGCTCCCGGCTTCGTCTCACCAGAGGAGGGCGAGGCCGAGCCCCACGAGGAGCGACACCGCCGACACCTCGACGATGCGCCGCGCGAAGGCCCAGCCGCCGAGCGTCGCCGCCATCACCGCCTTCACCACCGTGTTGCTCGAGACCGCGATGACGATCGTGCGCGAGGCCACCTCCGGGGTGATGGAGTTGGTCTTCACCAGGTTCGCCATCGTGAGGGTGATCGCGTCGACGTCGGTGAGCCCGGCGAGCAAGCCGGTGAGGTAGCTGCCAGCGGTGCCGAAGGTGTCGGTCGCCCAGCGCGAGGCCACGAGGATGAAGACGAAGAACGCGCCGAACTGAACGGCCTTCTTGAGCTCGAATGGGTTGGTCAGCTGCACCTCGGTGGCGCCGGCGTCGTGCGCCCGATCGTGCAGCGTCATCCACACCACGCTCGACAGGCTCACGAGGCCCATCGCCACGAGGGGCACGAGCACGCGGGGGAGGAGTGAGGCTTCGACGGCCGCGACCGCGACCAGCACCCTGGCGAACATGATGGTGCAGGCGATGAGGACGGCGAGCGAGCTCACCTTGGCGAGCTGCGGGGTCTGCTTGGCGCGCGCGGCGGCAGCGAGCGTCACTGCGGTCGACGACGCGAGCCCACCGACGGCGCCGGTGATGAGCAGCCCCTTGCCGTGTCCCCACAGGCGCATCGCCACGTAGCCGACGAAGCCGATGCCGGCGATGAGCAGCACCATGAAGCCGATGCGGTAGGGGTTGAGCGCGCCGTAGGGCCCGAGCGGCTCGTTGGGCAACAGCGGCAGCACCACCACCGAGATGACGAGGAACTTCACGGTCGCGAGCACGTCGTCGCGCGAGAGCTTCGCCGAGAACGTTCGCAGCTCGGTCTTCGCCGAGAGGAGCACCGTCACCGCGACGGCGACCGACGCCACCACGAAGATGCGGTGCCGGAGCGGCTCGATGACGTTCGAGGCCGAGAGCACGCCGAGGAAGAAGGTGAGGAGCGCGCTCGCTTCGGTGGTGAGCCCGACATGCCCGCGCTGGGCGTCGTGCCAGTAGCCGATGGCGAGGAAGAGGCTCAAGCCCAGGGCGGCCACGAAGAGGGGCAGGGGCCCGTGACGCTCGAGGAGCAGCGCGCTGGTGGCCCCGAGGAGCGCGAAGAGCGGGTAGGTGCGCACGCCACCCGAGAAGCCCCGTTGCTCGGCAGGGCTCGGCTTGGAGTGCTCTCGCTCGAGCCCAATCAACAACCCCGACAGGAGCGCGAGGGCCAACGATGGGTACGGTTCGTACGCCTCCACGACCGTCAGAATGCGCCTCTTCCGAGGCGGGCGCGAGAAATCACGGGGCCTGGGCGGTGCAGCGCGCCTTCGCGTAGATTTCACCCATGTCCGACGAGCTCGAACTCGACTGGGGCAACCGCGCGCCACGGCATCCTGGCAACGATCAGCCACCAGCGGCGGCGCCTCCTCCGCAGGAGATCCTCCCAACGGGCAAGGGGCTTCCGCCTGGGCACCCGGCAGCGATGCCCGAGGGCCTGCGCTTTCGCACCGCACGGTTCTTCACCGACGAGACGGTGCGGGTGTCGCAGAGCGTCGAGATGCTCCAGGCGCTGGTCGGGTGGGATCAAGCGAACACCTTCGACGTGCGCGGTGAGGACGGCGCGCTGCTCTTCTGTGCGCAAGAGCAACGCAACGGGCTGCTCGCGAGCCTCAGCCGCAACTTCAACCCGTTCTACAAGAACGTCACCGATTGCATGACGAGCGACGGCTCGCTCTTCTTGCGCTGCACGTTCCCCTTCACGTTCTTCTTTCGTCGCTGCGAGGTGCAGGGCTGGGACGAGAAGGCGCTGGGCGTCGTGCAGAGCCGGTTTCACCTGCTCAAGTTTCGGGCCGATCTCTGCAACCCCACCGGGGCGGTGTTGCTCGAGGTGCATGGGCCGATGCTCAAGTTCCTGAGCTTCACCGATTGGGTGTTCGAGGTGCGCCGCGGGGATCAGGTGGTGGCGAAGATCAAGAAGCACTGGGGTGGCTTCTTTCGAGAAGCCTTCACCCAGTCGGATCGGTTCAGCATCGAGTTCGAGCCGGGCTTCGTCGATCCCCGGCTGCGGCTGCTCGTCTTCGCCGCCGCCCTCACCGTGGATGCGACGGCGTTCGAGAAGAAGGGCCGGCACTTTCAGGGTGGCGATTTGGCGCAGAACGTCTTCAAGCTGCTCGAGTGAGACGAAGCAGCGTGCGCGAGGAGCGCGCGAGGCGGAGTCGGTGCTGGGAACTCAGGCGAGGAGGTGGCGCGCGATCACGAGCCGCTGCACCTCGCTCGCGCCCTCGTAGATGCGGAGCGCACGAACGTCTCGGTACAGCCGCTCGACCGCGAAGCCCTTCACGACGCCGTTGCCGCCGTGCACCTGCAGGCAGCGATCGACGATCCGCTGGGCGGCCTCGGTCGCGAACAGCTTGCACACCGCCGCTTCGTAGGTGACGCGAGCCTGGCCCGAGTCCTTCGTCGTCGCCGCCATGTGAACGAGGAGCCGAGAGGCCTCGAGCTCGACCGCCGAGTCCGCCAGCAAGGCCTGCACCGCGGAGAGCTCGGCCAAGGGCGCGCCGAACTGCTTGCGGCTGGTGACGTAGCGCAGGGCTTCTTCCAGCGCGCGCCTCGCCATTCCCACCGCGGCCGCCCCCACCGTGCTGCGGAAGACGTCGAGCGTCGAGAGGGCGAGCTTCATTCCCGCGCCATCTTCTCCGAGCAGCGCGTCCGACGGCACCTGACAGCGCTCGAGGTCGAGCTCGCCGATCGGGTGCTCGCCGAGGAGCTCCATCTGCTTGGCGACGCGGAAGCCGGGCGCCGAGGCGGGAACGACGAAGGCCGAGATGCCCTTGGGCCCCTCACCGGTGCGGGCGAAGACCGTGTAGTGCGTCGCGACCCCCGCGTTGGAGATGAAGCGCTTCTTTCCCGAGAGGCTCCACCCCGTCGCGGTCTTCGTCGCGCGAGTCGAGAGCGCGGCGACGTCACTGCCCGCCTCCGGTTCGGTGAGCGCGAAGGCGAACAGCGCGCTGCCGTCGGCGACCTTTCGCAGGAGCGTCGTCTTCTGCGCCTCCGAGCCCGCGAGGACGATCGGGTGGCTGCCGAGCCCTTGCACCGCGAAGAGCGAATCTGCCGCCGCGTTGCGTGCCGCCAGCTCTTCGCGCAGCACGCAGACCGACATCACCTCGACCGTTGGCGCGATGCCTCCGTACGCCTGCGGAACGAGGTAGGGGTAGAAGCCGAGCGCGGCGACGGCCTTGGCCAGCCCTTCGTCATCGTGGGGCGCGACGTCGGCGTCGATGGCGGCGAACCGCTCCTTGGCGCGCTGCTTCAGCTCGAGGTGGGCCTTCGTCAGGAAGGAGGCGGACATGGCCGCTGACTATTCGGAGCGACGGTCCGAGTCACGCGCGGCTACGGAGGCGAGATGCCGCGGCTCTGGTTGACCGTCACGCGCGCCTGCTTTGCTGAGATCACGTTGGCCGAGACCGCGTCGAAGCCGTTCTGGAAGTAGCCCTGTGCCTGGCTCGCCGAGAGCAAGCTCGAGTTGTCGTAGGTGAACGTCTTCACCCCAGCGGGATGCAGCTGGTTCATCGTGATCGTCGCCACGTTCACCGTCGGGTCGAACTCGTACATGAAGAGCCGCGGATCGTTCCGTGCCAGCATCGGCGCCACCTGGCTCAGATCGGACGCGATGTTCACCAGGAAGTAGATGTCTTGCGCGTTGGTGAGCGGCGTCACGAAGGTCTGTACGTCACCGGGGTTCACCTCGATGAAGGCATAGTCCTCCGCGCCTGCGGCGTGGATCGCGGTCACCGTTCGCTGGAAGTCCTGCGGCCGCTTCACCGTGAGCTCGACCACCATCTTCCCGCGCAGCCAGGCGAGCACGTCGTCGAGCCGCTGGAAGGTCTCGCTCGTCGATGGGAAGCGGTGGCAGGCCGTCACCTGCGCCGCGGTGCTCGTCTCGATCACCCGGCCGGTGCAGTCGAGCGACTCGTACGTCTGTATCGGGCTCGAGTGGGAGATCACCGGCACGTTGTCGGCGGTCACCCGCACGTCGATCTTCACGCCGTCGAAGTCGTTGGTGAACGCGTTGGTGAGCGCCGCGTTGGAGTCGTAGGGCTTCGACACTGCGTCCCACAGTCCCCCGTGGGCGACCGCGAGCACGCGCTGACAGCTCGCCTGCGTCCAGCAGTTGCGGAGCGAGGTCTTCCACGTGCCGGCGTCGACGCTCCCGGCATCGAGTCGGCCCGCGTCGGCCGGTCCTCCGTCCCTCACTCCGGCGTCGTACCCAGCGTCCAGCACGCCCGCGTCGCTCACCGAGGCATCAGCGACCGCCGCGTCCGCAATCGAGGCATCGATCGAGGCGTCTGCCGTCGAAGCGTCGGCCGTCGAAGCGTCGGCCGTCGAAGCATCGGGGCCGGTGCCAGCGTCGTTGTTCCCAGCATCGAGGCGCGTGCCCGAGTCCTCGAGGCCGGCGTCGCTCGTGCCGACGTTCATCGTCCCGCAGGAGACGGCGAGCACCACCACCACGAGGCCCTTCACCTGACGCATGGAGCGCCTCCTACCAAACCGGTCGAGTCGAGGTCATGTCCGCCGCTTCGTCTTCCGGCCGGCGGCTGGGCTGCGTCGCTTCACCGTGCGCTTCGGCCGCGGAGCCTCCCGGACCTCCTCGAAGAGCACGCTCGCCTGCGCGTCGAGCCGGTGGGTGTCTCCGAGCTCGGCCAGATCTCCGAGGGAGAACGTGTAGGGCGTGTAGGCGACGAACGGCCGCTCACCCTTCACGTCGACGTACACCTTGAGCGCGGGGCCTTCGTAGTCGGGTGTCTTCACGTCGATGGTGTACGCCCACGCCGCGCCCTTCAGCACGCCATCGGCCGCGTCCTTCTGGAGCGCGCTCACCAGCTGCATCTCGAGCTCGTCGGCATCACCGAGGTGCGCCTCGATGGAGATCAGCGTCGGCGTGCCATCAGGCCCCGCCACCACCGCGAACGGCGTCAACGTCTCGGTGAGGCGCAACATGAACGCGCCAGCCTCGAGCGCCCGCTCGAGCAGTCTCAGCGACAACGACGACGTGGGCTCAGCGGCCTTGGAAGGTCGGCGCGCGCTTGTTCGAGAAGGCATCGTAGGCCTCGCGGAAGTCCTGGGTCTGCATGCACACCGCCTGCGCGCGAGCTTCGTTGTCGAGCGCGGCGAACAGCTCCATGTGGAGCTCGGCGTTGAGGAGCTCCTTCGTCATTCCCAACGCGAAGGTGGGGCCCTTCGCGAGCCGGGTCGCGAGCACCATCGCCTCGGCGAGGCACTGCTCGTGCGGCACCACCTTGTTGAACAGGCCGTACTTCTGGGCGGTGACGGCGTCGATGGTGTCGCCGAGCATGAGCAGCTCGGTCGCGCGGGACAGGCCGACGACGCGTGGGAGCAGGTACGCCGCGCCCATGTCGGCGCCCGCCAGGCCCACCTTCACGAAGAGGAACGCGATCTTCGCCTTCTCGCTGGCGACCCGCAGGTCGGAGGCCAGCGCGATCACCGCGCCCGCGCCCGCCGCCGTGCCGTTGAGCGCCGCGACGATCGGCTTGCGCAACGCCCGCATGTTCCGAATGAGGTCGCAGGTCATTCGGGTGAAGTCGACCAGGCCCGGCATGTCGCGCCCAAACAGCGGCTTGATGATGTCGTGCTGATCACCGCCCGAGCAGAACCCGCGCCCCTCGCCCGTGATCACCACCGCGCGCACCGAGGGCTCCTTCTCGAGCTCGAAGAAGAGATCGGTCAGCTCCCGGTACACCTGGAAGGTGAGCGAGTTGAGGGTGTCGGGCCGGGTGAACGTCACCAGCCCCACCGAGTCCTTCACCTCGAAACGAAACGACGTCGGTTGCTTCATCGGTCAGCGCTCCGGCAGCACGGCAGTGGCTTCGATCTCGACCTTCGCCCGGTCTTCCACCAGCGCGACGACCTGCACCAACGCCATCGCAGGGAAGTGGCGGCCGAGGTGCTTCTTCCAGGCAGCGCCGACGGCCTTGAGCGAGGCGAGGTATTCCTTCTTGTCGGTGACGTAGGCCGTCATTCGCACGATGTCTTCGGCCTGACCGCCGGCCGTCTTCACCACCGCCATCACGTTCGCGAGCGCCTGCTCGAACTGGGCTTCGAACGTCTCGGGGAAGCTCGGCGTCGCGGAGGTCGGATCCCAACCGACGAGCCCGCCGGTGAAGAGCGTTCGGCCGCTCGCGACGATGCCGTTCGAGTAGCCCCTCGGTGGCGCCCAGCCGGGTGGTTGAATCACGGTGTGTGGCATCAGACGGTCTCCCCAGCGTCGATCGCGTAGTCCGCTCCGGTCACCGCGGCGGCGGCGGGCGAGCTCGCGAGGAAGTGCACCAGCTCGGCGACTTCACCCGGCTTGATCGCCCGGCCCATCGGGTTCATCGCCTCGATGGTGGCGCGCGCGTCGTCGCTCGAACGCCCGGTCGTCTTCACGATCTTGTCGACCGTCGCCGTCATCATGTCGGTGTCGGTCCACCCGGGAGAGACTGCGTTCACCGTCACCTGCTTGCTCGCCAGCTCGACCGCCAACGATCGCGTCAGCCCGAGCAGCGCGTGCTTCGACGCGCAGTAGGCAGAGGTGTACTTGAAGCCCTTTCGCGCGGCGGTGCTGCACACGTTGATCACCCGGCCCTTCGCCGCGATCAACGCGGGCAACAGCTCGCGGGTCAGCACGAAGGGGGCCGTCACGTTGATCGTCTGAATGCGGAGGAAGTCGTCGTTCGAGGTCTTCGCCAGCGGCGCGGACAGGGCGATGCCGGCGTTGTTCACCAGCGCGTCGAGCGTGGCCGTCGAAGAGAAGATCGTCTTCGCGGCCTGGCTCACCGAGTCGATCGAGCTCGCGTCGAAGGGCACGAAGCGCGCGTCACCCTTCGCCTTCAGCTTCGAGACGGCCTGCTCGTCGCGCGCCAGGCAGAAGACGGTCCACCGTTCGGTGAGGAAACGCTCGGCGATGGCGAGGCCGATCCCGCGCGCGGCTCCGGTGATGGCGACGGTCTTCACGAAGGCCTCTCCCGAACGAAGGGAGCCGCCGTCTAGCACCGTCCTGCCGCTGCATCACTCCTCGACTTGCCAGGCCTCGACGAGTTGGGCGCGCCGATCGTCCTCGTCGGGCCGGAAAAGTGGCGCGTGAAAAGTGCTGGGGCTTGTCGTTGGGCCACAGGCCCGTGTATCGCCCCGACATGCGTTCTCTCGTCGGCGTTCTCTGCCTCGCGACCCTCGGGTGCGGCCCGCTCACTCCCGTCGTGAAGGACGCGGGGACGGGAGGCGGCACCAGCGGTGGGCTCGGAGGCGGCTTCGGGTCGGCTGGCGGAACGGCAGGGGGCGTGGGCGGTGGCAGCTCGGCAGGCGGCTCCACGGGCGGAGGCAGCGCGGGCGGGCAGGGCGGCGGATCGGCGGGAGGAATGGCGGGCGGAGCGAGTGGTGGCGCACCTGGCCTGTTCATCTGGTCGAACCTCGTCGCCATGCCAGCGCCCTCGAGCTTCGCCGTCGCGATCGCGGTCGCCGGGCGAGCGAACGAGGTGTTCGTCGGCTTCGACAACGGCAAGCTCTACCGATCGACCGGCACCGCGTTCCAGGAGATCGTCGGCGCCAACCTCTCGGGCCTGAGGGACATCTACGTCTCGCCCACCGGCAAGGTCTTCCTCGTGTCGTACGGGAGGACGGCGGCGCACTGCCTGGCGGCCGACTGCTCCATCGGCACCAACTTCACCGTCGTCAACAGCGCCGCCGGCACCGGCACCGAGACCTTCACCGCGCTGTGCGGCTCGGGTGAGCGCGTCTTCGCCGTCGGCGTGCGAGACACGAACAGCGTCGGGCTCCTCTACGAGTTCGACGGCGTCAGCTCGTGGACGAAGGTGTCGAACAACCTCGGCATCGCCCGCGCCCAGCAGTGCCAGGTCGGCCCAGCCGGAGAGGTCTTCGTGGTCGGCGATCTCGGCGTCACTCGCTACGATCAGGGCGCCACCACGCCCGAGCCCGTCGACACCACCGGCCAGCCCCAGGCCACCTGGACCTCGATCACCCTCGCGATCGAGAACGGCACCATCGTCGAGGGCTTCATCGGCGGCAGCGGGGGCGGCTCCCGTTACGCCCGGCGAAACAACGCCAACGCCACGTGGGCGTCGCTGCCGCCAGTCACCACCGGGCCGTCGATCAGCGCCATCGCCTCGCTGAGCACCACCGAGTTCCTCGCCGCAGGAATGGGAACGCCCAAGTTCACGAGCTGGAACGGCTCGGCCTTCGTGGCCGCGACGCCCGCCCCTCCCAACACCATCGGCTCGGTGCGCGACATCGCCGTCATCAGCGCTCGCGAGGTCTTCCTCGTCGGCTCCGACGGGCAGGGCTCGTACACGATCATTCGCGGTCGAAGGTGACCGCGCCGGGTCTTCGTCCTTCGTTGCGCGACGTGGTAGGCGCCATCTCCATGAAGCGTGTCCTCCTCGTGTCCCTCGCTGCCCTCGCCGGCTGCGGTCCCATCACGCCCATCAAGTCCGACGGCGGAGCTGGTGGGCCGGGCGGTGGCTCGGCTGGCGGGTTCGTCTTGGCTGGTGGGCAGACCGGCGGAGGGTCGACGACGGGCGGCGGCTCCAGCGGCGGGAGCGTGAGCGGTGGGTCGGCGGCGGGTGGCTCGAGCGGGGGCAGCACGGCAGGCGGCAGCGTCGGCGGCGGTTCGGCCGGTGGTGGCTTGGGCCCCTTCACCTGGACCTCGGTCTCGGCGCTCCCTGCACCCAGCACGGGTGTGACGGCACGGGCGGTGACCGCTCGACCCGGAGAGGCCTATCTCGCGATCGGCTCGTCGCTCTACCGCTCGACTGGCGCCGCCTTCGACGAGATCGCCGGCTTCGCCCTGAGCGGCATGAACGACATCTGGGTCACACCGATGGGGAAGGTGTTCGCGGTCTCGAACAGCCCCAGCTCGCGCATCTGCACCGCGACCGACTGCTCGATGGGGTCGAACTTCGTCATGCAGCTGACGGGAGAGACCTTCGACTACTTCGACGGCCTCTGCGGCGCGGGCGAGTCGGTGTTCGCCATCGGCAACGGCAACAACAGCCAGGCGATCCTCTTCGAGTTCAACGGCACCGGGTGGACGAAGGTGAGCAACGATCTCGGGTTCCGTGGAGCGAAGAAGTGCGTCGTCGACCCAGCCGGCGGCGTCTTCGTGCTCGGGCCCACCTTCGTCGTGCGCTACGAGGGGGGTGGCTTCTCGCAAGAAAACGTCGCGCTCAACGGCCAGCTCCCGGCGGAGTGGCTCGACCTGGCCTTCAGCTTCGGCGCGGGCGGCGATGGAATGCTCGTGGGCCGCAACGACCCCAACCAGTCCACCTCGAGCTATCGCTTCGCCCGACGCAACACGGGCGGAGGCGCGTGGACGGTGCTGCCGAGCCCGATGATGGGCACGCTCCTCAACTCGGTGGCGAACATCGGCGTCGGGGAGTTCATCGCCGCCGGCAACCCCGGAGGCACCGCGCCCCGCTTCATGCAGTGGAACGGCACGATGTGGGTGGCCTCGACGAACCAGCCTCCGAGCTCGCTGCTCACGGTGAGCGACGCGGCCTCGGCCTCGGATCGCGAGGTCTACCTCGTCGGCTCAGGCGGCAGTGGCTACGTGGTGATTCGCGGCCGACGCTGAGCTCGCTGCAACGTTGACCAGAGGCGCGCACCGTTGTTACGCGCCGTTCATGGCCCGCGCCCCAATCACCGACCTCTATCGAATCGACGATCTCCTCTCGGCGGAGGATCGCGCGATTCGCGACACGGTCGCTCGCTTCGTCGATCAGGAATACCTGCCGATCGTCGGCAAGCACTTCCGCAACCACTCCTTCCCGACCCAGGTGATCCCCAAGCTCGCCGACATGGGCGTCTTCGGAGCCACCTTGAAGGGCTACGGCTGCGCGGGCCTGTCGAACGTGGCGTACGGGCTCATCCTCCAGGAACTCGAGCGCGGTGACTCGGGCCTGCGGAGCTTCGCCTCGGTGCAGTCGTCGCTCTGCATGTTCCCGATCTGGTCCTTCGGCACCGACGAGCAGAAGGAGCGCTTCCTGCCCGGCATGGCGGCGGGGAAGATCGTCGGCTGCTTCGGCCTCACCGAGCCCGACTTCGGCTCCGACCCCGGTGGAATGCGGACACGCGCGGTGAAGCAGGGCGATCACTACGTGCTCAACGGCTCGAAGATGTGGATCACCAACGGCACCATCGCCGACGTCGCGGTCGTCTGGGCGAAGGTCGATCAAGGTGGGGCCGAGTCGATCCGCGGCTTCCTCGTCGAGAAGGGCATGCCCGGCTTCGTGGCGAAGGAGATCGAAGGCAAGTTCTCGCTGCGCGCGTCGTTCACCGCCGAGCTCTCGTTCTCCGACGTGAAGGTGCCCGCGAAGAACCTGCTGCCTGGCGTGCAGGGCCTGCGTGGCCCGCTCTCGTGCCTCAACAAGGCGCGCATGGGCATCGCGTTCGCAGCGATGGGCGCGGCCGTCGCCTGCTTCGAAGGGGCACGGGAGTACGCGCTGAGCCGGGTGCAGTTCAACAAGCCGATCGCCGCGTTCCAGCTCACCCAGGAAAAGCTCGCCGACATGCTGCAGGAGATCGTGAAGGGCCAGCTCCTCGCCTTGCGGCTCGCCCAGCTGGCGGACTCCGGCCAGAAGGTGCTCCCCGAGCAGGTGTCGCTCTGCAAGCGCAACAACGTGAAGGTGGCGCTCGAGATCGCCCGCGTCGCGCGCGGCATCTACGGCGCGAACGGCATCACCGACGAGTACCCGCCGGTGCGGCACATGCTGAACCTCGAGAGCGTGTACACCTACGAGGGCACCCACGAGGTGCACACGCTGATCCTCGGGAAGGCGATCACCGGCATCGACGCGTTCGGCGCGAGCTGATCGGTCCCAACGCCGATTGAGCCGGTCGCTCTAGCGTTCGCAGCCACCGACGTCGCGCACCACTTTCCGCGCCGCGGGGATGAAGTCCTTCCCCTTCACCGAGGCGTCGAGCTTCGCCACCAGCTTGAGATCGGGCGTGAGCCGGTAGAGCCCCTTCGAGCGCTGCACGAGCGCGGCGAGCTTGTGCCCGTCGAGCCGCGCCTCGGCGCCGAGCGTCACCACGATTCGCCCGGCGCCCGCGTCGAGTGAGCGCAGCTGGAGCGCGCGGAGATCGATCTTGAGCATCATCAGCTCGTGCAGGGTGTCGACCTCCTCGGGGAGATCGCCGAACCGATCGATCAGCTCGGCGCGCAGATCGTTCAGATCGTCGACCGCCGGCGCCTGCGAGAACCGCTTGTAGAGCACGAGCCGCTGGTGAACGTCCGGCACGTAGTGATCGGGCAGGTACGCCGCGACTGGCAGGTTCACCTCGGGCTCCACGGTCGTGCGCATCGGCTCGCCGCGCACCTCGGCCACCGCTTCCTCGAGCATCTGCGAGTAGAGCTCGAAGCCGACCGCCTCGATGCTGCCCGACTGCTCCTTGCCCAGGAGATTCCCCGCGCCGCGAATCTCGAGATCGTGCGAGGCGATCGAGAAGCCCGCCCCCAACTCCGTGAAGGCCTGCAACACCTCGAGCCGCCGCATCGCGTCCCGGCCCACGCCCCGGCCCTGCGGCACGAGCAGGTACGCGTAGGCGCGCTCCTTCGAGCGGCCGACCCGCCCGCGCATCTGGTACAGCTGGCTGAGCCCGAACTGATCCGCCCGGTTCACGATGATCGTGTTCGCAGAGGGAATGTCGAGGCCGCTCTCGATGATGCTGGTCGAGAGGAGGATCTGGGCGCGCTTCTCCACGAAGTCGAGCATCACCTGCTCGAGCTCGCCTTCGGCCATCTGCCCGTGCGCCGAGGCGATGGTCGCGTGCGGCACCAGCTCGCGGAGCAGCTTCTCCATGCTCTGGAGCGAGGCCACCCGGTTGTGCACGAAGAAGACCTGCCCGCCGCGCTGCAGCTCGCGGGTGATCGCGTCGCGGATCAGCTGTGGATCGAACCGGTTCACGAAGGTGCGGATCGCGCGTCGATCGGCGGGCGGCGTGGTGATCAACGACATGTCGCGCATGCCGCTCATCGCCATGTTGAGGGTGCGAGGAATCGGCGTCGCCGTGAGCGTCAAGGTGTCGACGTTCGACTTGAGCCTCCGGAGGAACTCCTTCTGTTTCACGCCGAACTTCTGCTCCTCGTCGATGATCACCAGGCCGAGATCGCGAAAGCCGACGTCGCCGGTGAGCAGCTTGTGCGTGCCCACGAGCACGTCGAGCCGGCCCTCCTGCGCGCGCTTCAAGATCTCCCGCACCTCCGGCTGCCGGCGCAGGCTCGACACCACCTCCACCGAGACGGGGTAGCCGTCGTAGCGGCGCTTGAAGGAGTTGAAGTGCTGGTGCGCGAGCAGCGTCGTCGGCACCAGCACCACCACCTGCTTGCGATCGAGCACGCTCTTGAAGGCCGCGCGCATCGCGACCTCGGTCTTGCCGTAGCCGACGTCGCCGCAGACGAGCCGATCCATGGGGCTCGCGCGCGTCATGTCGCCGAGCACGTCTTCGATCGCCCTCTGCTGGTCGACCGTCGGCTCGAACTCGAAGTCGGCCTCGAACTGCCGGTAGTAGCGATCGGGTGGCGAGAAGGCGTGCCCGGGGTGGGCCTTGCGCTCGGCGTACAGGCGCAGCAGCTCCGCCGCCATCTGCAGCAGCTGCTCGCGCACGAGCTGCTTCTTCTTCTCGAACGAGTTGGTGCCGAGCTTGTCGAGCGCCACCTTGCTCGGATCGCCGCCGGTGAACTTCGAGAGCAGCCGCATGCGGCTGACCGGCAGGTACACCTTGTCCTTCGCGGCGAACTCCAGCACCAGGAAGTCGGCGTCGACCTGGTTCACCTGCATGGTGACGAGGCCGGTGTAGCGGCAGACCCCGAACTCCGCGTGCACGCAGAGATCGCCTTCCTTCAGGTCGCGGAAGCTGGCGACGAAGCCGGCCGCGTCACTTCGTCTCCGTCGAACGCGACGTCGAGCCCGCGCGCCGAAGATGTCTTCGTCCGAGAGCACGACCAGCTTGCCGGCGACGTCGACGAAGCCAGTGCTCACCTCGCCGACGAAGAGGTGGGCGAGTCGCTTGGCGTCGAAGGCCGAGGGCGGGTCGTGGCTCAGCGCCCCGGAGTGCGTCTTCACCTTCAGCTCGCGCTCCTTGAGCAGCCGCTCGAGCCGCTCGGCCTGGCCCTTCGAGCCGCACGCGATGGCGGTGACGACCCGCTCGTCGTGCCAGGCCGTCAGCTTCTCGGCGAGCGGCGTCAGCGCGCCTTCTTCTCCGTGGTGCGAGCGGATCGCCTCGCGCAGATCCTTCGTGCTGCCGAAGTGGAAGGCCACCGGCGCGCGCTCGTCGATGCCGCGCTCGATCGTGAGCCCTCCGCCTTCGAGCACCGTGAAGCGCGCGAGCTGCGCATCGACCGCCTCGGTCGAGAGGAAGTGCGCCGCGGCCGGCAAGGTGAGCTCTTGCCGTCTCACCGCGTCGTCGAAGCTGCGGCCGACGTCGACGAAGAGCTCCTCGATGACCTGCTGCTGCGTGGCCGGCTCGTCGACCCACACCAGCGCGCCCGGCGCCCAGGTCGCGAAGTAGTCGAAGACGGTGGCCAGCCCGTCGGGGAAGAACGCCGGGAGGAGCGCCTCGAGCCCCGCCGAGATCAGCCCTTCGCGCACGTGCTCGATCCGCTCGCGCACCTTCGAGGACGGCACCCGCTGGTGCTCGGCCAGCTCGCGGATCGCCGCCGAGGCGCGCGGCTTGGTCTCCTCCGACAAGAAGAGTTCCCGGGCCGGAAAGAGCTGCAGCTCGACGAGCTTCTCGCTGGTGCGCTGGGTCTCGGGGTCGAAGCGACGCATCGCCTCGACGGTGTCTCCGAAGAACTCGAGGCGGCTGGGCTCGTCGTGCAAGGGCGCCCACACGTCGAGGATGTCGCCGCGCAGCGAGAAGCTGCCGGGATCTTCGACGAGCGGGCTGTTTCGAAAGCCCATGCCTGCCAGCTTGCGAGCCAAGGCGTCGCGGCCCACGTCCTCGCCCACGCGAACCCGCTGCGAGAGGGTGCGCATCACCTCGGGCGGAAGCACCTTTCGATGCAGCGCGCGCGCCGAGAGCACGACCGCCGAGAACGTCGTGCGGTTGGCGAGGTGGAAGAGGGTGCACAGCCGCTCCGTCACCAAGGCGGAGTCGGCGAGCAGCTCGTCCCAGGGCAGCACTTCGTCGGCCGGCAGCCGCAGCACCGTGGGCGCCGCCTTCGTCCCTTCGCCACCGAGAAAGAAGGCGAGATCGGCCGCGAGCGTATCGGCACCGTCGTCGTCGGCGGTGACGCAGATCAGCGGCTGGCCGAGCTCGCGAGACAGCCGCGAGAGCACCCAGGCACGCGCGGCTCCGCTCAGCCCGGTCGCCCGCGCCCGTCGAGCCGCGCGCAGAGACTGGAGGAGCTGGTGAATGGAGTCGGCCACGGCGCACGGGTACGGCCCGCTTCGCTCAGCGTCAACCAGAAGCGAACGGTGCTGGCCTGCTTCGTGCGGCTCGTCCGGTGACGGGCCTTCGTCTCGAGCTCAGTCGATTCGAGGCGCGCGTTCGGCGGTTGGCGCCGAGCGGAACGACGCTCAGCCGCAGTAGCCGCTCGCCAGGCAGGTGTGAGGGGCGTCGCAGAAGTCGGTGATGGCGGAGCAGTTCGGAATGCAGAGACCTCCCCCCGAGCCATCGTCCTCGCAGACGTAGTTGGCGCGGCACGACGACTGTCCGTTCCTCGGGCCGGTGCAGGTATCGAAGCAGTACGAGGCGGTCGCGCCGGAGATGCACTTCGAGCCAGCCGGGCAGCTCGCCGTCGAACAATCGAGCGTGCAGTACCCCTGGGGGAAGCCGGTCGCGCAGACGCCGTTGGTGCCACAGGTGGAGCTGTCGGCGCACGGGGTGCCGATCACCTTCGACTCGTCGCCTTTCAGGTTCGTCTGAGGTGACACCACGAAGTTCTTTCCCATCACCATCGAGCCATCGGTGACGTCGATCGTCTTGGGCCCGTCGGTGTTCGGCCAGATGCCGATCGGCTCGCTGTCTTCGAGCTGGCCGTTGCCGTTCGCGTCCTGCGCGCCGAACAAGTAGTAGCTGCCCGGCGGCGCCGTGACCGAGAACGCGAAGTTGTTGATCGCCTGCGCCTCGACCGCTCCGGCTACCTTCCACTCGCCGTTCACCTGGTGCACCAGCGCGACGATCACGTTGCGGCCGCTCGCCCCGCCCGCCCGCAGCTTCACGCCGATGCTCGCGTTGCCTCCGTTCGAGGTGACGCTGATCGTCGCCGCCGCGGTCATGTTGTCCGCGAGCCCCTGGAGGTTCGCCGAGATCTGAACGGTGCTCGACTGACCGGCGGCGATGGTGCGGGTGTTCCCGCCCATGAACGAGATCCGCCCGCCTTCCGCGCCGCCCGCTGCGAGGGTGACGTTGAGCGGCAGGCCGCCCAGGTTGGTGATGCCCAGCGTCTGGCTCGACGCCGCCGAGGTGAAGAAGAACTCGGTCGCCGCGAGCGAGAGCTTCGCAGGCCCGGTGGGCTGTTGACCGGTGACCCGCAAGAGGGCCGCGTGCGCATTCACCATGCCCGCGCCACAACCTTCGTTGCAGCGCGACGAGGTGCTCGCCGTCTGGACGAGGATGTCTCGCACCTGCGCGAAGGTGAGCGACGCGTTCTTCGCCTTCATCAGCGAGACGATGCCGGCCACGTGCGGCGTCGCCATCGAGGTGCCCTGCTCGAAGGAATACACGGCCTGGTTTCCGGCCTCGTTGAGCACCGTCGAGAGCACGCCGTCTGGGTGCCCGTCGCCGTTGGAGTCCTCCGACACCTCTCCGCCCGGCGCCATCACGTCGACCCGCTGCCCGAAGTTCGAGTAGCTCGCGCGGGTGCCGTTGAAGCGCGTCGCGCCGATGCAGAGCACGCCGGTCTGGTTGCACGGGGTGAACTGAGAGGCGTCGATGTTGTCGTTGCCGGCGGCGATCACGAAGATCGCGTTGCGCTGTGCGCCCGAGTTGATCGCGTCTTGGTAGCTCTGCGTCGGGTCGCCCTGTCCCCCGAGGCTCATGCTGACGACCTGCGCCGGGTTCGCGTTCGCGGGCACTCCAGGCACCGCGCCGCCCGTCGCCCACACCATGCCCGACGAGATGTCGAAGTCGGTGCCTCCGCCCTTGCCCAGCACCCGCACCGGGACGATCTTCGCGTTCCAGTTCACTCCAGCGATGCCCGCGGCGTTGTTGGTGGTGGCGCCGATGGTGCCCGCGCAGTGCGAGCCATGCCAGCTCGACTGCCCGTTCGGCAGGTCGCGCCCGGGATCGGTGGGGTTCGAGTCGCGCCCGTCGCCGTCGTTCGCGCGGTTGGCGTCGGACACCATGTCGTAGCCAGGCAGCTTTCGGGACTCGAGGTCGGGGTGCGCGACGATGCCCGTGTCCACCACCGCGATGGTGACGCTGCCAGCCATTCCGCGCTCGACCTCCCACGCCGCCGGGAGGTTCAAGGAGGTGAGGTGCCACATCACCGGGAAGAGGTTGTCATCGGGCACCGCGAGCGGGTGCCGCACGTGGTTCAGCTCGGCGAACTTCACGCCCGCGATCGCCGCGATGGGGCGCACCAGCTCGCGCGTCGCGGCCTCGGTGAGCGGCTTGTCGTTCGCGTCTCGAAACCGAATCAGGTGGAGGTACTCGGAGGCGAACCCGCCGTGGCTCACTCGATGGCCGCGCGCCGACAGCAGCTTGAGCGCCTCTTCGGCTCCGAGCTTCTCGTGCAGGCGAACGATCAGCTCCGAGGCGACGATCTCGTCCGGTTGATGACGGCCGAGCAGCCGGCCCGACGTCGGGAGGATGTGTCGCTGCTGCTGCACCTTGTCGACGAAGGAGCGCGGCAACGGCGTGGTGTGTGGGCGTGCCTCGCCGAGCTGCGCGCGCACCGACTGGGAGAGCACGGTGTCGACCGGCGTCGTCCACTGCCTCACCGAGTCGGCGCCGCGGAACGGGGTGACCGTGCCGCTCACTGCACCCTGAGGGCCCGCGGTGCCGCCAGCGAAGCCGCCATCTGGCTCGTCGAAGAGATCCGCGCAGAAGCAGCCGGGAACGAACGGCAACACTGCCAACGTCAGCAAGAAGGCTCGTCGCATCATCGACCTCGAACAGGGGCTGGAGTGCAGGCGTCGATCTCTTTCGTCGTCTTCGCCTTCAGCAGGCAGGACTCGGCCTTCCGGTCGTACCTCGCCGGGCAGGCCTTGATCAGCTCTTCGAACTTGGGATCGGCGAGGGCTTCGCGCTGGGCGAGCTTCTCGGTCACCTCACGTTCCCGAGGCGTCATCTTCTTCACCTCGGGATCGTTGGCGAGCGTCTCGGCGACGGTGGTGAGCACCAGGTGCTGAACCAAGGCGCGACAGGCCTCGGTCGAGAGGGCCGGAACGCCAGCATCGCGCGGCTGGGCGTGCACGAGCGTCGCGCAGCAGACGACGAGGGCTGAAGAGAACCGCATGTCGCTCCTTCTGGCGCGCTCGGCCTGCGCGGTCACTCGAGAAAGTACGTCACCACGGCTGCGATCGCCGCGCCACCCGCCAGGAGGTACGCGACGTTCGCTGCGGTCGCATACCCTTGCGCTTGAGCGCCCTTCTCGCGGAACTCCTGCTCGGCGCGCGCCTCGTTCGCCTGGATCGAGAGGTTGCGCGCGTTCACTCCCAGCCCCACGCCGATCGCCAGCGCGACGCCCGAGCCGATGCCCAAGCCGACCGCTGCCGGGTGCTTCTCCATCACGCTTGGAACCGACGAGGCGGGCTCGGTCTTGGGCTCGAGCGGCCGGGCGAGCGGCGCGTCGGGCGGGAGATCTTCGTCGGGCAGCGGCTCCGGAGGCGCCTGCAGCGACTGCTTCACCCGCAAGAAGAGCGAGACCGCCTTCGGGCTCGTGTACGGCGGCAGATCGACCGACTCGTCGATTCTCAGCGCGGTGCGAAAGTGCTCCGCCGCGGCCTTCGAGCGCCCGAGGTTGAACTGGCAGAGGCCTCCGTAGACCTCGATGTCGCGCAGCTCGTCCTTGGTCGATTGCCACTGCTTGGAGGCCTGCTCGAGCCGGCTCACGCACTTCTCGAAGTCGAGCGCCTGGTAGAGCTCCTTCGCCTGGGTGAGGAAGGGGTTGGCGCCCAGCACCATCGCGACCATCAGCGGCGTCACCGCAGGGCTCCGGCTGCAGGGCAATGCGTCACGAGGTCTGCCTACCACATCGAACGGCCATCACCCGCCCCGAGGTTCTCTGCGTCGCGCGACCCTGACGAGCGCCGCGTGCAGCTCATTCAACCGCACCGGCTTGGCGAGGAAGTCGTCACAGCCGGCGTCCCTCGCGCGCGCTCGGTCTTCTGGCATCGCGTTCGCCGTCATCGCCACGATCGGCAGCGCTGCACCATGACGGGCGCGGAGCTGCTTGGTGGCCTCGAGGCCGTCCACGCCCGGCATCTGAATGTCCATCAGCACCACGTCGAAGCGCGTGCCCTGGGCCAGCTCGATCGCTTCGTTTCCATCGTGGGCGACCGCGATCGGTCCCGCGCCCAACGACTCGAGCAGTCTCAGCGCCACCTTCTCGTTGATCGGGTTGTCTTCGGCGAGCAAGACCGAGAGGCCCTCGAGCGACGCGTCCACTTTCACCGTCGTTCGCGGCGGAGAGGGCGTGACGGAGTCTCCGGTGAGCGGCGCAGGGAGAATGACGGTGAAGGTGCTCCCGACGCCTTCGGCGCTCTCGACGGTGACCGCGCCTCCTTGGGCGTCGACGAGCCGGTGAACGATCGCGAGCCCCAGCCCCGTTCCGCCGAATCGTCGCGTGGTGCCTGCGTCGGCCTGGACGAAGGGCTGGAAGATGCGCTCGAGCTGATCGGGTCGAATGCCGATGCCGGTGTCTCGCACCGTGAGGGTGAGGCGGCCGTTCGCCCACCCAGCGCCCACGACGACCTCGCCCGAGGGCGTGAACTTCACCGCGTTCCCCACGAGGTTCAAAATCACCTGCCGCAGCCGGGTCGGGTCGACGCCGAGGACTGGCGGGAGCTCGGCCGAGAGCTCGGTGCGCAAGCCGATTCCCCTGGCAGCCGCCTTCGCGGCGAGCAGCTTTCGCACGTCTTCCACCATCGTCGCGACTGGCGTCGGCACCACCTCGAAGGTCACCGCGCCGGCCTCGATCTTCGAGAGGTCGAGGATGTCGTCGAGCAGCGAGAGGAGGCTGTCGGAGGAGCTCCGAATCGTCTCGAGAGCGTCACGCTGCTTGGGCGGGAGCTCATCGTCGGTGAGGAGCAGATCGGTGAGCCCCACCACCGAGTTCATCGGCGTGCGCAGCTCGTGGCTGACGTTCGCGAGGAAGGTGGACTTGAGCCGTGACGCCTCGAGCACCTGACGCATCGACTGCTGGAGATCGTGCTCGACCTGATGCCGCCGTTCGATCTCACGCGACAGCCGCTCGTTCGAGTCGGCGTGGGCCTTCGCTTCCGCCTGCGCGCGTGCGAGCGCCATCGCCAGGCGTTGGTGAATCACCCGCGAGCCCACCCCGGTGATGAAGAAGGCGCCCAGCGGCGTCAGGAAGATCGCGAGCAGGGGGCGCTCCGGCGCGCTTCGAAGGCCACCGTTCAGCTCGAGCGAGATGAGGATCAGCCCGATCACGGTCACCACCGGGAGCGAGACGACCAGCCCGCGCGTTCCGAAGAGCAGGGCGGCCGCTTGAACGACCAACACCAGCCCGTAGTAGGCCTGCCCGCCGATGCCCCGGTCGAACACGGCGCCGAGGAGGAACATGAGCGACACGAAGCCGAGGTAGAGCGCGCCCACCTGGCCAACCGGCCAGCGCCGCAGCGCGAGGAGCACCGCGATCTGCACCAGGTTCGGGAGGAGGACGAGCGGGAGGAAGTGCCACAGGCCCGTCAGCAGCAACGACAAGAGGCTGGTGATCGCCGAGGTCGCGAGGCTCCACCAGAGGACGCTGCGGAGGAGCGAGCGGCTGTCTTCTTCGTTCAGCCCGGCGCTCTGGTGCGCGAAGAATGTCATCGGTGCCCCCCCAGCACGGGAGACGGCTCGCAGCCCATCGCCCACGGAGGATTGTGGCGCGACGAAGCAGGTTGGTCGAGCGGTTCGAGCAGCGAGTGGTAGAAGCTCGCTCGTGGCGATCTCCGACTCGATCAAGCAGACGCTGCGCCAGTGGACCCTCTCGATGGGCGGGACCGATCTCGAGGGCCGGCTGAAAGAGACCCGCCTGGACAACGCCAACGAGTACGGGGTGGATCCGTTCGGCTTCTCCCTCGAGTACGCGCTCTCGGCCGTGGGGCCGTTGGTGTGGCTCTACCAGCACTACTTTCGGGTGCAGACCTTCGGCATCGAGCACGTGCCGCCGGGTCGGGTGCTGCTGATCTCGAACCACGGCGGTCAGCTGCCGATCGACGGGGCGATGATCGGCGTCTCGATGCTGACCGAGGCGCAGCCGCCGCGCGTCATCCGCTCGATGGTGGAGAAGTGGGTCGGCACGCTGCCCTACGTGTCCACCCTCTTCGCGCGGATCGGGCAGATCGTCGGCACCCCGGAGAACTGCCGTCGGCTGCTCGAGCACGACGAGGCGATTCTCGTCTTTCCCGAAGGGCTCAAGGGCATTCAGAAGCTGTACGCCCAGCGCTACCAGTTGCAGGACTTCGGCCTGGGCTTCATGCGGCTCGCGCTCGAGACGAAGACGCCCATCGTGCCCGTCGCGGTGGTCGGCAGCGAGGAACAGGCGCCCACGCTCTTCAAGCTGAACACCGTCGGCAAGTTGTTCGGCATGCCTGGCATTCCCGTCACGCCGTATGGGCTGCCGTTTCCCCTGCCGACGAAGTACCGCATCTACTTCGGCGAGCCGCTCGTCTTCAGCGGGCGCGCCGACGACGAAGACGCCGAGCTCGAGAAGAAGGTGCTGGTGGTGAAGGCGGCCATCTCGTCGATGCTCGAGAAGGGCCTCGCCGAGCGGAAGGGGGTCTTCTTTTGAGCGGCGAGGGCGTGGTGGTGGTGACCGGCATCTCGGGGAACCTCGGGCGGGTGGTGGCGAAGATCCTCCACCGCACCGAACGCGTCGCCGGCATCGATCGCCGGCCCTTCGTCGGCAAACCGAAGGACGTCGATCACTTCCAGATCGATCTGCGGAAGAAGAAGACCGAAGACGTCTTTCGCAAGCTGCCGGTGAAGGCGATCGTCCACATGGGCATCATGCACGACCCGCGGATGAGCGCGGAGGATCACCACAGCTTCAACGTGCTCGGCACCACCCGGATCCTCGAGTGCGCCGCGAAGTACTCGGTGAAGAAGCTGGTGGTGCTCTCGAGCGCCAACGTCTACGGCCCCTCGCCCGACAACTCGAACTTCCTCTCGGAAGACGCGCCGCTGATGGCCGCGAGCCGCTTCCCCTCGGTCCGCGATCTCATCGAGGTCGACATGCTCGCCCACGGCTTCTTCTGGCGACAACCGAACGTCGAGACGGTGGTGCTCCGCCCCGTGCACATCGTCGGGCCCACCATCAAGAACGCGCCCTCGAACTACCTCCGCCTCAAGCGGCCGATGACCTTGATGGGCTTCGACCCGATGGTGCAGCTCATTCACATGAACGACGTCGGCTCGGCGCTGGTGGCCGCGCTCGCGCCCGGGCTCAAGGGCGTCTACAACGTGACCGGCCCTGGTGAAGTGCCGCTCTCGGCGTGCTTTCGCGAGCTCGGCGCCGCGCCCATTCCGGTGCCGCACCCCTTCGCGCGTGGGCTCGTCTCGCGCTTGTTCAAGTACCGCCTCGCGAGCTACCCGCCTGAGGAACTCGACCACATTCAGTTCCTCTGTATGGTCGACGGCGAGCGATGGCGGAAGACCGGCTGGCAGCCGTCTTTCTCGATGCGTGAGACGATTCGCGGCGTGCTCAGCGATCTCTCCTGAGGCGAGCGCCCAGAAGCCTCGCTGATCCATCGCAGTCGTTTGAGACGATCATGACGCCGGTGTCAGAGAGCGACGGCGAGATGTCTCAGTTCGGCCTCTGAAATCGTCTGCAAATGCCTGAAATGACAGCAGGAAAGCAAGACGGCTTTCATGGCACCCGCGTTGCTCAGCATCGGAACGGTTAGGTGGTTCCATAGGGGAACTACCGACGCCCGTCGCCTCGGCCGGCCCCGAGACGACGGGCGCTTTTTTTTGTGCGCAGGTCGTAACCGCCGCTCGCTCACTCGGCGTAGTGGCGATCGTGGAACTGGCCTTCTCGGCGTGGGATGTCGCGGCTTCGATGGCCGCCGATTCCCCCTCGCGCTCCGACGACGACGAAGCGCTGATGGAGCGCTTTCGCGCCGGCGATCGCGCCTCGTTCGAGCGGCTCTTCAAGCGCTACGCGGCTCCGCTCACCAGCTTCCTCACCCGCCTCACCGGCAGCGTGGCGGCCGCGGAGGACGCGCTCCAGCACACCTTTCTTTCGGTCGTTCGCTCACGAGAGCAGTTCACTCGCGGCTCGAGGGTGAAGCCCTGGCTCTATGCGATCGCCGCCAACGCTGCGCGCGATCGACACCGACGAACGAAGCGCGAAGACGTCTCGAGCAGCAGCGCCGACGCGATCGACCAAGGCCTCGACGCCGTGCATGGCGACGCCGGGCTGCGCAAACGGCTGCTCGAGGCGCTCCAGCAATTGCCCGAGCCGCAACGCGAGGCGGTGATCCTCCACCGGCTCGAGGGCTGGAGCTTCGGAGAGATCGCCGACGCGGTGGGCGCCAACGAGACCGCGGTGAAGGTGAGGGCGTTTCGAGGCACGCAGCGCCTGCGCGAGCTCTTGAAGGACGTGTGGGAGTTCGAGTCATGAGCGCTCCGAAGCCGTTTGGATCGACGCCGTCGTCGTTGCCTCCTGCGATGGAGGCGCGCCTGAGCGCAGCGCTCGAGGCCGAGCTCGGGAAGCCACCCTCGGCGCCCTGGTGGAGAGACGCGCTCCTCTTCGTCGCGATCCTCCTCGTCCTCTTCGTCGTCGGCATCTCGGTCTTCCATCGGAACATCGCCCTCGGCGAGGTCGAGCTCCGCTTCTGGGTCCAGGCGCTCGGGCTCCTGGGCGTCGCGGTCGTGGGCGGCGTGGCGGCGCTCGCTCCCTGGCCCCAGCGCAGCCGCCGGCCGGTCCTGCTCGCGGGCCTCCTGGGCGGAATGGTGCTCGTCACCCAGGCCTTCTCGATGGAGCTGTCGGCCTTCACCCCGCGGCTCGGCTGCTTCGTCTGGGAGCTCGTCTGTTCGGTGATCCCCGCGGCGCTCGCGGTGTTGGCTGCGCGTCAGCACGCCCCGCGCCTGGCGCGCGCGATGGTGCTCGGTTGGGCCGCCGGCTCGATGTCGCTCGCGGTCATGCAGCTCAAGTGCCCGCACCGCGACGTCGGCCACGTGCTGCTCTGCCACCTCGTCCCGCTCGGGCTGGTGGTGGCGGCGACCGTGCTCGCGCGGCGGCTGGTGCGGACCAAGAGCTACGCGCCGTGAGGTGAGGCCTCCGCGCCACCGTCGACCGCGGCCGGCGCAGGCTTCAGATCGGGGAACGGCCCGTCGTCCTGGCTCTCGACCCACCACTTGCCCTCGCGCCACACGAAGACGCTGGTGACGGTGGCGGTCTTCTCGACGTTCGACGGCAGCCGGTACCAGCTGATCCGCGAGACCACCTCGGCGACACCCTCGGTGCTCACCTTCGCGTCCTCGAGCTCGAAGTTGGTGACGAAGAGATCCTTCTCGTCCTCGCTCTTCGTGCGCGCCTTGATGAAGGCGGTGCGGCGCTCGGGCACGATCAGATCGGCGGCGCCACGGAAGTCCTTCCAGCGGGCGCGTTGATGAAACGCCTCGATGGCGGGCTTGAGCTCCTCGGCGTCGGGCTTGCTGCGCATGGTGGCGCACGCGGCCGAAAGGAACGCCGTGGCGAGAACGAGTCGGAGCATGGGCGCAAGGTAGCACTGCGTTCCCGACGCTCCAGTTCGGGTCCGGAGCCGGACGAGCAGGTCATTGATTGTGGGTACGCCCTGATGCAGAGGGGGTATGGTTTCGCAGTCTCGTTCCAGGGTTCCGACGCCACCATGTCGAAGTCGATGGTTGAGAAGTACGAGCAGATGCTCGCCCAAGATCCCGCCTCGACCGTCTTCGTCGAGCTGGCGCGCGCCTACTTGGACAAGGGCGAGAACGAGAAGGCGATCGAGGTCTGCAAGAGCGGCTGCGAGCACCACCCGTCGTCGGTCGTCGGCCGAGTGCTGTGGGGCAAGGGGCTCATCGCGAGTGGGAAGGCCGCCGAGGCGATGAAGCAGTTCGATGCCGCGGTGAACATCGACAAGGACAACCCCCACGCCTACAACTTGATCAGCGAGGTGCTGCTGCGAAAGGGGCTGTATCGCTCCGCGCTGCCGATCTTGCGCAAGGCGGCGTCGCTGCAGCCAAACGACGCGCGCATCAAGCAGTGGCTCGAGCAGGCGCGCACCGCGGTCGCTGGCGGCCCTGCCCCCATTCTCGGTGAAGAAGCGCCGGTCACCGCTGCGGCCGCCAAGCCTGCTCCCGTCGCCGCCGAGGCCCCTCGTCCCGACTCGGCGCGCCCGGCTCGCGCCTCGCCACCGACGACCCAGCCCGTGCCCGTCGCGCGAGTGCCGCCGCCGCCGCCCGAGGAGCACCCGAACTCCGACCCCGACGTGTTCGCCGCGTTCACTCCGGGCAAGCTCGACCCGCGCGCCGAGCCCACCGTGGTGATGTCGGCCTACGAGCACGCGTCCGGTCGCGAAGCGCCCACCCAGACGACCTCGCTCCCCGACGCCTGGCCCTCGGCGCCGCGCGCGATGGATCACAAGCCTGGCCCGCCCGTTCCGACGACCGAGCTCCCCGCCGTCAGCGCGCGTGGAACCGACGACAACCGGCCCACGATGGAGATCCCCGCGCCTCGCGTGCCGAGCGACGAGCTGCCAGTCATCGAAGGGCGCGCCTCGACCCAGGAGCTGCCGACCCAGGCCGAGGTCCCCACTGCTCCCGATCCCTTCGACGCCCTCAAGGCCGCCAACCGCACCGAGTCGACCGAGACGTTTCGCGGCCTGACGAGCACGTTTCAGGCGCTCGAGGAGGCCCAGGCCGCGCCGTTGCCGGTCCCGCTGCCGCCGCCTCCACCACCGGTCAGCCTGCCCGAGCTCCCCTCGGTCATTCCCTCGGACGAGCTCAGAGGCGCCGCTGCGCCTCCGGTGCCCTCGCCTCCGTCGACCAAGGCGCCTGGGCTGCTCGACGACGTCGTCTCCGCCCAGAGCGAGATGCCGACGAGCGAGTTCCAGCTGCCCGGCATGGCCGCCGCGCCCAAGCCCGCGCCCAAGCCGGCCCAACATGCTCCGCGCCCAGCGCCCGCAGGCGGAGGCTTGCTCGACGAGATCCCCGACTCGCCCTTCGAGTCGCCCTCGGCCGAAGCGCCGCGCGTCGAGTTCTCGACCCAGGCGACCGAGGCGATCGCCAAGGAGTACGAGCGAGAGCTGCGCGAGAAGCTCCAGGCCAAGCAGCAGGAACGCAGCTTCCTCCAGAAGCACGGGCTCAAGCTCGGCGTCGGCGCCCTCGTCGGGGTGGTGGCGATCGCCCTCATCACCTCGTTCATCGTCACCCGGCGGCGGCATGGCGGTGAGAACCTCGACTCCGCGCTCGCCAAGGGCCTCGTCGCGATCAACGCCGACACCAAGGAGCAGTACACCCTGGGGCTCCAGTCGCTCGAGCTCGCCCTCTCGATGGACGAGTCGAACGCCGACGCCTGGGCGAACGTGGGCTTTGCCAAGGCGATCCTCTACGCCGAGCACGGCGGGGCGCTCGAGAACCGCGAGGCCGCCCGCGCGGCGATCTCCAAGCCCAAGGTGCGGGAGCTGCACCCCGAGCTCGCCCTCGTCGTCGACTACCTCACCGCCGACGCGAACGAGCTGCCCGGGCTCAAGCAGCAGCTGCTCGGCTCCGAGCTGAACCAGAGCGTCGTCGAAGCCCTCGCGGGCCGCGTCCTCTTGGGAGAGAAGCGGCTCGACGACGCCTTCAAGCACCTGCAGCGGGCGACCGAGCTCAACGGGCGCAACCTCAGAGCCCTCGTCTCGCTGGGCGAGTACTACCTGGCGGCGCAGGACTACGAGAGCGCGGTGCGGATCCTCGCGCCGGCCGAGACGCTCTCCCGGTACCACCCGCAGCGGGTGATGGGGCTCGCCGAAGCGCGCCTCGAGCTCGGCCGCGAAGGGCAAGAGGCGCTCTCCGATCTCGAGGGCGTGCAGCAGAACGGCTCGGTGCCCGAGGTGCTCAAGGGCCGCTTCACGCTCCTGCTCGGCCGAGCGCAGTCCGCCGCTGGAAAACACGACGACGCCTTCAAGACGCTCAACGACGGCATGGCCGCGTCCAAAGAGCTCGCCTTCGACTACCTGCTCGCCTTGGGAATGGCTGGGCGAAACGCAGGCCGCATGGCCGACGCGCAGAAGTCGTACGAGGAGGCCACGAAGCTCCGCTTGAAGGACGAAGACGCGAAGGAAGGTCTCGGGCGCGTGCTGATCGCCCGAAGCCGAGAGAAGGAAGTGCTCGACCGGATCAAGCCCGACGGCGATCAGCGCAAGGTGGCGCTCGTTCGCGGCATCGCTGCCGCCCGCATGGAAGACAACCGCCGCGCGCGCGCCGAGCTCGACAAGACGCGGGTGGGCGGAAAGTACCCAGCCGAAGCGGTCGTCTACCTCGCGCTCCTCGACGCAGCCGACGAAGGTGGCGACAAGGCGGTGCAGGCGCTCGAGAAGCTCGTCGCGACGGCCAAGCGCAACAAGGCGACCGCGCAGATCGCCCTCGCCCGGGTGTACATGAAGCGCAACGAGCTGATGAAGGCGCGGCAACAGCTCGAAGACGCCGCGCGTGATCCCCAGGACTACGAAGCCAACGCCCTCCTCGGGCAGCTCTACCTCGAGGCCGTCGACATGGGCGTTCCCGCCGAGACCGCGCTCGCGCCACTGCAGAAGGCCGTCGAACGAAACGGGAGCCACGGCCCCTCGCGCCACCTCCTCTCTCACACCTACCTCGCGCTCGGGCAGTTCGCCGAGGCCACCAAACAAGTCGAGGCGTGGACGGTGGACAACCCAGGCAGCGAAGAGGCGTGGACCGACGCGGCCTTCGTCTTCCTCCACACCGGCCGCTTCAAGGACGCCGAAGGGGCGATCACGAAGCTGAAGGGTGACTCGAACGATCCGCTCGCCTGGCGGGTGAAGGCCCAGGTGCTCTTCTCGCGAGGTGATGCCCGGAACGCCTTCGCGGCCCTCGAGCGCTCGAACAAGCTCAACCCCAAGGACCCGGAGACCTTCTGCGAGATCGGCAACGCGTTCGTGCGCCAGGGCAACGGAGACACCGCCCTCAAGGCCTACGAGGCCGCTCGCCGCGAGAACGCGAAGTCGCTCTGTGGCCTCGTCGGGCCCCACCACGTGAAGCCGAGCTCTTCGAAGTCGGCGCGGCCCACTCCGAAGGAAGAGCTGCTCGCGCTGCAGAAGTCGGCCTTCGCCGTCTGGGACAAGGCCCTCGTCGACGCGACGCTCTCCCGGGTGCTCCTCGAAGATCGCGACACCAAGAACGCCGCCGACAACGCCGAGTCCGCCACTCGCACCGCGCCGTTCTCCTCGCCCGCCTGGTTCGCGATGGGAGAGGTCGCCCGCCGCCAGAAGAACGACGCCAAGGCGCTCGAGGCCTACGGCAAGGCCGCCGAGTACGATCAGTCCTGGGCGCAGGCGCGCATGATGTACGGCGACGCCCTGCTCAAGGTGACCGGGGCAGAGAACGCCGAGAAGGCGCGCGGCGAGTACGAGGCCGTGTTGGGGCTGTCTCAGAACGAAGCCGATCTCGCCCGGGCCAAGAAGCTCGCCGGCCAGCTGAAGAAAAAGTGAACGACTCGTCCCCGAGCGAGACGACGGCCCCCGTCCCCGTCTTCCGCATCAGCTTCACCAACGCGAGCCTGCTCGCCGGCGGCTACCTGGTGGTGGGCGCGTTGGTCGAGCTCGTTCGCCGGCAGTGGAACCCGCGCTGGGCCGAGCAGCTCTCCTGGTCGATGGAGGCGTTTCCCGCGGGGATCTTGCGAGTGGTGGGCCTCATCGACCCGCTCCGCGAGGCGTACGCCCAAGGCAGCCTCCGCGAGACGCACGTGCGGTTGATCTACGCGGCCTCGGTGGTGATCACCGTCTACTTGATCGGTATGGGCGTCGGCGCGCTCATGTGGCTCATGATGGCGATCGGGAAGCGGCGCATGGCGTCGTCCTGAGCGTCGTCAGAGCCAGTGCCGAAGCTGGAAGGCGACCCAGGAGAGAAAGCGCCGGAAGAGGCCGTAGCCCTTCACCGTCTCCATCGTGATTCGCTCGCAGTGCTCGAGATCGTCCGCGAAGAGGCGCTCCATCGCCGCGCCGAAGCCCCCGTCGACGACGACGGCGTTGACCTCGAGGTTCTGCCGCAAGGACAAGGAGTCGAGGTTCGAGCTGCCGACGGTCGCCCAGGTGCCGTCGACCACCGCGGTCTTCGCGTGGAGCACCCGGCCTTGCCACTCGTAGACCTCGACGCCGTTCTTGAGGAGCTTGGGGTAGAGCCCGCGGGCGCCCCAGAGCACGAGCTTCACGTCGGTGGTGGCGGCGACGATCAACGCGACCCTCACGCCACGACGCACCGCCTTGGTGATCGTTCGCAGCAACCGGCGCGGCGGCAGAAAGTAGGCGTGGGTGAGGAAGACCCGGCTCTTCGCGCGGCCGATCGCCTCGGTGTACGCCTTGCGGATCGCCTTGCGGTTGAGCGCGAAGTCGTTGCCCACCACCGAGAGCGCGGCGCACGGCGCGGGAGGACGACGGACGAAGCGCTCCGCTCTGGGCGCGGGGCCCTTCTGGCGAGTCCAGGTCGAGAGGAACAGCTTCTCGAGTTCCTGGGCGCCAGGGCCGACGATGCGCAGGTGGGTGTCGCGCCAGCCTTCTCCGCCGTCGGCGACCGCCGCGTAGTCGTTGCTCACGTTGAGCCCGCCGGTGAACGCCACCTCGCCGTCGACGATGAGGGACTTGCGGTGGTTTCGCCGCAGGAGCCGCGCGACCACGCTCTTGAGGCCGAAGTCGAAGCGGAGCGGGAGGAAGGGGTGCACCTTCACGCCTGCAGCGCGCACCGCGGCGATCGCCTCGTCCGAGACCCCGGAGCCCCAGGCGTCGAACATGAGCAGCACCTCGACGCCGGCGCGGGCTCGTTCGCCGAGCGCGTCAAGGAAGCGCCGGCCCGTCTCGTCGTCGCGGAGGATGTAGGTCTCGAGACAGACGGTGCGTTGCGCGGCGGCGATCGCGGCCAACATCGCGGGGTAGGCCTGGTACCCGTCGCGGAGGAGCGCCACCTGGTTCGGGCCGAGCAGCACCTCGGCGTACGGCGCGCGCCCCTCGAGCAACGGTGAACGAGTGGCCTGCGCTGCGCTCATCGGCGAACGGTGAGGGTGGTGCGGCCAGCAGTGGCCGCGACGGTGGCGTCGAGCCAGACGAAGTAGGTGCCGGCCGCGAGCGTCGCCTGGAAGGTGGCGGGCTGGTTGAGCGCTGGGGCGACGGCGCAGTGCGAGGCCGTTGCCGAGGCGCAGTCGGCGCGGAGCGAGATGACGGGCACTCCGCCGCTGCCGGCCTCGGGCGTCGCGGTGAAGGTGTAGAGCCCGGCCGAGGTGACGGCGAGCCGGAAGACGAGATCGGGCGCGCCCATGCCACCGCAGGAAGCGCTGCTGTCGTCGTTGCCCAAGGTGGTGTCGGTCACCACGGTGGCCTCGTTGCCGTTGAACATCAGCTCGCGAGGCAGCCCGCAGGTGTCGTTGGTCGGTGCGATGGACGCCGCCGAGAGGGTGGAGGTGAGCTCGAGCCGGCCCATGGTGACCGGCCCTGGAGTCTCGGCGACGAGCACGTAGGAACCCGCCTCGAGTCGGCGGGCGATCAACCGACCGACCGTGCTCGTCGAGCTGGTGCAGGCGAGCGAGGCGGGCGCGCGGCACGCTCCCTTCCACAGCGCGAGGACCGGCAGCTGCGGCGCGGTGCTGATCGCGTCGATCACCACGTCACCGGCCTGCGCGAGCGAGAAGGAATAGAAGAGGTCGGGGCTGCGTGCGGTGGCGTTGCACGAGAGGGTGACGTCGTCATCGGCGCCGACGAGATCGACTCGGGTGGTGCCTCCGTCGAGGGCGAGGGGCTGGGCCTGCAGGCAGGTCTCGTTGGTCGAGCCCGTCGGCGGGAGCACCTCGACGTGAGCGCGGGTGGGGCCCGAGCCGGAGCGATCGTAGCCCTGGATCACGAAGGAATAGCTGCCCTCCTGGAGCCGATGGGCGCGGAAGGAGCCGCTGGCGCCCTGGCTGTCGGCGCAGGCGAGATCGACGGCCGCGCTGCACTGGGTGCGCAACGCGATCACCGGCACCGCGCTCCCGCCACCGGAGGTCACCGTCACCCGCACGTCGGAGGCGGTTCCAAGGGTGAGGTTGAACACCGCGTCGTTGCCTCCCGCGTCGGGCGCGGCGCAGCTCGCCTGGAGCTCGTTCTTCATCGTCGCGAGGTCGACGTCGACGTCGAACACCTTCGGGCCGCAGGCGACCGAGGTGGTGGCGCTCGCGCAGGTGTCGGCCGCGGCGATGACGCCGGCGTCGGCGAGGTCGGCCTGGCAGGTATTGGCGAGGCAGAGTGGGGTGGGGCAGGCGCAGTTCGCCGCGGTGAGGCACTGCACGCACTCACCGGTCGCCCGGTTGCACAGCATGGGGCTCACGCAGCTCGAAGGGCAGTCGAGGCCCGCGTCGGCCGTCGTGGGTCCGCCGTCGTAGCCCTGGGGCAGCTCGCAGAGCCCTCGGTCGGGGTTGCACTCCTTGGGTGCTTCGCACCGAATCTTGAAGCAGGGGTTGGTCGTCTCGCAGGCGCTCAGGCCGCCGACGGCGACGAGCAGGGCGAGGGCACGACGAGGGAGAGCGGGCATGTCGGCGGCACCTTACCGAGTTTTCCTTCGACCGCTCGTACGGCGCGAGGCTCGAACGGGCAGTGGGAGGCGAAGACTTGACTGACCGAGCGACGGTTGCGTAGCGGAGAGCGGTTGATTCGGAGCGTGGAGCCGCGCGGTGCTCGAGCGGACCAGCGAAGTGGTGCACGCTCGAACGTCGGGCGGCGTGGTACGTTGCCTCATGCGCCTCATGCGCCTCGTGCTCGCGTCGTTGTTGCTCGGCGTTCTCTCCGTACTCGGATGTGGACGAACTGGGGAAGTCGTCGACGGAGGTGCGGGCGGCTCGTCGGCGGGTGGCTCGTCGGCAGGTGGCTCGTCAGCAGGTGGCTCGTCAGCAGGTGGCTCGTCGGCAGGTGGCTCGTCGGCAGGTGGCTCGTCAGCGGGTGGCTCGGCAGCCGGTGGCTCGGCAGTGGGTGGTTCCTCCGCAGGTGGGTCGGCCGGTGGTGCGTCGGGCGGCTCCGCGGGTGGTTCGGCCGGCGGTCCGGCGTTCACGTTCACCTCTTCGGGGGCGCTCTCCCTGACCGCGCTGGCAGGCGCGGCGCGGCACAACCGCTCTGAGCTCGATGGGGGCGACCGCGTCGTCATCCTGTCGCAGCTGACGTTCGTGGTGTCCGACGCGCCAGGTGGCGTCGACTGCTCGACGATCGGTTTTCCGACGGTGGGCGCGCACCGAGTGCGGCTGGAGGCGCTCGACTCCGAATTCAACCCGCTGTACGCCTCCACGTTCACCTTCCGCGCACCGTTCGGCCTCGTCGCCCACGGACATGGGTATGACGGCCGGTGGTCGATGCACATGGAGAGTGGCTCGCTCACCGTGTCGTCGCTCACGGCGACTCGAGTCTCTGGCTCGTTCTCTGGCACCGCGCGGAACGTGGATGGCGGCACGATGCCTTGGATGGGCACCTTCGATTTTCCCCTCTGCCCGTGAGGCTCCGGGTCTCACTTCATCGAATTGCATCGACGAACGACGGCCCTCGGGGACCGCACCATCGCGAGCACCTCGCGCGCATGTTCGAGCAGCCGGCTCCCTTCTTCGGTCAGCTCCATTCCATGGGGGCGGCGCCAGAAGAGCCTCGCGTCGAGCTCGGCTTCCAGAGCGCGGACGTGGCGGGTGAGCGGCGGCTGTGAGATCGCGCATCGTCGGGCGGCCCGGCTCACGCTGCCCTCTTCCGCGACGGCGACGAAGTACTCGAGTTGGGTGAGGCTCACTGGACCAGCATACGTGAGCTGGCGTGACGCGCGGCGGCCCATACCCAAACGGTATTGGTCTCGATCGCCCACAGCGTGATGAGGACGAGCGATGGTCCTCGTCAGCCGGCGTCAACTTCCCCGCTTTCGCCGCGCAGGCCGGGTCGCCGCCGAGACGCTCCGGGTCGTGGGCGATCGGCTTCGTGCCGGGCTCTCGACGGCCGAGCTCGATCGCTGGGTGAGAGAAGACACCCGAGGCCGGGGCGCGACGCCGAGCCAGCTCGGCTACCACGGCTTCCCTGCGGCGGTGTGCACGAGCCGCAACGAGGTCGTCTGTCACGGCATTCCTCGGCCCGAGGTGGTGCTCCTCGACGGCGACATCCTCAACGTCGACGTCACCAGTGAGCTCGGAGGCTGGCACGGAGACACCTCGGCGACCTTCTGCATCGGCGCGGTTTCTCCCGAGGCGAGGCACCTCGTCGAGACGGCCGAGCGCTGTCTCTGGGCGGGCATCCGCGCGGTGCGTCCCGGAGGACAGCTCGGCGACATCGGAGCCGCGATCTTCGAGCTGGCGAGCGTCGAAGGGTGTGACGTGGTGCGCGAGTGGGGCGGCCACGGGATCGGCCGTCGAATGCACCTCGCTCCCCACGTCTCGCATGTCGGTGAACGAGGCACTGGGCTGCGCCTCGTGCCGGGCATGGCCTTCACCATCGAGCCGATGATCACGCTCGGCAGCGCCGAGACTCGCGTCCTCCCCGATGGGTGGACGGTCGTCACCTGCGATGGGAAGTGGTCGGCGCAGTTCGAGCACACCATCGTCGTCAGCGATGAGGGCTGCGAGGTGCTCACCGCACTCCCGTGAACCTCAGCTCTGCCCGGCGCCGGGTGAGTCGGGTCGATCGGGTTGGAGGGTGCCAGCGAGGGTCGAGAACAGACCGGGGCGCGCGCTGAGCTCCGCCCACGAGCCAGCGTCCACCACACTCCCTCCCTCGAGCACGACGATGCGATCGGCCTGGCGCACGGTGGCGAGCCGGTGCGCGATGACCAGCACCGCGCGGCCCTTCATCAGCGCCTCGAGACCGGCCTGCACTTCTCGCTCGGTGGCGGCGTCGAGCGCGCTGGTCGGCTCATCGAGCACGAGCAGACTCGGGGCCTTGAGGAATGCTCTCGCGATCGCCAGCCGCTGCCGTTGCCCACCGGACAAGGTCGCGCCCCGTTCGCCGATCGGCTCATCGAGGCCTCGGGGCAGCGCTTTGACGAACTCGGTGGCATGCGCGAGCTCGAGCGCGGTCCACAGCTCGGCCTCCGTCGCCCCTTCTTTCGCGAGCCAGAGGTTTTCTCTCACCGAGCCCGAGAGGAGCACGGGCTCCTGCGGCACCCAGGCGAGCTGGTCGCGGATCGATCGTCTCGAACAGCTCGGAAGCGGCCGCCCGTTCCAGGAGATCGTCCCGCTCTGCGGCGCCGAGAAGCCGAGGAGGAGCGAGACGATGGTGGACTTGCCCGCGCCAGAGGGGCCGACCAACGCGACGTGCTCACCGGCCTTCAGCGAGAACGAGACGCCGTCGAGCGCCTGGCGGCCATCGGAGTAGCTGAAGCGCACCCGCTCGAGTTGGAGTGACTCGAGCGCGCTCACCGTCTCACCGCGCACCGGTTCGGCCGGCTCGTCGAGGATCTCGAACAGCCGCTCCGCCGCGCCGAGCCCCACCACGACGAGGGAGAAGTTCCCCGAGAGGCTCTTGATGGGCTGGTACATCAACAGCGCCGCCGCGAGGAAGCTGACGAGGTGGCCCGCGAGCTGGGGCTCCAAGGCGACCTGGCGCGCGCCGACGACGAGGGCGATCGCCACTCCGACGATGCCCAGAAACTCCGTCGTCGGGGTGAAGGCGCCGCGAATGAAGAGGGAGCGCTTCATCACCTCGAGGTAGCGGCCCTGCTCGGCCTCGAACGCCTCGAGCGCCTTGGCCTCACGGCCGTAGGCCTGGACGATCGGCAGCGCCTGAAGGTGCTCGGAGACCAATTCGGTGAGCGCTCCGAGAGACGCCTGGCCCTTCGTGGCCGCCTTGCGCGCGCTCTTCGCGAACCGGCTCACCGGAATGATCATGCCGGGAATGACGAGGAAGGTGAGGAGGAAGAGCCGGCCGTCGATGCTGGCGCACACCGCGAGCAGCGCGAGCACCTGGAGCGTGTCCTTGAACCACTGCGACAGCGAGGTGCCGACGGCGAACTCCACCTGCGCGACGTCGGCGGTGAAGCGCGAGAGCAGCTCACCGGAGTGCCGCTTCTCGAACCAGGCGGGCGGCAGGGTGAGCACCTTGTCGTAGAGCGTCTTCCGCAGCGACGCCAACGCCCGCTGGGCGACCGACGACATGAGCCCCGAGTGGAGCCAGGTCGAGAGTGCCTTGAGCACGGCCATCGCCACCACCGCGGCGGGGAGCTCGAGCGCGAGATCGGAGGGAGCGAACGAGACGCCGTAGAGCGACACGGTGCCGCCCTTGAGCACCGCCTCGAGCAGGGGGCCGAGCAGGCGCGCCCAGGCCGCGGTCGCCAACGCCGCCACGACCCCCGCCAGAACGGCGATCACCACGCGCCCACGCCACGGCCGCACGAAGCCAACCAGGCGCCACCAGGAGGCCACGGCTGTCCCAAGGGGTGGTTTGGCCACTGCGCCTCACGAGTGACCGAGCTGCATTGCCCGGCGAAGGACCTGCGTTATATGCGCCGCCATGCCAGCTGGCTCGAAGCGCGACTACTACGAAGTGTTGGGCGTCGATCGGAACGCAGACGCCGACGCCCTCAAGAAGGCCTTCCGCAAACTGGCGATGGAGTTCCACCCCGATCGCAACCCGGGCGACAAGGCCGCCGAGGAGAAGTTCAAGGAGATCTCCGAGGCCTACGAGGTGCTGTCGGATCCGGACAAGCGCGCGCGCTTCGATCGCTTCGGCCACGCGGGGCTCGGGGGCTTCCAACCTGGCGAGGGGTTCGCGGGCGCGAACATCAACGACATCTTCGGGGAGATCTTCGGCGAGTTCTTCGGTGGCGGGCGAGGGCGTCGGCAGGCGCGCAACCGAGGCGCCGATCTCCGCTACAACCTGGAGCTGTCCTTCGAGGAGGCCGCCTTCGGCTCCGAGGTGACGGTGAAGCTCCCGCGCCCCAAGCGCTGCGACGTCTGCGAGGGCACCGGGTCGAAGTCGAAGCAGATGCGCACCTGCCCGACGTGTGGCGGCGCCGGTGAGGTGCGCTTCACCCAGGGCTTCTTCGCGGTCGCGCGCACCTGCAGCCAGTGCAGCGGCTCGGGCCAGATCGTCTCCGATCCCTGCAAGTCGTGCTCGGGTACCGGCAAGCTCGAGGCGACGAGCGAGCTGACGGTGAAGATCCCTCCCGGCGTCGACACTGGAACGCGGGTTCGCTTGGCGGGCGAGGGCGAGGTGGGGGAGCACGGCGGGCCTCCGGGCGATCTCTACGTCGTCGTGCACGTCAAGGAGCACCCGCTCTTCCATCGCGAGGACCAAGACGTCTTCGTGGTGGTGCCGGTGAGCTTCGTGCAGGCCGCGCTCGGCGCGCAGATCGACGTGCCGACGCTCGACGGCGTGGTGAAGATGAAGATCCCCGAGGGCACCCAGACCGACAAGGTCTTCCGGCTCAAGGGCAAGGGCATTCCCGGGCTGCACGGCGGAGGCCGCGGCGATCAGCACGTCAAGGTGGTGGTCGAAGTGCCAACCAACATGTCCTCGAAGCAGAAGAAGCTGCTCGAGGAGTTCGCCGCGATGGACCACGAGGCGGTGCACCCGCAGTCGAAGAGCTTCTTCGCGAAGGTGAAGGAGCTGTTCGGTTCCAAGTCATAGCTCGTCGATGTCGGCCTCGAGCCGGCGCAGGGTGAGCTCGAGCGTGTCGAGCTCGGCGCGAGTCGTGGCTCCCGTCACCCGCGCCTTGAGCGCCTTGAGCTGCGACTGGTAGATGCCCACGTTCTGATCCGGGTCCTTGGCGAGCGCGGCGAGCCTGGCTTCGAGCTTGCTGATGCGAGCGGCGATCGAGGTCGCCGGATCCTTCGGGAGCTTGGCGCTCTTGCCGGTGGGTCGCTTGCTCGGCTCCGGCTTGGCGCCAGCGTCGACGCTGATCGGAACCTCAGCGACCCCGGCATCTTCGAGTTCGGCCAACGGCTCGGGAGCGCTGGCATCGGGAGGAACAGGCGCGGGCTGAACGATCGGCTCGGGCTGGCCCGCGTCCTCGATGGCGACGGGAGCAGGCGGGGGAAGCGCGGTCGGAGGCGGCTCGCGCGACGAGAGCGCGTACCCTCCACCAGCCAAGGCGACGATCGCGATGCCAGCGACGAGCACCGGGCGCCCCCGCGATGAAGGCGCAGGTGACGCCTCAAGGTTGACGGAATCGCGCGGCAGCGATGGCGCATCGACCGCCGGGTGGCTCGGCTTGGGCGACGGCGAGCTCGCGACGGGCAGACTCGCCTGACTCGGCTTGGGCGACGGCGAACTCGCGACGGGCAGCTTCGCCTGGCTGGGCATGGGCGACGGCGAGCTCGCGACAGGCGGGCCGGGTTGGCTCTGTTGCGGCGGCGTCTGGACGCGAACCTCAGCGGCGGGGCTGGCCCTGGGCGGAACGATGGCGGTCGAGCCGAGCGCCCCTGGGTCGGTCGCGAGCTGGACGCGAGGGAGGTTCGACTGAGACGCGCGCGGCGACTGCACGTCGACGGTGAGGATCCCCGAGCCGCGAGAGGGCAGCAGCTTGCGAATCCGGTTGAGCTCGAGCCGAACGACCGCGGCGTTCTCGGGCCGATCGGCGGGTCGCTTGGCGAGGAGCCGCTCGATCAACGCCTCCAGCTCGACGGGGAGATCGCCGACGAGCTGGGTGAGCTTCGGTGGAGCTTCCTTCGCGTGCATGAAGAGCAGCGCGACCGGCGAGTCGGCGAGGAAGGGCGGGCGACCCGCGAGCAGCTCGAACGCCATCACCCCGAGCGAGTAGAGGTCGAGCGCTGGTGTCACCAGCCCCTTGGCTGCCTGCTCAGGCGCCATGTACGTCGGAGTCCCGATGACGATGCTCGACTGAATGCCGCCCGCCGCTCCCAGCTTGGCGATGCCGAAGTCGAGCAGCTTGACGAACTTGGTGCCGTCGCGCTGCGCGCAGAGAAAGACGTTCGACGGCTTCAGATCTCGGTGGACGACACCGGCGCTGTGGGCGGCGGAGAGCGCCGAGCAGATCTCGTCGAGGATCAGCAGAACGTCGGCGACCGGGAGCAGCTGATTGGCGCGCACGTGCCGCTGGAGCACGTCCTCGAGCGGCTCACCGTCGAGGTACTCCATCACGATGCACTGGCGCCCGTCGGGCAGGGTGCCGAAGCCGAAGACGTCGATGATGCCGCGATGGCCGACCTTGTTGACCGCGCGCGCTTCGGCGACCAGGCGCTGCACCACGTCGGGGTTCTCGGCGACCTCGTGGCGGAGCACCTTGATCGCGACGCGTTTGCCGATGAGCGCGTGCTCTCCCTCGTACACGATGCCCATGCCGCCGTTGCCGAGCCGGGCGACGATCTTGTAGCCGGCGACCTCGACGCCAATCACGGGGTCGATCCGCGCGTGGGTCTGGCCGCTGCCGTCGTCGTCGGGGGTCGCCATCCTCCGACGACGCTATTACACCCCTCGCTGTTGACGCAGGAATGCGTCGTGGTTGGTGAACTCGGACCTCGCCCACGAAGATCGACCGACCAGCGTTCGATCTCACTCGAGCTCGTCGCTGCCGCCGCCCCGTGGCGCCTTCTTCGGCTCGGGGATCTCGACGAGCGTGGCGTCGGTGAGGAGCAGGGTCGAGGCCGAGGACACCGCGTTCTCGAGCGCGAGCCGCAGCACCTTGACGGGATCGATCACGCCCATCTCCACGAGGTCTCCGTAGACGCCGGTGGCGGCGTTGAACCCGAAGGTGCCGCTGCCCGACTTCATCTTCTCGACCACCACCCCCGGATCGACGCCGGAGTTCTCGGCGATGGTGCGGGTGACGGTCTCGAGCGCGCCGCGGACGATGCGGGCACCCGTCTTGGCGTCGCCGTCGAGGGTCTTCTCGAGCTCGACGATGGCGGGGATCGCGCGCAGGAAGCCGAGCCCCGCGCCGGGCACGATGCCTTCCGCGATCGCGGCCCGGGTCGCGCTCACCGCGTCGTCGAACGCGTCCTTCCGGTTCTTGAGCTCGGCTTCGCTCGCCGCGCCCACTCGCACCACCGCGACGCCACCCGAGAGCCGGGCGATCCGCTCCTGCAGCTTCTCGCGGTCGTAGTCGCTGGTGCTGCGCTCCCACTCCTTGCGGATGAGCTCGACCCGGCCGGCGATCGCGGCTTTCGCGCCGGCGCCTCCGATGAGGGTGGTGTGATCTTTCGTCACGACGACCCGCTGCACGCGGCCGAGCTGTTCGAGCTTGGCGTCCTCGAGGCGAACCCCGAGCTCTTCGGACATCACCTGGCCGGCGGTCAGCACTCCGAGATCGTCGAGCATGGCCTTGCGTCGATCGCCGAAGCCCGGCGCCTTCACCGCCACGCAGCGGAGCGCTCCGCGAACCTTGTTCACCACCAGCGTCGCCAGCGCCTCGGCCTCGACGTCCTCGGCGACGAGGAGCAGCGACGCGTTCTTCTGCACCACCTGCTCGAGCAGGGGCAGCAACGGCTTCATGCTCGAGATCTTCTTGTCGTAGAGGAGCACGTGCGCGTCGGTGATCACGCACTCCATCTTCTCGGCGTCGGTGACGAAGTAGGCCGAGAGGTAGCCGTTGTCGAACTGCATGCCCTCGACGACCTCGAGCTGGGTCTGGGTGCCCTTCGCCTCTTCGACGGTGATGACACCCTCGCTGCCGACCTTCTCGATCGCGTCTGCGACCAGCTCGCCGACCCAGGCGTTGCCATGCGCGGAGATGGTCGCGATCTGCCCCTTCTCCTTCTTGGTGCGAATGGGCTTCGCGAGCTGCTTGAAGGCGCCGATCGCGACCTGTGAGGCCTGCTCGATGCCGCGCTTGAGCTCGACCGCGCTGGCGCCAGCGACGATGTTCCGCACTCCCTCGCTGAAGATCGCGTGCGCGAGGAGCGTGGCGGTGGTGGTGCCGTCGCCGGCCTCGTTCTGGGTGCGCTCCGCCGGTTCACGGAGCATCTGCACGCCCATGTTCTCCTGCGGGTCCTTCAGCTCGACTTCCTTGGCGATGGTCACGCCATCGTCACAGACGTGCGGGCGGCCCCACTTCTTTTCGATCAAGACCGCGCGCGCGCGAGGGCCCAACGTCAACCGCACGGCGTCGGCCAACTGCTGCGCGCCCTTGAGCAACTTCTCCCGAGCTTCCGTCCGAAAGTGCAGTTCTTTGGCGGTCATGATCGGGTGCAATGCCAAGACACGTGCCACGCCGGCGGGGTCGGGAATCGAACGGTTCCGCGAGCGGCGGCGAAAGAACTGCAAAGCTGCCCGTCTGGGAGCGAAAATCTGTCAGCGGTGGCAAGCGCAGCTGACTGGTTAGAGTGGAGAGGTCATGAGCTTCTCGATCACCTCGCCCGACTTCGACGACGGCGCCGCGATTCCCACCCAGTTCACCTGTGAGGGCGCAGACGGCTCGCCGACGTTGGTGTTCTCCGGCGTTCCGGCGGGCACGAGGAGCCTCGCGCTGATCGTCGACGATCCCGACGCGCCAGACCCAGACGCACCGAAGCTGACGTGGGTTCATTGGGTGCTCTACGGCCTCCCGCCGAGCTGCCCAGGCCTCGACGCGGGCGTGAAGACGCTCCCGAGCGGAACCCGTGAGGGCCTCAACGACTGGAAGCGCACTGGCTACGGAGGCCCCTGCCCGCCGATCGGCCGCCACCGCTACTTCCACACGCTCTTCGCCCTCGACGTCGAGCTGCCCGATCTCCATCGCCCGACGAAGACCATGCTGCTCGAAGCGATGCAGGGGCACGTGATCGGCAAGGCCCAGTTGATGGGCACCTACCAGAAGGGGAAGCGATGACGTCCGTTCGGCCCGCTGCCGTCGCCGGCTCGTTCTACCCAGCGCACCCCCAGACGCTGGGGCGGCTCGTCGATCTGATGCTCCACGACGCGCACCCCAAGGGTGGAAAGCCGCACGCCCTCATCGTGCCGCACGCGGGGTTGATCTACTCGGGGCCGATCGCGGCGACCGCTTACGCGCAGCTCGCGCGCGTGCAGCCCAGGCCCACGCGGGTCGTGCTGCTCGGGCCCTCGCACCACGTCGGGTTCACTGGCCTCGCGCTGCCCGACTGCACGGCCTTCGAGACGCCGCTCGGGTCGGTTCCGATCGATCGGGCGACCGTCGAGAAGCTGCGGGCGCTCCCGCAGGTCCGGTCGGTCGCGAAGGCGCACGCGAAGGAGCACTCACTCGAGGTGCAGCTCCCGTTCCTCCAGCGCGTGCTGGGCGAGTTCACCCTCGTGCCGCTGGTCGTCGGCGAGGCGACGCCGGGCGAGGTCGCCGAGGTCATCGAAGCGGCCTGGGGCGGCGCGGAGACCGTGGTGCTGGTGAGCTCGGATCTCTCGCACTTCCATTCCTGGGCCCAGGCACGCGAGCTCGATCACGAGACGGCGGAGCGGATCGTCGCCCTCGACTCGCGCCCGCTCGATGGCGAGGAGGCGTGCGGGTGTGGGCCGGTCAACGGCTTGCTCGAGGTGGCGCGGCGGCGTGGGTTGGTGTGCACGCCGCTCGACGTGCGCAACTCGGGCGACACCGCGGGCGATCGCTCACGGGTCGTCGGCTACGGCGCGTTCGCCTTCGAGGAACGGTCATGACTCGCGGAGCTGCGCTCCTCTCGATCGCGCGGCAGGCCATCGCCGAGCGCTTCGGTGGGCCGCCGGTGCAGAAGCCGGCCGACGCCCCCTGGCTCGACGAGCCACGCGCGGTGTTCGTCACCTTGAAGAAGGACGGCGAGCTGCGCGGGTGCATCGGGCAGTTGGTGGCGCGCACGTCGCTCTTCGACTCGGTGCAGGACGCGGCGCGGGCGGCGGCGTTTCGAGACCCCCGCTTCTCTCCGCTCGATGAGTCGGAGCTCGACGCGCTGCACGTCGAGATCTCGGTGCTCTCTCCGCTCGAGTCGCTCGACGTGCACTCCGAGGAGGAGACGATCGACGCGCTCCGAGTCGGCGTCGACGGCGTGGTGCTCAGCGACGGAATGCGCAGCGCCGTCTTCATTCCCGAGATGTGGAAGGAGCTGCCCGACCCGCACGAGTTCCTCTGGCACTTGCGGCGAAAGGGCCGGCTCCCCGTCGATCGCTGGCCACGGTCGATCAAGGTCGAACGCTTCACCGCCGAGCTGTTCGAGGAACCGCGAGCCGCAGAGGCGTGAAGAAGGTGACGTGATGAAGGGCCCAGTGATTCCGGCGAAGTGGTGGCATCGGCTCGAGGACGGCCGAATTCAGTGCGACGTCTGCCCGCGTGACTGCAAGCTGAGCGACGGCCAACGCGGCTTCTGCTTCGTCCGCGCACGCGAAGGCGATCAGATGGTGCTCACGACGTACGGGCGCTCGTCGGGGTTCTGCGTCGACCCAATCGAGAAGAAGCCGCTCAACCACTTCTTCCCGGGCTCCAGCGTCCTTTCGTTCGGCACGGCCGGCTGCAACCTCGGCTGCCGCTTCTGCCAGAACTGGGACATCTCGAAGGCGCGCGAAGACGACACCCTTCAAGATCAAGCGAGCCCCGACGCGATCGCCGATCGAGCGAAGGCGCTCGGCTGCAAGAGCGTGGCGTTCACCTACAACGACCCGACGATCTTCGCCGAGTACGCGATGGACGTCGCCGACGCCTGCCACGAGCGAGGGGTGAAGACGGTCGCGGTCACCGCCGGGTACATGCGCGACGCCGCGCGCCGGGCCTTCTACGAGAAGATCGACGCCGCCAACGTCGATCTGAAGGCCTTCACCGAGGCGTTCTACGAGAAGCAGACGCTGAGCCACCTGGCGCCGGTGCTGGAGACGCTCGAGTACCTGGTGAAGGAGACGAAGGTCTGGCTCGAGATCACCACGCTGCTGATCCCCAGCCTCAACGACTCCGAGCGCGAGGTGGCCCAGCTCTCGGAGTGGATGGTCGATCGGCTCGGCCCCGACGTGCCGCTGCACTTCTCGGCGTTTCACCCCGACTTCAAGCTCACCCACGTCGCGGCGACGCCGAAGTCGACCCTCGCCCGCGCGCGCCAGCAGGCGATGGCGGCGGGGCTCCGGTACGTCTTCACCGGCAACGTGCACGACTCCGAGGGCGACACCACCTTCTGCCCTTCGTGCAGAGCCGCGCTGATCGAGCGCGACTGGTACGAGCTGAGGTCCTATCGCGTGACCGCCGACGGCCACTGTCCCGACTGTGGCACTTCGATCGCCGGCCACTTCGACCCGACGCCTGGGCGCTTCGGCCGAAAGCGCATTCCAGTGCGCATGGCGGCGCGGTGATCGGCTCCTGGGCCGTCGAACGATCGGCACGTTCGTCGTAGGCTGTGCGCGTGCGAGAGCGTCGAGGCAGCGTTGCTCAGCGAGCGATGGACGACGAGACGAAGCTCCTCGCGCGCCGGGCCGCGTCGCGCCTCGCCGGCCGTCGTCGTGGCTCCCCCGAGGACGACGCGCAGACCGCTGCGCTCTTGTTGTCCCTTCTCGCGGAAGGCCGGGAAGGCCTCTCCGCCGACGAGCGGATGCGCTTCGTTCGTGAGGTTCTCGAGTTGGGCTACCCATGGGCGCTCGAGCTCGACCCTGACGACGTCGCCGCCGCGCGGGCAGTGCCGGCTCGGAGGCGTCGGTGGTGGCCGGCCGTTCTCGCGGGCGTTGCGGTCGTCGTCGCCGTCGCGTCGTTCTCGCCAGCTGCGCCCGCCTCGGCGAGCCGGCTCGACGCGCCGCCTTCACTCCAGGGCGAGGAGGAGTCCGAGACAGGGCGGCGCGCGCAGCGCATCGTGTTCGACGACCCCCTCGAGATTGCCGGCTCTCCGGAGCTCAAGCCGGAGCCGCGCACTCGCTCCAGCTCGCCACCGTTCACGCGACGTGCGTTCGCTTCGCTCGCCGCCGCCGGAGACTGGGAGACGATCATCGAGCGTGGCGACGCCTGCCGCCGCGACGATCCGTTCGACCTCGATTGCATCCTCGAGGGGGCGCTCGCGCACGCCAAGCTCGCCGAACGCGCGCCGGCCGGTGAGCTTCGTCCCCTCGATCGTCGGCTCGCCGAAGTGACGGTGACCGAGCACGAACGCGCTGCTCGCGCGCTCCTCCGCCGCTACCTCTCGGTCGCTCCATCGTCCGATCCGCGGGCGCCGAAGATCGTGCGGCTCCTTCGGGATCGTGGTGACTGGGTGGAGTGGGACCCGACGGCCGCCGATCGCGAGCTCGCGGCGCTGGCCAGCGCGCCAGGCGGAGACTGCTTCGGCCTGTACATGTACACCGCCGAGGCGTTCGAAGAGCGGGCGCTTCGAACGCGGCACCCTGACGATCTCGGGCACCTTCGAGCGCTGGAGGCCACCGCCTTCAAGGTGCTCGGCTGCTCGAGAAGACGGTTCGACCATTCATGTCCCTGCGTCGACCGGAACGAGGTCGGCTTCTGAGGTCGGGGTGAGCGACGACGCGCGGAGCCATCACGCGCACCCACCGAGACTCACAGCGTCCAGTCGATGGCGCCGCGACCCTTGGCGACGAGCAGCTCGTTCGCCTTCGTGAAGGGTTTGTCCTTGGTGACCGCGACGAGGAACGCGTCCTTGTTGAGGGGAGACGGGTGGGGCGTGATCAGCACCACGTGCCTCGTCGCGTCGACCAGCTTGGTCACCATCGCCTCGGCGGGCTTGCCAAAGCAGAAGAAGACGATCGGCCCGGGCAGCGCGGCGACGGCGCGGACGATCGCCTCGGTGAACGGCTCCCAGCCCTTCTTCTTGTGCGAGTTCGCCTCGCCTTCGCGGACGGTGAGCACGGTGTTGAGCAGCAGCACCCCGCGCTCGGCCCACTTCGAGAGATCGCCAGTGGTGGGCTTGGGCAGCCCGACGTCGGCGGCGAGGCCCTGGAAGAGGTTTCGGAGTGAGCCGGGCGGCTTCACCCCGGGGCTCACCGAGAAGGCGAGGCCGTTGGCATGGCCCGGCTTGGGGTAGGGATCTTGACCGAGGATGACGGCCTTCACCGCGTCGGGCGGCGTGTGGGCGAGCGCGGCGAAGATCTGCTCGCGCGGTGGAAAGACGGTGGCGCTGGCGAACTCGGCGTCGACGAAGGCCTCGAGGCTCGCGAAGGAGTCGGCCGTGACGGCAGGCGCGAGCACGGCGCGCCATGGAGGGGGGATCAGCTCTGCGAGCATGCGTGCGCTTCTACTCGATGCTGTCCTCGCTTCGGCGTCACTCTTTTCGTCGACGAGAAGCCAGACCTTCGGTTCACTGCCGGCCATGAGACGTCAGCCACTGCTCGTGGGCCTCCTCCTCGTCGCGTGTGGACCACCGATGGTCTCGTCGGAGGAGACGGCTCGCCGCGCCTGGCTCGGGCTCGATCGCTCGGTCGGCAAGTCGATCACTCTCGGCTTCGCGGGCTTCAACGCCGCGTCGAGCGCCAACATCCCCACCCAGATGACGACGGGCGACGACGGGGGAACGCTCACGATCTCTGGGAAGGTCGATCAGGGCGCCTCGGCGAACAAGGGCATGCGGCTCGAGGTGGCGATGAACGCGTACTCCGACGGGCTCGTCGCGTTCGATGGCGGCGCGGTGCGCGTCACCTACGGCACGACCGATGGGTCGCTCCCCGCGCTCGACTTGCAGCTGCGGAACATTCCTGACGGGACCTACAGCGGCACGCTCGCCGGCGCGTACCAGATGAGCGGCGAGCTCCAGGGCTCGGTGCAGCTGAACCTGTCGATGAGCGGTCAGATCGAGAACGACGGAACGGGCAAGGTGCGTCGCAAGGCCGGCTCCTCGACGATCACGGGCACTGCGACGTCGGCCTCGGGAGTCTTTCAGGTGAACGTCACGCAATGACGCGACTGGCTCGTCTCTTCGCGGTCCTCTGGGCCGTGGCGATGACGGGCCCGGGGCTGCTGGCGCTCCTGCTGCTCTTCGTCGCGGCGACCTGGCGCGGCCATCTCTTCGCCCTCGTCGCGCTCGCGATCGCCTCGGTGCCGATCGGCTTCACGTGGTGGGTGAGTGGACGATCGAGGCGCGCGCTCGCGTGCACGGTCGGCCTCGCGTCGATCGCCGTGGTCGGCACCGTCGTGCTCGTCATGTCGTTTCCCTCGCCGCGTGGGCCGAGTGAAGACGGCGCGTGGGCTGAAACGCCGGGCGGAGTGGCTCGCCTCTCCCCCGCGACCCTGCTGCCCGAGGTCGATCAGCTGGTGCTCGGCTCCTACCTCGTCGGCTTCCTCGACCCGTACCTCACTCCGGACTCGGCGAGTCGCGTTCGCCGCCTGTTCCTCTCGGTGTACCGGCCGATGCTCGACGACCCTCAGTTCGGCGCGCTCCCCAGCCAGCTCGGCGAGGCCTACCTCTCGCTCTCGACCGGTCAGCAGTTCGTCTACGTGCCGAGGCACGTCCCGGGCGAGAAGCTCCCGTGCGTCGTCTTTCTTCACGGGAGCGGCGGCAACTTCCAAGGCTACCTCTGGGTGTGGAAGCCCCTCGCCGACGCAGGCCGCTTCGTCGTCGTCGCGCCCGCCTTTGGGTTCGGCAACTGGCATCGCCACGGTGGCGTGGAGACGATCGAGACCGCGCGCCGTCACGCGCTCGAGACCTTGCCGATCGATCCCGATCGAATGGTGCTCGCCGGGCTGTCGAACGGTGGTCGAGGAGTGATGCGGGCGATCGAGGCAGACGCCGATCGACGGTGGAAGGCGGTCATCTTGCTGAGCGCGGTGGTCGACGTCGACCCGAGCGAGGCAGCGTGGAAGGGGAGGCCCGTCTTGGTGATCCACGGCCTGAAGGACGATCGGATCGCCGAGAAGTGGTTCCGGCTCGCGGTGAAGGCGCTCGAAGACGTCGGCGCAGCGGTGACGACCCGCGCCGATCCCGACGAAGATCACTTCCTCGTCTTCTCGCGCCGCGACGAGCTCGAGCAGTGGACCCTCGAGTTCCTGCGCGCGGTCCTCGACGCTCCGGCAGCCCACTGAGACGACTCCGCAGTTCGGCGTTCGCCGGTGTGCACGCTGGGAGGGGCTTTCAGAAGCTCTCGACGAGATCACCGGCAAAGTCGTTGGCACCAGCACCGAGGTGCGGCCCGGGTCCGCCGACCACCGGCACAACTCCGGTCAAGCCGCAGCTCGTGATTCAGACGCGCTGACGCTCAGAGTCGAGCCTCGAGCCCGAGCACTGGTATCGGAAAACCGAGCGGCGAAGAGGCGGGCTTCGAGGTGAGGGTGAGATCGCCGCGTGCTTGTTGCTCGAGGGTCGCGGTGGCGACGCCGAACGAACGGCCGGTCGGCTGGGCCCACACCGAGAGGTTCTGCACGTCGAGGAAGAGCTCGAGCTCGAACGGCGTCGGCTTCCACGTCTTCGAGAACCGCGCGTCGACCCGCACCCAGGGATCGGCGCGGCCAGCGAGATCACGATCGATCGGGACCCACTTCGGCGTGCGACGGATCGGGTCCGTGCCAGGCCGCTGATCGAGCGAGAAGAGCCCGCCTTCCATCGGCGCGCCGGTCTGGAAGGTGACGGTCGCTCCGAGCGCCCATCCCTTGCCGAAGCGCCAGCCGCCCGCCGCCTGGAGTTGGTGGTTCTGATCGAAGGTCCACGGCACCTCGACGCTCGCGTCTCCCCGAGGAAGCCCGTCGATGCCCCAGCGAGTGATGGTGAGCGTTCGTCGAGAGACGACGAGCCCGTAGGAGGCGCGGGCCCAGAATGTCGCGTTCGGCTTGAAGGCCCACGACAGCGAACCTCCGCCGGCCCAGCCGCGCCCGATTCGTCTCTGCACGTCTTCGCTCGAGCCATTCACCTCGGGGAGGAAGGAGTCGTCGAAGGGCGAGAGCTCGATCGTTCGTCGCAGTGACGAGCCGAACACGCGCGCGGCGAAGTGGTGGTTGGCGTCGGGACGGAAGCGGGCGCCGAGCTCTCCGACGATCGCTTGCTGGAGCCCCAAGTTCCACGAGCTCGTGTCGAGCACCGGAACGGGGACGAGCCAGGTGGCGGGCTGATGCCGAACGCCCGCGCTGCCAGTGATCGTCCACGCCTCGCCGAGGTCTCGTTCGACCGAGAGCCGAGGATCGATGGCGCCGATCGGCGCCGCGTCGAGGGGTTTCCAGAGATCGCCGCGCGCGCCAGCCGCCCAGCGAAAGGGCCCGCGATCGTCTCGCGCCTCGAGGAAGACGCTCGCCACCGCAGCGGCGCCCAGCTCTCGCCTGGCGGTCGTCGTGACGGCCGAACCTTCGACGCCTGGAATCGGGGGCAGCGCCGAGTCGGCCGTTCGCTGGAGCACGATGCGCCGCACCGACACGTCGCCGCCGACGGCGAGCTGCACCTCTCGGGTGATCATCGGACGAAACGCCGCGCGGGCGGTCAGCGCTTGTTCACCGCCGGTGATGTCGTGACGGGTCTGCGTCGCTCGAATCGCGAGCGCGATCGAATCGTGGGAGGCGTCGAGCCCGAGCTCGAAGGGCCCCTGAGTCCACCGAGCGTCGACGAGCTGGCTGAAGAGCCGCGCCGAGATCGGAATGCCGGAGACGGTGAGCGCGGCATCGTCGGCGACTCCGAGCGCGAGCAGGCGGAGATGGCCTTCACCGAGCGGCTGGACGAGCCGCAGCTGCCAATCACCGAGGAGCGCCCGCACCTTGAGGAACGAGGCTGCGATCGCGGGCAGGGCAAAGAAGCGAGCGCCGGCTTGAACCTCGGTGCGAGTCGACTCCACGAGGCCGTCGACGGTGAGCGAGGTGGTGAGCACGTCTTGGCGGATCGAGGCGTGCCAGCCGGTCGGATCTCGGCGGCGAGGCAGCAGGGTGATCGTCCGGCCCAGGGTTCGTCCTCGCTCGACCGACTCCGCCGACGAGCCGAGGTGAACGCCTTCGAGCCACTGCGCGGGCAGCGTCGACGGGCCGAAGAAGCCGTGCGCGGGCATTCGCAGCGTCACTCCGTCGAAGCGAATCGCCGAGGCCGCCGGTTGGAGGCCGTCGATCGCGGCCGGACTGAACCCCGACAACAGCGAGCGCGCGCCGGGATCGAGGAACACCGTGCGCGCGGGATCGGCCCAGGTCCCTGCTGCCTCACGGGGAAAGTCCGGCTGGGCGAGGACGACGAGGAGGAGCGCGAAGCTCATCGGCGCCTCCGCAGCAGCAAGCCCGCGACGAGCAGAAGTCCTCCGTTCGAGCTCGTGCAGCCAGGACAGCCACGTGGCGTCTCTCTGGCGACGACGACGGGCGGACCGGGCGGGGAGTCGGGCGCCAGCCACACATGCGAGCTCACCGTGCGAGGGAGCTGGCCGATGCGAACCTCGACCCGCATTCGGCTCGACCGGCCTTCGGGGGCCTCGAGTGGCTGCTCGTCGACGAAGGGCTCGGAGGTGATCGCGACGTCTCGCACGAGCTGCCCGTTCTCGATCCACGCCAGTCGCATTCCGACGCCGCCGGTGACGTACGCCTGCAGCCGCGCCGACGTTCCCACCAAGGTGTCCGCCGACCGCGGGAGCGTCGTGAGTGACGAGAGTGACACCATCGGGTCGTCGGGCCCACGCAGCTTCACCGCCGTGCGGCCTTCCCTCAGCGCGCGCGTCAAGCCGGCGACCGACAGCTCGGAGGCGTAGAGCATCGTGGTGGGCGAGCCGAGGGCGCTCTGGGTCTGGTTGAGCGCCTGGCCGGCGCGGTGATCATCGCTCCCGCCGACGGCCGCGAGGTGAAAGCCCTTGTCGGCCAACGCTTCCCAGAGCGCGATCGCCGATTCGTCGAAGAGCGAGCCGGTCTCGTCCCAGCCACCGACGCCGACCTCGATCGCGTGCACCAGGCTCGGCGAGCTCGGTTGTTGCCAGGCGCAGCCGATGCAGAACGAGCCGAGATCGAGGGTGGGGTGGTTGATGGTGGCGATCGCGCCTTGCGCGTCGAACGCCCGGAGCGCGTTCGTCATCGAGACGCCGTCGCGGCCGAGCCAGAAGGGAACGAACTCCGAAGCACCGAAGCCGTTGAGGTGGCCGGCGTAGGTCGTGAACTCCACCGAGGGAACCAGGAGCACCGTCGGGTTCCGCGCCTGCGCCTGGTTGATGAAGTCGTAGTGCGAGGCGGTGTTGTGATCGCTCAGCGCGACGAAGTCGAGGCCACGCGAGCGGGCGAAGGTGGCGATCTCGTCGAGGCTCGGGCGGGCGTCACCGCTCTCGAGCGAGTGCACATGGGTGTCGCCAGCGTACCAGCGCGCGTTCTTTTCGAGCGCCTCCGCCGGCGTGTAGGCCTCGCGCTGTTGCGGCGTGAGCGTCGCCCGCATTCGCGTCTCGATCTCGAGCCGGTACTTCGCCGGCCGCTGCGTCACCTGCGCCTGTCCGATGAGCACCTTCCACATTCCCGTCGGGAGCGTCGTGGACACTCCGGTGGCGACGAGCCCCGAGCGGTAGCTCCGGCTCGAGGCCCTGGCGCCGACGATGATCGGCTCGGAGTTCCCGCCGCCCCAGCCCCAGAACGTGTCCGACGGCCCGAGCAGCCCCCAGTCGAGAATGTTCGCGCTCGAGAGATCGTCGTGCCTCACCTCGAGCTCGGCGATGCCGGTACCGACCGGGAACGAGACGGTGAAGAAGGTACCGGCGTCGGCCGAGATCTCGGCCTCGAGCACCAGCGGCGCGGCAAGGGCGAGGTTCGGCAGGAGCGCGAAGAGGACGGCTCGGGACGCCATCATGACGGAGGTGGATAGCACGGCCCGCCGGGCGCATCGTGCGCGTCGACCGCTCGTCGCCTGCCGGTGACCGAAGGAGTGCTAAGCCGGTCGCATGCTCAAGCAGCACTTCACCCGGTTCCTTTCGTCGAAGCCCGACCGGCTCCACTTCGCTGCGCACAGCCATCACCCGTGGCCTGACGTTTCCTTCGAGGCCCATCAGCAGGCCTGGCTCGACGCCGCGACGCACGTCGACGCCAAGTGGGATCACGTCTTTGGGGAGATCATTCCCCAGGCGCAGCGGCAGGTGGCGGCCGAGCTCTCGTTGTCGGATCCCTCGACGATCGTCTTCGCGCCCAACACCCATGAGTTCGTGGTGCGGGTCTTGTCGTGTCTCCCCGAGCGGCCGCGCATCGTCACCAGCGACGCCGAGTTTCATTCCTTCGAGCGTCAGCTGCGCCGCCTCGAGGAAGACGCCCTCGTGTCCGTCACTCGCGTTCCGTCGGAGCCGTTCGACACGTTCCCGACTCGGCTCGCCGAAGCGGTGCGCACCATCTCGCCCGAGCTGCTCTTCGTGAGCCAGGTCTTCTTCAACTCGGGCGCGCAGGTGCGCGGACTCGAGGCGGTGGTGAACGCGGCGCCGAAGAGCACCGTCGTCGTCATCGACGGCTACCACGCGTTCTGCGCGATCCCCACCTCGCTCGCCTCGCTCGAGCAGCGCGTCTTCTTCCTCGCCGGTGGCTACAAGTACGCGATGGCCGGGGAAGGCGCCTGTTTCCTCCACGTGCCGGCGTCGACCTCGTTTCGTCCGCGCAACACCGGCTGGTTCGCGGCCTTCGGTGCGCTCCAGGAGAAGCAGAGCGGTCGCGTTCCCTACGCTCCGGGTGGCGGTGCGTTCTGGGGCGCCACCTTCGATCCCTCCGGCCTGTACCGACTCAACGCCGTCATGCGCTGGCGCCAGTCGATCGGCCTCACCACCGCGAAGGTGCGTGCTCATGCCCACGCGCTCCAGAGGCGCTTCGTCGAGGGCTTGAGTGATCGCCACCTCGTCTCCGCGGCTCAGCTCGTCGTCTCGATCTCGGACGATCAGCGCGGCCAGTTCCTCACCTTCCGCTCCGCCGACGCCAAGGCGCTCCACCAACGGCTCGAACGGCGCGGAGTGATGACCGACGCGCGCGACGATCGCTGGCGCTTCGGCTTCGGGCCGTACCAGGACGAAGCCGACGTCGACGAGCTCTTGCGGCGCCTCGTTCGCTGACTGGCCGAACGGTGGAGCGCGTGGACGAATGACCGCGTCGCACGCCGTTGAAACCACATGACCGTCTCCCCGCAGCCTCGACGCAGGCGGGCCTCAAAATCAGCGCCGCCGAGCCCTGGTTTGGTATGTCGAAACCATGCTGCGTCGTCTCTGTGTCCTCTCGCTCGCCGTCCTCGCGTTGGGGTGCCCCAAGACGGGCACCACGGGCGGAAATGGAAAGCCCGGCCCTCGTGACGTGAGGGCGGTGCCGGCCGCCGACGAAGCGCTCCAGAAGGCCATCCTCGTCGTCGACACCAAGTCGCGAAAGGAAGGCCTCGAGGCGCTCTTCGCGGTGCGCAAGGCGTTCCCCGACAGCACCGCTGGCCAAGACGCGCTCTACCGCGCGGGCGTGCTGGCGTTCGAAGAGGGCGACTTCGTCACCGCCCGAAAGGCGCTCACCGAGCTCGTCTTCGAGAACCCGCTTCATGCCCAAGCCGATCAAGCGCGGCTCAAGGCAGGCCTCGCGTCGGTCGAGTTGAAGGCGTGGCGCGACGCGTACCAGACGCTCTCGCCGCTGGTGGACAAGCTCGAAGGCGCCGACAAGCGCGCGGCCGAAGAAGGGCTGCAGAAGGCCGCAGCGGGAACGCAGCAGTACGGTGAAGCGCTCAAGCTCGCGATGAAGGCGTTCGACTCGGTCAGCTCCGACGACGAGAAGAAGGCGGCGCTCGCGCGGCTCGAAGACGTGGTGGAGACCAAGACGAACTTCCTCGCCATCACCGAGACCTGGCACGATCTGCCGACGACGCACCCGGCGTGGCCGCTGCTCACCTTCAAGATGGCGCGCGTCTATTACCACCTGCGCGACTGGACGAACCTCGACCAGACCCTCAAGTCGTTGCTCGCCAACGCGCCGTCGTCGCCGTACGCGCCCGAGGCCAAGGAGCTGCTCGCCCGAGTCAGCCGCCGCGCCGAGACCAAGCCGAAGGTGGTGGGCGCGGTGCTCCCGCTCTCGAGCAAGAAGTACAAGGCGTTCGCCGACACCGTGCTCCGCAGCCTGCAGCTCGGCTTCAAGGGCAGCGACATCGAGCTGGTGGTGAAGGACTCGGCCGACGATCCCGCGCTGGCCGCCAAGCTCGTCGAGCAGCTCGCCTTCGACGAAGGCGCCATCGCGATCATCGGGCCGCTCCTCACCGACGACTCCCGCCGCGCCGCGCTGGTGGCCGAGGAGCTCCAGATTCCGCTCATCACCTTGAGTCGCGCCGAGGGCATCACCGAGATCGGCCCGCACATCTTCCGCACGATGGTGACCAACTCGCAGCAGGCCGAGGCGCTCGCCGAGTACTCGATGGTCACGCTGAACTACAAGACCTTCGCCGTCCTCTTCCCCAACACGCCGTTCGGCACCGAGTTCACCAACGCCTTCTGGGACGCGGTGGAGCAGCGAGGCGGCATCATTCGCGGGGCCGAGACCTACCCGCACGACGCCACCACCTTCACCGACGAAGCGAAGAAGGTCGTCGGCCGCTACTATCTGGAGGATCGCGCCGACTACATCGAGAAGCTGCGCGAGATTCGCGACTCCGACTCCGACGCGTTCCGCAAGCGCAAGGCGCTCGAGAAGGCCAAGGCGGGCCTCGAGCCGGTGATCGACTTCGAGGCGCTGCTGTTGCCCGACAGCTGGCAGAAGGTGTCGCTCGTCGCTCCGGCGCTCGCGGTCGAAGAGATGGTCACCAACGCCTGCGACAAGCGCGATCTCGAGCGCATTCAGAAGACGACCGGCAAGGATCGGCTCAAGACGGTGACGCTCCTGGGCCCGAGCACCTGGACGAGCCCGAAGGGGCCGTCTGGCGATCCCCAGCTCATCGAGCGCGGCGGCAAGTACGTGCTCTGCAGCGTCTTCGTCGACGGGTTCTACGAGAACAGCGATCGGCCGAGCACCAAGGCCTTCGTGAACACCTTCCGCGAGGCGTTCTCCGGCCAGTCGATCACCCTGCTCGACGCGGTGGCCTTCGACACCGCCGGCGTGGTGCGGCGAGCGATCGAGACCTCGCAACCGAAGTCGCGCGCCGCCTTCCGCGAAGCCCTCTCGGGGCTCAAGGGCTACGAGGGCGCCACCGGCTCGATGCGCTTCACCGACAAGCGCGAGGCCAAGCGCGAGCTCTTCATCTTGAACATCACCACCAAGGGCGTTCGCGAGGTGATGCTCACCAAGAAGCCGGAGGGCTGACCCATGCGCCGGCTGTCGATCGCGCTGGCCATGCTGGCCAGCTGCAAGACGCTCCATCGGAACCCACCCGAGCTGCTCAAGTCGCTCGCCGACAAGCCCGGAGCGCACCTCACCGGAGCCGTCACCGAGCTCTCGTCGCCCCAGGTGCTCAACCGCGAAGACTTCGTGTGGGACGCACGCCCGGCACCCGACGCGAGATCGATCGCGCTCAGCCGCCTCGGCATGAAGTCGTTCCACCTCTCGCTCTTCGGCCTCGAAGATCCCAAGAAGCCGCGCGCCGACGTGGTGGTGAACGCGCTCGAGTTCAACGTCGAGGCGATCGACTGGTCGCCCGATGGCGCGCTCGTCGCTGCGGTGAGCCGTGATCGCTCGGTGCGGCTCTTCGACGCGGTGAGCGGAGCGGTCAAGGGCGCCTGGCTCACCGACGAGGCCCTGACGGCCGTCGCCTTTCACCCCAAGCAGCCGCTGCTGGCGGTCGCGAGCACGAAGGGCCTGCTCACCGTGCTGACCTACCCGGAGCTGGGCTTCGTCGCCGAGCAACGGGGACACGCCGACGAGATCACCGGCCTCGCCTGGGCGTCGACTGGCGAGCTCTTTTCTTCCAGCTGGGATCGGTCGGTCTCGGTGTGGACGATCGGGCCCAGCCCGGCCTCGACCGGCACCGCGCGCCTGCACTTCGAGAAGAAGTCCGGCCAGCCCGTCTTCCGAGCGGTGTTCGACGCCAAGGCTTCGGCCACCTTCGTGATCGACACCCGCGTTCCAGCGGTGGTGGTGCGCGGCGCCCTCGCCCAGACGACCGGCATCGACGCCACCTCGCTCACCGAGTCGATCTCCATTCCCACCGCGCTCGGCGCGCAGCTCTCACGCGTCGCGAAGGGCCGCAGCCTGACCTTCAAGGGGCTCACGCTCGAGAACGTCGACGTCGCGATCTGCGATGCCTGCGTGCCGCAAGACGCGCAGGTGGTGCTCGGCCAGCCGTTCTCCGAGCGGGTCGAGATCGCCACCGATGAGCTGACTCAGGAATACGTCTTCACCGCCAAGCCCGGCGCCGCGGGAGTGCGCGTCTCGGCCTCGGGCTCGCTCGATCGCGCGCGCCGCTTCACCTTCGAGGCCTCGGTGAACGACGTCTCGGTCGACGCCTCGGGAAAGGTCCTCGCGTTGGCCCTCTCGGAGGCGAAGGGCGAGCGGACGCGTGACGTCTACGAGCGCGAGAAGCGAAAGGAAGTGGAGCCCGAACGAACGTGGGACTGCGCGGCGCGGGTCGATTCGCAGACCGGCAAGGTGCTCGAACGGCTTCGTGGGCATCGCGGCGTCGTCTCCACCGCGGGGATCAGCCCCGATGGGCGCTCCGTCGTGAGCGGAGGCTGGGACAAGCAGGTCGTGCTCCACCGCGCGATGGAGCCGCAGGTGGAGTCGTTCGGCTGGGCGATTCGACGGGTGCGCTTCTCGCGTGACGGTCGCCTGGTGACGGTCGCCGCTTGGACGCCTCAGAACCCGCTCGGCGATCACCAGAGCGATCCCGCCGCCGTCGTCTACGAGGCGGTGTACTCCGAGGCCGCCGTCGCCCCGTGAGCGGCTCGCGCTTCGAGAAGAACACGACTCAGGATCTGCTGACCTTCCTCGCCGGAGCCGTTCGTCGGCGCTCGAGCCCCTTCGCGGTGACCGAGGCCGTGCTGGAGTACCTCGCCCGAGGAGAGGCGCCGCCGCCCTTGGGGGCAGCGCTCGTCACCTTTCACGCGACCCTCGCCGGGGAAGTCCGCGACGCCCTCGAAGGCCACACCTCGCCGGTCGCCCGGTTCTTCCAGGCGTCGGTGCCTGCCGAGCTTCCGGACAAGGCGCTCGAGGTCGCCTGGCGCCACGCCGCGCATGCGTTGTCGAAGCTGCGTCAGTTCGAGCGGGCGCCGTCGGCGAAGGCCGTCGAGGCTCTGAAGGCGCTCGTTGCCGACGAGGAGGTGCTCCGAGCCGCGCAGGTCGCGCTCGCGACCGCCACGCCGGCGCAGCTGAAGAGCACGCGCTGGTTCCTGCCGCTGCTCGTGCTCGATGGCTCGGAGGCCTCCCTCGATGCGCTCCTTCCACACCTCGACGCTGCGCTCTCGGGTGACGCGTCGGTGGCGAAGGCGTTCAAGCCGCTCTTGGGCATCGCCGCACCGACGCCGGGCATGAGCGCGCTGGTGCATCGCCTGGCCTCAGCCAGCCGTGCAGTCAGAGGCTGAGTCGTGGGTGTCGGCTTGGAGCCACGCTCGGCGGTAGCAGCTCGCTGGGAGTGACTCCCGACTCGTGATCGAGGAGCCACTGCTTGAGCTCGACGCCGCCCGCGTAGCCAGTGAGCTTGCCGTTCGAGCCGATCACCCGATGGCAGGGCACGATGATGCTGATCGGGTTCTTTCCATTCGCGAAGCCGACCGCGCGTGAGGCGCTGGGCCTGCCGATCGACGTCGCGAGCTCGCGGTAGCTCACCGTCGCCCCGAATGGAACGTCGAGCAGGGCGCGCCACACCTGCCGTTGAAACGGCGTGCCGCGGGGCGCCAGCTCCACTTCGAAGCGCTCGAGGCGGCCGGCAAAGTAGGCGAGGAGCTGATCGCGCACGCCGGTGAAGAAGCCGTCACGTCGGACGTGACCCTCGAGCGAGGGGATCGCTCGGTGCGTCGCGGGGAAGAGGCCGGTCAAGCTGGCTCCGTCGGAGGTGAGGAGCAGCCTCCCAACGGGCGCTTCGACGACGCCATAGAGCGGGACCAACGCCATGACGTTGGGCACCGTAGCTGGTTCGGTCGGCGAGTCGCCGAAAATCACCCACGATGCGTCGCTCCTCCGCGGTCAGACGTTGAGGAACACACTCGTGGCGAGCACCCCGCGCGCGACGAGCGACCGCGTCACCTCGGTCGTCATCTCCTTCTGACCGACGAGGAAGGCGATCGTCTTCGGGCCCACCTCGATCGAGGGGAGCCGCGACTGAACCTGGCCGATGGGTCCGCTCCAGCCCGGCGCGCCGACGTCCACCACGGTGTGCAGCTCGAGCGAGGGCAGGCGTTCGAGCTCCGCTCTCCACGGGAGCTGCGCGGGGCTTCGCTGGCCCTGCAACAGGGTGACGCGCGCGAACGCCTGCCGTTCCCTGGCGACGAGGCCGAGCACCGAGCGAATCGGCGCGAGCGCGGTGCCGGTACAGACGAGGAGCAGGTCGTTCCCCTGGGCCCGCTCGAGCGGAAACCCGGGACCCTCTGCGGTGGAGAGCTCGAAGGCCGCTCCAATCGCCGCCTCGCTCAACGCCTGCGAGACACCCTCGCCGCGCCGAATGAGGTACTCGAACCGGGTCGCGCCCGGCGAGGAGCCGATCGCGAACATCGCCTCGGTGCCCTGGTGACGAACGCGCTGGAACTGCCCGGGCCGCACGAACGATCGATGGACGCGCTCCGGCACCTCGAGTTCGAGGAGCGACAGCCCGTCGTCGATCACGACTCGGCTGGTCAGCCGCGCGGAGTGCCAGGTGCGCACCTGATTGGCATAACGGCTCGGGCCGGCCCACGGCAGAGAAATGTGCCCGTGCCCGCGCTTCGAAGCTCACGGGAGCCGGCGCCGCACCGTGCGATGCTAGACCCTCGTCATGGCCACGACCGCTCGCGCGAAGAAGAAGCCCGCTGCGAAGAAGCCAGCAGCGACCAAGAAGCCGACGAAGGCCACCCCGACGCCGAAGGTGCTCACGGGGCCCGATGGCGCGACGCCTCGCTACCTCGCCTTCCTCGCGCGCGAGAAGGACGAGCATCAGGGGCGCTCGGTGTGGGGGCTCCCGGGCGAGACGGCCGACACGCGCCTCAAGGTGCAGTTCGAGAAGCCGGGCGAGTGGCGCACCTTCACCGCCGCTGGCCTCGACCCGTCGGCCCCTGCGCACGCCGGCTCGGTGCCGCTCGCCAAGCTGGGCGGCACGGGGAAGTTCCTCACGGTGAAGATCACCGACCCGCGCTGCCCGGTCGCCGTCTTCGATCCCGACGATGGAGCGCTGCACGCCGCCTTCCCGTCGCTCGACGCCTTCCTCGCCGTCCTCGTCGACAAGTCCACCCGCACTCCGCACGATCGCCTCGACGCCGCGGTCGAGAAGGCGAACACGCTCCAGGAAAAGGAGCGGTGGACCGACGCGCTCGAGCTCATCGAACCGCTGCTCGACGAGATCCCCGCCCACGTGCGCCTCGAGGGCGACGACACCCTCGCGCGCGCCTTCAATCTCCGGGGCATCTGCTTCGAGAACACCGGCCGCATCGACGACGCGCTCGCGGCGTACGAGAAGAGCCTTCTCGCGGGCGATCTGCGGGCCGCGCTCAACGTGCTCGACGTCTACGAAGACGCGCGACCGGATCCCGCGAAGCTCGTCGAGCGGGGCGAGGCGATGAAGCGCGAGCTCTTCTTCATGGACGCGTACGGCGCGACCTGGCTGCGCCGCTACCTCGCCCGCGCCTACTTCGAGCTCGGCAAACCTCGGGAGGCCGAGGTGCAGCTCCGGGAACTCCTCGAGCGCTTCGAGGTGAAGGAGCCGGAACGCATCGACGAGGCGCGCGCTGGCCTCGAGGCGTACGTGAAGGAGCGCTCAGGCACACCTGGCGCTGCACTCGCCGCCGCCGCACTCCAGTGGTTCAAGAAGAAGAGCTACGACGTCTCGCCCGAGGAAGCGAAGCGCAACCGCGAGTGGTGGAATGCTCAAACGCCCGAGCTCCGCGCGGCGCTCGTGAAGGGGACCGGCCTCGACGGCGATGCCGAGCCGACCGACGCGCAGCTCGCCCGGTGCTTCGACGTCGAGTCGATCTCGCTGCGCATCGAGGGCTCCGATCTCTCCTCGTTCACGCGCTTCCCCAGGCTCAAGCGCGTCATCCTCGAGGGCGACCCCGACACCCTCGAGCCGCTGCGGGCCCTCTCGCTCCAGCGAATCACCATCAACAACGTGCTCTACAAGTCGGTCGACGAGTGGCCCTCCCGCGCCGAGCGCGACCTGCTGAATGCCGCGAGGAAGGCCGACCGCGAAGGCCTCGAGCGCGCCCTCGCCGCTGGCGCCGACGTCAACGCCCGTGACCGCTGGGGCGCGACGCCCTCATGCTCGTCGGCCGGGCTGCCCGACACGACACGAAGCTGCAGCTGTGGCTCATCGAGCAAGGCGCCGATCCCTGGGCGACCGACTGTCACGACTCGCGGGCCTGGTTCGAAGAGACGCTCGTGCCGGCGGTGGAGGCTGCCGCGAAGGCCGCTGGCATCGTCGCTCCCGAGACCTCGCCGTGGCGGGTGCTCGAGGCGAAGCGCGAGCACCGCGGCGCCTCGTTCGACAGCGTGCGCAACGTCGAGTACCTCGATCTTGGCAAGGGCAAGCGGTTCCTCACTCCGCGCAACGCCTGGCCGAAGAACGCCCGCTACGACTTCGCCGGCAACAAGGCCGACGACAAGCTCTTCGACGGGCACCAGACTCACGACGGCTTCATCGTGTCCGAGCGGGTTCGCACGTGGCTCGACGCGCAGCAGGTGCCCGGGCTCGAGCTGCTGCCGGTGGCCCTCAGGGATCGCAACAACAAGGCCCGCGGCACCTACTGGGCCCTCAACCCCCTTCCGCAAGATTGCCTCGATACCCGTCGTGCCCACGCGCACTGGAACCACATCGCTCCCGAGTCGATCAGCGACTACTCCGTGCTGGCCATCGACGAGACGAAGCTCGACCCGCAGCTCCCGCTCTTCCGGGTCGCGCGCCTCAACTCGAGCCTGATCGTCGTGCGGCGCGCCTTCGCCGAGGCGCTCATGGCCCAGGGCTTCACCGGGCTGGCGTGCGGGCTGCCGCGGCGGTGACGGGTCGGGCAGGGCCAAGGCAGTGAAATGGGCGGCGGCTATGGCATAACTCCGCCCGTGCGTGCGCTTCGGAGCCTGCTGCTCCTCACTCTGGTCTTCGCCGCCATCACGGCCCTCATGGGGACCGGCTGGTGGCTGTACACGGCCTCGCAGATCCCCAACCAGATCGAGGGCGAGCTCGATCTCGAGACCTTTCTCCGCCAGTCGATCGAGAGCGATCGACAGTCGCTCCAGCTCGCCAAGCGGCCCTCGGAGCGCGAGAGCGTCAAGTGGCCCAAGCCCGACTTCTCGAAGCTGCCGAAGAACCTCGTCGCGCTCTACATCACCGAGTGGGGCTGCCCGACGTACTTCCAGACCCCTCGCGAGGAAGGGTGGCCGTGGATGAAGCGGGTGCTCAACAGCGCCCGTGGCGTCGGCGGCGAAGGTGACGGCCAGTGCGAGCTGCTCTTCTCGCGGAGGCTCGCCTCGCGGCTCGGCGTCGGCACGCCCTCGCAGCTCGCGGTGATGAGCGATCGCATTCACAAGTACCTCAAGAAGGACCAGCTGGTCGCCTACGACCTGCACTCGATGCAGTTCGATCAAGGTGTCATCGGAGTGGAGGCGGCCTCGAGGGTGCTGATGCAGCGCGAGCTGCTCGATCTCTCGTTGGCCGAGCTCGCCGAGTTCCAGCTCGCCATTCCCCCGTACAACATGTGGGGAGAGATCTTCGTCTGCAGCAACGCCGCCCAGCTGCGCCTCGCGCGCGACAGCCTGCTCCAGAACCTCATCAACGTCGCCTTGGTCTCCGAGGAACAGGGCAAGGCGGCGATGGCGCAGCCGCTGCGGTGCATGACGGTCAAGCGCTGACGAGTGGGCTCAGCCCGAGACGCTCTTCGCCGGCAGCGACGTCGCGATCGCGCTGCTGCCAACCCGCAACACCACCCACTCGCCGTCGACCTCGAGGTGCTGCAGGAGCTGGAACTGCGCCTCGCGAGAGAAGCGAGCCTTCGCGCGCGCGCCCTTCACTCGAGCGCTCAGAATGCCCTCGTCGTCGAGTGCCAGGGTCCCCGGGTCGAGCCACTCGGCCGTTCGATCGGACAGGCGCACCGAGAGCCGCTCGCCCTCCGAGACGTCGATCGCGACGATTCGGTACGCGGCGTCTTCGACGGTGATGAAGCACCAGTCGTCGCCGAAGTGCAGGGTGAAGCGACCGTCGGCTTCGGCGCGCACTCCGCGGTTGAACGCCTCGATGATGTTCGGGTGTTCGATCGGCTCGCCGTCGTGCCACCAGCGCAGCTCGCGATCGAGGGTGATGCCGCTGTCTTCCCTGGTGTGCCAGCGCTTCACGGCTCGTCTGGGCCTTTGGAGGGCGTCGGCTCGAGCAACGCAGGAAGCGACAGCTCCAGGCCTCCCGCCAAGGTGCGCTGCAGGCTGTGGAGCGAGGCCGTGTCGAGCTCGAGGCTGTCACGCAGGCGGGTCTGCACGAGCTCGAGCAGCCGTTCTCTCGCCTCGACCAGCCAGCGCGTCGTCGTCGCTCGGTGCACCGAGTACATCTTCGCGAGCGCCTGGGCCGACACGCCCTCGACGTAGTGGAGCCGAACCAGCGTGCGCTGGCGAACGCTCAGCTCGGCCATGGCGGCGGCGATGGCCTGCGCGGCGTGGGGCTCGAGCTCGGACCACTGGAGCTGCGCTTCCTGCCCCTCGGTGCTCGACCCGGCGATCGACGCGAGCTCGAGCCAGCCGTCGCCGACCAGCTCTTCCCGCCGCCGCTCTCCGCTTCGCCGCGCGTCGGCTTGGGAGCGCATCGCCGTCACCATCACGAACGCCTTGAGCGGACCGACCCCGCTGTACTCGGCGAGGCGCGCCGGCCGTTCACCAGCGCTCACCAGGAGCTTGATCTGCACCTGCTGCACGACCTCCTCGACGTCGTGCCCGCCGCGGCGCACCGCCAACGAGATGAACGGCCGGGTGAAGGTCTCGAAGGCGGTGACGGCCGCGCGTTGCCCATCGAGGCAGGCCCAGGCCAGGTAGAGATCTTCGACGTGGAGCGTGGCCAGCCCCTGCCCCTCGATCGCCCTGCTCTCGAGGAAGGCCCCGAAGGCCGTGCCGTTCATCGTGACTTGCGGCCAGCGTTGCCGAACGAGGCCGACGAGCCGGCTCGCCTCGAGCACGGTGGCCACCAGCCCCTTCGTGGCAGCGAGCAGTCCCTCGGCCGACTCATCGCTCATCGGGTGCCTCCTTCGAGACCGACGCCCACGCGCCGCTTCGCCAGGCGATGCCGAGGGCGACGAGCGTGCCGAGCATCGCGCCGGTGAAGAACCGCTCGGCGTTGGCGGGGAAGAAGAGGGTCAGCACCTGGCCCGCCACCAGCAGCAGCGAGCCGATGGCGAACGTCCAGTGGTGGATGATGGCGGCGGTGGCGAGGGCGATCGCGATCAACGGCAGCTCGAAGGCGATGGCCTGCGCCCGAGGGATCTCGAGCGCCGCGGCCGAGACGCGGAGGAGCAGCTGCCCGAGGTTGACGAGCGCAGCCAGCGCCATCAGCTGGCGGTTGAGCTTCGAGCCGGCGAGCAGGCCTCGAAAGGCGAACGACATCACCCCGATGGTGACGATGAACGCCACACTCGAGAGCGCGAGGGCCCACCTGCCTTGGTACAGCGCGGGGAAGTTGAGGCGCACCGTGTAGAAGCCCGCCGTCACCAGGACCAAGGCGACCAGGAACCGCAGCCGGTGGGTGCGCCCCACCTTCGGATCGAGCGAGCGCGCGAAGTCGTGGAGCGCCCGGTGCTCGGCGACGGCGCGCTTCACTCGCTCGTCCAGCTCGGGCAGCGGGCGTGGGCTCGCCTCGAGGGCTTGGGCCGCGAGCGCCGGGTGACCGTCCTCCAAGGCGCACTCCACCTGGAACGTCACCAGCTCGCGCGCGATCTCGAGGGCCGGCGGGTGATCGGGCGCCAGGTCGAGCGCAGCGCGAAGCACCGATGCGGCCTCGGCCGAGCTTCGCGACGCCGCATCCTTCTGCTCACGGCGCTGTGCCCTGGAGCGGTCGAGCAGCTGCTGAGCGCGGCGCACCACGCGGGAGACGTGCTGGTTGCGATGGAAGGCCTCCAGGTCTCGGAGGAACTCGAGCGCGCTGCCATGCCGCTTCGACGGGTCGGCCGAGAGCGCTTTCCGGGAGAGCGCGGCCAGCTCGGGGTGCTCGCTCTGGGGAAAGTCCGGTTCGCCGGTGAGGGTCCTCCGAGACGCGGTGGCGAACGGGGGGCGGCCGTAGAGCAGCTCGTAGAGGACGCCACCGAGCAGGTAGACGTCCGTCCGCGCCGAGAGGGGCCCTGGCGCCCCCGCGAGCGTCTCGGGTGCCTGGTAGGTCGGCGTGCCGGCGCCGTCGCCTGCGGTGACGTGCGGGAGGTGACCGGTTGGATCCTCGGTGAGGAGCCCTCCGAGCCCCCAGTCCATCAGGAGCACTTCGCCGAACCGGCCGATCATCACGTTGGCAGGCTTGATGTCTCGGTGCACGACGCCACGCTCGTGAGCGAAGGCCACCGCGCCGCAGATCGTCTCGAGCACCCGGAGGTTCCACTCGAGCAGATCGGCGCCGAACCGCGCGAGGATGGTGGCGCGATCGGCCTTCAGCACCGACCACGGCTCGCCCTCGACGCGCTTGAGCACGATCTGCAGCTCACCCTCGTCGGAGTGGGTGATGGCGTGCACGGGGACGATCGCCGGGTGTTCGAGCGCGCCGGTGAGCCTCGCCTCACGGAGGAGCTGCTGCCTCGCCTCGGCGTCGCCCTGCTGCCGCGAGATCTTCACGGCCACTTCGCGCTCGAGCCCGTGCTGGGTCGCGAGCAGCACCGTCGCCATGCCGCCGCGGCCCAACACGCGTCGCACCGACAACCCTTCGGTGCGCACCGTCGGCTCGTGTTCGAAGAGCGGCGCCCGCACGGGACGAGTGACGAGCGCAGCCAGGGCAGCCCGCAGGGGAGGGCTCGCGTCGAGTTCCCGTTCGAAGGCCTCGAGCTCGGCGCCGCTGAGCTTGCCTTCCGCGAACTGCCTGAGCCGCTCGTCGGTGCTCATGGCTCGAGAGAACCGCAGGGGCCCCCGGCTTGTCGAGCCCAAAGCCCTTGGGTGCGACAACCGGCTGGGGTCGGCGTCTTCAAGGAGATGCTCGTTCGACTCCCTGTGCTGACCGCGCTCGTCGGCTCCTTGTGCTCCGCTGCGCCGTGTCCCCAGCGCGCGAGCTGGCCCACCACCGAATGGCCGGTGAAGCTCGTCGATCGAAGGGAGAAGGCCGCCGAGGTCGAGGCCTTGGAGTCGTTCGCGTTCACCTTGACGGGCAAGGACAGCGAACGCCTCGGCGTGCGCACCGACGCGCTCCTCGTCTTCAAGAAGGGCGTGCTCGTCTACGAGGCCTACGCGCGGGGCTACCAGGCCAACACGCCCCACCTGTCGTGGAGCGTCGCGAAGAGCTTCACCAGCGCGCTCATCGGGGTGGCGGTGAAGGAAGGCGTCGTCTCGCTCTCGGACTCGATCTGTCGTCACCTCCCCGAGGCCGAGGAGACCGGCCACTGCGACGTCACCGTCGAGCACTTGCTCACCTTCTCGAGTGGGCTGCTCTGGCAGGAGGAGTACGAGAACGGCGTCTACCAGCACTCGTCCGTCCTCTCGATGTTCTACGGGAAAGGCCATCGCGATCAGCTCGCGCACATTCTCTCGCACCCGCTGATCCACCCGCCCGGTGAGCACTGGTCGTATTCGACGGCCGACGCGCAGCTCGCCGCGTCGATCGCCAAGCGCGCGCTCGAGGGCAAACACGGCAAGGACGCGTTCTGGAGGCTCCTCTTCGATCGCCTCGGGCTCGGCCAGTTGGTGATCGAGGAGGACTCGAAGGGCATGCCCCAGGGCGGAAGCGCGATGTACGCGACGCCGCGCGACTTCGCCAAGTTCGGGTTCCTCTTCTTGAACGACGGCTGCTGGAACGGGGAACGGCTGTTGCCCGAGGGCTGGGTGGAGAAGAGCGTGACGCCCGCGGCGGCCTACGTGGCGACCCGGCCCGTCGAGCCGAGGCCGAACGGCCTGTCGTGGTGGCTCAACCGTTCGCTCCCGCAGGTCGATCGGCCCAAGCCCTGGCCAGATGCTCCCGAAGATGCGTACGCCGCGTCGGGCTACTGGGGCCAGCGGATCATCGTCATTCCCTCGGAGGACGTGCTCATCGTTCGCTTCGGCGACGATCGGAAGCAGCCGATCGACGCGAACGAGCTGATCAAGCGCGCGCTGGCGGTGGTGCGATGAGAGCGCTCGTGCTGGCGGCCTTGGTGACGGCCTGCACGCCCGCGAACGGCAAGCGGGTGTACCAGAACAACGATCTCGAGCTGGCCGTCGGCAACTCGGCGCGCAACGGCTGCAGCTGCCGGTACGTGATGAAGCTCTCCGAGGAGCAGTGCCGCGCGTGGGTGCGCGCGAACCCCGACGTCGCCTCGGTGCGGTTCGACGACGAGCACCAGCGGGTCGAGTCGGTCGCCTTCATCAGCTGGTCGGCGGCGGCCCACGTCGTCGACGCGCGCCACGGCTGCGTCCTGGAATGACTACCAGCCGCGCACGAGCTCGGTGTAGCCCTTGAAGCCGAGCGCGCCCCAGAAGTTCACCAGCACGCCCACGGCGATGAGCGCGAGCGGGAGCCACTTCTTGAGACTCCAGCCGCCGACCGCGAGCAGCAGCAGCAGGTACGGCGTGTAGTCGAGCGAGAAGCGGAAGCCGAACTGGGCGTAGCCGGTGTTCTGGTAGAAGAAGCCGGGCAGCGCGCAGGCCGCGACGGTGATCCACAACGGCCAGTGCAGCCGCGGCTTCTCCTTCGGCATCACCAGCAGCACGAGGATCGGCAAGGTGAGCAACAGCGACATGCCCCACGGCGAGTACTCGAGCCGCCCGGCGTTGAACTTCGGGAAGAGCAGGAACGCCGCCTCGAGGTTGCGCGAGAGGTACGTCGGGTGGAACAGGCCGAAGGTGTCGATGTCTTGGTTGACGCGGTTCTCGAAGAAGAAGCGGTGGCCGAACTCGGCGATCGAGCCGAAGCGCGTCTGGTTCATCGCCATCGCGATCACCGCGAGCGGGAGCGCGCCCACCAGGAACGGCTGGAGCTTCGACTTGAACGGCTCGCTCGGCTTGCCGAAGAAGGCCTTGAGCTCCTCCATTCGTTTGCCCGGCGTCGGGGTGATCGCCTCCATCAAGAAGAAGACGCCGGTGAAGAGGAGCGGCGTGCGGGTGAGCACCGCCATCGACCAGAAGACGCCGGCCAGCAACGGCCTCCGCGCGCCGACCGCGTTGCGCACGTACAGACAGGTGAACGCCACGCCCATCACCTCGGCCGAGAACCACACCTCGCCGCGGATCGCGCAGTAGAAGAAGAGGGTGCCGAACCCGAGGATGACGGCGAGCGCGGCGTTCTCGAGCTCCTTGCGCGCCGAGCCCTCGTGCTCCGAGAGCAGCCGCAGCACCGAGTAGAAGAGCGCGATCGCGAGCGCGCCGACGAAGACGCCGAAGCTGGTGTCGTTGAACTGGTAGCCGTGAACCACCACGAACGGCAGCATCACCGCCGAGGGGAACATCGGAAACGACGAGTACCACTTGTCAGTCTGAACGAGCGGCCGGGTGCAGCGCTGCTTCACTCCGCCCACGTCGCGCACGCAGGCCCAGTCTTCGAAGTTCGGGAGCACCTCGGGCGCGATGTCTTGCCGGCCATCGAGCCACGCCTGGGCCTGGTAGACGAAGTGCGGCGCCGCGCTCTGCCGCAAGAAGCGCTGCCCCGAGAACATCGCCAGGACGAAGAAGCTCACGGCGAAGAGGACGAGCTCGACCCGGTAGGCCTGCGCCCACAACTTGATCGCCGTCACCAGCGAGCCGCTGGGCTGGGGGGACTCGGAGGCCTTCGCCGCGTCGCTCATGGGCGGCGTTTTGTGCCGGTTTTCCTCGGCAGACAACCTCGAAGCTTCCAGCGAGAAGTGGTGCGCGAGGGCGCTCCAGCCGCTATGAGCCGCGCGGTCCCATGGCCGGCACGCTCATCGTCGGAATGAAGGTCAAGTACCTGCCCCAACCGGAGTGGGGCACGGGTCACCTGCTCAGCCTGGAAGAGGAAGGTCTGCGCGCCGTCGTCGCCTTCCCCGCGCGCGAGAACGGGGCGCCGATTCTCGTCAGCACCAAGGGCGGCGGGTTGGTGCACACCGCGCTCCGGCCAGGCGACGGCGTTCGCACCTCGAAGGGCAAGGTGGGCGTCGTGGTGCAGGAAGAGGAGGGCGGCCGCGGCCTGCGGCGCTACTCGCTCAAGCTCGACGACGGCTCCGAGACCGAGCTGCCCGAGACCGAGGTTCGCGCCCTGCCGCCCAAGCCCGATCTCGTCGCGATGATGAAGGAAGGCCGCGTCGCCGACGCCAAGAACTTCCTCCTCCGCAAGGCGACGCTGCGCCTCGACGACGAGCGCCGGAACGACGCCTTCGGCGCGCTGCTGGCCTCTCGCGTGATGGTGAAGCCGCATCAGGTGGGCGTGGTGCAGCGGGTGCTCTCCGCCCGTCGGCCCCGCTTCGTGCTCGCCGACGAGGTCGGCCTCGGCAAGACGATCGAAGCCGGCATGATCTTCTCCGCGCTGCGCCTCGCAGGGCTCGCCAAGCGCGTGCTCGTCGTCGCGCCCGCGCACCTCACCGTGCAGTGGCTCGTCGAGCTCTTCCACAAGTTCAACCACCTCTTCACCTTGATGGACTCGGAGCGGCACGAGAGCTCGCTCGACGCCGAGCCCACCTTGAACCCCTGGGCGCGGTTCGATCTGGTGGTGACGAGCCTCGAGCTGCTCCAGCGCTCGGAGCAGTTTCGCGAAGAGGCCGGCGCGCCCGAGGCCCACTGGGATCTCGTGATCGTCGACGAGGCGCACCACCTCAAGGGCGAGAAGGCCTACGAGGCCGCGCAGGCGCTGGCGAAGAACGCGTACGGGTTGCTCTTGCTCACCGCGACGCCGATGCAGCTCGATCCCGCGGAGTACCAATCGCTCCTGAGCCTCATCGATCCCCTCACCGCGCCGACCGTGAAGGAGTTCGAAGCCCGGCTCGCGCGCCAGGAAGAGCTGTCGAAGGCGGTGCGGGCGCTCCTCGAGGGGAAGAAGGCCGGCGCCGCGGTGAAGGATCTGCTCGCGCGCTTCCCCAAGGACGAGGCGCTCAAGGAGATCACCAACCCCGACGAGATGCTGATGCACCTCGCCGAGACCTACTCGTTGTCCGATCGGCTCATTCGCAACCGGCGCGTTCGGGTCGGCGGGTTCAGCCAACGAAAGCTGCACGTGCACTCGGTGACGCTCACCGCAGACGAGCTCAAGGCGCGGCAGCAGGCGCTCGACGCGCTCGCGAAGGACGGTTCGGTGCACGGCGCGGCGCTCTCGAACCTGGTGCGGCGGCTCGAGTCCTCTCCGTCGGCGTTCCAGGCGGCCCTCGCCGGCAACAAGGCGCTCCAGGGCCTCAAGGTGGCGCTTCCCGACAAGGACGCCAAGTTCACTGCCTTCGTCGGCCTGCTGAAGGACCTCTGGGCGAAGGAGAAGAACGCCAAGGTGCTCGTCTTCACCGAGGCGCGTGACACCCTCGAGCGGCTCCAGACGCGGCTGCGGCACGAGCACGTCGAGGCCCTCGGGTACCACGGCGATCTCCCGATGGTGGAGCGCGACCGGCAGGTGGCGCGGTTTCGAGATCCCGACGGGCCGAAGCTGCTCGTCTGCACCGAGGTCGGCGGCGAGGGCCGCAACTTCCAGTTCGCTCACCACCTCGTTCACTACGATCTCCCCTGGAGCCCGGCGACCGTCGAGCAGCGCATCGGCCGCCTCGATCGCATCGGGCAGACCCAGAACGTCGACGTGCACGTCTTCGAGGTCGAGGGCACCTTCAGCGCCGACGTGCTCGCGGTGCTGCGCGACGCGGTGGGCGTGTTCGGAGAGACGGTCGGTGGTCTCGACGCGGTGCTCGAAGAAGTGGAGCCCAGGCTCACCGAGCTCGCCCTCGCTCCGGCCAAGCAGCGCGCGGCCTACGTGAAGGAGCTCAAGGAGAAGGTGACGGCGGCCCGCAAGCAGGTGCAGCAGGCGTACGACCCGTTGCTCGACTTGCGCAGCTTCGACGAGGTCGCCGTCAGCGAGCTGGTGGAGCGGGCCGAGAAGCGCATCGATCACGAAGCCGACGACGAGGAGTCGCTCGACGATCGGCTGCTCGGCTTGGCGCGCGATCTCGACGAGCGGCTCGAAGAGAACATCACCGAGCTGGCCGAGCGCATCGGCGTGCGGGTCGACACCGATCAAGAGGTCGACGCGTTCCAGGCGGCCTTCCACTTCGGTCACGCACTGGCCGTCGAGGCGCTCCCTGGCTTCGACATCACCCAGGAACGAACCGTGCTCGGCACCTTCTGGCGCGACACCGCCGTCGAGCAGGAAGAGATCGAGTACTTCGCCACTGGGCACCCGCTGGTGGAGTCGCTCTTCGGCTTCGTGAAGGACGGGCCGTTCGGACGAAATGGCGCGCGGTTCCTCGACGTGCGAACGCCGATCAAGGCGCGCGGGGTGGAAGTGCTCTTCCACGTCTTCCCGCCCGAGCCTGCCGACACCTCGCCCGGCGCGAAGGTGCCCTCTCGCCAGCTCTCGCGCTTCCTCGACACCGCGCTGATTCAAGTCGCGGTGGTGCGGCACAACGACGGCAAGCCGAAGGTCGACGCCCAGCTGCTCGAGACGCTCAACGGCACCGACGGCAAGTCGCTCAAAGGCAACGAGCTGATCGCCGGCTTCCCCGAGTTCGGCGGGTTCCTCGACGACGCGATCGTCCTCGCCACCAAGCAGGCGCAGACCCAGCTCGAGAAGCTCAAGAAGGCGGCGCACGAAGCGATCGAAGACGAGCGGGATCTCACGATGCTCCGCATCAAGCTCGCGCTCGAGCACCAGGGCATTCCAATGGAGCGGATCGAGAAGGCGCTGACCGCGGAGCTCAACGCCGCCGACGAGCTGCTCGCCGCCCTCGCCGGAGTGAAGGTCGTGCTCGACTCGGCCTGTGCGTTCATCATCAACCGCTGACCGTCACTTCTTCTTCATCGACTCGACCGCCGCTCGGTACCTCGGCTGCTTGGGGTTGAGCCGCATCGCGTGACGGTAGGCCTCGGCGGCCTCGGCGTGGCGGGAGAGGCCCAGCGCGAGATCGGCCCGGAAGGCCCAGGCCTCTTCACAGTTCGGATCGCGGGTGCAGGCCTCTTCGAGCGCACGCAGCGAACGTTCTCCCGACGCCTCGGGCGCCAATCGGAAGTGCGCGATCGCGAGGTAGGCCAGCGTTCTCCCGCTCGGCTCGATGTCGGCCGCGTACTGGAAATGCTCGAGGGCCGATTGGAGTTGCCCGCTCTCGAAGCGCTTCTTCCCCTCGTCGAACTGGGCGCTCGCGTCGAGCAGCTTCGTGCGGATCTTGAACTGTTCGACGGCGGTGCGCGGGTCGGGCTTCTTGGTCGCGGCCGCGTTCTCCCGGCGCTTGCGGTGAAGGGCGTGGAGGTCGGGCTCCATCAACGCTCCGTAGGCGCGCGCATAGGCGAGCAGGAGCGACTCGGCCCGGTTCCTCGCATCGGGGTGGGTGAAGCGTTGCGGCGCGAGTGCGCCCGTCTTGCTCAGGAACGCGGTGGCCAGGGCGGTGACCGGCGTCTCCGGCGTCACCCCCAGCAGATCGAACGCGTCCTTGTGGCGGAAGGAGAGGAACTCGCGGGAGAGGTCCTCGAGGAGCGCGGGATCGTCCTCCTCCTTCGGCTTGACGGGTGGTGACGGCGACGGCGCGGGAATGCTCTCGACGGGAAGCCGGCTGATCGACGACGTGCTCGAGCGAAAGGGCTTGGGCTCCACGGCGTCTGCGAAGTCGACCAACTCGAGCACGCACAAGGCGTACAGCTTCGCCAGCACCTCCGGCCGCGAGACGTTCGGGAGCGCGAGCACCGCCTCGAGGGTCGGTCGCTTCTTGAGCGCCTGCACCAGCCGCAGATCCTTCGAGGGAACCTTGAGCTCCTCGGCGAGATCGTCGACCGCCAGGGCGAGCGGGCGCTTGGGGTCGATCGAGAAGTGGGCGGCGATCGTCTCCGGCGGCAGCTGTGGCGCGCCGAGGTAGATGAGCTGCGCGGTGTTCATCTTGATCGGCGTCGCCACCTCGTCGAGGTCGCGCAGCTTCCACCTGGCGTCGGCCCACCTGAACGTGTCGAGCAGCGTGTGGGCGAGGTTCGCCTGGAGCAACTTGAAGAGCTCGAAGCTCGACAAGAGCTTCTTCTCGACGAGCAGCGCCTGCACTGGCTTCTCGGTCGAGGCGCTCTCCGCCATCAGCGCGTGGTGCTGCTGCTCGGTGAGCTTCTTCTTGTCCACCAGGTACTGGCCGAAGGTCTCGTGCAGCAGGTTCGAGTCGCAGCCGACCGGCACGCCCGCCTCGAAGTGAATCGCCTTCACCAGGTTTCTCAGCGTCAGCTCGAGGGTGAGCGAGCGTTCCTCGACGAGGATCGCGTGGAGCAACAACGGGAGCGGCACGTCGCTCAGCGTGCCGCTCTTGGCTCGGAGCACCTCACGGCGAGGCTGGAACATGTGCGAGGAGTCTACGCAGAGCCGCCCCGTCAGCGCTGCGGTTTCTCAGGGCCCTTCGAGCCAGCGGACCACGAGTCCCTCTCAGCTCGGCTCGAAGACCGCTTGACGGCCGGTGACACCCTTCAGCTCGAAGTCACCCACCGAGCGCACGCCGTCGACTTCCTTCGCGAGCTGCTCGCTGAGGAGCACCCGCTTGTCCAACTTGCCGGTGAGGCCTTCGATGCGGCTGGCGAGGTTCACGGCAGGGCCGATGGCGGTGAAGTCGAGCCGCCCCGCGCCACCGATGTTCCCGTAGGCGACGTCGCCCACGTGGAGCGCGACGCCGAAGCGCAACTTCGCCTCGTTCGTCGAGCTGCGCTTCTCGTTGAGCCGATCGAGCGCCTCGAAGGCGTGCCGGGTCGCTTCGATCGCGTGCGCCGCTGCTGACGCCACCGACTCGCCGATTGGGAAGATCGCCAGCATGCCGTCGCCCATGAACTTGAGCACCTCCCCGCCGTGCTGCTCGATGAAGGGCACCTGGCAGTCGAAGACCTGGTTGAGCACGCTGATGATCTCCGTCGGCGTGCGCTCCCCCGACATCGAGGTGAAGCCGCGCAGATCGGAGAACCAGATGACACAGCGAATGCTCTCGGTGTCGCCGCGGCGGATCTTCCCCTTGAGGATCCGCTCGCCCGCGTCGCGCCCGACGTAGGTGTTGAGCAGGTTCACCGCGGTTCGCATGAGCGCCAGGGTCTCGGCGACGCGTGACAACGGCCGCACCACCGCGCGCAGCGCCTCGAGATCGCCGTCGGTGAAGCCCCGCGCGTGCTTGGTCGCGAAGGAGATGCTGTGCACCGAGCCGCCCATGAAGACGAGAGGGCACATGAGGTAGTCGGTGAAGCCGTCGTGCTTGAGGGTCACCAGCCCCGAGAAGCTCGTCTCTTCGCGGTCGAGGCGAACGCGCAGCTCCCGGCGCTCGGTCTCCACCACTCGCGCCGCGCTCTTGAGGAACTCCTCGGAGTGGAGCCCCGCCCACGGGTTCTCCACCACCCGCACCTCCTGGCCTGGCTGCCAGAAGAAGGCGCGCCCCGCGATCGAAGGGTGCAGCGTGCGCACGAAGGCCGAGATCCGCTCGACGGGAATGCCGGCCTTGCCGAAGTCCGCTCCGAGACGGGCAATCACCGCCATCGGTGTGCTCGCGCCGGGCGCTCCGTCGACCAACCAATCGAAGGTGGCTTGCACGCTCGTGGGCACCATGGCGAGCAGTCTACTCCGCTCCTCGGTTCGCTCGTTCACTCCCGCCGGAGATTCTGCTTCGGTGCAGCTCATGTGGCCCCCGCTCCTCGCTCTTGTCCTCGCCGCGCCCGATCTCTCCACCGTCGCCGAACGCTCGGGCTTCACCGAGACGGGTCGGTACGACGAGGTGCAATCACTCTGCGCCGCCTTTCCCAAGGCGTTCCCTGGGAAGGTGAAGTGTGAGTCCTTCGGCACGACGCCGCTTGGCCGGCCAATGCTGGTGCTGGTTGCGAGCGCCGATGGAACCCTCACGCCCGAGGCCGCGGCCAAGAAGAACCGCCCCGTCTTCTTCATGCAGGGCGGCATTCACGCCGGAGAGATCGACGGCAAGGACGCGGGCCTCTGGGTGCTGCGGGAGCTGCTCGAAGGCGAGGCGCTCCCAGGCGTGCTGGCGAAGGTGACGATCGTCTTCGTCCCGGTCTTCAACGTCGACGGGCACGAGCGCTTCGGGGCCAACAACCGGCCGAACCAGCGCGGGCCCAAGGAGATGGGCTGGCGGGTCACCTCGCACAACCTCAACTTGAACCGCGACTATGCGAAGGCCGACGCGCCGGAGATGCAGGCGATGCTGAAGCTGCTGCAGCGGTGGGATCCCATTCTCTTCGCCGATCTCCACGTCACCGACGGCGCGAAGTTCCAGCACGACGTCTCGATCGCCTTCGAGCCCTCGTACAGCGGGCCCGAAGGGCTCCGCAGCCTCGGCAAGAGCCTGAAGGTGGCGCTCTTCGCCGAGCTCGAAGCCAAGGGCCATCTGCCGGTGAATTTCTACCCGGCGTTCGTGACGAACGACGACCCTTCGAGTGGCTTTTCCTACGCCTGGCCGCCGCCGCGCTTCGGCACGGCCTACTGGGCCGCGCACAACCGCTACGGGCTCCTGGTCGAGACGCATTCTTGGAAGGACTCGAAGACGCGGGTGACCACGACGATCGATTGCCTGCTCGGGCTCGTGCGGCTCACCGCGGAAGATGGGCCGCGGTGGCTCAAGGCCGCCAAGGAGGCCGACGCCGCCGACGGCAAGCGCGCCGGCTCGAAGGTGGTGCTCTTGTGGGAGCCCACCAAGGCGACGCGCCCGATCGAGTTCAAGGGCTACGCGTACAAGCGGGAGAAGTCGGAGATCTCGAACCAGCCGTGGGTGCAGTACGACGAGAGCAAGCCCGAGATCTGGACGGTGCCGTTCGCCGACGAGCTCGAGCCCGCGCTGACGATCGACGTGCCGACGGGTGGGTGGATCGTTCCGCTCCCACACGCACCCTGGGTCGCCGAGAAGTTGAAGCTCCACGGGCTCACCTTCACCGAGCTCAAGGCCGACGCCGCGCTCCAGCTCGAGCAGTTCACCTTGGCCGACCCGCCGAAGTTCCGGCCCTCGCCCTACGAAGGCCGCATGGTGCTCGCCGCTCGAGATGGCACCTGGAGCGCGGTGACCCGGTCCGTGCCCAAGGGCTCGCTCTTCATTCCTGCCGCGCAGACCCGCGTGCTGCTCGCCTTGCACCTGCTCGAGCCGAGCGCGCCAGATTCCTTCGCGAGCTGGGGCTTCTTCAACGCCCACCTCGAGCAGAAGGAGTACCTCGAGGACTACCTGAGCGAGGCGTACGCACGCGAGCAGCTCAAGGACCCAGCGGTGAAGGCGGCCTTCGAGAAGCGGCTCAAGGACGAGGCCTTCGCCAAGAGCGCCGAAGAGCGCTTGTACTTCTTCTCCTCGAAGCACCCCTCCGCGGATCCGATGCTGAACGTGATCCCCGTGTACCGGATCGCGAAGGCGCCCTGAGTCTCAGGGCTGGAAGAGCTGATCGATCACCCCGTCGACCTCTCCGAGCCGAGTGGTGGGTGAGCCGACCGCTCGCATCGCCGAGACGAGCACGTTCGCTGGGTGGCGCCCGGTGGCGACGACGTGCTGGCCAGGCTGCAAGCCTCCGACGCGGCCGGCGATCATGCACGCCATGTTCTCGCTCGAGTGCGACGAGTTGCCCTTGTTGCCTTCCGGATCCCACCCGTGGCCGCCCTCGTTCACGAAGACGATCGCGCTCGAGTCGAGCATCGTGCCGTTGCCTTCCTGGGTGTCCTTGAACTTCTGGATCAGCCGCGCGTAGTGCTTCACGTGCCAGGCGATGCCCTTCGAGACCGCCAGGGTTCCCCCAGAGACGCCGCCGTGCCCGAGCTCGTGGCAGTCGGTCGCCTGCTGGGTGAGCGCGTACATGTTGAGGTGCGACTGGAACATCGTCAGCTGCAGGGTGGCGACGCGGGTGAGATCACAGACCATCGCCATGTGAATGAGATCGACGAGCAGGTTCGCGCGCGTTTCCTCATCCGAGAACCCGAGGTTCTGCGAGTAGGTGTTGTCGCCGTTCGCGTTCTGGCCCTGCGGGTTGCCGATGGCGGGGTCGGCGCCGGGATCCATCGGCTTGATGCAGGTCGACGTCTCAGGCGGAGCGATCGCGTCGACCCGTCGCTCGAGATCGCGGAAGGCGTCGAGGTGCCGCTGCATGCGGATCTTGTCCGCCGCGCCGAGCTTGGGCAGCAGCTGCTCGGTGTCGCCTCGCACGAGATCGAGAATGCTCTTGCGCGAGCGCTTCTCGAAGTCGATCCGCGCGCGGGTCGCGGCGTCGACGCCCGGCGGGGTGAAGTTCGAGAACAGCGCGTTGAAGGCCTGACGCGGGCTCACCGTCGCCGGCACCGGGGTGAGTCGATTCGAGCTGTCGAGCCGGTACGAGATGTACTCGCGGCCATACGGCGCCGAGACCGAGAGGTACCAGTCGGCCTGCACGCGGTACGTCAGCACGGGAAACGGCGTGGTGCCGGCGAGGAACTGGGCCACCACCTGATCCGACGTCGGGCCCATCGCGGCCGTCGTGCTCGGAGACGAGCGCACGCCCGAGAGCAGCGGCGAGACGGTGGAGACGTGAAAGGCATCGCGCCGGCCACCCGAGGGAATCGCCCCTCCGTTTTCGGCGGCCCAGGGGATCTTGAGGCCCGACACCACGCTGACGTCGTTCTTGAGCGCTCCCAGCGGCGCGAGCGCGCTCTTCAGGTCGTAGTTCCGCCCGACGGTGTTCGGCACGTAGTCGTTGTGCCGGGTGTCGTTGTCGGCGCCCATCGACTGCCCGTTGAAGAGGACCAGGTAGCGCTTGGGCGGGTTCGGCGCCGTCTGGGCGAAGGCCTTGGTGTCCAGCATCAGCTCGAGCAGCGGGAGGCCGAGCGACACGCCGCCGAGGCCGCGCAACATGAACCGTCGAGAGAGGCGGGTCTTCATCACAGCGTCTCCTCGTCACGGCGGAACGCGAAGGAGTCGTCGCTCACCAACTCGACGACCAACTGGAGGAACTGCCGGTCGCTCGCGATGAACTCCTGACTCAGGCGAGAGATGAAGGCGTGATCTCGTGCGTCTTCGCGGCGGCCCGAGGCGTAGCGGAACAGCTGCGTCGTGATGCACTGCTCGAAGCGCCCCTCGGAGCTCATCAGCGCGTCGGCGAGGCCAGCGGCGCCGTTGAAGGTCAGCCCGTCCACCGTGCCGTCTCCGTCGATGCCGCACTGCGGGAGCCCGTCGTCGGTCGTGCGGTACTTGCCCTGCCGATCGAAGCGCTCGAGCCCGAACCCGATGGGATCGATCGTCTCGTGACAGCCTTTGCACGCGCCAGTGGAGGCGTGGGTCGAGTACCGCGCCTTCTTGCATGGCGAGCTCGCCGTGGGCGCCTGATCGGCGTTCACCCCGGGGGGCGGCGGCGGCACTTCCTGACAGAAGAGCCGGTTGCGAATGAAGATGCCTCGCTGCGTCGGTGAGGAGTCGGCGAACTTCACGCCCTGCGAGAGCACCGCGCCATGGCTGAGCAGTCCCTTGCGGGGCGCGGCGCCATACCCGGTCCACGCGGGCTGGGTGCCGGAGAAGGGGAGCCCGTAGTGCTGCGCGAGCGTTTGATCGATGAAGGTCTCGTTCGATCGGAAGAGCTCGAAGTAGTCGGCCTTGCGCTGGAAGACGACGCGGTTCACCAGCGCGTCGCTCTCCGCCTGCATCGCCTGGGTGAGCGCCGCTGCGTGAGGGAGCCGGTGGTAGCCCAACCAGAGCGCGTGGAAGCGCGCGAGCTGTCGCTCCGCCCGTGGATCTTGGAGCAGCCGCTCTGCCGCGGCGCGCACGCCTTCCCGCGTCGACAACGCGCCCGTCTCGGCTTGATCGAGCAGCCACTCTGGCGGAGTGGTGCCGATGAGGAAGTAGGCCATGCGCGTCGCGCGGTGGAAGGGGTTCAGCTTCTGCACGCCCTCTGCAGCGGGAACGCCGAGCTCGACGCGGTACACGAACTCCGGGTGCTGAAAGAAGGCACGCAGCGCGAGCCTGACGCCGGTGTCGAAGCTTCGATCCTCCACGCCCAGCGCATGGAGCGGCATGAACCGCTCGACCTCCGCGTCGGTGAGCGGTCGGCGGAGCGCGCGTCGCCCGAAGGTGCGCACGAAGAGGCGATAGCAGGTGGCGTCGCCGGGACCCGTCGGCATGCAGGGGAGCACCTGCGCGCGTCGCGCGGGATCGGCGAGCGTTCGATCCGCGACCTGGGTGGCGAGCGCCTCGAGCGAGTCGACCAACGCGGTCGAGGCGACCTGGAGGCGGTAGTCGTTGTCGAACGGATCCGTCGGCTCGGGTGTCAGCAGCTGATTGGCGAGGTTCTGATCTTCGTCGACCAACTCACGGAGCGTCGCGTCGAACTCGACCCGGCTCAAGCGGCGCAGCCCGGAGACGCCGATGGCTTCGGCCTCCGACGCGCTGAGCGGAGGCGGGCCGTCGATGATGCCGGTGCAGCCAAGGGACAACACCGCCAGCAGGACGAATCGGCACGAGGGCAATGGGCGCTCCGGGGGTAGGTCGGTGCTGAGGGCAAGGAGCCAGCCAAGCGCCCACGGTCGCATCGGCGCAGGGGATCAACGAGTTGGGTGGCTCGGCCGCGGCGCGCTGTCTTCAGGTGCGACAAGGTGTGGAGTCAGCCCCGCACCGCCTCGCATCGCCTGCGTCCCTGTGCACTCGAGTTCACGTCGGGAACGGCTGGCCCAGCCACTCGGCGTACTGGCGCTCGAAGGCCTTGGCGAGCTCGTCGTCGGACTCCTCGGGTCGAGCCAGGCGCGGCGGCATCACCGTCACTCGCACGTCGCTCTTCGGCGCGAACCAGGGCCCGTCCTCGAACACCAGCTCCGAGGTGCCTTTCACCACGACGGGCACGATCGGCACGTTGCAGACCTGCGCGAGCTTGAAGGCGCCGCGCTTGAATCGCAGCCGCGAGGCGCCCGAGGCGTAGGTTCCCTCCGGGAAGATCAGCACCGACACCCCGGCGCGCAGCAGCGCCTCGGAGGTCTCCATCATCTGCTGCGTCGAGGGCAGCCGCCCGCGCTCGATGGCGACGTACTTCATTCTCCGCATCATCCAGCCGAAGAAGGGAATGCGGAACAGCGACGCCTTCGAGACGAACTTGAACGAGGTGCGCAGGCCCATCAGCGCGAGGATGTCGGCCATCGACTGGTGATTCGCGATGAGCACGCACGGCCCCTTCGGCAGGTGCTCGCGGCCCTCGACCCGCACGTGCCACCACGGCCAGCACTTCAAGTACTGGTGACACCAGAAGGTGACGAAGTGATGCAGGGCGACGCGGTGCCGATCGAACGGGAGCAGCACGAGAAAGAGCACGACCGCCATCACGTACCCGACGGGCAGCGTGGTGGCGACGAGCAGGCCCAACCAGATGCTGGCGACGCGGCCCACGAGCGCGTCAGACCCGCGAGGCCATGTAGAACTGGTAGTTCACTTCGAGCCCGCCATCGACGTTGAGGCAGGTGCCGTTCACGTACCGCGAGCCGGGCAGGCACATCCACTCGATGGTGGCGGCGATGTCGTCGGCGCTCGCGATGTAGCCCGAGGGGATCTGCGAGGTCATTCGCTCCTCGAGCTTGGGCCACTGATCGCCCAGGTAGAAGCGCGACGAGTCGGTGTCGATGTAGCCGGGGTTCACCGCGTTCACCCTGATCTTCTCGGACGCGAGCTCGGCGGCGAGGTACTTCACCAAGATCTCCATCGCGCCCTTCATCGCGCCGAGCAGCCCGTGGAAGGGCAGGGGAATGCGCGAGTCCATTCCCGATACGGCGACGATGCTGCCCTCGCGCCCACCCATCAGCGGTGCCGCGAGCTGCGCGCCGAGCAGAAAGGACTTCACCGTCACGTTGAAGGTCTTGTCCATCTGGTGCGCCTTGGTGTCCATCAGCGGCGCGAAGCGAGTCGAGGCGGCGTTGGCGACGAAGGCGTCGAGGTGGCCGAACTCCTTCTTGATCACGTCGAACGGCGCGCTGAGCGAGTCGGGCTCGAGCTGGTCGGCGACGACCGTCACGCAGCGCCGGCCCAGGGCCTTCACCTCAGCCTCGAGCGTCTTCGCAGCCTCGGCGTCTCGCCGGTAGCTCGAGACGACGTGGAAACCGGCCTTCGCGAGCCGGAGCGAGACCGCACGGCCGACGCCGCGTGATCCTCCGGTGATGAAGGCAACTTTGTCGGGCGTGCTCATGGGCCGCTGGACCTAACACACCGCTCGGCTGATTCGAACGTGCGCCTCGCTCGCTGGTCGTCGAGCCGTGCGCTGAGCTCGAGACGGAACCCGCGTGCGCTGACTCAGCCGGGCTCGGCGATGGCACGAGGGCGAAAAGGCGACGTGCTCCGCGGCTGTGGAATGCTCGCAGGCCATGTCGGAACGTTCGTGGACGAAGCTGTGGCGCGCCGCCGAGCAAGCGAGACGACGGGCCTACGCGCGCTACTCGGACTTTCAGGTGGGCGCTGCGCTCGAGTGCGAAGACGGGACGATCATCACCGGCTGCAACGTCGAGAACGCGAGCTACGGGCTCACCGTCTGTGCCGAGCGAAACGCGATCGGCGCGATGGTGCTCGCCGGGAAGAAGAAGCCGAAGCGAGTGGCGATCGTCGTCGATCACGATCAGCCGGTGCCGCCGTGTGGCATGTGCCGCCAGGTGCTCCGCGAGTTCGCCGCCGACGGCTGCGAGGTGCGCTCCCGAACGCTCGATGGCCAGGAGCTGAGCTCGACGGTCGCCGAGCTGTTGCCCTTCGCCTTCACGCCGGCGTTCCTCGGCAAGAAGTGAGCTGTCACCGCGCAAGCGTGCGCCTCGCTCACCGGCGACGCACGAGGCTGCGCCCGAACCGCGCTCGAGACCACGCTCGAATCGACTGAGCTTGGGTCTACTTGCGAAAGAGCCGCCACGCTGCGACTGGAAACGCGAGCAGAAGCAGCAAGCCACACAACGCGCCCGCCGCTTCACCGCGCGCGCGATCTCGACGCTGGGTGGCCGTCTTCCACGAGCTCTTCCCTTCGAACGTCGCGAGGATCGCGTCGAACTCGGCGTCGATCGCTCCGGCCTCCGACGCCGGGCCCATCAACCCGATCAGCATCGCCTCGGGAACGAACGGGAGCGCGCCATTCACCGCGACGACCTCCGAGTCCGCGATGTGGGTTCGTTCGATGAGGAGCTCGATCTCGAGGTCCCTCCAGGTCACCGTTCGATAGGCGAAGGAGTCGATCGTGAGGCCGCTCTGACCCGCGGCGACTCTCGCGCTCTCCTCGACGATCGCGTGGTTCGCCGGCTGCTGCGGCAACCTCCCACCGAACCCGCTCACGGTGAGCCTCCGGAACGACGGCTGCGCGATCGCGCCCCGACCCCAGGTGCGGACCCCCGGCATCAGCTCGGGCAGCGCCGAGAGCGTTGGAGGCACGTCGAACGAGAAGCCTCGGGCGTCTTCGACGATCTCCGCGTCTCCAGCGATGGGGAGGAGCGCGAGCGCAACGGCCAACGACCGGAGAAGGAACGTCATCGTCTCACCCATGCGAGTTGGTCGTCGACACGGCGGCGACACCTCAGCCTACCAGCCGGCTCGACCGCCACCGCTCGCGAGTTGATGCCGTGAGCCGACCGTCATGGTGAGGTTGGGTCGATGCCTGACACCTACGAGATCGAGTTCGCGAAGCCGTCGCTCGCTCACTGTCGCTGCTGCGGCGGGCTCTCGGTGCGCTTGACCGGGTTCGTGTCGCGGAACGATGACGCGTTCGCCGTGTACTACGTGCAGTACTCGAACGAGCACCCGGACGACGAGCTCTCGATGCTCGTGTCGCTCGGCGAGTGGGGCGAAGACAGCACGGCCGCCCAGCGCGTCGCGTTCTTCTGCCGAGTTCGACCGACGGGCGATGCCTACGAAGTCATGCTCGACGAGGCGGCGAGCTCGCCCTGGGCTGACGTCGAAGTCGTCGGAACGATGCTGTCACAGCGCGACGCACGCCGACACCCGTGGAAGGCGAAGGCCTTCGAGGTGCTCGACGAGGCCTTCCTCGTGGACCCGGCCCTCGCCGGGTTCCTCAAGCGCGCTCAGTGCGACGACGCCTCGGCGCCCCTCGAGCGATCGTTCGCCGAGCCCGACGTCGTCTTCGCGCTCCGCGGGTCCGAGAAGCGCCGCGCGAAGACAGGGCAGAGCTTCGCCACTCTCGACGAGAAGCGCTTCTTCGTTCGTTGTCTGCTGCCCCTTCCCGTCAAGCACTACGAGGCGTGGAGCGTGGGCATCTGGGTCGAGGTCTCGCGAGCGGACTGGAAGCGCATCAGGGCCGCGTGGGACGACCCCGAGGCCTACGCGACGCTGCAGTTCGGTGGCCGGGTGGCGAACGACCTCGTCTCCGACCTCGGCCTCGCGGTGCCGCTGGGAACGGCGGTTCAAGTGCGCGTCGAAGACGCAGCCACCGCGCCCTTGGTGAAGGGCCCTCGACGCGGAGCGCTTGGCCGGCTGCTGACCCGCCCGTGGAGCCGCCGCGCGTTCGAGGAGTTCGCCGTCGGCCGCGGCTACCTGTGAAGCGCCCTGATCCTCTCGCGCCCGGCCTCGCCTTCTGGTTCGCTGCGCCGCTCTCGAGGAGGAACGCATGAACGTCAACGTCGATGCTGCTGCTGCTGCGCGCGAACTCATGGCCGCCCGGCGCGCGATTCCCACGCCGCCTCCGTCGCTCGATCGCGGGCTGCGCGTCGTCATCTTCTTCATGGCCTGGGCCTTCGTGGTGCTCCTGGGCGTGGTGATCGGCGGCGCGGTCGGGAGCGGCCCTGGAGCGAGCGTCGGGCTGGTCGCCGGGCTCTTCGCCGGAGTCTTCTTTGCGACGTGGGCGAGTCAGGTCGTGCGCGTCGCGGCGCAGTGGGAGCGTGCGGTCCTCCTCCGGCTCGGCCGCTTCAAGAGCGTCAAGGGCCCGGGCGTGATCTTCGTCTTCCCGGTGGTGGACAACGTGCAGCTCGTCGACACCCGCCTGCTGACGCTCCCGATTCCGCATCAGCAGGTGATCACCCGCGACAACGTGCCGGTCACCATCGACGGCGCGCTCTTCTTCGAGGTGCGCGATCCCGGCAAGGCAGTGGTGAGCGTGCAGGACTACCGCAGCGCGATCATGCAGTACGCCCAGGCGAGCCTCCGCGACGTCGCCGGTCAGATGAGCCTCGACGAGCTGCTCTCGGAGCGCGACAAGATCCAGGCGCAGATCGCCAACGTCGTCGAGTCGCGTTCGACCGCCTGGGGCATTCACGTCGAGGCGATCCGGCTGCTCGACATCAACATGCCCGAAGATCTGAAGCGCATGATGTCGCGGCAGGCGTCGGCCGAGCGTGAGAAGCGCGCGACGATCACCAAGGCCGAAGGCGATCGCGAGGCCGCCTTGAACCTCGCCGCGGCTGCCGAGACGATGGCGAAGAGCCCCGGCGCGATGCAGCTGCGCACGCTCCAGTCGCTCGACGGGTTGGGCTCGTCGCCCTCCAACACCGTGGTGCTCGCGGTGCCAGTCGAGGTGCTCGAGCTGGCCAAGGTGCTGAACCTCAAGAAGCTCGAGACGGCAGCCTCGACCTGATCTCTCGGGCGCCGCGACCTGAGCTCAGGTCTTCTTCGGCGGGAGCGGGATCAGCATCGACACCCGCTGCTGGTGCTCGGCGTACTGCGGGCGACGCGCGAGGCTGCGCTTCTCGGACATGGGAATGCTCGCGCCGACGAAGAGCCCGACCATCGCGATCCACCCGATCGCCGCCCACCACGGCGCGTTGGCCGAGATCCCGAAGACCCACAGCCCGAACCACACGGTGAGCTCGCCGAAGTAGTTGGGGTGCCGCGACCACTTCCAGACGCCCACGTCGCAGATCGCGCCGTCGACCGTCTTCGCCTTCCGGAAGCCGCGCAGCTGCTCGTCGGCGACCAGCTCGAGCATCGTCCCACCCACCACCGCCAGCGCGCCCAGCACGTCGAGCACCCCGAACCCGCCCGGACCTGTCAGCGCGGCGTCGAGGGGCATGCACCCGAGGAACACCATCACCGTGGGGAAGAAGTGCAGCCCCGCGAAGCTGATCGGCCAGTACCACTTCCCATGTTTGCGAAAGGCGACGTAGCGCCAGTCCTCGTGGCCGAGCCCCGGCCACCCGCGCACCCAGTTGGCGGTGAGGCGCACCGCGTAGAGGCCCACCGCTCCGAGCACGACGAGCTGCCGGAGATCGAGCCCTCGACCAGCTCCCGGAACGAGCGCGAGCCAGGCCGCGATCACGATCGGCGCGACCGACCAATACGGGTCGTAGACGCTCGTGTTGTCGAGGGCGAAGGAGAAGACGAAGACGACGATGGTGGCGGCGAGATCGGCGACGGCGATCTTGGCGAGGCTCGACCACTCCACTGGTGCCGCTCTCGTCACTGCGTAGGCGACGACGATCGCCAGCACGTACGCGACCGTCACCAATGCCAGCCCTGATCCTCGCGCGCTCGCTCGTCGTTCACTCATCGCGGCCACCGCATAGCCGCGGACGCGTGGCTTCGCACGGCCTTCAGGCGCGCTTCTTCGAGCTCGGCTTCTTCGGCGCGCTCGCGCTCGCCTCGATCACCTCGGCCTCGGGCATCTTCGCGAGCAGGTCGGCGAGGGCGCGCATGCCGTCGGTCACCGTGAAGACGCCGACGACCTTCTGGTTCGCGTCCACCACCACTGCACTCCCGAGCTTGTGCTTCGCCATGTGCCGCGCGCACACCTCGAGCGGCGTGTTGGCCGCGACGGTGTACGGGCTCTGCGACATCGCCTCTTCGATCGAGACCTCCTCGGCGTCGACGCCCTCCATGTTCGTCACCATCTGAATGTCGCGCTCGCTCACGATCCCCACCAGCGAGTTCCCATCGAGCACCGGCAGATGACGAATCTTGTAGGCCTTCATCATGTTCGCTGCGTCAGACAACGAGAGCGTCACGCCGATGCTGTGCGGAGACGCCGTCATGTAGTCCTGGACGAGGATGGTGGTCATGGTGAAGGAAAAGGTGAGCAACGCTCGCGCCAGCCCCTTCCCAGCAGAGGCCGATCAGCCGAGCGCAATCTCTGCGAATCGGGGAAAGCCCTCGGTAGGCGGGCGAAATCGGTGCGCTGGCTCGTGGGCTAACCGAACAGCGGCGCGAGCTTGCCGATCAGGTCGAGATCCATCGGGACGAGCTCGAGCTCACCCGCGAGGACCGCCAACTGCGGCTCCTTCGACCCCGAGATCAGCGCCTTGAAGTCGCTCGCCGAACACCGAACGGTGAGCTTCGGCGTCCCGGTCAGCCCGCGCGCGACGAAGTCTTCGCTCTTGGTGAGATCGCAGGTCCACTGCCCGCCGTCGGTGCCGGTGATGTCGAGGTGAACGAGCCCGGCCACTGCAGCGCGCACCTCGGGGTGATCGGCGAGCCGCTCGCCGAAGTCCTCCACCACGATCTTCTCCACCTTCGACAGCTTGGGCTTCTTGCCGATCGTCTTCGTGGCGTCGGGCGCCTCGGCCGAGTCCGCCGCCTTCTCGTCGGCCTCGGTGACCGCCTGCTTGCTCTTGCGGAACGCGTCGAAGCGTTCCTTCGAGAAGAGCTTCGAGCCTTCCTCGCGCGCGGCGTCGAAGATCTTTTTCAGCTGCTCCGACGGCATGCCCGGGTGCTTGAAGTACTCCATCGCCACGCGGCCGATCGCCCAGTTCATCGCGAAGGCCGCCGGCACGGTGAGGAGCGCGCCGACGACGGGAAGGAGCGCCTTGATGCCCTGCCTCGCGAGCATGCCCACGCCAGCGACCGCGCCCAGCTCGAGGATGAGCGACTTCGCGTCGGCCTGGGTCACCTTTCGCCCGTAGATGTGCCCGACCGTCATCACCATCGCGCTCTGCATCGGCAGCGAGAGCACCGCGTCGGAGAACGGAATGGGCGAGACCGCGACGACCGCGCAGCCATAGCTCGCCATGTTCACGACCTCGCGCGCCGTCTTGTCGCGCTTCGCCTCGGCCAGCGTCGAGAAGTCCTTCTTCCGAATGTCTTCCAGGGTGTCGAGCCAGGACATGAGGGGAACCTTAGCCTTGTGCCAACCGTCGTCGATGCCTTGAGACGTTCCACGGGTGAGGGCCGTTCCGATTTCGGCGCGGAATGCCGGCCGCTCGTCCTCCGTTTCAGCTCAGCGGCGCAGCTTGCGCCCGGTCGGATCCTTCGGGCGCTGCATGCCTTGCGGCACCACCAGGCGGCCGTTGCGCACGTGATCCTCCCGGAGCGCGAGCCGGCCTTCGCGCACCTCGCGGGCGGCGGCAGGCCCGATCCAGTTGCCCTTGGGATCGCCCTTGCGGAACGTCTTGGTGAGCCAGGCCGAGATCGTCAGCACCCGGCTCCGGAAGGCGGCGGGCGCGGCCTGCTTTCGCCCCGTCTGCTCGGTGACGTCGAGCTCGGCCCACAGCTGTCCCGAGAGGAGCTCGCCGTCGTCGTTGCGCTCGCAGCGCTCCCAGAAGAGCACCGGCGAGCGCACCTCGTCGATTCGGTAGAAGCCCTTGTCGGGGCCGCGCTTGATGGTGTCGACCATCGCCGGGCCGAGATCGCTGGCGACGAGATAGATCTCGCGGCCAGGGAGTTGGTCGAGCGTGTCGAGCGAGAGCCGGAAGGTCTGCCAGTCGGGAGGGACGCGCCGCGGGTAGACCTCGAACACGTCTCGCGAGATCTCCCGAACGAAGGTCTGCTCGTCTTCGGGCGTCATGAAGGTGAAGAGCTGGTGCGCCATGGCAGTGGCAAAAGCACGTCGAGGGCACGCCGACAACCCCGAGACGACCTGCGCAGCGTCGCTCGTCCTCGTGACGTTCGGGGCTAGGCTGCGCGACGTCCATGAACGAGCCGCTCCTCCATCGCATGCAGGAACTCAGGGATCTCGCCGGGGTCATCAACCTCGCGACCTGGGATCAAGAGACGTACATGCCGCGCAAGGCCGAGGAGGCCCGCGCAGCCCAGCTGGCGACGCTCCAAGGGCTGTACCACGAGCGGCTCACCGACCCGCGCGTGGGTGACTGGCTCGAGCGGGAGCAGCCGACGAGCACCGACGAGCTGGCGATGCTGCGCGTCTTCAAGCGGGAACGTGACCGAGCGGTGAAGCTGCCCGCGCGGCTCGTGAAGGCCATCGCCGAGGCCCAGGCCCGTGGCTTGGGCGCCTGGCGGGAGGCGCGTGAGCACAAACGGTTCGACGTGTTTCGGCCCAGGCTCGAGACGCTCGTCGCGCTGCGGCGTGAGCAAGCCGACGCCTGGGGCTTCGCTGGCGGAGAACGCTACGACGCCCACCTCGAGAGCTACGAGCCCGGCATGCGGGTCGCGCGCCTCACGCCGGTGCTGGAGTCGCTCAGCTCGAAGCTCCAGCCGCTCATCCGCGCGATCGAGGCGAGGCCCCCCACGCCCGACGCCCTCGAAGGGAAGCGGTTCCCCATCGAGGCGCAGTGGGCCTTCACCTTCGAGCTGCTCGGCGCGATGGGCTTCGATCTCGAGGCGGGCCGCCAAGATCGCTCGATTCACCCGTTCTCGAGCGGCCTCGCCGTCACCGACGTGCGCCTCACCACCCGCCTCTTCGAAGAGCAGCCGTTCTCGGCCATCTTCGGCACCATTCACGAGGCGGGGCACGGCCTCTATGAGCAAGGCTTCGGCGCCCTCGCCCGCACCCCGCTCGCTCAGGCGCCGTCGACGGGGCTGCACGAGTCGCAGTCACGGCTCTGGGAAAACGTCGTGGGCCGCAGCCGCCCGTTCTGGAGCCATTTCTTCCCGAGGCTGAAGGCGCACTTCCCGAGCCAGCTCGCCGAGGTGTCGCTCGATCAGTTCCTCTCGAGCGTGACCCGCGTGCGGCGCAGCTTCATTCGCGTCGACGCCGACGAGGTGACCTACAACCTGCACATCGCGCTCCGGTACGAGCTCGAGCTGGGCCTCCTCCGTGGCTCGCTGGCCGTCGCCGATCTCGAGGCGGCCTGGAACGCGCGGACGAAGGCGCTCCTGGGGCTCGAGGTCACCGATCCCGTCCTCGGGGTGCTCCAGGACATTCACTGGGCGTGGGGCGAGTTCGGCTACTTCCCCACCTATTCGCTCGGCAACCTCTACGGCGCCACCTTGTTCGCGGCCGCCCGTGCCGAGCTCCCCTCGGTGATGGACGACGTGGCGCAGGGCCGGCTGCTCGGGCTGCGCGACTGGCTGCGGGAAAAGGTGCACCGGCACGGCTTCCGGCTCGACGCGGAAGATCTGGTGCGTCAGGTGACCGGTCACGGCTTGCGCGACGACGACTTCATCGCGGCGCTGACCGAGCGCTACTCACATTGAGTCGAGGTGCTCGTACGCCTTCATCACCTCGTTGGCCTCGGCCTGGGTGAGGGTGCCGGTCGACTTGTAGTGCGCGCGCAGCTGACGGAGCTTTTCCGCCGCGTGGATCAGCTCCTTCGTCTTGCTCGGCGTCTGCCCGTCTTCCTTGGCGAGCTGCTCGAGCTCGGCGAGTGAGGGCAGCTCGGGCATGGTGTCGAGCACTTGCTTCGCCTCGTCGATCGACCCCCGGTCGAGCTTCAGGCTGTCGAAGATCTCGTGCCCGTTGGGATCGAGCTTGGTGCGATCGAGCGGCTCGAGCTTCGCAGGCTTCGCCTTCGCGACGGGCGCGGGAGGGATCGGCGGCAGCGCGGGGACCAGCGGAGCCTCCTGAGGAGGCGTGGCCTCGCCAAACTGGTTCGGCTTGTTCGCGGCGTCCATGATGCTGCCCAGGCCCGCACAGAGGCAGCAGAGGCCGATCAGCGAGCCCCCGATGATGGCGACCCACTTCATCGTGCCGCCCTTCGTCGGGGGCTGGGTCACCTGCCCGGGCATCAGCTGGACCGGCTGCGGCGTGAGCTGCGGTTGTTGGACCGAGACCGCCGGGGCGGGCGTGTGCATCGGGCCGGGCGTGTTCATCGGTTGCGGAGTCTGGCCGGACGCCTGGGGCACGACCCACCCCTGGGCGGACGCGGGCGTCTGCTGCTGCACCTGCACCGGCGCGGGCGTCGGCGGCCGTGGCGCCTGTGGCATCGGCGTCGGCGCTCGCATCGGCTGGGGCGCGGGGGTGGGTTGCAGTCGCTGCGGCTGCAAGGGCGCGGCGCTCTGCGGGGCAGGGGTCGCGCGCTGCGGTGCGGCGGTCGCTCCCAGCATCATCGACCGCGAGTCGACCGGAGCCTTGTGCGCTCCCAGCGTGCCCGGCCGTGGAATCGGAGCCTGCCCTGGCACCGGCATGCCCATCGCCGCTCGGAGCGCGTTCCCAAAGTCCTTCGCCGAGCCCCAGCGTTGCTCCTTCTCCTTCGCCAGGCCCGTCATCACCGTGTCGGCGAGCGGCGGCGGCAGATCGGCGGCGAGCTGAGCGAGGTGCGCGGGAGATTCGGTGCGTACCTTGACGATCAGCTCGGCGTAGCTCGAGGCGTCGATCGGCAGCCGCCCCGAGAGCAGCTCGTACATCATCACCGCCACCGAGTAGACGTCGGCGCGGGCGTCGACGGAGCGCGCGTCGAAGAACTGCTCCGGCGCCATGTACGAGGGCGTGCCCATCGCCATGCCGGTCATCGTCAGCCCGCTCTTGGTGCCGTCTTCGTGCATCTTCGAGATGCCGAAATCGAGCAGCTTGACGAAGTCCTTGTCGGTGCCACGGTCGTCCACCTTGCGCACGACGAAGGCGTTCGCCGGCTTCATGTCGCGGTGAACGATGCCCTTCTTGTGGGCGGCCTCGAGGCCCTCGAGCACCTGGAGGCACAGCAGCACCACCCGCATCGGCGGCAAGGGCGCGCTCTGCGTCGCGAGATCCTTCAGGTCGAGGCCTTCGAGCAGCTCGAGCGCGAGAAAGGGCGTGCCGTCTTGCGCGGTGCCGGCGTCGAGCACCCGCACGATGTGATCGCTCCCCACGGCCGCAGCGGCGCGGGCCTCACGCAGGAAGCGCTCCACCATGCCTGGGTCCGCCCCGAGCGCGCGCTTGAGCACCTTGAGGGCCACCATCGCCTCGGTGTGCACGTGCTTGGCCTTGTAGACCGCACCGAACCCACCAGCGCCCAACAAGGAGACCAGCTCGTAGCGATCGAGCCGGGTGCCGATCGGGCCGGGCGCCGACATGCTGTCGCCCGTGCGGGGACACGCTGGCGTGCCTGGTGCGTGGGGCTGTCCACAGTGCTGGCAAGGCGTCATCGCCACCTCTCCTCGAGACGGCGAGACCGTACCGTGTGTACGGCTCGCGCGCAGCGTTCCTCGACACGAGCCCAACGAACGAGCCGCGCCTGTCTTGCGCCACCTCGTCACGGGAAGAGTGCTATTGGCGCCCGCGTGTCCGACGCCCCCAAACCCCCGTGGAGACTGCTGCTGATCGTCGCCGCAGTGCCGCTCCTCGACGCGGTGTTTCGAATGGGCCGGCTGCACCCCGACGAGGTCTACCAGTCGCTCGATCCAGCGATGAACCGCGCCTTCGGGTACGGGGTGCTCGCCTGGGAGTGGCAGGTCGGCCTTCGCAACTGGTTCGTACCCGGGCTGTTCTCGTACCTGCTCCAGCTCGCCGAGGTGTTCGGCGTTCGCGACGTGCAGGCGCGGAGGTTCGTCCTCGCGCTCCCGCAGTACGCGCTCCACCTGGCGATGCTGCTCGCGGTGTGGCGCTTCACCCTGCGTCGCACGAACGCCCGCTTCGCTTCGTGGGCGGTGCTCCTCACCGGGCTCAACCCGTTCGTCATCGCCTTCGCCGGCCGGACGATGAGCGAGTCCTTCAGCGCCGCCTTCCTCGTCTGGGGCCTCGAGCGGCTCGACGCGAGCGACGCAGACACGCGCCCGCCGATCGCCTTCCTCGGAGGGGTGCTGCTCGGCTTCGCGCAGGTGACCCGCTACGGCTCGGCGGCCTTCATCGCTCCGGCCTTGGTGGTGCTCGCGGTCACTCGGCGATGGAGAGCCTTGGCCTTCTGCGTGCTCGGTGGCGCGGTCGTGGCGCTCGGGCTGGGCGTGCTCGACAAGCTCACCTGGGGCGCGACGCTGCCCAACGCCCGCTGGGGCGGCTGGTGGCACTCGTTCCAGGAATACGTCGACTACAACGTCATCTCCGGCAAGTCGGCGAGCTTCGGAACGAGCCCCTGGTACTACTACCTGCCGCGGGTGGCCGCGCCGGTCGGCATCGTCGGAGTGGCGCTGTGGCGGTGGAGGCCCGGCACGCGCGCGTGGCTCTTCTTCGTTCCTGCGATCGTCTACCTCGTCTCGGTGAGCGCCACGCCGCACAAGGAAGAGCGCTTCCTCTACCCGATGCTCGTGCTGCTCTCGGTCGCGGGCACGCCTGCGCTCCTCGAGCTCCTCGGCGCCGCCTTCGCCTCGCTCGACGCGCCGCTCGGGTGGATGAAGGGCGCGCTCGGCAAGGGGCTGGGCGGCGCGACGCTGGTGGCCACCTTCTTTCCCATCGTCTTGGTGCTGGCGCCGAACCTCTGGTGGGAGGTGCTGACCGGCTTTCGTCCCCAGCGGCCGGAGCTCTTCCGGTTGACCGCGAGGGCGAGCCGCGAGGCGACCGGCCTGGTGGTGATGAACGAGGGGCTCTGGGGCTCGGGCGGGAGCTTCTGGTTCAACGGCTCCAACGTCTTCTTCCGCGGCCAGGAGCGCGCCGGCACCGCCGATCACTGGTGGTGCACCTGCGACTTCCCCGAAGAGCAGTGCTTTCAGCTCGCCGCCCAGACGCCGCAGTTCAACCGGATCATCTTGCTGGGCCCACTCGAGCCAGGGCGTCTCGAGCACGCCAAGCAACTCTTCACCGCCGCGGGCTTCTCCCTCGTCGATCAAGACGGCGAGGGGCTCTACTTCCTCCGCGGGAGCCGCTGAGCCGGGGAGCCAGAAAACGAAACAGCCGCTCCCCGAAGGAAGCGGCTGCGAAAAGGACGGCCAGGACACACGCGAAGTAACGCTACCGTTGCTTCCTTCCGGACCTGGCGGGGTTCACGGCCCCGCGTTGCCCTGACCAGAAGTTGTTTCGACTGCGAAGACTCTATCAGCCGTCTTTGCGGAGAGGGTGGGATTCGAACCCACGAAACCCTTTCAGATTTACACGCTTTCCAGGCGTGCGCCTTCAGCCGCTCGGCCACCTCTCCAACGTCGCCGAGCCAACAGCCTCGACGGGAAGCGGAGAGAGTAGGATTCGAACCTACGATACCGTTACCGGTATGCCTGATTTCGAGTCAGGTGCCTTCGACCACTCGGCCATCTCTCCATCTCGACTGCTATTCACTTGTCGGGTCCTTCGCGGCGTTCCGTTCTCGCAACGCTTTGAAGAACGACTTCAAGACTGCCCCACACTCGTCGCCCAGCACGCCCTGCGTCACCTCGAGCCGGTGGTTGAGCCGGCTGTCTCTCGTCAGATCGTAGAGGGAGCCGACGCAGCCCGCCTTTGGGTCCGACGCGCCGAAGACGAGTCGATCGACTCGGCTCAGCACCAACGCCCCGGCGCACATCGCGCAGGGTTCGAGCGTCACGTACACCGTCACGCCCGACAACCTCCACACGCCCAACCGCTCCGACGCCTGCTTCATCGCGGTGAACTCGGCGTGTGAAAACGGGTCTCGATCGAGCTCCCGCCGGTTCATTCCTTCGCCGATCACCACCCCGTCCTTCACGGCCACCGCGCCGACCGGAACCTCTCCGAGCGCCGCGGCCTGCTTCGCCAGCTCGAGCGCTCGCCGCATGAAGCCTTCGTCGACGGCTGTTCGGTCGTGCGTCACAGGAGAAGTGATGCGCTCCCTGGAGGATTCGAACCTCCGGCCTCTGGATTCGTAGTCCAGCGCTCTATCCAGCTGAGCTAAGGGAGCTTGCGTAGGCGAAATGCTTGATGCCGACGACTCGGTACCAAGGTGCGGAGAGAGAGGGATTCGAACCCTCGATACCCTTACGAGTATACAGGTTTAGCAAACCTGCGCCTTCAGCCTCTCGGCCATCTCTCCACGACGAAACTGTCAAAGAACCACAAGCCACTTCTCGGAGCAGGAAGGATTCGAACCTTCGGAAGCCTTTCAGCTTCTGCGGTTTTCAAGACCGCTGCCTTCAGCCACTCGGCCACTGCTCCCTGACCGAACGCTCCGCCGGAACTCCCATCAGGCGTGACTCAAGCCCTGACTCCAGCGACCCTTCGCCCTGACAGACATCGTCGGGGGCGCTCCTGCTATCGCAAGGCGTCTGGGGACGCAACGCTGATCAACCCGACTCAGTCGGCGCCGAGCCTGATCGTTTGAGCCGCGTGGATCAGGCCGCGCGTACTCAACTCGGCTTGAGCTCGGTGAGCCCACCCATGTACGGGACGAGCACCTCGGGCACCTTCACCGAGCCGTCTTCGCGCTGGTAGTTCTCGAGGATCGCCACCACCGTGCGGCCGACCGCGAGCCCGGAGCCGTTGAGGGTGTGCACCAGCTGCGGCTTCTCGCCTTGCGCGGGCCGGAAGCGGATCTTCGCGCGCCGCGCCTGGAAATCGGAGAAGCAGGAACAGCTCGAGATCTCCCGGTACGCGTCTTGCCCCGGCAGCCAGACCTCGAGGTCGTAGGTCTTCGTCGAAGCGAAGCCCATGTCGCCCGTGCACAGCAGCACCACGCGGTAGTGAAGCCCGAGCTTGTCGAGAATGTTGCAGGCGTCTTGGGTGAGCTGCTCGAGCGCCTCCATCGACTGATCGGGCTTGGCGAACTGCACCAGCTCGACCTTGTGGAACTGGTGCATGCGAATGAGGCCGCGGGTGTCTTTCCCGGCCGAGCCCGCCTCGGCGCGGAAGCACGGAGAGAACGCGCAGTACTTGAGCGGCAGCGGCCCCTCGAGGATCTCGTCCGAGTGGAAGTTGGTGACTGGCACTTCCGCGGTGGGAATGAGGAAGAACTCGCTGCGCTTCTTCTCTTCCTCGGTCTCGCCGAAGCCCATCGTCTTGAACGCGTCGGCCGCGAACTTGGGCAGCTGGCCGGTGCCGGTCATCGACTGGCGCGACACCAGGTACGGCGGCAACAGCTCGAGGTAGCCGCGCTTGGAGTGCTCGTCGATCATGAAGGCGGTGAGGGCCCGCTCCATCCTCGCGAGCGCGCCCTTCGAGAACGCGAACCGGCTGCCCGAGACCTTCACGGCGCGCTCGAAGTCGAGCAGGCCGAGCTTCTCGCCCACGTCGAAGTGGTGCTTGGGCTTGAAGGTGAAGGTCGGCTTGGTGCCGGAGGTGCGGACGACCTGATTGTCGTGCTCCGAGGTGCCGGTGGGCACCGACTCGTGCGGCACGTTCGGAGTCGTCATCATCACCGCGAACAGCTGCTCCTCGAGCGCCTTGAGCTTGCCCTCGGCGTCCTTGATCACCTGGCCGAGCTCGCGCATCTCGGTCTTCAGCTCGTCCGACGGCTTCCCGCCCGCCTTCTTGATGTCCTCCTGCACCTTGTTCTTCTTCGCCTGGTTGGTCTCGAGCTCGATGTTGAGCTTCTTGCGCTCGCCGAAGAGCTCCTTGAAGCGCGAGAGGTCGAGCTTCTCTCCGCGCGCCGCCAGCCGACCCACCACCGCCTCGAAGTTCTTCGCGACCCAGTTCAAGTCCAGCACGTCACTTCCCCTTCTCTTCCTGCTCGAGGTCGCTCAAATCGTCCTCCACCACCTTGCGGACGACCGGCTCGTCGGTGGTGATCTCGAGGTACTTCTTCCACGAGTGCATCGCGTCCTGCGGCTTCTTGAGGTCCTTCTGCAGGTAGCCCAGCTCCTTGAAGATCTCCGCGTTCTTCGGGTCGACCTTCGCGGCCTTCTGCATCCACTCCACCGCCTTGGGGAAGGCCTTGGTGCCCTTCTCACGGTAGGCCTGGCCGAGCTTGAAGTAGGCGTAGACCAGCCCCGGGTTCTCGGGGTCGGCCTCGATCGCGGCGGTGTACGCCTTCACGGCTCCGTCCCAGTCTTCGAGCTTGGTGTGCGCGTCTCCCATCGCCGCGCGCGCGGTGTTCCTCCCGGGATCGACGGCCAAGGCCTTCTCGAACGACTCGACCGCCTCCTTGAGCTGGTTGCGATCGACGAAGATGCGGCCGAGCGTCTCGAGGGCGTCGGCGTACTTCGGGTTGATCTCGATGGCGGCGCGGAACTCGACGATGGCCTCGTCGCTCTTGCGGGCATCGGCGAGGATCCGCCCGTACCAGTAGCGGTACACCGGGTTCTTCGGGTCGCTCTCGAGGGCGCGCTTGATCGCCTCGGTCGCTTGGGAGTGATCGCGCGAGGCGTTCTTCACCCGCGCCAGGTAGAAGTTCCCATCGGCGTGGCTGGGCTCCGACTGGATCGCGCTGAGGAGGTGGCCCAAGGAGTCGTTGAGCTTGCCCTGCTCGAACTCGACGGCGCCGAGGGTGACGATCACCTGGGTGTTGCGCGGCTCCTCTTCGCGCGCCTTCTGGAGCTCCTGCACCGCCTCGTCGAGCCGCTGCAGCTTCCACAGCGCCATGCCCTTCTGCAGCCGGCCGCCCTGGAGCCGAGGGTTGATCTCGAGCGCCTTCTCGATGTGGGCGAGGGCGAGGTCGGCCTTTCCGGTCTCCAGCGCCACCCGTGACAGCCCGCGGTAGGCCTCGCTCGACATCGGGTTGAGCTCGTTGGCCTCCTTGAACTCCTTCTCGGCGCGCTCGAGTTCACGCTCGTGGAAGGCGAGCTCCCCCATGCCGACGTGGAGCGCGGCGTTCTTCGCGTCACGCGTCAGGCCCTGCTCGAGAATCGGCGCGGCGTCGTTGAAGCGGCGCATGCGCACGTAGAGCCGCGAGAGGAAGAGGTAGGCGTCGGTGATGGTCGGGTCGGCGGCGATCGCTCGCTTGTAGCCGTCCTCTGCGCTCTTGGTGTCGTCGAGGGCGTCGGTCACCCGGCCCGAGAGGTACGACAGCATCGCGTTGCCGGGGAAGCGGGCGTTGGCGCTCGTCATCGCCTTGTTTGCTTCGTCCATCTTGCCCAGGAGGATGAGGCACGACAGGTAGCCCTCGGTGTAGTCGAGGTTGTCGGGCGCAGCGGAGGCGGCGTCGCGGTACAGCGGGAGCGCCTTCTCTGGCTGGTTGAGCGTCGTCAGCACCCGCGCCATGCGGGCCTGGCTGAACGCGTTCTTCGGGTCTGCCTTGAGGGCCTCCTCGAAGACGGGCAACGAGTCGGTCAGCTTGCCGTCGACGACGAGCGCCTCGCCCTCGAGCGCGAGCGCCTTCGACAGCTCGGCCGGCGCCATGTCGGCACGGCGCTGCTTGGTGAGCAGGGCCTGCAGCAGCTCGTCGCCCTTCGCCTTGTCGCGCTTGTTCACCAGCTGCAGCTCGGCGAGCTCGATTCCGCTCGAGACGTGATCGGCGTCGGCGGTGAGGGCGGCGTCGTACTTGCCGATCGCCTCGTCGATCTCGCCTTTCTGCCGAGCGATGGTGCCGAGGGCGTGCAGCGCGCGGGCGCTCTTCCCGTCCTTCTTGAGGATCTCCTGGTAGTCCGGCAGCGCCTTGCCCGGCTCCTTCTTGAGCAGGTACGCCTCGGCGCGGAGGAAGTGCAGCTCGGGGTCGTCCTGGTTCTCCTGACGGGCGAGCGCTTCCTCGGTGAGCGAGATGGCCTGATCGGCGTCCCGGCGAACGAGCGCGCCAGCGGCTTGCGCCTTGAGCACCTCGATGTGCTTCTCACCGAGCAGCTCGATGTTGCTCAGCTCGGCGTCTGCTTGGCCGACCTCTCCCGGGCCTGCGGCGCCGTACCGGCGCTGGAGCGCGTACACGGCCTGGTTCCACACCGCGCGGGCTTCTGGGTATTCCTTCACCGCGAGCGCCTGCGCGGCCGAGTCGCGTGCTTCCTTGAGCGACTTGAAGGTGTCCTTCAAGAGGCCCGCGCGAGCCTGCGAGACGTAGCCGTGCTCGCGGGTGTCAGGCTTGATTCGCGCCGGGAAGATCTTCTTGAGAAAGAACCACCCGTACGGAGTCGCCACGCCCGCGAACACTCCGGTGCCCACCACTGCCACCGCCGCCACCGCCGCGAAGATGAGGGGCAGCCGCTTGGCGATCGACACCGGCGCGCGGCTCTCGACGACCGCGACCGACGCCATGCGGCCCTCGTAGAGCTGCTTGAGCTTCTCCATCGACGGGCCCTTGGCCTTGTCGTCGACTTGTGGGAGCTGCGCCTGGGTGGACGCGCGCCCGGGCGACTCCATCAGCTTGGCGATCGTCGTCTGGAAGACGGGCTCGGAGCCGATCGGCGTCCACGCCTCGGTGTCGATCGAGATCTCCTCGTTCCCGAGCAGCTGGGCTTCCTCCAGCATCTTGACGATGACGGCCTCTTCGAACGGGCCGAACACCTTTCCGCTCTTGCGCTTGATGTGGAAGCGGCGCACGGGCGCAGCGCCAGCGGGCGCTCCAGCGTCCTTCGCGGTGTCGTCGATGAACGACAACATCTCGAGCCCGTCAGCCGGGCCCGCCGGCTTGCTCGCCGAGGGGGCGGGGAGAGCCGCCGAGAGATCGGCCTCGAGATCGTCACCGGCACGCTTGGGCGCGCTCGGGTCGAACTCCAGCCCGTGATCGGCTGCGGGAGCCGGCCCGCCGAGGTCGACCTCTCCGAAGGACGGTACGCTCGCTGGCCCCGAGGAAGACGGCGGCGGCGGCGCGTTGAAGTCGAAGGCGAGATCGTCGGGAGGCTTCGAGGCCGCGGGGGCCGGCGCGGAGAAGTCGAAGCCAGCAGCAGGCGGCGGCGGCGCGGCGTCGAAGTCGAAGCCTGCGGGTGCAGCGGGCGGGGGCGGGGCGTCGAAGTCGAACCCTCCAGGCGCAGCCGCTGGCGCCGGCGCGGGCGCTCCGAAGTCGAAGCCGCCAGGCGCCGGTGCCGGAGCCCCGAAGTCGGTCGGGCCCGGCGGGAAGGCGTCGAGGCCCGGTGACGGACCAGCGGCCGCCGCGTCGGGGTCGAAGCCAGGCGAATCTCCCGCGCCAGGAGCGCCGAAGTCGAACGCCGCGCTCCGAGAGGAAGGGGCAGGAACGTCGAAGGACGAGGTCGGTGCGTCGGGCGCCTCGGGAATGTCGGGGAAGAAGGAGTCGCTCAGCTGCGACGGCGCCTGCCCAGTCGGGACCTCGCCGAAGTCGTCCGAGAACGGCACCTCGTCGCCATACGAGGGCATCGCCGCGGTCTCGGCGAGCCGGCTGCCGGGCAGCGGCACCGCGGCGGGATCGAAGTTGGCGGTGGTGGCGGCGCTCGGGTCGTAGCCGGCTCCCGGCAGGGGCACCGCGCCAGCTCGCGAGGGAGAGGAGACCGGTGGAATGATCGAGGTCGCACCCGAGGCCGACGAACCAGGGAGCGGAACCGCTCTCGAGCCCGACGAAGCCGGAGGCGGGATGATGGCGGTCGCTCCCGAGGGCGACGAGCCAGGCAGCGGCACCGACGGGCTCCGCAGCCCCGAGGGCGAGCTCATTCCCGACGGCGACGAGCCGGGCAACGGCACCGAGCCGCGCGATGGCGAGCTGAGGGGTGGAATGATCGCAGTCGCGCCCGAGGCCGACGACCCAGGCAGGGGTACCGAGGCACGCGACCCGGAGCTGGCTGGAGGGCCGAAGCCTGCGCTCGACGGCGAGCTGCCCGGGAGCGGCACCGCGCCACGACCTCGCAGCTCGGGCGGGGCCGGCATCGACATCGTCGGCTGGACGCTGAAGTCGGGCTTGGGAATCGAGACGGTCTGCTGCTCGGGCGTGGGCCCTTCACCGATTCGCGTGGGCTCCTCGTTGAACGAGGTGGGCGAGGCGCGCTGTGCGCTGAGCCCGGGGAGCGGCACGGTGGTGGGTGAGATCTTCACCCCTGGGGCCTTCACCGCGTCGAGGTTCGAGGGCGGAGCCGCTGCTCGGCTGGCACCTGGAATCGTCGAGCCTGGGAGCGGAACGGGCGCCGCGTTCGTCACCGTCTGCGTCGCCTCCTCTCCCCACGGAGACGGGCCTCGCGCGGCACCGGGCAGCGGCACTCCGACGGGAGCGACTCGCGTCGGCTCTTCTTCCCAGCTCTGTGGAGAAGGCGCCGACGCCGAAATGCCTGGGAGCGGCACCGCACCACCAGCGCCCGCCGCCGGCCGACTGGCGCCCGGCAAGGGCACCGTGCCCGACCCTTGCGACACCGGCGGCGTCGCGCCCGGCTTGACGGGGAAGATGTTCTGGCAAGTCGGGCACTTGATGCGCGCCCCCGTCGCCGGAATCTTCTTGTCGTCGATGGTGAGGCTCGAGTTGCAAGACGGGCACGCGACCTTCATGGAGCTCCTTCGAAGCGCGAAAGCACCTGCGGGCGCACGGACCGGCGCCGACGAGAGAGGCAACGAGACAAAGCCAGCGGACGTTACCCTGCGCAGTGCGATCGGTGAATTCACTTCTCCTCAAAGGACGGGGTGGTAGACGGCCTCCCGATGTCCGCTGAGCAGCCCCACCTTTCGGTCGTCATCCCCGTCTACAACGAGGAGGCCATCGTCGAGTCGGCCGGCCTCGAGCTCGCCAAGGGCATGGACGAGCGCGGCTGGGACTACGAGATCATCTTCGCCGAGAACGGCTCGCGCGATCGCACGCCCGAGATCCTCGAGCGGCTCACCAAGCAACACCCTCGGCTCAAGTGGTTCCACAGCGAGACGCCCAACTATGGCTCGGCGCTGAAGGCCGGCATCCAGAAGGCGAAGGGCGACATCGTCATCTGCGACGAGATCGACCTCTGCGATCTCGTCTTCTATGACCAGGCGGTGCCTCGGCTGGAGCGCCGCGAGGCCGATCTGATCGTCGGCTCGAAGGCTGCCCGAGGCGCGAGCGATCGCCGCCCGCTCGTTCGGAGAGTCGCCACTCGGGCCCACAACGGGCTGTTGCGGGTCGCGCTGGGCTTCAAGGGCACCGACACCCACGGGCTCAAGGCGTTTCGTCGCGAGAAGCTCCTGCCGGTGATCGCCAAGTGCGTGGTGGACATGGACGTGTTCGCCTCGGAGTTCGTGGTGCGCGCGTGGCGCGAGGGCCTCGAGGTTCGCGAGATCCCGATCCAGCTCCAGGAAAAGCGCCAGCCCTCGATTCACCTCTTCAAGCGCGTGCCCAACGTGCTCAAGAACGTCGCTCGCCTCGTCTACGTGATCCGCGTCCGCGGCGAGTGAGCCGCGACCTCCACAGGAGCCGACTCGATGCCCGTCCTGTTGCTGGCTGCGCTCCTCGGCGCGTCCCCCGAGCCCACGACGGTCGGGGTGTACGTCACCCAGGTGACCTCGATCGATCTGAAGTCGAACTCGTACGGGGTCGACTTCTGGCTGTGGTTCCGTTCGAAGGGCCGCGAGGTGAGCCCGATCGACACCTTCGAGATCATGGACGGGCGGGTCACCGGGAAGACGAACGTGATCAAGAAGAAGCTCGCCGACGGCACCGACTACGCCTCGGCGCGGGTCACTGCGACGGTGCACCAGCAGTGGGATCTGCACCGCTACCCGTTCGACGATCACACCCTCGAGTTGAAGCTCGAAGACTCGGAGTACGACGTGAAGACCGTCGTCTTCGTCCCCGACACCGAGAACCAGGGCCTCGATCCGATGGTGCAGGTGGCCGGTTGGGACATCGTGAAGATCGGCAGTGAGGTCGGCCCGCACGCCTACCACTCGAACTACGGCGACACCTCGCTGGCGACCAACGCCGAGACGACCTTCTCCCGGTACACCGCGCGCCTGACTGCAGAACGACGCGGAGTGGCTCGGTTCTTCAAGACGGTGTTCGCGTTGCTGGTGGCGGTGCTCGCTTCCTGGTGTGCCTTCTTCATTCGGCCGAAGGACGCCAGCCCGCGGGTCTCGGTCTCGGTCGGCGCGCTCTTCGCCGGAGCGGCCGGCACCATCGCGGTCAACAACCAGCTGCCCGATCTCAACTACGCCACCGTGGCCGACAAGGTCGTCTACCTCTGCCTCTCGATGATCTTGCTCTCGCTGCTCGGCACGGTGATCTCGTTGGGGCTGCACTACCGGCAGCAGGAAGCGAAGTACCTGCGCTTCGATCGGCTCGGCGCGCGCCTCTTCCCGGTGCTCTTCGGGGTGATGCTCGCGTGGATCCTGATCTGAGCCCTCAGAAGCCGAGGCCGAAGACGAAGCCGACGCGCGGGGTGACGAGCGTGCTGCCGTAGAGCCAGAGCTCGATCGCGGTGGCGCCGAGATCGATCGACCCGCCCAGGCGCGCCGTGGGAACGAAGCGCAAGCCGAGCCGGGTGCCGGCGTCCGCGACCTCGATGGCGGCGAGATCGAAGAGCAGCGCGACGTCCGCGAAGCCTGTCAGGCTCCCATCGACGAGCTGAGCGCCCACCATCGGGCCCGCGTCGAAGAAGTGCGCCGACTTCACCTCGAGCCCGCTCGTCTGGGTGCCGGTGAGCGGTCCCGCGCCGGTCGCCGACAGATCGCGCCGCGAGATCATCAGCTCGTAGCCAGCGAGCCCTCCCAACCGCAGCGCGCCGTGAGACCAGCCGAAGGACCCCGAGAGGTTCACCGCAGGCCCCGACCCCTGCACCGTGAACGGCCTCCCGCCTCCCAGCGGCAGCTCATTGGCCCAGCGCCCGCCCACCCCGAGTCCGACGAAGGTCTTGAGCGGCTTCCACTGGGGCTCCGCCATCGCTGACGCCGAGAGCAGCACCGCGATGAGGGCTCCACGTCGCACCCTCGGCCAGACGCGGCGAGCGCATCGGAATTCACTTCGCGCCGACGTCGTCGAGCATGCCGAGCCGCCCGAGCATCTTCACGATCGCCATTCGGGAAACCCCAGCCCGCCGGGCCGCCTCCGAGAGGTTGCCGTCACAGACCGCCAGCAGCGCCTTCGCGTAGGCCTTCTCGAACCCGTTCACGAGCCGCTCCTTCTGCACGAGGAAGGGCTGATCGAGATCGATCGACGCGGGCCCCGACGGCTTGGCGGTCGGCATCGGAGAGAGCGGCTCCGCCCCGGCCTTCCACCGCTCGACGGCGTTCCTGAGCTCGCGAACGTTTCCTGGCCAGGGGTGCCCGGTGAAGCGGGCCAGCGTCACCGCGTCCATCGTCGCGCCGGACCCGAGGAAGTGTTGGGCCAACACGGCGACGTCGTCGGGGCGTTCGCGAAGCGGCGGCACGACCACGCGCAGCACCGACAAGCGGAAGAAGAGATCGGGGCGGAACCGGCCCTCGTTGACTTCCTGCTCGAGGGGGCGGTGCGTCGCCGCGAGGACCCGCACGTCGACCGCGATCGGCCCCTTGCCACCGAGCCGTTGCACTTCCCGTCGTTCGAGCGCGCGCAACAGCCGGGGCTGGAGCTCCAGAGGAAGTTCGCCCACCTCGTCGAGGAAGATCGTGCCGCCGTTCGCCCGCTCGAAGGCGCCCGGCCGGGCCGAGGTCGCTCCAGTGAAGGCGCCGCGCTCGTGGCCGAACAGCTCGCTCTCGATCAGCGTCGGCGCGAGCGCGCTGCAGTCGATCACCACCAGTGGCTTCTCGGCGCGAGGGCTCGCTTGGACGATCGCTTCGGCGACGAGTTCCTTGCCGACGCCAGTCTCGCCCTGAATCAGCACGGTGGCGTCGCGTGGAGCGTAACCAGCGAGGGTGGCGAACAGCTCGCGCATCACCACGCTGCGCCCGACCAACGGCCCGAACGTCTCGTCAGCCAGCGCCTCGATCTCCACTCCGCCATGCTCGGGCTTGAAGGCGAGCTGCGCCCCGCCGAGCTCGAGGGTGGCGCGCCCGGTGAGGGTCGCGTCGGTGACGAAGAGCCCATTGACGAAGGTGCCGTTTCGGCTGCCGAGATCCTGGAGGCGAACCCCACGCTCGGTGTGCACCAGCTCGCAGTGCAGCCCGGAGACGGCGGGGTCGGAGAGGAGGAGATCGGCGCCTGGCAGCGCTCCGATTCGAAAGCGTGGGCTGCGAACTCGAACCGTCTTGCCTCGCTCCGCGCCGCGAACGACCTCGAGCGAGTACTCCCGAATCGTGCGTCGGCCTCCGGGCGGGGCGAGCTGCAGTGACGTCTTTCGATCAGGCTCGGCGCCGACTGAGTCGGGTTGATCGTGCACGGCACCTCCTGCCGCGACTCTAGCCGCTCCGCCCTCGTTCCCTCGTTGGAAGTAGCCCACCGCTCACGGCGCCGTCGAGGTCCAGGTCACCCTCGCGTCCTTCGGCTGGGTGGTGGCCCAGATGAAGCCGCCGGCGCCGGGGTGTTCCTCGAGCGGGCTCTCGACGGTGCGCTTCACCACCAGCCAGCCCGTGCCAGCGAACCGCCGCGTCTTGTCGGCGGGGATCACCAGCTCCGTCGCGCCCACGCCGCGCTGATCGACGATCGAGAAGTCGAGCCGGTTCTCGTTGCTCACCGTCACTTGCACCAGCTCGTCCTTCACCACTGCTGGCCCCTGCCACGAGTAGCTGAACGCCTGCCCGGCGGGGATCGCCATGGCCTCCGGGTGCTTCACCTCGGGCAGCGCCGTCACTTCGTTGGTGAAGCTCGCGCCCTCGACGTTCTTGTAGACGAAGGTGCCAACGACCTTTCCGGGGAGCTGCAGCTCATGCCACCCAGGCACGGGCTGAAACGCGAGCGGCTTGCCGTTGAAGGTGACCGAGGCCGGATCGGTGAGCTCGAGCACCGTGCCCAGGTTGTTGCCGAACCGGAAGGTGACCCGCGCGTACGTCACGTCGGTGTTCGCGTCGTAGTGCACCGAATACTGGGTCACGATGCGATCCTGTTTCACCGACGAGGAGTCTTCGCCACCACACCCCTTCCCCGACACACCGGTGAGCAGCGGGAGGACGAGGAACGTCAGGGCCAGGAAGCGGAGGAGGATCGATCGGGTCATGAGGAACTCCTTCGCAAGGCGAAGGCCAGCGGGCGCCGCTCGGAGGAACGCTGGCTTGCGGCCCACTCGCCCATCGCCAGTGCAACCCAAGTTGCAGCGCGCTGCGACTTGGGTTGCGTCCGACACGATGCCACGTGGAACCACAGGGCGGGGTGGTAGTGTCCGCGCCTTCATGCAGCTCAGGCTGGCCAGCATCTCGGTCGATCTCGATTCCCTTGGGCACTACTGCCGGATCCAGGGGTTGCCGGAGTCGATCCTCGACGAGCGGGCGCGTTCGTTGGTCTGGTCGACGGCCATTCCGCGCTTCCTCGAGCTGTTCTCGTCGGTGGGAACGCCGGCGACCTTCTTCGTGATCGCCTCCGATCTCTCCGATGGAGCGCTGGCGCCGACCCTCGAGGCGGCCGCCGCTGCGGGCGTCGAGTTGGGCAACCACTCCTTCTCGCACGACTACGCCTTGTCTCGTTGGCCACGCGAGGCGATCGAAGACGATCTCCGACGGGCGCACGAGGCGATCGTCTCGAGCACCGGGGTCGCGCCGGTTGGCTTTCGCGCGCCGGGCTACACGCTCTCGGCCGCGATGCTCCAGGCTGCCGTGCGGTTGGGCTATCGCTACGACTCTTCCACCTACCCGGCGACGCCGTACTACCTGGCGAAGGCTTCGGTGATGGCGGCGCTCGCGGCGGTGCGGCGGCCATCGCGCGCGATCCTCGATTCGCCGAAGGTGCTCCTCGCGCCGCTCGTGCCGTATCGACCGTCGCTCACCGCGCCCTATCGACGAGGCACCGCGCCAATCGTCGAGCTGCCGATGGCGGTGACGCCGCTGGCCCGAGTGCCCTTCATCGGCACGGTCGCCACCTCGGCGCCCTGGCCGTTGGTGGAGGCGACTTTTCGACGGTTGCGGCACCATGCGCACGTGAACTTCGAGCTGCACGCCATCGACGTCTTGGACGTGAGCGATGGAATTCCGGAGAGCCTCGCCCGGCAGCAGCGCGACGTGCTCGTCCCGGCGAAGGAAAAGCTCGCCCGCCTGCGGAAGCTCTTCACCTGGCTGGGAGACGATCGTGATCGGGTGACGCTCGCCGACGCCGCGCGGCAGCTGGAGGGCCAGCTCGATGGCTGACGAGAAGCTCGGCCGCTATCGGCTGCTCTCGTTGCTCGCGACCGGCGGCATGGGCGAGGTGTTCCTCGCGCGCCAGGAAGGCCCCGCCGGTTTCTCGAAGACGGTGGTGATCAAGCGCATCCTCCGGCACCTCGCGCGTGATCAGGGCTTCATCGATCTCTTCCTCAACGAGGCGCAGCTGGCGGCGCAGCTCCAGCACCCGTCGATCGTCCAGGTCTTCGGCCTCGAGCGGGAAGGCGACACCTGGTTCATCGCGATGGAGTACGTGCCCGGCAAGAGCCTGCGCGCGCTCATCGACACCTGTCGCGAGAAGAAGCTCACGATTCCACTCCCGGTCGCGGTGCGGCTCATCTCCCAGGTGCTGCAGGGCCTCGAGTTCGCCCACGAGCTGAAGGACGAACGGGGCCGCAAGCTCGGCATCCTCCATCGCGACGTCACGCCCGAGAACGTGCTGGTCGCCTCGTCGGGCATGGCCAAGTTGGTCGACTTCGGGATCGCGCGGGCGATGCGTGGGGCCGAGACGCGGGTCGGCCGGCCGAAGGGAAAGCTCGCCTACATGGCGCCGGAGTTGATGATCTCCGGCTCGCAGATCGATCGGCGGGCCGACGTGTACGGCGCGGGCGTGCTCCTCCACGAGCTCATCTCGCTCGATCGGCCACCGCTGGGGCCGCTGCGCGACGACGGCACTCCCGAGCCGCTCGCCTACGTTCCGCCCGAGAGCGCGCCCCAACCGATCAAGGACGCGTTGACGCGAGCGCTCGCCCTCGACCCGGAGAAGCGCTGGCCTACCGCGCACGCGATGAGCGAGGCCCTCGAGGGCTGGCTCACCTCGTCCGGTCATCCCGTGCTCGCGGCCGACATCAGCGCCTTCCTGAAGACGGTTCACGGAGAGCCCCAGGCGGCGCCCGTTCACCTGGGAGACGACATCGGCAACACGGGGCAGCAGCCAGCGTTCTCAGGTACCGCACCGCTCCCGTCTGCTCGGGTGCAGGGCACTGCGCCGCTGCCGTCGCGTTCGCACACCGAGCCGTTGCTGCGCGCGGTGAGCGTGCCGGTGCCCCCGCCCGCGCAGGAGCCCCCGCAGCCGACGCTCGCCCGGCCAGGGCTGTGGCTGCTCCTCGCCGGTCTCGGGACCGCGATCATCTTCCTCACCATCACGGTCGCCGCGATCGTCGGCTCTCAGCAGCAGCAGCCGCGCGAGCCGCCCCGGGTGGAGGTGCCGATCGCCCAGCCACAGCCGACGGATCGGGTGATGCCCACGCTCGTCCTCGAAGCGCCGCCGGTCGATGCCGGGGTCGTCGTCGCAGTGAGGCCGCCGCCCGTGAAGCCGAAGCGGCCGCCGCCGCCGCCGCCCCCGCCGAAGAAGCCGAAGCTGGGGAAGGTGACCGTTCGAGTGAACCCCTGGGCCGAGGTCTGGTTGGGGAACAAGAAGCTCGGAGTCACGCCGATCGATCCGGTCGAAGTGCCCGCAGGTACCGCGACGTTCGTCCTCAAGAACTCCCAGCTGGGGGTGACCCGCAAGGTGACGGTGAAGGTCCCGCCAGGCGGCAACGCGGTGCTGCGCGCCGATCTCTTCAAGTGACGAGCACGAACTGACCCGCGGGCGCGAGGCGGCCATTGGCCTGCACGTCGACCCGATGAACGCCCGCATGCAGCCGGCGGATCGAGCGGTGCGCCATGGTGAACTTCCGCGACAGCGTCCGGCGCTCGCCTGGAGCCAGATCGAGTCGCGCGAGCCGGAACTTCTTCGTGGCGCTGCCAGTCGGCCGCTTGAAGTGCACCACCGCCTCGAGGACGACGTGCGTCTCGGCGCGGCCCTCGTTTCGAACGGTCGCCTCCACGGTGATGGCGCTCCCGACTCGCACGCGTTTGGGGCTGACCGAGCCCTTCACGTCGAGCTTCGCCGCCGATGCACCGACGAGCGCGAGCGCCTCGGGGTGACCCGCCTTGAGGAGCGTTCGGAGGCCGTGCTCCACGAGCCGTCGCCGTTCCTTCGAGGCGCCGACGAGCCATCGCTTGGCGACCGCGAGCACGTGCTCCGGGTGATCCTTGGCGACGTCGTTCAGGTGATTGGCGACCGAGCGCCGCACGTACTCGCTGGGATCGTCCTTGAGTTGCTCGAGCAGCGGCTGGACGAGGGAGGGGTCGGCCTGGATTTCGGGGAGCCGTTCCGCCCAGGGCAGCCGCGGCCGCGTTCCTTCCGAGACGAGCCGGCGCACGTGCGGGCTCTCGTCCTTCACCCAACGTGCGAGCGTCGCGAACGTCTGTTCCCGCGCGTGGACGATGAGCGAACGAATCGAGAACTCGGCGGTGAAGCGTTGGGTGAGCTCGTAGTTCGTTCGAAGCGCCGCCTCGACGTCGCGCGGGCCGACCTCGTGGAGCCAGCTCGCGAGCGCCAGGTGCCGGAGTTGCTCGGCGCCGTTGTCTTCGGTCTTGGGCAACGTCGGACCGAGGGACGCGCTGGCGATCTCGAGCGCGGCGGTGAGCTCAGCGGGGAGCGCCCTGGCGAGCGCGTTGGCGATGTGGCGGGCTCGGGCCTTGAGCTCGAGGGGCTCGAGGCCGCGCGTCGCGTCGCTCAGGAATCGCCTGGTGGGGAACGCAGGCCAGGCGCGCTCGAAGTCGGCGGCGATCAGCTTCACTCGCTCGGCGTTGAGGAGGTTCTTGAAGGGCTCCGGCATTCGCCGGGCGTATCAGCGCGCGTCTTCGTCGTCGTGGCCGTCCTTGCGCTTGCCGCCGTCCGGGTTCGCGGTGAGGACGATGGCAGGGCGCTCGGGAGGCGGGGCGATGGAGAGGGGGGCGGTCGCGAGCTGAAGGGCGAGGAGCAGCATGCCGGGTCTGACGGGCACTCGAGCAGCCGATTCACGCCCCGCCGATCAACGGGTTGTGGGCCGGGAGTCGGTGTAGGTTTCCCGCCCATGTCGCGGTGGGCGGTGTTGGTCATCTCTCCTCAGCGGATCGGCCCGGTCGAGCTGCCGACGACCAAGCAGCTCATCGTGGGCCGCGCGCGCGGCGTGGGGCTCGAGCTTCGTGATCCCGGAGTCGACGAGCGCCATCTGTCGCTGCGGGTGATCGGCGATCGGCCGGTGCTCGATCCACTCGGAGGCACCTCGGGCGTCCGGGTGAACGACGTGCCCTGTGAGGCGCCGCTTCCGTTGTCGATCGGAGACGAGATCGCGCTCGGGTCGAGCCGGCTGATCGTCGCGCAGTTGGGAACGCCGCTGGTGCCGCCGCCACGTCTGGCGAGTGAAGACGAGCTGACCGCGCGCCTGGCCGAGGAAGTGCGTCGTGCTGGCGTGCGCAGGCCGTGCGCCTTTCTCCTCGTCTCGACCGCGGGCCTCAACGTCGCCGCCCGTCAGGCCCTCACTCGCCGCGTGGTGGAAGCGGTCGCTGCGTCCGGCGCGATCGCGAGCTGGGGCGAAGTGGCGGAAGATCTCATTGGCGCGGTGATTCCCGAGCTGGAGCGCGCACCGCTCGAGGCGTTGATGGCGGCGATGCCCGACGTTGCGGGGCCTCGCGCGAGCACCGCGTGGGCGCGCTCGCCCGAAGACGGAGCTGGCGCAGACGCGCTCATCGAGGCGGCGTTCTGCCGCTTGCTCTCGATGTCGATGGTGCCCGATGAGCCCACGGTGGCCGACCCGTTCATGGTGCGCCTCTACGCGCTCGCCGAGGAGCTCGTGAGTCCAGGAAATCCGCTCGCGGTGGTGGGTCCACGAGGCTCGGGTCGGTCGACCTTCGCGCAGGCGACGCTCCGCGCCCGAGGGACGACCTCGCCGACCCTCTCCGATGGCGTGCCTCCGCCGAAGGCCCACGGCGCCTTCGTCATTCGCGACGTCGACCATTGGACCCACGAGGCGGTGAACGAGCTCGGCGCCTTCGCTCGCGAGCGCCGGCGAACCGTGATCGCGACCTCGAGCGATCGGGCCGCGTTCGAGGCGATGGGCTGGTCGGTCGTCGAGCTCCCCGCGCTCTCGGAACGGCCCGCCGACGTCTTGGCCCTCGCCGACTCGTTCCTTCGCGAGGCACGTGCTGCGCTGAACCGGCCCCGGCTGGCCCTCGGCTCCGATGCGGCCCGGCTCCTCGAGGCCTACGCCTGGCCCGGACAGGTGCGTGAGCTGAGAGGCGTGATTCTGCGCGCGGCGCGAGCGGCGGTGCGTGACGAGGTCGGCTCCGATGCGTTGCCCTCTCGACTCTCGGCCGCCGGGCCTCGCTCGAACCTGCGTGGTGCGCTCAAGGACGCCGAACGAGATCTGCTCCTCGAGGCCCTCGCGCGGACTCGGTGGAACGTGAGCGCGGCAGCGGTGCGGCTCGGGCTCCCGCGGAGAACCGTCGTCTATCGAATGGCGCGGCTCGGCCTGCGTCGACCGTCGCATCGACGCTGATCACCGCGCGAGCTCGATCGGCAACTTCCCCAACTCGGCCGCGCTCCGCTCCGACAGCGATCCAACCGGCGTCCATCGCCCGTCGGTGCGCTCCACGGTGAGCGCGAGATTCGAATGGCGGCCGGTGAGCGAGAGGAAGCGCAGGCCTTCGAAGCGGACCTTCGAGACGATCGAGACGTCCTCCGCCTCGGTGAAGTGAATGGCGAGGCGCTCGAGGCTGGTGAACGCGCTCAGCGCCGCCCGGACGAGGTTCGGATCGTCGTTGCGCACGTCGAAGGTCAGCGCCCGCACTCTCGCCGCGAGTGGCTTGACCCGAGAGGCCAGCTCGAGCTGACGCACCGACAGCCCGTCGAGCACGCGCGCGGCGCCGAGATTGCCGAAGAAGGTCGAGAGCGCGTCGTCGGGCAGGCTCGCGTCGAGGCGGTGGAAGCCGCGGACCCGAACGAGGGTGTTCCATTCCGCCCGCCCGGCGAGCGCGATGAACTTGGGCTTGGTGAATTCGATCAGCGCCGCCGCCGGAAAGCCGCGGTGCCACCAGAGTTCGATGCTGGTCGGTTGCTTGAGCGCCGGATCGGTCGGGCTCACCGACGGGTAGGCGAGGTAGGTGAGGTGGCTGGCGAATGCTCCGAGCCAGGCGCGCTGGTGCTTTCGCAGCAGCTCGAGCTGCTCGGCTTTCGTTTCGGCCTGGTTCGGGGCGAGCTGGAGCGCGATGAACTGCCCGCGCGGATCGCCGCGTTCTTGGAGAAAGTCGGCGAGCGCCGCGCGTGGAGCGTCGTCGTCCGGGTTTGCGTAGACGGCGGCGAAGAGTTCCTGGGTCGAGACCCCAGTCTTCGGGGCGGCCTCGAGACCCGAGGTCGCCGCCTTGAAGCGCACGCCTGCGAGCGCCTTGGTGATCGCCGCGGGCGTCTTCGGCGGGGCCTTTGGCGTCGCGGCGATGATTTTCGCGAGCTGCTGCTCCATCCACCCGCGTCCAGAAGGGCTTGCTCACGGTCGCGTGGTACGGGGGATCTTCGAGGTAACCGACGAGCACCGAGGCGACGCGCGGGTCGTTCTCGATGAAGCCGAGCTTGGCGACTCGGCCCACGGCCGTCGCCGCGTCGACGTCCCGCAGCCCTTCGACGAGGCGCGGGAGTTCCACCAGATCTCGCGTCTCGGTTGCGGCTTCGAAGTCTGGTGGAGCGGCAGGCTGCGCCGCGGCGGTGAGCTTCTCCATCGCGGTTGCGATCGCCGGCGACGGGAGCGCCCGCCATGCTTCGAGCAGGGCGCCCAGCGCATCGACGGCGCGACCTTTGGCGGCGGCCGAGGTGGCGTCTGCGATTCGCGACGAGAGATCCATGCGAGGAGTCTGACGCGCCTCTCGACGCGCGACCACGCAGAAACAAGCGTTGCGTCCATCGAGGTTCGATCGCAGAGAAGCGACATGGCCGCTTCGATGATCGAACTCTTCCGCGTGCTGACGTCGTTTTCTCCCAAGCGCGTCGATCTCACCGGCGCGCCGTGGGAGCCGTTCGTCGAGTGGGCGATCGGCCAGGGGCTTGCGCCCGTCGCGGCCTACAACCTGGAATACCGCCTCGGCCACTGCGGCGCGCCTCAGTGGGTGAAGGATCGGCTGCTCTCGATCTACCAAGGCACGGCCAACGACAACGTGATGAAGCTGGTGAACTTCAAGCGCGCGGTCGACGAGCTCGAAGGCCGCAAGGTGCTGCTCATCGGCGGCGCGTCGTACACCGACAGCCTCTACCCGCACGTCGCCTGGCGCCCGGTGATGGAGGTGCGCCTGCTCGTCCCTCCGAAGGACGTCGACCCGATGGTGGCTTGGCTGCGTCGCGCGGAGTTCGCACCCGATCAAACGGCTGCTGGCTCACCCACCGAGCGAGTGCTCAGCGACACCCGCACCTCGCTCATCGTCCATGGCGCGCTGCTGCGAACGCCGACCTTCGATCAGGGCCTGTTCGATCGATCGCTCCCCTACAAGGTGTACGGGCCGTCGATGCGGCGGCTCTCGCTCGAAGACGCGATCCTCGTTCAGGTGGCGCTGATGGCGCGCGCTGGTTTCGAGGTGCCGATGCTCGAGTTCATCGATCTGCGCGAGCTCGCCGAGGGCGCTCCCTCGATGGGCGGCGAGTATTCCCGGCCGCCCGAGGGGCAGGTGGTGCTCGAGCGCGCGGCGCAGCTCGGCCTCGAGAAGGCGCTGTTCGCGGCGGTGGGCGTCGTCGAGCGGCTCTTCCCCGAGTCGGCGCCAGCGCTCACGCCGCTCCGGCCGACGCTCGCCTTTCCGACCCGCGCGCTCCTCGATCGGCTCGTGATCGATCCGCTCTCCGAGGTCGGGCGCACCGAGGCATTTCGCGGGGAAGACACCCTCCGGCAGCTGCTGGCAGGCGCCTGAGTCTTGCGCTACAGGCCGGGCCATGCGCATCGCGGTCATTGGATCTGGCTACGTCGGCTTGGTGGCAGGAACCTGCTTCGCCGACTCGGGAAACGACGTCACCTGCGTGGACATCGATCAGCGGAAGATCGACATGCTCCGCAAGGGTGACATTCCCATCTACGAGCCTGGCCTGTCGGAGCTCGTCGAGAAGAACGTGAAGGAGCAGCGCCTCTCGTTCTCCACCGACCTGCGCGCCTCGGTGGCGCCGGCCCAGGTCGTCTTCATCGCCGTCGGCACGCCCGAGGGCGAGTCCGGTGAGGCCGACCTCCAGTACGTGCTCGCGGCGGCCAAGGAGATCGGTCGCGCGATCACCCAGTACACCGTCGTCGTCGACAAGAGCACGGTGCCGGTTGGCACGGCCGACAAGGTGCGCGCCGCGATCTCGAGCGAGACGAAGATTCCCTTCGACGTGGTGTCGAACCCCGAGTTCCTGAAGGAAGGCGCCGCCATCGACGACTTCTTGAAGCCCGATCGCGTCGTCATCGGCGCCGACTCCGAGAAGGCCCGGCAGGTGATGGGCGAGCTCTACGGCCCGTTCGTGCGCACCGAGCACCCGATCATCTTCATGGACACCCGCTCGGCGGAGCTCACCAAGTACGCCTCGAACGCGATGCTGGCGACCCGCATCAGCTTCATGAACGACGTGGCGCTGCTCTGCGACAAGGTCGGGGCCGACGTCGACATGGTGCGCAAGGGCATGGGCGCCGACAAGCGCATCGGCTACCCCTTCCTCTTCCCTGGCGTCGGCTACGGCGGCAGCTGCTTCCCGAAGGACGTGAAGGCGCTCGTCACCACCGCGCGTGAGTACGGCATCGAGTTCGATCTCCTCCGGGCCGTGGAGCGCACGAACGAGAAGCAGAAGAAGCTGCTCGTCGGCAAGGCGCTCAAGCACTTCGGCTCGCTCGACGGAAAGACCTTCGCGGTGTGGGGCCTCGCGTTCAAGCCGAAGACCGACGACATGCGGGAAGCGCCCTCGATCGAGATCATCGAAGGGCTCACCGGCAAGGGCGCGAAGGTGAAGGCGTTCGACCCGGTGGCGACCGAGACCGCCAAGCGCGCGCTGAAGGATCGCTGCCAGTACATGGAGCGGCCGTACGACGCGCTCGAGGGCGTCGACGCGCTCTTCGTGGTGACCGAGTGGAACGACTTCCGCAACGTCGACTTCGCGCGGATGAAGTCGATGATGAAGCAGCCCGTGGTGTTCGACGGCCGCAACATCTACTCGCCTGCGAAGCTGCGAGAGGTCGGCTTCACCTACTACGGCATCGGCCGCCCGTGACGATGGAGGCGGTCACCACCCCCGCGCCGCTCTGGCCGATCTCGGCGATCAAGGCGCTGCGCCCGAAGCAATGGACGAAGAACGGGGTGCTGCTCGTGCCCCTCATCTTCGCCAAGTCGGCGAGCGCGTCCGAGCTGGTCCTCAAGGCCGTGGTGGCGATGATCGCCTTCAGCCTGCTCGCCTCGGGCGTGTACGTGCTGAACGACTGGGTCGATCGCGAGAAGGATCGGCTGCACCCGGAGAAGCGGCGCCGGCCGATCGCTGCGGGGCATCTGGGGCTCGGGTCGGCCATCGTGCTCGTCGTGCTGTGCTGGGGTGCGACGGCGGCCTTGGGCGCGTGGCTGGGCCTCGGCTACCTCGGCGTGGCGGGCGGCTATCTCGCGCTCCAGGTGCTCTACACCGCCGGGCTCAAGCACACCGTGCTGCTCGACGTGATGGCGATCGCGCTCGGCTTCATCTTGCGCGTCGTCGCCGGCGCGGTGGCGATCGAGGTCGTGGTCTCGAACTGGCTGTTCCTCTGCACGATGCTCGGCGCGGTCTTCCTCGGCTTCGCGAAGCGGCGGGCAGAGCTGTCGTCTCTCGAGGAAGCGGCGTCGCATCGCGCGAACCTCGCCGACTACACGGTGCCGATGCTCGATCAGATGATGAGCATTTCGGCAGCGTGCACGGTGCTCGCGTACGGGCTGTACACGGTCTCGCCGGAGACGGTGTCGCACGTGGGATCGGACCGGCTCAAGTTCACCGTGCCGTGCGTGCTCTACGGCGTGTTCCGCTATCTCTTCCTCGTGCACAAGCGAGGGCAGGGTGGGGCGCCCGAGAAGGTGCTCCTCGGAGACTTGCCCATTCAGCTGACCGTGGCCGCGATCCTCGGCATCGCGGCGTGGGCGCTCTACTTCCCGAAGTGAGCCACTCCGATGGCGCGGACGATCTACCTCGAGAAGACGGAGGCCCCAGCGGCAGGCGTCTACTTCGCCGAGGGAGCGCTTCGTGCCTTCTGGAGAGGCGTCGTCGAGGGCGGGTCGCTCACGATCACCTCGGGCATCGTCGGAAAGGGCTCGAAGCCGGCGCAGGTGAAGACGTTCGAATCGGAGGCGCTCGCGGTCGAGGCACTGGAGCGAGCCGCTGCCGCCCAGGTGTCGCGCGGGTTCGTGAAGACGACCGATCCCTCCGCGCCGAAGAAGGCTCGCGCGAAGCTGGCCTCGCCGCTCGAGCTCCGGTTTCACCGCCGGCTCTTTGCCAGTCTCGGCGTCGAGCCGGTTCTCTCGACGCCAGCCGAGAAGCAGCTCGCCGCCCGTGAGGCCGCCTGTGGCGTGCGCTTCCCTGCCTCGGTGCGCGAGCTCTTCACGATCAAGGGCGTGCACGCGCTCTTTCGGGAGAACACCAACCACGACGAGCTCGTGCCGCTCTCGGAGCTGGGCGTCCCTGCCGAGCTCCGCGCAGGCTTTCTGCGAATCGCCACCGAGAACCAGGCCGTCGTCGCCTGGTACGTGAAGCTCGACGGTACCGACGACCCTCCGGTCGTTCACAACGACGATCACTTCGACGTGCCGCTCGCCGAGGTGCCGTGGGTGGCGTGCGCCGATCGCTTCTCCGAGTTCCTGCGCGAGGTCATGCTCGGCTGACGTCAGGCGTGGGCGAGGGGACCGTCGGAGGTCCCCCTGCGGCGCCACCCGGCCGGACAGGACCAACACGCCTCGTCTGTTCGGCTCGATCGCCGGCGTCGCCCTCGCTCATGGGCACAACCACGAAAGCGCCTTGTCCACTCGGGTGGCGCGCGCGGGATCGAGCGAAGCGGCGCTCAGCAGCAGCTTCCCCTGTACGCGAGTCCAAAGTGGCGCATCACTGGACTCGCGGCGAGGTCGATGGCGGCGGGAAACACCAGGAGGCTCGCGAACGGAATCGCGATCGACACGATGAAGGTCTGAAGCACGCCCAGGCGGGTCGCTTTGCGCGTGAGGAGCCCGACCCCCAGCGCCACGACTGCCACCACGACGTGCCCGATGGGAAGACCCAGCCACAGCCCGAGTTCACCCCAGCAGCCCCAGTGAATGCCGATCAGCACGACCACGAGATCGAGAACGAAACAGGCGAATGCGAGGACGACGGGCATCGTCGCGCGGCATGCAGCTCGGCGGCCGTTTCAACCGTGCAGATCGCCGGCTGCCGTCACATCGCCTTGCGCACCTTGGTGCCCTTCATCAGCGTCTCGATGCGCTCGAGCACCTCGGCCTTGTACACGCGCGATCCGCAGTTCGGGCAGGCGCCCTGGGGCACGTCGGTGAGCACCACCACCTTGCCGCCCACGGTGAGCCGAACCTCGACCGAGCGGTTCTCGTACGCCCCACCACACGGGCACCGCCCATATTCACGCTTGCCGTAGTCAGCCATCGAAGGTGCGCTACCATAGCCCTACCGTGACCCGCGTACCTCCTTCGCGAGTGCCCACCCGGGCGCCCCAGCCGAGCCGGGCCCAGCAGCCGTCGGTTCAGCAGCGCCGGAGGCCACAGCAGGTTCGGCCCCAGGTGCAGAAGGAGCAGCGGCTCAAGTCGGGGCACTCCGAAGACTCGCTCCATGCCGAGGCGAGCCACACCGAGGCGCAGAAGGCCGCGGAAGAGACCGGCGCCCACAACATGGAGGCGCTCAACCACGCCCTCTCTCACGCCGAGCAAGATCAGGCGAAGGAAGCGCGCGACGCCCACGCCGAGACTCGCGAAGAGGCGGAAAAAGAGAAGCAGGACAAGCCAAGCGGGTTCTTCGCCCGCGTCTTCGGCAAGGCGCCGAGCCAGAAGCAGGCACCGGCTTCGCAGCAGAAGCAGCAGCCGCAGCAGGCGAAGCAACAGACCGGTCTGCAGCAGGCGCTCAAGCGGCCCAACGACGGCTTCGAGAAACAAGCCCCGATGAACACCACCAGCGCGAGCTTCACCAAGCTCAGCGCCGTCACCACCGCCTCGGGCGTGCACCAGGTGCAGAACAAGCTCGTCGGCACGATGGTGAAGTCCGATCGTCCTCCCGACGCCTTCGCCTTGCTCCGAGAAGCGAAGGATCGCGGGGTGCTCTTCAAGGAGGACTGGGAGCGCGAAGGCCACTCCGAAGATCAAGACGACCCGGAGCTCGCCGCCGCGGTGGAAGAGGTGATCCAGCGGCTCTTCGGCAAGCTCGGCATCTTGCGGGTGGGGCCTGGCCGCAACGACTCCGAGGAGCAGGTGGTCGTGGTGGTGGCGACCAACGGCTTCAACCAGTCGAGCCTCGACGCGATCCCCGAGCGCGCGGGCCGCTTCGCCACGATGCTCGCCCTGTCGTTTGATCTCCTGCCCCTGCGCCGGGAGCGATAAGCAGCGCCCCATGGATCTCGACAGCCAGCTGGTGGCCCAGGTGGAGCGCGCGATCGGCCGCTCGATCGGCCAGCCGCCCGTCCTGAAGCTCAAGGGCGACGCCTCGAATCGCAGCTACTACCGGGTCGGCACCGCGCCCGACTCCTGGGTCCTCATGGTGATGCCGCCCGACGCGGCGAAGAAGAGCGAAGAGGCCTCGAAGGGAGACGCGCCCACCGAGCTGCCCTTCGTCAACGTGCACCGCTACCTCACCAAGCTCGGCATTCGGGTGCCGAAGATCCTCCGCTACGACGAGCCCGCGGGAATGATGGTGCTCGAAGATCTCACCGATCAGACCTTCGAGAAGGCGATCCTCCAGGGCGATCGGAAGGGCTGGTACACCAAGGCCGTCGAGCTGCTCGCGCACCTGCGCGCGCAAGCCGAGCGTAACGTCGACCCGTCCTGCCTCGCCTTCACCCGCGCCTTCGACGTCGAGCTCTACGACTGGGAGCTCCACCACTTCCGCGAGTGGGGTCTCGAGGCCTGGAGCGGCAAGAAGCCGACGCCCGAGGAGCGCACCGAGCTCGACGCGATCTTCCAGCGCATCGCCAAGCAGCTCGCCGCCGCGCCGCGCGGGTTCACCCACCGCGACTACCAGTCACGCAACCTGATGGTGACGAACGGCGAGCTGGTGGTGATCGACTTCCAAGACGCGCTCCAGGGCCCGCGCCAGTACGATCTCGTCGCCCTCTTGCGGGACAGCTACGTCGAGCTCGACCGCGCCTTCGTCGACGCCATGCTCGACGCCTACATCGTGGCCTTCGAGAAGGAGACCAAGGAGACGATCGACGTCGGCCCCTTCAAGCGCTTCTTCGATCTGCTCACCGTGCAGCGCAAGCTGAAGGACGCGGGCCGCTTCGAGTTCATCAATCGGGTGAAGGGCAACCCAGGGTTCCTGGTGAGCATCCCCGCGTCGCTGCGGTACGTGAAGGCCGCGCTCGAGGTGCAGCCCGAGCTCGACGATCTCCGTCGCCTCTGCGCCAAGTACGTTCCGGAGCTCGGCTGACACATGCGCGCGATGGTGCTCTGCGCCGGGCTGGGAACGCGCCTGCGTCCGCTCACCACGCTGTGGCCCAAGCCGGCGATGCCCTTCTTCGGCCGGCCGCTCCTTCGTTACGCGCTCTCGACGCTCCAGCAGCTGGGGATCTCGGAGGTCGGCATCAACACCCACCACTTGCCCGAGGTGATGGAGAGCATCGCCCAGACGGAGTGCCGGCGGGTCGGGCTCTCGCTCGTCGTCTCCCACGAGGCAGGGGAGATTCAGGGAACGGGTGGGGGCATTCGAGGGCTCGCGTCGCTCCTCTCGGGCGGAACCTCGGTGGTGCTCAACGGTGACGTGCTCTTCGCGGTCGATCTCCGGCCGATCGTCGAGGCGCACGAGCGCTCGAAGGCCGACGCGACGATGGTGTTGCTCCCGATGCCCGAGGGAGAGACCTACAACGCGGTCGAGCTCGACGCGGAACGACGGGTGCGCCGCATCGCTGGCAAGGGACCAGGCGGGGATCGACTGTCGTCGTGGCACTTCACCGGCGTGCACGTGCTCTCGCCGCGGGTGTTCGAGTTCATGGAGCCCTCCGGCCCCATCGACATCAACCGCGACGTGTACGTGAAGCTCATCGAAGCCGGCGGGACCGTCGCCGGCCACGTGCTCACCGACACCGACGTCTATTGGTCCGATCTCGGAACGCCCGAGCGCTACGCGTCGACCCATCGTGACGTGCTCTTCGGACAGGTGCCGCTCGTTCGGTTCGGCGACGCCTCACCGTTCGTCGGAATGATCCGCCACGGGCTCTCGGCGTGGGCGCACCCGTCGGCTCGGCTCGGCGACGCGCGCATCTCCGGTCCGGCCTGGTTCGGCGAGCACGTCAGCTTGGGCAAGAACGTGCACATCGGCGCCGCGGTCTCGCTTGGAGCGAACGTGAAGATCGGCGACGGCGCGCACCTCAATCGGGTCGCGGTGCTCGACGGCACCGAACTCGAAGGCGGCCGGCTGTACGAAGACGTGATCCTCGCCCCTCGCGGCGTGCGCGTGTCGCTCGCCTGAGTCGAACGTTCAGTCGAGCGGATAGTCGACGTAGCCCTCGGGGCCGGGGGTGTAGAAGGTCTTGAAGTCGGGTGCCCGCAGCTGCGCGCCGGTCTTCAGCTTCGTCACCAGCGTCGGGTTGCCGATGAAGGGCCGGCCAAACGCGATGAGTTCGCCGCGCTTTCCCGCGAGCGCCTCTTCGCCGCGAGGCCCGTCGAAGTTCCCAGCGAGAATGATCGGCCCGCCGAAGGCCTCCTTCATCTGGGTGAACAGGCCCTCGGGCGGCTTCGGACTTCCGAGCGCGGAGTGATCGACGAGGTGCAGATAGGCGAGGCCGAAGGGACGCAGCGCCTTCGCGAGCGCCACGGAGAGCGGAACCGTCTGCGCGTCCATCGTCATGCCGCCGCTGCCACCGGCTGGGCTGAGCCGAAGGCCAACCCGGTTCCCGCCGATCGCCGCGCTCACCCGTCGGGCGGCCTCCACGGCGAAGCGCATTCGCCCTTCGATCGTCCCGCCCCAGCCGTCGGTGCGCTGGTTCGAGGCGGCGTTGAGGAACTGATCGATCAGGTAGCCGTTGGCGCCGTGAAGCTCGACGCCATCGAAGCCCGCCGCCACAGCGCGCTGCGCCGCCGAGACGTATTCTCCGAGCGCCTTCTCGAGATCGGCCTCGCTCATCGCGACCGGAACCGGGTGCGGCTGAGGCCCCGCCGCGTCGGTGTACATCGTGCCAGGCGCGGCGATCGCCGAGGGCGCCACCACCCGCGCGCCTGCCGGGAGGTTGTTCGCGTGCCCGACTCGTCCGGTGTGCATCAGCTGCACGAAGATGCGGCTGCCCTTGGCGTGCACCGCGTCGGTCACCCGCTTCCACGCGGCCTGCTGCTCGTCGGTGAAGAGGCCTGGAATGCGCGCGTAGCCCAGCCCATCGGGAGAAGGCGAAGTGCCCTCGGTGATGATGAGGCCTGCGTCGGCGCGCTGCGAGTAGTAGGTGATCGCCAGCTCCGAGGGGACGTTGCCGAGCGCGCGGCTCCGCGTCATCGGCGCCATCACCACCCGGTTCTTCAACGACAGGGAGCCCAGCTGAAAGGTCGAAAAGAGAAGTTCGCTCATGGTGCGCACTGAAATGCACCCGAACGAGAAGAGTTTCAGCCTCGAAGGTTCGAACTCACTGTCCCAACGGGTCAGTGCCGAAACCGTGCGAGCACGCAGGTGACGTTGTCGTTGCCACCGTTCGCGTTGGCGAGATCGATCAGCTGCCCGCACGCCTTCTCGAGATCGGGCTGGCTCTGCAGCACCGTCTGGATCTGGGCGTCGGTCACCATGCCCGACAACCCGTCGGAGCAGAGGAGGAAGATGTCGTTGTCTCTGGGCTCGACGCGCGAGACGTCGACGATGACGTTGTCCTTCATGCCCAGCGCGCGAACGATGACGTTCTTGTGCGGGAAGGCCTCGATCTCTTCCGGGGTGAGCTTCTTGGCCTTGAGGTAGTCGTTGAGCAGCGAGTGATCTTCGGTCACCTGCTTCAGCACGCCCTCACGGAAGAAGTAGACCCGCGAGTCGCCGACGTGGGCCACGCACACCTCGTTGTCGCGCGCGAAGTAGACGCTGACGATGGTGGTGCCCATGCCCTTGTACTTGGACTCGGCGCTCGCCTTCTCGAAGATGCGCATGTTGGCGAGCTTGACGCCGGTGGCGAGACGGTTCTCGTCGTAGTTCCGGGCCTTGTCCATCTTGTAGGGCCAGGTGATGTCCTGGTCCTGGCCCGTCATCCGGAAGAACTCCTGCATCTCGTCGACGGCGATCTTCGAGGCGATCTCTCCCGACGAATGGCCGCCCATTCCATCGGCCACCACGAAGAGGCGCTCCTCGGGCAAGAGGAGATAGTTGTCCTCGTTGTGGTTCCGCTTCATCCCGACGTGGCTTTGGCCGCTGACCTCGATGCGCATGTGGTTCGTGGGCTGAAGCTTGAGGTTTGGAGAAGAAAGCAAATCGGCTCCCACGCGACAAGCGCCGTCATCAAGCGCGCGGTTCGAAGACCAGTCGATCTCCCGCCGCGGTTCCACTGGAAAGTGCGGTTCCGGCAGGAAGCTCGAGCACGCTGCGGGCGCCCGGGTGGAAGCGGCTCATGCGCCAGGGCTTGAGGGCGTGGTACACGTCGACGACGACCAGCTCGCGATCGAGGAAGAGGGCGTCGATGGGCAGCCTCATGAAGAAGGTGTGGATCGAGGTGCAGGGAACGATGTGCAGCCCTCGCCCCATCGGGAAGTCGGTGACCCCCATCAACCCCTTCAAGCGCGTCATGAAGGAATCGGCCGCCTCGGCTTCGGTGGCGAGCAGGGTGTTGCGGGTGGCGTTCTTGACCTGAAAGCGCGGCACTGCGGTGAATCCTACTCCGACCCTCTCGGCCGTCTCGCCTCCTTTCACCCTGGTGCTGGTGTCGCCTCAGATTCCGCCCAACACGGGCAACGTCGCCCGGCTGTGTGCCTGTACCGGGTGCAAGCTGGTGCTCATCGAGCCGCTCGGCTTCTCGATCGACGACAAGCAGCTGCGCCGGGCCGGCCTCGACTACTGGGACAAGGTCTTCCTCAAGCTCTACCCGTCGTGGCAGGCCTACCTCGCCGACACCCCGGGAACGCGCCGCTTTCTCTTCACCGCGCTGACTGGAACAGGCCTGTGGCAGGTGAGGTTCGCCCCGGGCGATCACCTCGTCTTCGGAGCCGAGCCCACCGGCCTTCCTGAAGAGATCCTCTCGGGGGCGGACGGCACTCCGCTCACCATTCCGATGCTCGACGATCGCCGCGGCCTCAACCTGTCGACGTCCGTCGGCATCGCGGCCTACGAGGCGCTGCGCCAGGTGCAGGTGCCGGCTCCCTGACAGTCGCCACGAGGGTGCTAGGCTCGCCGACTCGATGCCGAACACGCAGGTCGCGGAAGCCCTCTTCGATGCGCACGCGCGGAAGGTGACTGGCGCGGTGACGTGTACCGCGAAGGGGCGGGCCACCAGGTTGTTGTTCTCGAAGGGCGACGTCGTCGCGGTCGATGGCCAGTTTGGCATCGCCGCGCCGCTCCAGGGGCTCGTGCGCGAGAAGAAGCTCGAGCTCTTCCAGCTCGACGCGCTCTGGGCGAGAGGGGAGGTCGCCGAGACGGACCCGGAGACGTTCCTCGAGCTCGGCATCTCGAGTGAAGAGGAGCAGGCAGCCCGGCTGCTCGCCTCCGTACGCCAGGTGATCGCCTCGGCCGAGTCGGCCAACTTCGAAGCCGTCGAGGTCGAGGGCGCCTCCCAGCTCGAGGGCGCGAAGGTGGCTCGGCTCGCCTTCGAAGCGTTGCCGCTACCCGGCTCGGAAGCCCCGTGGATTCGCGTCAAGGATCTCTCGCGCGCAGCGCCCTTTCTCACCGCCTCCGAACGAGAAGAGATCGCGCGGTGGACGGACTTCGCTCCCGGTGAGCAGCTGGCGGCGACCCACAAGCCGTTGCTCGCGATTCTCCTTCGATCGGGTGCGCTCGATTCGGTGCCGGCGGAGGAGTGGCGCCGGCGCGAAGAGGAAGCTCGGCTCGACGAGGAACGGCGGCGCGCCGAGGAAGAGGCGCGGCTGGCGGCGGAGAGACGACGCGCCGAGGAAGAGGCTCGGCTGGCGGAAGAGGCGCGGCTCGCGGAGGAAGCTCGACTCGCGGAGGAAGCTCGACTCGCGGAGGAAGCTCGACTCGCAGAGGAGGCTCGGCTCGCTGAGGAGGCTCGGCTCGCCGAGGAAGCGCGGCTCGCAGAGGAAGCGCGGCTCGCAGAGGAAGCGCGGCTCGCGGAGGAAGCGCGGCTCGCGGAGGAAGCTCGGCTCGCAGAGGAGGTTCGGCTCGCAGAGGAGGCTCGGCTCGCAGAGGAGGCTCGGCTCGCAGAGGAGGCTCGGCTCGCAGAG
>JBPOIJ010000157.1:0-19106 GCA_052034585.1 Myxococcota bacterium
GTGCTCGACGTGCTTCACCGTGTCGATGCGGAAGCCGTCGAGATCGGCCAGCTCGGCCCAGCGCGCGTAGGCATCGGTCATCGCCTCCCGAACTTGGGGGAGCTCGGTCGCGACGTCCTTGAGGCCGCCGGGGAAATCGCCCATCAGCAGTTGGTCGGGCTGCTCGTAGTCCAGGGTGCGACCGAAGCCGTGGTACGCGTCGGCCGTTCCCAGCACCTCGGGACGCGGACGCACGCGGGCGATCTCGGGTTGATCGAAGAAGGTGATCGGCGCCCGACCTCCCGTTCCCAGCGAGGTGAACACCTGCACGCCGCGCGGATCCCAATCGGGATCGAACTCGGTCGAGCGGGTGACGGGCGAGGTGCCGCCCGAGCCTCCGATGTACACGTCGGCTTTCCCGTTCAGGTTCTGGTCGTAGAAGAACACCTGCCCCATGTGGTTGGTGACGACGTCGAGGACGATCTTCATGTCCTTCGCGTGCGCCGCGTTCACCAGGTGGCGCAGCTCGGCGATGTCTCCGAAGTGCGGGTTGGTCTCGAGCAGATCCTGGGCCCAGTAGCCGTGGTAGGCGTCGAAGTCCGCGTCGGTCTCGACGTTGCGAACGACCGGAGAGATCCACAGCGTGGTGACGCCGAGCCGCTCCAGGTAGTCGAGGTGATTCGCCAGCCCGCGCCAGTCTCCGCCTTGAAAGCGCGAGAGATGCCCGGGCTCGACGCGGTAGTCGTTGTTGACGTCTCCGTTGGCGAAGCGATCGACGAGCACCTGGTAGATCACCTCGTCACGCCAATCCTGTACGTGGGTGTCCAGCGGAACCGGACGCGCATCGGGCGGAGGCGCGAGGCAGGCGGTAAAGACGACGGTCGAGAGGACGATGGCGCGCATGGGTCACCTCACCGGGTACGTGGTGGCGTTGAACCACCACTCGACACTCACGCCGAGGTAGTGATCGAGGGTTCGACTCGAGAACGGATCGTCGACCGGCGCGAACGACCGAGCGCCCGCGTCACGAATCGACAGCGCGTAGACGAGCCGGAGCTGCGGCCGCGCGAAGAGCCCGTGCCCGAGCGGAGCGAAGTACGGCATCAGCCCGAGCTGCGCGACCGAGCCACCTCGCAGCGCGCCCGTCGCCGGATCGACCAAGGCGTAGACGCGCCGCTGACCGCTCGCCTCGGCCGCGAGTCCGAAGTGCTCGGTCGCGTACCACTGAAGCCGAGCCGAGAACGCGCCTTCGTCGTACTTCCCACTCCCGGTGTCGGCCACGCCTGCGTCGCGCACGAGATCGAGATAGCCGCCGATCAACAGCCCGAGGTGTTTGCCGTCGAACCCACCGGCGAGCGCGAGCCGGGTCGAACGCGCTCCAGCCGTGGTGAGGTTGTTGTTGAACGTCGTCGGGAGCGTCAGCTCGTCCGTCGTCGCGAGGCCGATCGCCTGGCGGAACCACAGATGCGCGAAGGTCTTCTCGTGCCACGCGGTCGCCTGTCCGCCGACGAGCAGCCCGAAATCTCCCGGGAGCACCTGCTCATCGCCGGTCGTCGTCGATCGCTTGACGCCCGCTGGCAGCTGATGCGCCTCCGCGTAGAGCGAGAACCGGAGTCCAACTCCCGCCGGCCCCTCGAGCTCATGGGTCAGCTTCGCGCTCTCGATGATCCGCGGCCGATCGAGGCGCGTGGTGGTGACGGCGCCGAACGCGACGGGGTTGTCGTTCGAGACGAGCTGGTACGTGCCTGGCTGATCCAGCCGATTGAGCCCGGCGTGCACGCGAAGCTGGGTTTTTCCAAACCGGAAGAGGGCTCCGGCGCCGACGGTGTTCAGATCGTCGAGCGGCCAGAAGTTGAGCAGGTAGATGTCGTCGCCCCGGTACATCCGCGAGCCGACCCACGCCGAGAAATCACCGATCGTTCCCTCGGCGTACAGGTTGCGAATGCCGATGCTCTGGGTGCTCTTTCCGTCGAAGTGAAAGAACGGCGGGAAGAACGCGACGGTGGCGACGACTCGACTGCGCAGGCTACCCAGCTCGTCTTCACGACGCAGCTCGAGCTCCGCGTAGCCGTCTTCGATCAGCCGAGGCCCGTGCGAGACGAGGTTGGTGCTGCGCCCGAGCCGGCCGGCGAGATCCGTCCCGATGCCGACGCGTCCGTACGAGCCGAACTCGAAGCGGCCCTTGGGCTTCTCGGCCTCTTGCGCGAGGGCGGTTGCGGCGACAACGACTCCGAAGAGGAACGAGCGCATCGGTTACCTCACCACCAGGATTCGAACTTGCCGCGCCGGGACCTGCAGCGTTCCGCCAGTCACCGTTCCGTTCTCGACCAGCTCCGAGAGCGCAGCGGTGGGCAGCCCAGTGAAGGTCGCCGTCGAGTCGCCACGATTGATCGCGACGTAGACCGTGTCGGCGCCCGAGCTCATCGAGTACAGCCAGGTGTCGTCGTTGACGGAGATCGTCGTGCGCGTGCCACGTCGCAGCGCCGGATGCGCCGCGCGGATCGCTCCGAGCTTCTGGAGCCGCTGCTGGAGCCAGGTCTGATGCGGGTTCAGGTTCGCCCACTGCATCAGGCGCCGGTTGTCGGGATCTCCGCAGCCTGGCAGGCCGATCTCGTCGCCGTAGTAGAGCAGCGGCGCGCCCTTGCTCGTGTAGAGCACGCTGAAGGCCACCGCGACGCGCTCGTAGGGATCTCGACTGCCGACGACGCCCGGTCCGCTCCACGCACAGTTCGAGCCGTTGTCGTACTCGCCCCACCGCGGCGGCCGCTCGCCCATGTGAATCACCCGGCCGAGATCGTGATTGCCGATCCACGTGCTCATGATCGCGTCGGGGCCGTAGAAGCCGTCGTTGCTGTCCATGAAGCCCTTCAGGTTCGACATCGGCTCGGCGCCGCGCACGGTCGCCTGGAGGAGGATTCTCCGCAGCGGAAAGTCGAACTGGCCGTCGAGCTTGGTCGAGGGATCGATGAACGAGGCGAGGTACTGGCGGTTCCCGAAGTCGTAGGTCTCTCCCACCATGTAGAAGCGCTGGCGCGGTGACTGCGTCGCGTGCACTTCGCTCTGGAGCCGTTGCCGCAGCTCGGTCAGCCACGATCCGTCGACGTGCTTGATCGCGTCCGCCCGAATGCCGTCGAAGCCGACCCGCTTCACCCAGTCGATGACGTTGCCGACCGAGTACGCGCGCGCGGCGGGCACGGTGAAGTTCCAGTGCGGAAGGTACCGGGTGAACCAGCAGCGATGGCCCTGCGAGTTCCACGGACAGACGCCGGAGTCGTTGCAGATGCAGTCGCCTCCGTTGAACTGGAGCGGCCAGAACCAGCCCGGGTTCTGCGAGTACACCTGCGCCGACGAGTGCACGTGCACCATCGCGTAGTCGAGCAGCACCTTGAGCCCCTGCTGATGCGCGACGTCGACGAGCTCTCGGAGATCGGCCTCGGTGCCCAGGCAGCGCTCGGCGCGCGTCACGTCCGAGGGCCAGTAGCCGTGGTAGGCGCTGTAGTTTCGCCCGTCGAAGCCCGCGCCCATGCCGTCGAAGTTCTCGGCCGCGAAGGTGATGAGCAGGGTGTTGACGCCGAGATCGCGGAAGTAGCCCGCGCGCAGCTTGGCAGTGACGCCCTTCCAATCGCCGCCTGCGTAGTTCGCTGGCCCATCGACGCCCGAGACCGAGCAGTTGTTGGTGGCGTCCGCGTCGAAGAAGCGATCGACGAAGATCGAATAGATGACCGAGTCGCGCCAGTCGTACGCCCCCGCTGTCGAACCGCCTCCAGCGCTCCCGCCACCGCTCGCCATCGGGCAGGTGAAGGTCGTCGGGCAGGTGGTCGCGGCCTTGAGGCTGTTGGTGATGCCTCCGGTCTGGCCCGTCGCGGAGTTGATCGGATCGAGCAGCCAGTTCCCGTCGGCGACGAACTTGTATTGAACGGCTTGATCCCAGGCGACCGGGACGATCGCCTTCCACTGTGAGCCCTGGCGCGTCATCGGGACGCCGGTCGTCCATCCGTTGGGCGAGAAGTCACCGCGCAGTTCGACCGCGCTCTCCGTTCCGGCGGGGAACGTGAACTCGACGGGACAGCGACGCTCGGCTTCGACGCAGCTCACCTGACCGCCGCTCTGGCCTCCCGCGGTCATTCCACCGGCCGTGCCACCGCCTTGGGCGAACCCTCCCCCGCTCGAGCTCGAGCCGCCTCCGCTCAGCCCGGCGCCGACGCCCGCGCCCGTGCCTGCACCAGTTCCAGCGCCCGTCCCTGCGCCCGTTCCCGCGCCCGTTCCCGCGCCCGTTCCTGCGCCAGCGCCATTGCCCGAACCGCCCGAGCTCGCGTCACCGGGCGTGAAGGTCCGCGGCGTCTGGAGCGGCGGCCGAGTGGTGGTGTCTCCGCACGAGAGGAGCAGAACGACGAGGAATGGGGACCGGCGCATGAGACCTCCGCGCGCCCGCTTCGCACTCGACGTGCCACGGCTTCGACCTGCCAACCTGCCGAAACCCTGATCGAAGACTGTCGTCCTCGGCCGGTCGAGGACGCTTGTCCTCCTCCGCCGCGCGCTCGCGACCTTCCGCAAACTCTGCACTTGCACCGAAGACGCGGAGCGAGATCGTCCGCCCATGCTCACCTCGGCCTCGTTGAAGGGCGGTCACCTCGTCGAAGTCGCGCGCGAACGTCTGCTCCAGAGCGAGGCGCTCCGCGCGAAGTTCGATTCGAAGCTCGGCAAGGCCGACGCGAAGATCATCGAGCGCTGGAAGGCGGCGTTCGGTTGGAAGCCGGCGGCCGAGTTCGTCGAGTGGGCCGCGGTGTTGCCGGCGTACAACGCGCTCTTCCGCGAGATCGCCGACACCTGGATGCTGGGAGGCGGCATCGAGTGGCTCAGCGGGAAACCACGCGTCGAGCCAATGTTGAGCGACCTCGACGAGACACTGCGGCTGCTCACCGGCCTCGAGCTGTTCGGCCACGATCCCTCGGGCGATCGCTGCTTCGCCTCCACCCTGCCCTCGCGCACCGGCACCGTCGACGTGCACGTCTACAACCACGAGAACGGCGAGCTCGACGGCTCGCTCTACTACTCGATCGCCGATCTCATCTTCACCTGCTTCTACGACTACGACTCCGAGGAGGAGCCGGGCGGCACGAAGCTCATGGCCGCCTTCAATCGGGACATGAAGAAGGCGCGAAGGGGCCTCGCGCCGCACGAGGAGCCGCGCGCGCTCTTCAAGCGGGTGAAGTGGCTCTGGGGCCTCCCGTCTGGCTCGCCCGGCTATCACTTCGCCGAGGAGCTCGGGTACGCACCGGCCTTCGCGCAATTCGAGAAGGAGAAGCGCCTCTTCGACAAAGCGCCCTGGCTCGCGAACTACTGGCTGCTCGCGCACTGGTTCCTCGGAAACGATCAAGCCTGCGCCGAGACGGTGACGCTCGCGGCGAAGGTGCCGGGCTCGGTGACACCAGAACTCGCGAAGCTGGTCGGTGGGCTGCTGGCGAAACCGGAGAAGGCGAAGCTCGGGAAACTCGGAGCGAAGAAACTCGCCGAGCTCCGCGCAATGGTGAGGAAGAACGTCGACCCATCGTTGCTCGAGCCGGCCGCGCGAGCGGAGACCGAGAAGGACCGCTCCCAAGGTGTGCGGAAGGCCGACCGCAAGACGGTGCTGGCGCGCCTCGCGGCGAAGGAAGACGGCTGGAAGTTGATGGCCGAGTTCCCCGATGACGTCGCGACGCACGACCTGATCCTCGACGCGCTCGCGAAGAAGGACCGCACGCTCGCCGAGAGCCTCGAGCGCTACCGATCGACCCGCGCGGGCGAGGTGGGGCTCAGCGAGTGGCCGAACTCGTACGAGAAGACGAAGGTCGACCGACGTTTCTCGGTGCCGGTCGCCGCGGCGTTCCGCGCTGGGCTCGCGTTCGACTCCGACAATTCGCGCGCGGCCTCGGCGTTGGTCTCGACCCTCGCCCACTTCGATGACGACCTCGCGATGGAGGCGTTCTCCGAGGCGATCGCCAAGCTCGAGATGAACGACGAGCGGCTCAAGTACATCGTCGAAGGGCTGCAGCGATCGAAGCACCGACGCGCGCGCTCTCTCCTCGACGCCGCGGCCTGGCGCTTCTTCGACTTCCTCGAACGAACCATCGCCGCCAAGAAGAAGACCGACGCCGAGGGCGCGACCCTCGACAACATGTTCCGCGTCCACAGCTATCTGCTGCCGGCGGTGATCTCGAGCATCGTGGTGGGCGACGAAGCCTCCGAAAAGTTGGTCGACAAGGTGCTCTCGATCACCAGCAACATGTCGGTGCTCGAGACGGCGTATGCGGCGGCCTATCGACAGGTCGGGCTGAAGAAGCTCACCCGGCACGAGCGCATCACCGACGCGTTCTGCCGAACCGTCGAGGGCTTCGACGGCGAAGCACTCCCCGAGGTCGTCCATTTCAACTTTGCCGAGGCCACGCTCGCGTACGCCAAGCTGGCACCCAAGCGCGCGGGCCCGATGCTGCGGAAGCTGATCGCGAAGAAGCGCGAGCCGAAGCTCCAGCTCGACGTGATGGGCGGAGCGCTCGCCGGCCTCCTCGTCCTCTTCCCGAAGGACAAGACGCTGCTTGGCTGGGCCGATCGAATCCTCGCGAATCGCAGCAACGACTCGCGCGTCTACGGCGTGCTCCGCGGCATCGCCGAGGCGAAGATCAAGGCGGCGAAGGACTGGGTGCGACCACACGCGTACGACGCGCAGGGCATCTCCGACGACGAGACGCTCGGGTTGGCCGCGCGGGCAGCGCTCGTCGCGTTGGGTGAGCCGAGACCGCCCGACTTCGACGACGAAGACGAGTTCGCCACCGACGTCCCCAAAGGCAAGCTCGTCGCCGCGCTCGAGCAACCGCACCGCTACCGCCGTGACTACGTCTTCGAGCGAATGGTCGAGGAGGAAGCCGTGGGAAAGGACTTCCGCGAGGCGGCCCTGCGTGCGCTCCGGGACGAGCTCCGGTTCACCTCCGATCCGTGCGACTCGAGCCGAGGCGAGCTCGCGAAGAACGCGCTCAGGCTGCTCATGAAGCAGGGCGCGGACTCGCTTCCCGGACTTGCCTCGTTGTTCGACGTCGAAGGCATCGCGCCAGGAGAGCGCACGGTCATTCTGTATTGCATGGGACTCACGACCGACGTGCCGGCGCTGCTCGAACGGCTCGCCGCGATGGATGAAAAGAAGCTGCTCGGCCTACTCCGGAGTCCGACGCCCGACGTCATGGGCGCGCTCGACGTAGTGGCCGGCGTCGCGCATGCCCGCTTCGGAGAGAAGGCCCAGGGCGCGATCGAGGCGGCGCTCGAGTGGCGGTGGACCCTCTCTGGAGCCGACGACCAAACCTGGTTCGATCACGAGCCCACCGCGACTCGGCTCGCGGTCCTCGCCGTTCGAAGCAAGCACGGCGCAGCGTTCGCCAAACGTCTCCGTTCGAAAGAGGACGACGAAAGCTCGGCCGTGCTCAGGCGTGCGATGGAACTCCAGCCGCCGATCGTTGGCTTCGCCGGCTCCGAGCGCGTCCTCACCATGGCGATTCGTCCGAGCGACTACGATGGCCCCCGGTACGAGTGCATGGTGAGCCACGACGGGAAACGGCTGTCGGTGACCTGGCGCGGCGAGCGGATCTACTTCGAGGGCATGCTGTCAGGGGAGCGCTACGAGCAGACGAGAACCTTCACTGCGCCCTCGACGACGGCCGATCTCATCTGCCGGGCGCTGACAGCGATCGGGTTCGCCGAGCCAGCTCCCGCGAAGAAGGCGAAGAAGAAGCGCTGAGTGGGCGGTGCGCCTCCGACGCGAGCGAGCTATGAGTGTGCACGATGCGCCCCGCCGCGCTCCTGCTCCTCACCGCCTGCTCGCTGACGCCGATCCCCGACGTCACCTCGAACGCCGTCGAGCCCTGCGCCACTGAGCTGCGCGTGTGCCCACTCGGGTTCAGCCTCGCCGCGACGACCGAGCAATCCGTCCAGCTGCGCGGTGATTTCCGCGATGGCGGCTGGGTCGACGGCGTGCCGATGGAGAAGTCGGACGGCGCATGGAAGGCGACGCTGCAGATCGGCTGGGGCCAGAGCGTGCAGTACAAGTTCTTCATCGACGGGAACCGGTGGATCCTCGATCCCGGGAACACCCAGTCGATTCCCGACGGCAAGGGCAACACGAACAGCATCGTGCGGAACGTCAGCTGCGCGAAGTGGACGTGCCGCTGATCGAGCTGATCACTTCTCCGGCGCCCACGCGAGCCAACTCCACCACTGCCAGACAGCGAGCGCGACGGCGACGACGCCGACTCCGAGCCCAACGTCGGCGATCGCGAACCGGCGGCGAATGTCGTCGACGCGCGCAGCCTCACACGACTTCGTCGTCGCGCACGGATCGGCGAGGAGCCGGTCGAGCCGCCCTCGTCCATCGAGCCCCACCGCGGTGAAGGTCGAGAAGCCGGCGATGGCGACCACCGACACGATCACTGGGAGCACCGGAAACGGCCGGCTCACGCTCGGGGTCTCCGGCTTCGGGTTGAGCGCGCTGGTGAACTCGAAGACGACGAGGCGATTCTTCTCGCCCACGTTCACCACGAGCTCCTGAAAGCGGGTCTGTGATCCGACGGTCACGGTGAGCTGGTGCGAGCCCGGCTCGAGATCGTCGGGCCGCCCGGTGAGCTCGGCCTGCCAGAGGTGCCCATCGAGCAGCACTCGCGCCTGGCGTTGATCGACGCCGTCCATCCGGGCGACCAGGACCAAGCTCGGCGTCGCTGCGATCACCTCGGCCAACCACTTGGTGCAGTCCGATTGAATGACCGGTGGACAGGCGGGATCGGAGCAGACCTGGAGCCGCCGACGAGCCGCGAGGTAACTGCCGCCCTTCTGCTCGCGCTGCGCTTCGGTGCTCGCCGTCACGCACTGCTCGACGCTGGGAGCGGCCAGGAGCGCCGCGACCAAGAGCCCTCCGATCACTTGAAGCACTCCGGCTTGAACGTCTTCACCCCGGAGGCATCGATGGTGAATGGAGGATCGCAGCGATTCGGAGGGCGAGGCGCGGGCTCGAGAACCGGCTTCGGCTGTGGTTTGGCGATCACCGCGCGCGGGCGCTCGACGGGCTTCTCGATCGGGCTCTCCGGAGCGGGCGTCACCGGCGGTCCAATCGAGACCTTCGAAGGCGGGAGCGGCTCGGCGACATCGCTCACCGGCTCGGCTCGGTTGGTCCCGAGGTACGCGGCGACGGCTCCGATGAGCGCCACCAGGCCAAGCGCAATGAACGGCCCCGAACGATTGCGAGGCGCCGGAGAAACGGGAACCGGCACGCTCGCCTGCTGGAGCTGATCGAGCGCTCGTTCACGCAGCCCGATCACGTCACTGGCGAGCGACTTCACCCAGCCGGCCAGCTCGGCCGTGCTCGCGGCGCCCACGCCTTCGACTGCCTCCGCCATCTCGAGCGCGGTCGCGAAGCGCGCCTCGGGATCCCGCTCGAGCGCTCGATCGACGACGGCCTGAAATCGCTCCGCTGGCCCCTCGAGCGCAGGCACCCGGCACAGCAGCACCTTCGAGAGGACCTCCGCCTCCGACGGCGCATCGAACAGCCGCTCACCGGCGAGCGCCTCCCAGAGCACGATGCCCGCCGAGAAGATGTCCGATCGGCGCGAGGCCTCTCCGTGCACCTGCTCGGGGCTCAGGTAGGCGAGCTTGCCCTTGAGCTGACCGGCTCGCGTTCCCTGGAGCCGCCCACGGGCGCGCGCGACTCCGAAGTCGAGCACTCGCGGCACGCCATCGATGCCCACGAGAAGGTTCTGAGGCGAGACGTCGCGATGGACGAGATCGAGCGGCTGACCGTCATCGCCCTTCGCTTCATGCGCGGCATGAAGCCCTCGGAGCGACCCGGCGATCACCGCGGCGACGATCGATGGGGCGACTGGCTGCTTCGAGGCCTTCGCGCGCTGGAGCAGCTGATCGAACGTCTCGCCGTGCACGTACTCGAGGACGATGAAGAGCTCGCGCGCTTCCTCGACGACGTCGAGCGTCTGCACCACGTTCGCGTGACGAACCCGGGAAGCCAGTCGCGCTTCGTCCAGCAACATCGCGCGGGCCTCGAGATCGGTCGACGGCGCGAGCATGCGCTTGATCGCCACCGGCTTGCTGAAGCCCGCGTCGCCCCGCACCTTCCCGAAGTGCACGCTCGCCATGCCTCCGACGGCGATCGGCCCGGCCATCAGGTAACGGCCGATCAGGCGCGGGCTGTCGGGGATCGCGGCGGACACCGGGTCGAGAGATCTACTCGGATTCGCGCTGCGCTGCTCACAGCTCGTGTTTCTTGAGGAGCCGGTTGATGTAGCTGCGATCGAGCCCGGCGGCGTCGGCGAGCGAGCCGGCGTTTCGCCCCACCTTCGCGATCAGCGCACCGAGGTAGCCGCGCTCGAGGTGATCGACCCAGCGCTCGCGCAGCTCCTTGAACGGCACGGCCGGATCGATCGCGAGCGGATCGCCCGAGGCCGGAGTCTTCGACGGCTCCTTCACCGTCTCCGAGCCCTTGAGCATCGCGAGCGCGCGTTCGAGCCCCAGCGCCGCCACCCGCTCGGCGAACCCACGAAGCTGGCGAACGTTTCCAGGCCAGCGTTGCGCACGGAGAAGTTCCCCAGTGGCCGCGTCGATCGGCGTCGCATCCCGCCCAGCGAGGAAGTGCCCGAGCAGGAGCTCGACGTCATCGGGCCGCGCTCGCAGCGGCGGCACGTGCAATGGGAGAACGGCGAGACGAAAGAAGAGATCCTCCCGGAACTGGCCCTGCGCCACCATCGCCTCGAGATCGCGGTGGGTCGCGCAGACGAACCGAACGTTCACCGGTCGCGGCTCGTTCTCACCCACCCGCCGCACCAGCTTCGACTCGAGCACCCGCAGGAGCTTCGGCTGCATCGCCAGGGGCAGTTCGCCGACCTCGTCGAGGAAGACGGTGCCGCCATCGGCCGCTTCGATCGAACCGGTACGCGCGGTGATCGCGCCGGTGAAGGCCCCGCGCGCGTGACCGAACAGCTCCGCTTCGAGGAGATTCTCCGGCAACGACGCGCAGTCGACGACGACGAACGGCTTTCGCGAGCGACGCGAGGCCGCGTGGAGTTCCTGGGCGACGAGCTCCTTGCCCGTGCCGGTCTCTCCGTGAATCAGCACCGAGGCATCGCTGCTCGCGACCTTCGTCAGCTGCATGAAGAGCTCACGCATCGCATCGGACCGGCCGAGCAGCGCGCCGAGCCGATCCTGCGGCCACAAGGGCACCTTCGCGGGCGCATCGAACCGAACCGAGACCTCCACCGCGCCCAACCGGAATCGCCCTGCTTGCTCGAGCCGAACACGATCGATCCGCACCGAGTCGACGTAGGTGCCGTTGGTGCTGCCGAGATCACGAATCCACACCCCGGCGTCGTCGAGCGTGAGCTCGGCATGGAGCCGCGACACCCGCCCGTCGGTCACTCGCAGCGGCACGCCCTCCGCCGTCCCCATCACCGCGGTCCCCGTGAGCGGAAACTCGTGCGGGCCAGTGCTGTCCGTCCAGCTGAGGGTGGCAGGCCGGCGCAGGCGGGTGAGCTGCAACGGCAGGGTGGGATCGGTCTCGGTTCGAACGTCGGGTGACATCTTCGGCGAGCTTACTCCCGGAGCTGGAATCGGAGGCGGCTCGATCGGGCCACCGAGGCTGCGCACGAGCCCAGCGCCGAGGGAAAAGGGCGATCTCACCAGACGACTCCAAGCATCGAGGAACGGTGTTGCGTCGGCACGGCACATGCCGCAGAGCAGCCCATGGGCCAGGTGAAAGCACCGATGATCACGACGTTGCAGCGCGGCTCGAGGTGGGACCCGAGGCCCTCGAGGACGACTGTCCTCCTCGCGTTGCTGAGCACGGCGTCGTTCGCCCAGCCCGTGACGCGGACCTTCTTCACCCTGCCGTCGTCGAACGGCGCCGGCGCGGTGATGGCCGACGCGCGGACGGCGACGATCACCCATTTTCGAGAGCAGCTCCCAGCGACCGAAGAGCCGCTGCTCGACGCGAGCGGCATGGAGGTCTGGAACGGAAACCAGCCCCAGATGGTGGCGGCGCGCGATCTCCTCTTCGACGCCTCCTTCGGCGTTCGAGCGAACGGCACTCAGCAGTGGATTCGGCAGGCGGCGGACGAGAGCGGCTATCTCACCGCGGCGCCGAGTCCCCACGGAGGCTCGGGCATGATCTCGTGGAAGCACCGCAACGTGCTCGGCCTCGAAGCGACGACCGTCGTCTTCGCGCCTCGATCGCTCACCCACGCGAGCTTCGTGATGGCGTTGAAGCTCGAGAACACGGGGACGACGGCGGTGACGGGTGTCCGCGCGTATTCACTCCACAATTTCCACCTCGGCTTCGGCCGGCCGGGCGTGATGTCGAAGCTCCAGGCGAACGGGGAGACGATCGTCGTCCACGCTGGGCGCGAGCTCGAAGAGCGTGGCTTCGCGGGCGTCGTGGTGAGCCGGCCGATTGGACCGGTCAGCAAAGCTGCTGCCTGGACGCCTGCATCGACCGCCGCCGAGAACGGGTTTCGAGTGGTGAACGAGACGCAAGGCGAGCTGCTCGATCGCAGTGGCGCGCTCCCGACCGGAGACGACTGGGCGAGCGCATTCCAATTCGATCTGGGCGATCTCGCGCCCGGCCAGAGCCAGTGGGTCGCGGTCGTCGTCGCGCATCACGGAGATCCCTTCGCGGTCGCGACGGTTCGAAGCTGGCTCGACGCCTTCGTCTCCGGAGCCTCTGCTCAGCAGCTCGTCGACACCGAGCGGCTCGGCTGGGAGCGGTTTCAACAAGCACTTCGGCTGCCTTCGACCCTTTCGCCCGACGAGGCCTTCGTCGCCCGTCAGTCGGCGGTCGTGCTCGCGATGGCGCAGGTGACGTCGCGAGAGGCGTTCCTCCGAGAGGTGCTCAGCCGCGATGGAGAGCCGCGCCGCACCCGCTTCCGCACCTCGCTCGGCTCGAACGTGCTGCCAGCGACGATCGTTCATCGAGGCAAGGGCGCGGTGATCGCGAGTCTCCCGCCGGGAGAGTGGACCGTCGCCTGGCCGCGCGATGGAGCCTACGCCGCCGCCGCGCTCGCCACGGTTGGCCTCTCGACCGAAGCCCGCGACGCCCTCACCTTCTTCCTCGACGCCGAAGGAGGCCGCTTCCAGCGCTGGAACGAGCTGTCGAGCTACCAGGTCCCGCCGTACCGAATCTCCCTCACTCGCTACACCGGCTTCGGCGTCGAGGAGACCGACTTCAATCAGTTCGGCCCGAACCTCGAGTTCGACGGCTTCGGCCTCGCGCTCTGGGCCTTGCGCCACCACGAATTGCAGTCGAGCGATCGTGCCTTCATCGATGCGCGCTGGAACGACATCGCCACCACGATCGCCGATCCCATCGTCGCGTTGATCGATCCCTCGACCGGGCTGCTCCGGAAGGACTCGTCGATCTGGGAGACGCACTGGAACGGGCGGGAACGAACGTGGACGTACACGAACCTCACCGCGGTGCGCGGGCTCTGCGACGCGGCGGCGATGGCAGAGGCTCGCCAGGACGGCACTCGAGCGATGCGATACCGAACGGCCGCGCTCGCCCTGCGGCAGGCGATCATCAATCGGCTCACCGATGGCACCGGCGCCCTCGCCTCGAATCGCGAAGAGCTCGCCAGCGGAACAGGTCACTTCGACGCGGCGACCTTCGAGGGGGTCGCGATGGGCATCTTCGCTCCGCAGAGCCGGGAGGGCCTCGCGACCTCGACCGCGCTCGATCGGCTCCGGGTGACGGCGGGCCCGGGGTGGTCTCGCAACGACGATCGCAGCGATCACGGCGGCGCCACCGATCTCTCGCCCTGGGGCAGCGAGTACGACTCGGCGGAGTGGGTGATCACCGATCTCCGCGGCTCGATCGCCCTGCGCGCTCAAGGTGACTCGACCCGTGCGAACGCCGTGCTCGATTGGGTCACCCGCAACGGGGTGGCGAACGCCGGCCTCATTCCCGAGACGTTCGACGAGCGCACGGGCGCCTGGAAGTTCAACGCGCCGATGGTGGGCTTCGGTGCCGGCGCCTACCTGCTCGCCCTCGCCCAACGCGATCGACCGATCGATCCCGCCTGTGGTGCGACGCCGATCGTCGATGGAGGCGTGGACGCGGGCTCAGTGGATGCTGGGAACGCCTCCGACGCGGGCGTGATCATCGACGCAGGCGCGATCGTCATCGATGCGGGACTTCCAGGCGATGCTGGAATGAGCACTCCACCGAAGCGCACCACTCAGTGTCAGTGCGCGCTCGATCCAGGGCTCGCCCTGCCCGTTCTTCTGCTCACGCTGCTGGCGCGGTTCCGACGACGAGCACGTAGTTGAAGACGGCGAAGAACCGCCGCTCCGCGTCCGCCGCCTCGAGCGCGGTGCGCCACTTCGTCATCGTGCGGGCACCGACCTTCTTTCGCGCCGCCGCCTCGAAGCCCGCCAGGATGAACTGATCCGCCGCGGCGAGCGACGGGTACTGAATCGGGATCACCTGTAGCTCGATCTCGGTCAGCCCCGCGCGAACGAAGTCGCCCAACAACCGTCGTCCCGCGGTTCCATTGTTCACCGCGCCGTCGAGCCCGGCCGAGAGCACCGCGCGCTCGACCTTCGTGTCACCGGCATCGATCACCAACGATCCCCAGTCGGGCTCGAGCAGCACCAACCGACCGCCGGGCTTGAGCACCCGCACGCACTCGAGGAGCGACTCCCGTGGCTTTGGCAGGTGCTGAAAGACGCGCTCGCTGCGAATCGAATCGAAGGATCGATCGGCGAACGGCAGGGTCGGCAGCCGCGCCTTTCGATGGACGACGTTGCTCAGCCCTTCTGCCTTCGCACGCGCAGTCGCCACCCGGAGCAGGCCCGCGTCCATGTCGACGCCGGTCACCCGCCCGTCGGGCGCGAGGAGCTTCGCGAGCGCGATCGTGTCCTCACCCGAGCCGCAGCCCACGTCGAGGACCGAGTCCCCGCGGTGCAGGCGCATCAACTCGTGGGTGAGTGTCTTGAAGCCTCCCGTCGAGCGGGAGACGTTCGAGAGGTAGGCGGCGTCGACGTACCCCTTGGCCGCCACTTACTCGTTGTTGATCTTCGGGCGCGGCGCCGGGTTCACCGTCGGACGCGGACCGTCGGTCTCGCCACCCTTGGGCGGCTTGGCTCCACCCTCGTTGACGGGCGGGCGCGGCGCAGGGTTCACGGTCGGACGAACGTCGGTGCCACCCTTCGGCGGCTTCGCTCCACCCTCGTCGATCGGCGGACGCGGCGCGGGGTTCACGGTCGGGCGAACATCACCGCCTCCCTTCGGAGGCTTGGCGCCACCCTCGTTCACTGGCGGGCGCGGGGCCGGGTTCACGGTGGGGCGCGGGCTCCAGCCACCGCCGCCGACGGAGTCACCCTTCTTCGGGGGATCGGCCTGACCGGCATCGCCACCCTTCTTGGGGCCGTCAGTGCGAGAGGTGGAGGGAGAGGAGACGCTGGGGTTCCGACGTCCGATGGGGGCAGTCATTGATTTTCAACCTCATGGAGGAGGGACAACACCTGCTGAACACCTGGGGTCTTACCTGTGCGCAACGATCGCGGGCAAGGGCCACATTCTCGTCGATCCCTGGTAAGCGCCAACTTGCGCACCAGACCAGCCTCTGGTGTGTCTCCTCATGTGGACGGCGACGTTTCTTCACCGGTGCGGCACCTCGATCGGGCCATGAGTCGCAAGCTGAGCGACAGCCACGTGCGAGACTTCTACGCCTCCGGTGGCGGGGAGAAGATGTTCGTCCGCGAACACGCGACCCCCGCCATTCAGGCCTATCTCGAGGCGGAAGCACGCGCGATCGTTCAGGTTTTCGAGCAACTCTCACCGAAGCACCTCTTCGAAGTGGGGTGCGGAACGGGCAGCTACCTCGACTGGGCGGAGCGCCAGCACGTCGACTACGACGGCGTCGATCTCGTCTCCCATCTGGTCGAGGCAGGGCGGAAGCGGCTCAGCGGTTCGGCGAGGACTCGTCAGAAGCTCCACGTCGGCTCGTGCCGTGAGGTGGCCTCGCTCTTCACCGAAGAAGGACTCACCAGCCGCGGCACCGATGTGGTGGTCCTCTTCCCCTTCAACTGTTTTGGCAACGTCGCCGAGCCGTCGCGGGTCGTTCACTCGCTTCGGAGGACGGGCGCGCGGGTGCTCGTGAGCGGCTTCTTGCCGACACCCGAGGCGACGGTGGCGCGGCGGGACTACTACTCGAAGCTCGGCTTCACCTCGATCGTCGAGGAGACCGACCGCCACGGCGTGCTCTTCACCTCGGCCGAGGGCCTGCACTCGTGGGGCATGGAACTCCCGGTGCTCGACGCGCTCTTCGAGGCGGAGGGCTTCCGGCTGGCGCGGCGTGATCAGCTCGGGCCGATCGCGACCGCATCGCTCTTCGAGCCGGCCTCCTGAGGCTCAGCTGCGCTTCGGCTTGGGCTTTGGGGCGGGAGCCGGCGTGGGAACGCCTCCGTCGGTCGCCTTGACGCCAGCATCGAGCTTGTTCGGGTCGTTCATCTCGACGCCGGCATCAGGCGGAGGCCGCGGCGCCACGTTGATCGTCGGCGGCCGCGGCGTGTTCGTGATGACCGGTCGCGGAGGCGCGATGTCTGCTCCGGCGAGCCCTGCCGCCACGACCGCGGTCGCCATGAGGGCGCGGTTGGGAGTGATGCCCTTCTTGGAACGACGACCGATGGGGTTCGACATGGCACTCCTCGCGAGGGTCAGAACGACGGGCGCCTATGGTATGCGACAGCGCCGTTGATCGAGGAAACGATCGACCTGACGAGAGGATCTGGAGGCGGAGTGAGTCTGCTGCTGCACGAGGTGATTGACGAGGCGCTCCTGGCGCGCAGGGGTTCGCCGACCGCGATCATTCAGGGTGAACGGACGATCACCTTTCGCGAAGTCGCCGACGCCTCCGATCGGCTCGCTGGGTTGCTCGCGCCGCTCAAGGCCACCTTGCCGACGCCCTTCGTGGGTGTGACCTCCGCCGTCACCATCGAGTCGATCATCGGGATCCTCGGAGTGCTCAAGGCTGGGCTCGCCTACGTGCCGCTCGACATTCGTTCTCCGCCCGATCGGCTGTCGAAGATCGTCAAGGACGCGCGGCTCGAAGTGCTCTTGCTCGACGGGCTGGCGTTTCCCGAGAGCGCGACGCTGGCGAAGCTCGACGGCGTGCGGTTGTCGATCTCGCTCGAAGCGACGGCGCCGATCGAGCGGAGCATCACCTTCGCGGCGGCCACCGCGCACGACCGCCTCGCGAGCCCGGCGCGGGTGCTGATCGACGATCTCGCCTACGTCCTCTACACCTCGGGTTCGACCGGTGAGCCGAAGGGCGTGATGCTCACCCATCGCAACGCGCGCACCTTCGTCGACTGGATGGAGAAGGAGTTCCGCGTCACCTCCGACGATCGGCTGATGTCGCGCTCGCCGCTCAACTTCGATCTCTCGGTCTTCGACGTCTTCAACGCGCTCAAGGCCGGAGCGACGCTGATCGTTCACGACGGACGCTCACGACGAAGCGACGACGGGCTCGCGCGGCACCAGGCGTACGTCGCCGACCTGCGCACGCACCGCGCGACGATCCTCTACACGACGCCCTCGACCTTCATGACCCTGCTCGACAAGGGCGGGCTCGATCCGAGCTGTCCTTTGCGGCTGATGCTCTACGCCGGCGAACCGTTTCGGCCACCGCTGCTGCGCCAGCTCATGCTCGCGATGCCTGCGGCGAAGGTGGCGAACATCTACGGGCCGACCGAGACGAACATCGTCACCTGCTTCTGGCTCCCAGGGCCGCCCGAGGGCACCGAGCCCGTACCGATCGGCGTGGAGGTCGACGACACCGAGATCATCGTCGTCGACGACTCGGGGACGTGGTGTCGCAACGGCGAAGTGGGCGAGCTGTGGGTGCGCGGTGGAACCGTGTGCGTCGGCTACTTCGGCCGTGACGAGCTGACGCAGCAGCGCCTGGTGAAGAGCCCGTTCCACCCGTTCCCGGCGTGGTTCTGGAGGACCGGCGACTACGGCTACAAGCGCCCCGACGGCGTCATCGTGTACCACGGGCGGCTCGACAACATGGTCAAGACGCGCGGCTACCGAGTCGAGCTCGGCGACGTCGAGAGCGCGATCGCCTCGGTGAGCGACGTGAGCATCGGCGTGGTGCTCCCGATTCCGCACGAGCGCCACGGCAACGTGCTGGTCGCGTTGGTGGTTCCGAAGGAAGGCCGGCCGGCGCCGATCGACGCGGTGAAGGCGCACCTCGCGAAGACGCTCCCGGAGTACATGCTGCCGGTGGCGATCGAGAGCCGAACCGAGCTGCCCAGCACCTCGACCGGAAAGGTCGATCGTCAGCGTCTCATCGCCGAGCTGAAGTCATCGCACTGAGGAGTTCACGTGGAGTCGATCTTTCACCGCGTCATCGAAGAGAACCTGAAGAGCCAGCGCGCCTCGATTCAGGAAGTGCTCGCGCGCAGCCAGATGTTCGACGCCGACGTCGTCGAGATCAAAGGCCGCATGCTGAAGGTGAACGGGCAGTGGCTCGCTGACTTCGCCTCGTGCAACTACCTCGGCCTCGATCTCGACGAAGAGATGATGGGCTCGATCGAGCCGGAGCTGAAGCGCTGGGGCGTTCACCCTTCCTGGTGCCGCCTGGTCTCGAGCCCGCACATCTACAACGAGTGCGAGGAGAAGCTCGCGGCGCTGATGCACGCGCCGGGCTTCCTGATCCTCCCGACCGTCACCCTCGTGCACATCGGCGTCATCCCTGCGCTCATGGGGAAAGACGGCGTCATGTTCCTCGACAAGTTCGCGCACATGACGATGTACCAGGCATGCAAGATGGCGCGAGACAGCGGGAGCACGCTCTGCGGCTTTCCCTCGGGCGATCTCGACAAGCTCCAGAGCCTGCTCGAGCAGCACAAGGACAAGAAGAAGAAGATGATCCTCATCGATGGCGTGTTCTCGATGACGGGCAAGTACCCCGATCTGAAGCGCCTGGTGACGCTCGCGAAGGAGTACGGCGCGATCATCTACGTCGACGACGCGCACGGCTGGGGCGTGGTGGGCGAGAAGCCCGACGCGAAGATGCCCTACGGCTACAAGGGCAACGGCATCGCCG
>JBPOIJ010000104.1:0-3200 GCA_052034585.1 Myxococcota bacterium
CCACTAGGCTCCCCACGTATTTGTCTCATATTAAAAGTCCATGAAACGACACCGCCATTGGCTAATGTTGTCACATAAGGAGAAGCAAAATTTATTGCAGAAGTAGTTACTAGTGAGAATCCAGCAAGATTGGTGGAACCACTAATATCATTTGACAATTCAAGTTGTAATGGACTGTCATTTCTTCTGGCTCCCCAGTCAACACCTAACCTGAATACATCCCATGCACTCCCGCTTAGATTTCCAGTAGCAGTCCAGTTAGGATCTGAATTATCCGAAAAGTCATCATTAAAGACCACAACCTGCGCAAAGGAAAATTCCAATACAAAAGAGAGGGCGAAGAGGAGAAGATATTTTAGGTTAGGTTTCACTCGGGTCAGGTCTTTTAAAAAGGGATATTGCAAAATAGAATGTACTAATTGGTCATTCGTCAACGTATTAGCATTAACGAATAACTGAAGAGCATGACTTGTATAGGGGGAAACACTTGAAGAGAATTGGCTTTCATCAGTTTAATATCTTTTGGGTTCTATCGTGTGATATCGACAGGATTCTCTAGTGTGTTTGGGTGTTACTATGATGCTAAAATATACTTTTATTTGGATTGCAACTTTTTTTTGGGGCTGTTTTTAATCTTTCCAAATAATGTATTGCGTGACACATTATAGATCGGGCGGCAAGATACAGGGCCAAAATATATATACTGATCAGCAGAGATCAATAGATTGTAAATTCTGCGCATCTGTAAATTACTCCTGACCAAACATATAGATGCAGACTTCAATACTTAAACCTCTTTCACCTGGCCGGTGATAGATATTAAATACTAATTACATGTGTCTTCCGAAAGGAATCCTGATGAAAAATAAAATGAAACTTCCTATATAACGAAAGTTATATGCGGGAAGATCAGGGAGTGGGGAGGTCCCTTCCTATTTCGACTGCCTTAAACGCATCCTCGTACGCCCGCGGTTGGTGAGCTGTAGCAACAGGATTAGTGTCTGCAAGTCGAACTACAATACAGCGCCTGTTTTCCGCTCCTCTCATACCCGCGCATGGAAATCCAGGGGGGATCGTTTCGGCTACGCTCAACGACCGGGAGTTTTACACGGCGCACAGATTTCTTTTGATTCTGCATTAGACACAGCTCCTTCTAATTGTCGTCTCGGCTCCGCTCGACGACCGGGATTATTACGCGGAGCACAGATTTCTTTTGATTCCCCACTAGATGCAGATCCTACTCGATGACGTCTCGGCTCCGCTCGACGTCAATAAAAATGAGCCCAGGAAACAATGAAGACGTCGAGCGGAGCCGAGACGACAAGTGCAATGTCACTCGAATGGGTAATAACTTTAGAGTCTGTGTCATGAGCACAAATCCCGGTCGTCGAGAACGGACTTGTGCTGAGCGGAGCCGAAGTAGCCGAGACGAACATTGCTGGAACTTCGAGAGGGAATAAAACCCAGGGAGGTGACTCACGTCACCTCCCTGCTTCGCTAATTCATAATTTGTATCGTTCCCATGGCTTCAAAACTTCCGGTGGAAGTGAGGGTCATGGCCTTGGGTAGTCCATTTTCCTTGTTATTCTGGAGCAGGATGTTGTTTAACCTCAGATTTCCTTCTACGAAGATAGCACCTCCATTAGTGGCAGCGCTGGCATTTTTCAAGGCCACATAGGCTACGGTCAGGGTTTTGCCCTGCTGCAGATGGAAAATCCTGGATGCATTGTTTCCTGAAATCATCAGATCAAATAACCCTACACCTGTGATCGTCAGATCCTTGTCGATCGTGATCTCCCCACTGGTCAAGACAATCGGATTGCCTGAGAGGGATGGCGCAAACGTGATGGTCGAACCTGCAGGAGCACATGAGACCACTTCCCGCAATGAGCCCGGCCCGCTGTCATTGTTATTAGTCACAATCACTGAGTATACATAGATCGTCTGCACCTGGTTAGGCGCTGCATTTCCGCAAGCATCCACAAGATGCCATGTCCTGGAGATGATATAGGTGCACGCGCAGGATCCATTGACCACATTATCCGTAAAGGTGGCATTGAGTGAACTGCTGCAACCATCACTTTCGTTGGTCACATCACCGGTGATGCCTACAGTGGCATTGTACTGACAAAGTTCATTTGCAAAAATGGTGATATCCGGAGGACGGGTAAACGAAGGTGGCGTGTGATCACCACCGGAAATAACCATTTGTTGTGCATTCAATGCATTGTTGCATTGATCCTTGACACTGAAGGTGTATATGATAGCCCATGAGCAATCAGTACCTATCAATTGCGTATTGGTCAGCGTGACGATGATTGATGCACCACAATTGTCTGTATACCCTGCTCCGGCGGTGACAGGATTAAATGGATACGTGGCTATCGCAGTGGCTTTGCATGCATTATTGTTGAGCGATGTCATCGGTGGCATACCTGTCGGTGCCGTGAGGTCACCACCTGAATGGGTAATGTTTTGATTGAGCAAGGCATTACCGCAGATATCCACCACTTTGTATGCATAGATGATGATCCATCCGCAATCGTCTCCGATCAATGTCGTATCCACCGGTATCGCAGTGACTGGTCCTCCGCAGTTGTCTGTATAGTATGTGGCCAGGACAGTAGCATTAAATGGTACTGCCACCACAGCCATTGACAAACATACATTGTTACTAAAGGATCCCGGTGGAGCTGAACCTACCGGCGGTGTAATGTCATTTATATGGATGATCGCTACGGCGGTACTGGAATTTCCACAAAGGTCGGTAATGACATACGTTCTGGTCACCACGATCGGACACGTGCCTGCTGATGTCTGGCTGCTCGTGACCGTAAGCGAAGCATCACTAGCGCAAGCATCTGAAATTGATAAGCCTAAGCCTTCAAGCGCAGCTACAGTTGTCACGGCAGCAGGTGCATTGGAAGCTGAGCATCCTGTGACGTTTACCAATGGAATGCTGCCTGAGACAGATGGAGGAGTATCATCCACTACACTGATGACCTGTGCGGCCGTTGTACTGTTCGAACATGCATCTGTCGCTGTCCAGGTCCTGGTCACAACATACTCACCTGCACATACACCTGGTGTGGTTTGATCTGCAAAATTGAGTGTGAAGGAACTTCCACAACCATCAGTTGCGGTTGCCTGCGCAAATGAAGGCACAGCAGGACAATGTATAACGGAAGGTGCAGGCAATG
>JBPOIJ010000067.1:0-42962 GCA_052034585.1 Myxococcota bacterium
CGTAGGCCTTCTGGTACTGCTCGGCGGCGGCGGTCATGCGGTGCCGCTCGCGCAGCAGCTCACCCAGGTGCGCGGCGCGGCGGGCGTCGGGCTGCTGGATCTCCCCGAAGTCGCCGAAGCTGATCTCCCGCTCGGGCTTGCCCTTGGGCTTCTCGTCCTTGGACTTCCCTTCGCTCAGCTGCTTCCGGTCCTTCCAGGACATGGGGATCAGCTCCTTGGGGAAGGGCTGCTGGCGCAGGAACGCCATCCACGCCTTTTCGAAGTCCGCCCAGCGCTTGCCGGTGACCGCTTCGACCGCGCGCTTGTCCGACCGGCCCTGCGCCATCTCTTCGAGCAGGCGCTTGAGCGCCCCCGGCCCGGCCGCCGTGTCCAGCAGCTTGATGGCGAAGAAGACCTCGGCGAACGCGGTGGCGGCGTCTTCGGCGGTGGGCAGCAGCGCCATGGACGGCGACATCTGCTCGAAGGTGACCAGCCGGCTCTTGCGGACGCGGTCTCCGAGCAGCGCCAGGCTGGACGGCGTCAGCGCCAGGCCCTTGCCGCCCTTCCAGCGGGACTCGAGGTACTTGGCCAGGCCCTCGTGCATCCAGATCGGCACGGTGTTGCGGCTCTTCCGGCTGACGACCAGGTGCACGTACTCGTGGGCGACGGTGTCGAGCCAGTCGTAGCCGGTGAGCACCGCCTTGGGGCTGGTGACGATGAGCTTGTTGAACTTGCAGATGGCGATGGTGCCGGTGGTGCGAATCGCTTCCTTGGTGAGCGTCGACACCTTCGAGAGCTCGTTGGCGTTCTTGACGATCTCGACCCGCACCTTGCCTGGCGGCGCGTAGCCGAGGTCCTTCGCGAGGGCGGCGTGAATGGCCTCGAGCGTCTCGAGCGCGTAGGGCACCAGCACCGCGTCCTTCCCCTTGGGGTAGAGGAAGATGAAGTGCTCGCTCTCGGCGCGCTGGTGATCCTTCACGATGTCGCGGGTGTCGGTGACGAGGCGGAGCCAGCTGCCGGGCTTGTCGCGCACCCCCGAGGCGGTGAGCTCGGTGACGGCGGTCTGATAGTCGCCCTCCTCGAAGGCGACTCGGCCCTTGAAGTAGCGAATCGGCTCGACGTCGGCGGGCGCCAGCTTCTCCAGCTCGGCCAGCTCGGCGCGCGCACCCTGCACGTCCCAGTCTTCGAGGGACTGCTCCAGGTTCTGGATGCGGGCCTTCGCCTCACCCTTGAGGTGCGAGAGCAGCTCGTCGCTCGAGGGCTCTTCTTGAGCCGCAGCGGTGAAGGCGCACACGAGCGCGCCGAGGAGGAGCTGACGGGCGGTCACTTCACCAGCTCCTCGTAGTACTTCTTGTTCTGTTCTCGGTAGCGATCGGGTGCGCCCTGCTTCATCGCGTCCATCACGTCCTTGCGGAACTCGCGCGGGTTCGCGCTCGGGTCTTCGTCGGGGATCTCGATCTTCTTGTCGCGGTTGCTCCCCATGCGCCCTGGCCGCCGCATCGGCATCGGGAGCCCGCCCTTGCCCTTGCCGCTCTGCTGCTGGCTCTGCTCGAGGCCCTTCTGCAGCCCCTCGAGCGCCTGGAGCGCTGCCTGTTGATCACCGTGGCCCTTGCTCGGGTCCTTGCCCTGGAGCCGCTCGGCGCCGGACTCCATTCGCCGCGCCGCCTGGTCCATCTGTCCCTGCGCCTCCTCGTCGAAGATGGGCGCCTGATCACCGAGGTTCTTCATCTGCTGCTTGAGCTGCTGGCCCTTCTCGCCGAGCTTCTGCTGCTGCTTGGCGAGGTCCTTGAGCTGCTGCTGCTCGGCCGGATCGAGCGTCTGCGAGGCGGGCGGGAAGAGGGACTCGAGCTCGCGCGCGATCTCCTCGGCGCGGCGTTGATCCCGCTGCAGCTTGTCGACGTTCTTGCGTGACTCGCGCACCACGCTCTCTGGGTTGTGGAAGGCCTTGTCGCGGGCGAGCTGATCTTCTGCCTCGGCGGCGAGCGCGTCGGCGCGCTGCACGAGCTCACGGGCTCCTTCACTCGCGAGATCGAAGTCGCTGGCCTCGAGCGCCTGCTTCGTGTTGCGGATCGCGTTGAGCGCCTTCTGCTGGTTGTCCTCGGTGCGCAGGCCGTAGCGATCGGGCGGAATGCTCTCGTACGACGACGCGAGCTCGTCGAGCTTCGCCATCAGCTCGCGCTTGAGCTGTTCACCTTGCTTCGCGATGCGCTCCTTCGCGGCCTGGCGGGTCTTGTCCTTGAGGCGCTTGGTCTGCTCGGCCACCCTCTGCTGCTCGCCGATGGTCTCCTCGAGGTTCTTGGTGAACTCGGAGAACTCCTTGGCGAGCTCCGGGTCGGCGTTCTGCTCGGCCGCGTCGGCCCCGTCTTCGAGCGCCTCGAACATCTCGTCGAGCTTCATCGAGAGCTCCTGCATCTTCTTGAGCGCCTCGGCCGACTTCCCTTCGCGCACCAGCCGCTCGATCTCCTCGAGCGGGTTCTGCAGCTCCTGCTCGTTGGCGAGCTGCTCGATGGCCTCCTGGTTCATGAAGTCGTCGCGAATGCCCTTGGCGAGCTCGGCCATGCGCTGCTGGAGCTCCTGCATGCGATCGCGCAGCAGATCCATCTGCTCGAGGAGCGCCTCCTGCACCTTGGGGTCGTTCGTCTTCTGGAACTCCTCGACGAGCTTGGTGAGCTCCCGGCGATCTTCCTTGAGCTGCTTGGCGAGCTCTCGAATCGCGTCGAGGCGGGCGCGGTCGAGCAGGCCCTCGAGGTAGAGCACGTTCTTCTCGCTGTTGGCGACGTCGGTCGCGAGCCGCGAGGTGAGGGCGAAGCTCATCGTCGAGTCGAAGACGCCTCCCGCGTTGCGGGTCGCCACGTCGACGTTGCGGCGCAGGTAGGTGCGGCGCTGGGCGACGAAGCGGGCGTCGGCGTCGAGCTCGGTGCCGATGATCGAGAGCGCCGACACCAGCTCCGGCATGGGCTCGCGGTCGTCTTGGAGCGTGTCGGAGAGCTCGGCGAAGCCCTTCGCCAACAGACTCGCGCGCTCGTCGACCGCAGCGCCAGCGACCAACGCCTCCGGCTTGAGCGGCCCCTTGCGGTCGGCGCCCTCCTGTCGATCGGCGAGGTGGGTGACCAGCCGTTCCCACATCGCCTCGGCCTTGCGGAGCGCCTCGCGCCGGTGCTCGGCCGCCGAGTAGAGCTTGATCACCTGCGTCTTGCTCACGCCCTTCTGCGCGCCCTTCACCGTGTTCCCGTCTTGCGCCTCGATGAAGTAGTGCAGCTCCTGGCCGGGCTTGAGGTTGAGGTTGCCCACGTCCCACGAGAAGGAGCCGCGGGTCGCGCGCGCCTCGTCGAGCTTCATCGTCTGCCGCTTCTCGACGCCGCCGGTGGGCTTGAAGACGAGCTCGACGGACGAGAGGCCGAAGTCGTCGGTCGCCTCGTACTGGAGCACGACGCTCGTCTGCTTGGCGTCGAGCTCGACGGTGTCGGCGGGCGAGTTGATGCGCACGACCGGGGCTGCGTCGGGCTCGATCTGGATGGGGAGGTCGGGGCCCTCGGCGTCGACCGTCTTCCCGTCGACGAACGCCACGTGGTACTGGCCGGTGGTGTCGAGCACGAAGGTGCCGGAGAGATCGCGGCCCTTCACGGTGAGCGGAACCCGGGTGCCGTTCACGATCAACACCGCCTCGTCGACGTCGCGATCGGCGTGGGTCTTGATGGCCACCTCGGTGCCGGCCGGCCCAGACACGTCGCCTGCCGTGCCGCTGACGGTCCGTGGCTCGAGGCCGGTGTACGCCGGGTAGCGGTAGCTCAGCTCGAAGTCGCCGGTGATGGGCTCGCGGCGCGCGATGGTGCTCACCTCGGCCGAGGCGAAGGCCTTGAAGACGCCGGCCACCACGTACTCGGCGGCCATGCCCAGGGTGACGGCGCCGGCGAGCAGCACGCCCACGAGCACGAAGGAGGCCACCCGCACCGGTCGCTGATCGACCAGCGTCGCCACCGAACGGCGAGAGGCGCGCTCGTCGACGTCCTTCAAGAAGGCGCGGGCCAGGTCGGGAGAGAAGTCTTCCCGGGTGCCCATCGCGCGGGAGATCTCCACCGCGGCGAGCAGATCGAGCGACAGCTCCGGCGCACGCTCGGCGAGCAGCCGCGCGGTCAGCTCTTCGTCACCGACCTTGCGCCGAACGAGCAGCACGCCGAAGCCGATGAAGCAGAGCGCCGCCACCAAGGGCGCCGCGACGAGCAGCCACTGCCCCAGCAGCGGACGAACGTTCGCGACGAGGGCGCCTCCGAAGAAGAGCACGAGGAAGGCCGCCGCGCCGAGCAGCAACCCCTGGGTCCACAGCGCGCGCGCCTGCGCTTCTCGAACCTGGGCGACGAGCTTGAGACCGAGCCCATCGGCGGAGCGCGGCGTCGGCGATTGCCGAGGAGGAGGCGTGCGGCGTGGCGGCGGAGGAGGGGCTGACGGCTCGTACACGGCAAGCAGGTTGTACCACCCGAGGCTCGGCTGCGCTCTTGTCGAACTCGACGGATGGGCGGTGGCGTTCGGTGGACGCTCGAGGGCGCGAGCCCGCTTCGACGCCTCTCGCGCGACCGGCGTTCCTCGGTTTCGACTTGGTGGCTGACGACCACGGGGTGAGGATGCACGCCGTTCGGAGGGAACGCGGCGACATGGTGTGGGCGCTCGCCCTGAGCTTCGTCGTCTCGGCGGAACCGTTGCCGCGGCCGAAGGTCTCGCTCGAAGCGCCGCCGGTCCTCTTGATGGTGCGAGCGGGGAAGACGGCTGATCAACAGCGGCGGGAGCGAAAGCTCTACGACGAGCTCGCGGTCGCCCTCGACGGCTTCATGTTGATGAGCCAGGACGCCGAGCAGCCCGACTTCGTGCGCCTGGCGCTGTCGGATCAGATCGCCGCGGTGCTGCCGATCGCGCAGGGCAACGGCGCCTCCATCGTGGTGTGGCTCGGCTTTCCCTTGCCGAACCAGGTGATGCTGCACCTCATCGCGTTGGGCTCGGGCCGCGCGCTCGTGCGCACCATCGAGAGCGAACGATCGGCCGTCGCGGAGTCGTCGCTGGCGTTGATGGCGCGCGAGCTCCTCGGCACCGCCTATCTCTTCGAGCCACCCAAGAGCGTGCCGCTCGAAGTGCGCCAGGTGGTGCAGACGGTGAAGCAGCAGATCGACGTCACCCAAGGCGCGCCATCGCCGGTCGTCGTCGAAGCGCCGCCACCGCCTCCGCCTCCGCCGAGCGGTCACTGGGCGCTCTGGCTTCGGGTGGACTCGGGCCTGGGGCTGGTCGATCAGATCGACGCCGCCCCCACGCTCGGCGCCTCGGTCGCGCTCGAGCGCCGGCTCCCGTTTCGGCTCGATGCCTCGCTCGCGGCGGCTGCGTCGTTCGGCGCGCTCACTCGAACCGAGCTCGCGGGTTCCAGGGTGCTCACCGTCGGCGGGGCGCTCGCCCTCTATCGCGGCTTCGGCTCGGGCCCGCTCACCGCCGGGCCCGCGCTCGGCGTGAACGTCTCGTGGGCGCGCTTTGACGCAGCCCAAGTGGCGCTGTCCACCGTGCTCCCGAGACTCTCCGCAGGCGCGCAGGCGCGGCTCGACATCGCGAAGGGACCGGCGGTGAACGTGCAGCTCTCGCTCGATACGCTTCCGTTCCGACCGGAGCTTCGAAGCGCCGAGAATCAGGTGTTGTTCCGCGCGCCGCTCCTCGAGCTGCGGTTGGCGATGGGCCTCGGGTGGCAGGGGCTCTGAGTTCGCGGCTGCACACTTTTCGCTGCGGTGAGTTCGAACTGATTGATCTCACTGGGTGCCAGAAGTCTTGCAGGTGCGTGAGTCGTGCCTCTCGCGCCGACCGCCATCGATGAGCGGTTGCAAGAGCTGCTGGCCATCGAGCAGCGGCTGGAGGCGCGTCTGCGTGAGGCCGAAGCGACCGCCGCGAAAGACGTTGCCGCCGCACAGGAACAGCTCGCGCGCGCGAAACAGGCGACGCTCGGCTCCATCGAGGGTCAGCTCGCCGACGAGGCCCGGGCCGATCGAGCGGCCCACGCGGCGGCGCTCGAGACGCTCCAGCGGGACCACGCCGCACGGCTCGCGCGCCTCCAGCTGACCGACGAGCTGCTCGAGCGGCTCGCGCGCACGGCACTGGAGCGCACGCTCTCGGGAGGCGACCGGTGATCGTCTCCATGCTCCACCTTCGACTCGCTGGCCCGTCCGCGCTCCTGGAGCCCGTGCTGCGCGCCGTGCAGGACGAGGCGGTGCTTCACGTGGTGAGCCCCTCGGCCGTGGCTGGCCGCAGCGTCGATCGCACCAGCCGCCACCTGCGCCGTCTCCTCGACGACGTCGAACGCGCGCTCTCGCTCCTCGGCGTTTCCCCGAGCAAGCCGGTGCGGGTGACGGAGCCCAACCTCGTCTCGGCGGTCCGGTTTGCGCGCAGGACTCGTCGGCGCGCGGAGTGGCTGCAGCACCGACGTTCGGCGCTCGACGATCAGAAGACCGCGCTGCTGCGCTACCGCGAGTTCTTCGCCGCCTTCGAGTCGCTCATCGGTCACGAGCTCGCCTGGCCCGACGGCAAGGCCTTCTACGTCGTGCTCCGGGCGGGCGCGGCGAGGGCGGTCGACGAGCTCCGAGAGGCGCTCACCAAGGCCGTTGGGACCGAGCTCGAGCTGCTCGATCGGCCCCTCACGAGCGGTGAGATCGCGGTGCTCATCCTCGTCTCGAATCGGGGCGCTCCCACGGTGGCGAAGTTGTTGTCCGACTCGCGAGTGCAGGAACTCCCCGCGCCGCCAGGGCTCGGCGAGGCCAACCTGCTGCGGGCGATGCCGGCCTTGAGGCGGCGCCTCGACGAGCTGCCCGGTGAACTCGAGGCGCTCGACGCCGAGAAGCGCCAGCTCGCCACGGCCCACGGCGCGCGGCTCGAGGAGCTGCGGTGGTGGCTGCACGATCGACTCCTGGTGCACGAGGCGCGGGCGCGTGTGCTCGAGGGCAAACACCTCTTCGTCATCGAGGGCTGGTTGCCTCGCCCGCGCAAGGAAGCGTTCGTCGCGAGGCTGACTGGCGAGTTCGGGCCGGAGCTGGTGATCGAGACGGTGGGGACCGAGCGCTGGCGCGCCTCCGATGCACCGGTCGCGCTCGAGAACCCGGCGCTCTTCAAGCCGTTCGAGATCGTCACCCGGATGATGCCGCTCCCTCGCTACGGGAGCATCGACCCGACGCCGTTCCTCGCCATCTTCTTCCCAGCGTTCTTCGGCCTGATGCTCGCCGACGTCGGCTACGGCCTGCTGCTCGCGATCATCGCGGTGATCCTCCGGCTCAGGTCGCGCCCGCACACCACGCTCCGCTCGGTCTCCTTCGTCGCCGGAGCCTGTTCGCTCTTCGCGATCCTCTTCGGGTTCCTCTTCGGCGAGCTCTTCGGCACCCTCGGTCACTTCGTCGGCATGCGGCCGCTGTGGTTCAACCGGGAAGAGGCGATCGTTCCGTTCCTCCTGCTCGCCGTCTCGCTCGGAGTGGTGCACGTCTCGTTGGGCCTGGTGCTGGCGGCGGTGACGGCCTGGCGCAGGGGGCACCCTCGCGAGGCGATCGGTCGAGGTGTCGCGACCCTCATGGTCGGGCTGACGGTGGTGGCCTTGCTCGCGGCCTTCAAGCTGCTGCCCGCTGCGCTCCTCACCCCGAGCGTCATCGCGCTGCTCGTCGCCTTCGTGTTGTTGATCGCGCTCGAGGGCGTGGTGGCGCTCATCGAGTTGCTCTCCACCTTCGGTCACATCCTCTCGTACGCGCGCATCATGGCGCTCGGGACCGCCTCGCTGATGATGGCGGTGGTGGCGAACCAGATGGTCGGCACGATGGGCAGCGTGGTGGTCGGCGTGCTCTTCGCGCTGCTCTTCCACCTGGTGAACTTCGCTATCGGCCTGTTCAGCCCGACGATTCACGGGCTGCGGCTCCACTCGGTCGAGTTCCTCGGGAAGTTCTTCAGTCCGGGCGGCGCGGAGTACCGCCCGCTCGCGCATTGGCAGCCGCAGCACTCACCTTGAAGGAGGCAGTCATGGAAGCCGCACTCCTCGCCGTCGGAGCTGGCCTCGCGATCGGGATCCCCGCGCTCGCCACTGCGTGGGCTCAGGGACGCATCGGGCCGGCCGCCGCCGCGACGCTCGCCGAGAAGCCCGAGCTGTCGACGACCGCCATCATCCTCATCGCGATCCCCGAGACGATGGTGATCTTGGGCTTCGTCGTGGCGGTGATGATCCTCCTGAGGAGCGGCGGCGCCCCCGGGTGACGCATGGGCCTCGAGGATCTCATCGGCCGGCTGGAGCGCGACGCAGAGGCGCGCCTGGCGGAGCTCCGGGTGAAGACCGACGGAGAGGTGACGCGGCTCCTCGCGGAAGCGCGCGCGGAAGAGGGAAGTCAGCAGCGGCGCGAGCTGACGAAGCGGCGCCAGGAGCGGCGGGCCCAGCTCGAGCGAGAGCTGGTCGACGCCCGGCAACGCGCTCGCGCGGCGATCCTCGAGGCCGAGCACCAGCTGCTCGAGCAGATCTTCTCCAAGGCGCGCAAGGTGATGGCCGAGGCGGCGCTCCCGGCCTGGTACGAGCTGCTCCCCGCGGAGCTCGAGCGTGCGCTGCGCTACTTCGAGGGGCAACGGGTCGTCGCGCGCTGCACCGATGACGTGTTCGAGGTCGTGAAGCGCCGGTTCCTGAACCGGCCGGGGCTCGAGCTGCGTGTGGAGCGCCTGCCGTCGTCTGGATGCGTGCTCTCGACGCTCGACGACTCCGTGCGCGTCGATCTCACCTTCGACACCCGGCTCGCGAGGATCGCGCCGCGCCTGGCAGTCGAGCTGCTCGCGGAGGTGCGCCGATGATCGACTTCACCGCCGTCAACGCACGTGCCCGGGGCCTCGCGACCCAGCTTCCGACGCGCGCGGAGCTGGAGGCGTTGGTGAGCCTCCCGGCGGACGAGCTGGGCAAGGCCTTCGTTGGGCACCGCTCGCTCGTGTTCCTCGAGGGCGTGCCACTGCTCGACATCGACGACGCGCTGAGGCGGAGGCTCGAGTTGCAGCTCACGCTCCTCGCTCGCTGGAGCGGCGCGGCGCCACTGGTGGAGTTCGTCTTCGCCGAGCTCGATCGACTCGCGCTCCGTGCCTTGTTGCGAGGCGCGCTCGGTGCGGTGCCTGCGGCGGATCGGCTTCGGGGGCTGGTTGCCACGCCGACGTTGCCGCGGCGCGTGCTCGAGTCGCTCGCTCGGGCGCCGACCCCGGCAGCGGTCGTGAGTCAGCTCGTGTCTCTTCGCCACCCTTCCGCCGCAGACCTCACCTTGCTGGTGGAGGAGAAGGCGCACCCCGATCTCCTCGCCCTCGAAGCGGCGCTGGTCGCTGGCTCGGCGCGTCGTGCACTCGCGGCGGCGAAGCAGGGAGACGAGGTGCTCGTGACGTTCGTCCGGGAGCGGATCGACGTCATCAACCTCTCCACCGCGCTCCTGCTGGGGGCCTCTCCGCTGAACGATTCCCTCGACCTCTTCGTCGAAGGCGGGCGCGAGCTCGATCGCAAGGCCTTCGAGGCGCTCGTCGCTGCGAAGGGCGCCACGATGACGATTCGTCAGCTCCTCGGGTCGACGGGGCTCGCCGCGCTGGTGGACACCGAGACGATCGAGCCATCGGTGCTCGAGCGACGGTTCCTCCGACACGCGCTCACTCGGCTGCGGAAGACGGCACGGGAGCTTCCGCTCAGCAGCGCGCCGACGCTCGGCTTCCTCCTGGGCCTCGAGGCGACCGCGCGCGATCTCCGTCGGGTGGCCTGGGCGGCTCTCCAACGCGCTCCCGCGCCGCTGGTGACGCCGGGGCTGGTGACGCCATGAGTGCGCTCGGCCACGTCGTGCGAGTCGTCTGCCAACCACCATCGGCGGCGGGCTTCCAGCTCTCGGGCATCGAGGTGACGACCGCGGAGGACGCACCCCGCACGCTCGACGCGCTTCGCCAGCTCGGCGCGGATCCGAAGACCGCCATCATTCTCGTCGACGAGGCCTTGATCGCGGCGCTCCCGCCCGAGGCGCGGCGACGGCTCGAGCGACAGGTGAAGCCGATGGTGGTGCCCTTCCCTGGGCCGGCCTGGAGCGTGAGCGCCGCCGCCGAAGAGGCCGTGCTCGAGATTCTCCGACAAGCGATCGGCTACCGCGTGAGGCCACGATGAGCACGAACGACACGCCCAAGTTGATTCGCATCGTCGGTTCGCTCGCCGAAGCCACTGGCCTGGGTGACGCGAAGCTGAACGAGCTGGTTCGCATCGGAGAGGCGGGTCTGCTCGCCGAGGTGCTCCGCTTGTCGGGCACGCGCGCGACGCTCCAGGTCTTCGAGGAGACGATGGGCGTCGCGCTCGAGGAGCCGGTGGTGCGCGCGGGCGATCCACTCTTCATCGAGCTGGGGCCGGGGCTGCTCGGCTCGGTCATCGACGGCATCGGCCGGCCGCTCGGCGCGCTCGCGCAGCGCAGCGGCAACTTCATTCTCCCAGGCGCCAACGTGCCGACGCTCGACCCCTCGACACGGTCGATCTTCACGCCCTCGGTCACGGTCGGAACCGCGGTGGAGCAGGGTGACGTGCTCGGCGTCGTGGTGGAACGCGACGCCTTCGAGCACCGAGTCATGGTGCCGCCCGGACGTCGCGGCGTGGTGCGAGAGCTCTTCGCCGGCGAGCGGAAGACGAGCGAGCCCATCGCTCGGCTGGACGACGGGTGCGAGCTCTTCCTCACCCAGCGCTGGCCGGTCCGCAGGCCACGTCCCGTCGCGGAGCGTCTCGACGCGAGCAGGCCGTTCCTCACCGGCCAACGCATCTTCGACTTTCTCTTCCCCATCGCCGAGGGTGGCACGGTGGCAGTGCCGGGCGGCTTCGGGACCGGGAAGACCGTCATCGAGCAGTCGCTCGCGAAGTACGCCGAGGCCGACGTCGTCGTCTACATCGGCTGCGGCGAGCGCGGGAACGAGATGGCCGAGGTGCTCAACGAGTTCGATCACCTCGAAGACCCGCGCACCGGGCGCCCCTTGCTCGATCGCACGGTGTTGGTGGTGAACACCTCGAACATGCCGGTCGCAGCGCGCGAGTCCTCCGTCTACTTGGGGCTCACCATCGCCGAGTACTTCCGAGATCAAGGCTATCGGGTCGCGGTGATGGCGGACTCCTTGTCGCGCTGGGCCGAGGCGCTGCGGGAGATCGGCGCTCGCCTGCAGGAGATGCCCGGTGAAGAGGGCTACCCGACGAGCCTCGCGAGCCGAGCCGCCAAGCTGCACGAACGTGCCGGACGGGTCGCCTGTCTGGGAGCGCCGAAGCGCGAAGGTTCGGTGACGTTGATCAGCGCCGTCTCGCCCGCTGGCGGAGACTTCTCCGAGCCGGTCACGCAGGCCTGTCTGCGAGTGGCTGGTGCACTCTGGGCGCTCGACCCCGAGCTCGCGCACAAGCGGCAGTTCCCCGCGGTCGATTGGAACCTCAGCTACAGCCTGTACGCCGAGGCGATGGGTCGCGCGCTCGACGTGCGGTGTGACCCGCGTTGGTCGGCGGTGCGGGCGCGCTTCCTCGAGCTGCTGCAGCGCGCGGCGGAGCTGCACGAGGTCGAAGGCGTCGTCGGCCCCGAGGCGCTCGAGGACAAGGACCGGCTGCTGCTCGCGGCCGCGGCGATCGCCCGCGAGGTGGTGCTCGGCCAGAGCGCGTTCGATCCCAACGACGCGTCGTCTCCGCCTGAGAAGACCTTCCGGCTCGCCTCCTCGGCGCTGGCGCTCTTCGACGCGGGGGCTGCCGCGCTCACGAAGGGCGCGACGTTCGGAGAGCTGGCGCTCCCGGAGGCCCGACGCGCGCTGACGATGCTCCGAGACGCGAAGGCGAGCGACGCCGAGGCCCGCGCCGCCGAAGTGGCGCGCTGTCTCGAGACGCTCTGGAAGGAGGGCTCGCGATGAGCCTCGTACCGGCCAGGACCTATCGAGGCGCCCGCGCCGCCGGGGGACCGCTCGTCTACGTCTCCGGCGCCCAGCGCGCCGCGCTCGGAGAGTGGGTGACGCTCCGGGCGAAGGGCCAACCCACCTTGCGCGGGCAGGTCATCGAGGCCGGTCGCGAGGTGAGCGTGGTGCAGGTGCTGGAAGACACGCTCGGCCTCGAGCCCTCGACGGTGGAGATCGAGCTGACCGGCGAGCTCGCCAGCGCCGTCGTGGGGAAGGATCTGCTCGGCCGTGCGCTCTCCGGCGGACAGGAGCCGCGCGATCGACTGCCTCGTCCCATTGGAGAGGGAACGCGCCCGCTGTGGGGGGCTCCGTTGAATCCGACTCGTCGCCTGCCGCCGTCGGACTTCATCGAGACGGGCATCTCGGCCATCGACGGGCTCAACACGCTGGTGCGCGGTCAGAAGCTGCCGGTGTTCTCCGGCCCCGGGCTTCCCGCGCTCGAGCTCGCGGCGACCATCGTGGAGAACGCCCGCGCCCCCCGAGGCGAGCCCTTCGCCGTCGTCTTCTGCGCCATCGGCATCACCGAGCGAGAGACGCGCACCTTCCTCGATCGCTTCGCCGCCTCGGGAGCGCTCGAGCGCTCGGTGCTCTACCTGAATCAGGCCCAGGACCCGACCATCGAGCGGCTCCTCGCACCTCGTGCCGCGCTCGCCTGCGCCGAGCACCTCGCCTTCGTCCATGGGCTGCACGTGCTGGTGGTGCTCGCCGACATCACGAACTACTGCGAGGCGCTGCGGGAGGTCGCCGCGGCACGCGAAGAGGTGCCCGGGCGTCGCGGCTACCCCGGCTACATGTACACGGATCTCGCCTCGCTCTTCGAGCGCGCCGGAGTGGTGAAGGACACCGCGGGCTCGGTCACGCAGCTGCCGGTGCTGACGATGCCCGACGACGACATCACCCACCCAATCCCCGATCTCACCGGCTACATCACCGAAGGCCAGGTGGTGCTCTCTCGCGAGCTGCACCGACGCGGGGTCTTCCCGCCCATCGACGTGCTCCCGTCACTCTCTCGGCTGATGAACGCAGGCATCGGGCGTGGGCGAACGGTGGCCGAGCACCGCAAGTGGTCCGATCAGCTCTATGCCGTCTACGCGCGCGGGCGGGAGGCGCGGTTGATGGTGGCGATCGTCGGCGAAGCCGGGCTGGCTCCGGCCGATCGTCGTGCGCTCGAGCTCGCCGAAGCCTTCGAGCGGGAGTTCGTGCACCAGGGTGCGCAGCGCCGCACCATCGACGAGACGCTCGAGGCCGGCTGGCGTTTGCTCGACAAGCTGCCACGAGAGGAGCTGGTGAAGTTGTCCGACGAGGTGCTCGACGCGCGCCGGCGACGCCGTGAGGAGACGAGCGCGAGGAAGGCGGGCTGAGATGCCGACCGCGGCCACCCGCTCCAACCTGGTGCTGTTGCGGCGACGCCTCCTTCAGGTCCGCAAGGGGGCTGCGCTCCTGCGACGCAAGCGGGAATCGCTCGTCAGCGAGCTGTTCGATCGGGTTCGTCCAGCCATCGAGGAGCGCAAGGCGATCGAGGCGCAGGTGCTGAAGGCCTCGAGGTCGCTCCTGGAGGCGCGGGCGAACCACTCGTCGACGGAGCTGGCGGCGCTGGGTTGGCCGGCAAGAGAGGTGCTCGTCGAACTGGAGCCCGTCGAGACGTTCGGCCTGAGCCCGACGGTGACGCTGACGCATGCGCCTTCCCTGGTGCGTGGGTTGGGCGATCGCGCGATCGCGCCTGGTCGGCTCGGCGACGTCTCGGCGGTGACGGCAGGCGCGGACTTCGAACGCCTCATCGAGCTGGTCCTCGATGCAGCTCCCAAGGAGTTGGTGATGCGCCGGCTCGGAGACGAGCTCGCGCGCGCGACCCGGGTCGTGAACACGCTCGAGCAGCGCCTCGCCGTTCGGCTCACCCGCGAGCTGGCGACGGTGCGGCGAACGCTCGACGAGCGCGAACGGGAAGAGCAGCTCCGGCTCAAGCGGGTGATGGCGAAGCGTCGGCCCGGCGAGCGCACCGACTGAGCCTGGGCCCTCGATCGTCACGCGCCGCTTGGTGCCTCGCTCACCCTGTGCTTGGACTGCGCGCTCGGCTCGAAGCGTTCGCGAGGGCCGGAAGGAACCGGTTCGACGGTGGAACGCGAAGCTTCGGACGACGAGCTGATGCTCCGCCTCCAGCAGGGCGATTCGAGCGCGCTCGCGCCGCTCTATCGCCGCCATCGCGGAGTCGTGAACGCCGTCGTGCGTCGCCAGGTGGTGGGGCTCTCGTCGTCGGACGCGGAGGATCTCGCTCACGAGACCTTCCTCGAGCTGGTGAAGATCGCGCCACGGTATCGCCCGGGCTCGAGCCTCAAGGGTTGGCTCTGCGGCATCGCGCTCAAGAAGGCCTGGCGACGAACGCGCGGCGACTGGCTTCGACGTCAGCTCCTCGCGCGCTTCAGCCGAGAAGAGACCAGCGAAGACACCGCAGCGCGCGTCGACACCGCCAACCTGGTGAACCGGCGCCTCTCGCAGCTGCCGCCCTCGATGCGTGAGGTGGTGGTGCTGTGCCTCGTCGAAGGCCTCGACACCTCCGACGCCGCCGCGGCCCTCGGCATCACGGTGAACACGGTGTGGACGCGCCTTCATCGCGCGCGGGAGAAGCTGCGCGAGCTCGAGGAGGCCGACTCATGACCTCAAGGCAGCTTCACCACCATCGGCCGGCTCCGCGCCGAGGGGATCAACACGACGACGCCTTGCGGCTCGATCGCCATGAGGCGCTTGTACACGTAGGTGACGTTCGCCGGCGGGGTGCCCGAGAGCGTGACCGCCGTCTGCTGGAGGACGAACGGATCGGCGCTGGTGCCGGTGCCGCCGCTCGGGGTGAGGTTCAGCCGGAAGAGCTGGTTCGGCGCGTCGATGTAGTTCCAGCGGTAGATCGCGCCTCCGAACGCGAACGCGGGAATCGTCTCGGCGGTCTTCCCCACCCCGAAGCCCGAGCTGAGGACGGTGCCCGCGGTGGTTCCCGCGACCGTGAAGTACGTCACTGCGAGCGTCCTCATGTCGACGGCGAACCCGTGGTTCATCTCGATCGGTCCCGCGCCGGTCTTGTTGAAGACGTAGAGCGTTCGGCCGACGGCGGCGATGGCTGGCGATGGCGTGATGGCCTCCTGCACGCGCACGTACTGTTGCACCGAGGGGCCGGGGAGCACGGTGTAGAGGGAGAGCGAGCCGCCTTCACCGCCTTGGGCGAGCACGAAGAACCGGTCGCTCACCGCGTCGTAGTGGGCCATCGTTCCCGGCGTGGAGATCGTCTGGTTCGCGAACTGATTGAGCGCCTTGTACTGCGACGAGAGATTGGGCCAGCGCGCGGAGGCGACCCACTCATGCGCCGAGAGATCGGCCTCTCCGTAGTACTGGTAGAAGTAGTGAACGCGCGAGCCGCGGAGGCACGCCGCGCCGTACATGTGCGAGGCGACGCGCGAGGTGATGGGGGCCGCGTAGTTCATGTCGGCGGCTGCGAGCTCTCCCGATGTCCTGAACCAGCCGCCGCCGTCCGGCGTGTCCCAGGTGGTGAGCCCGAACGTGCGGTCCGCGAAGACGATGCCGCTCGGGTAGTCCATGCGAATCGAGGCCTGCCCATTCATGATCGCCGCGACGTACGAGGGCGGGTAGCGGCTCGGCGGCATCGGTGGAATGGCGAGCGACCAGCCGAGGGAGCGCCAGTCGAAGGTGATGACGCCATTCATCGTCCCGTCGCCGTGCCCTTCGCCGAAGAAGTGCTGCTGGCCGTTCGCTTCGTCGTTCGCGGGATCGCAGTAGGCGTCGACGAACGAGACGTACGGACCGGTGCCGAGGTACGGGCCGCTGGGAACGCCGCCATCACGCGCCCACTGTTCCGCGGTCGGAGCGCTCAACGTCGTCCACGTGAGTGGAGTGAGGCCAGCGACCCAGGGAAAGAGGCCCGCGTCACTCGCCACGGTTCCGCCGCCCGCCGCGCTGCCACCCGCCTGGGCGGTGCCTCCCGAACTCCCACCCGCGCTGCCACCGGCCTGGGTGCCTCCCGAACTTCCGCCCGCGCTGCCACCGGCGTGGGCGGTGCCTCCCGAACTTCCGCCCGCGCTGCCACCGCTTCCGCCGCTCCCACCATCCACCAGGGTCACGTCGCCGACGCAGGCCGCGAAGACCACGGAGGCACTCACCAGGGCGACTCGCATCGACCGAGCGTACTTCAAGGCCTGGGAATCACGGCTTCGTGGTTCGAAGCACCGAGCGTCGTGACACGGGAAGGAATTGAGTTCGAGCGTGGAACAGGTTCAGAGGACCACGTGAGGCTCACCACTCACCCTGACGACGAGCAACTCGCGACGACGCGCGCCGGGGAGCGGCCATGAGCGCTCCGTGCCGACACCTCGAGGCGTTCCTCGACGGCACCATCACCGCCGAGGCGCGAGCGGAGTTCACCGCACACCTCCCGACGTGTGCGAGTTGCCAGGTGAAGGTGGAGCGCTGGGCCTCCTTCTCCCAGGCGTTCAAGGAGACGACAGCGCCGATGCTCGACGCGCCCGCGCCAGGTGACGTCGCGCGCTTGATGGCGAAGGTGGAAGCGCCGCGCCGCTCGCTGGTGCCGAGGCTGGCGTTGGCGGCGGGAGCCCTCGCGGCCGTCGTGGTGGCCGTCGTGCTCGTGACGCAGCGAGGCGAGTCGGCGCTCGAGGCACGGGTCGATGGCCAGGTGCTCGAGGGAAATCGGGTGGAGACGGCCGACGCGAGCGAGAAGACCGTCGCCGTGGCCGGAGCGAACATCGTGGTGACGCCGCGCTCGACCCTCGTGCTGGCGAAGCGGACGAAGCGCGAGGTGCGGCTCGAGCTCGAAGCAGGCGCGGTTCGGCTGCAGGTGAGCCACCGAGAGAAGGAACAGACGTTCGTCGTGCGCTCCGGCGGCTGGGAGACCTTCGTCGTCGGCACTGCGTTCTCGGTGAGTCGGGTCGGCGAGACGATCGAAGTCCAGGTGACCGAGGGCAAGGTGCGAGTCGCGTCGGGGGCCGATGCCTTCGAGGTGCCGGCCGGGAAGACGTTTCGTGCGGTGGGAGAGAAGGGCGGGCTCGTCGAGCTGGCGCCAGCGCCCGAGGTCGAGCCCGCAGACGCAGGCGTCGAAGTCGTGGCGACGCCCGAGGTGGAGCCGGAGAAACGCCCGAGCAAACCCGCGGTGAGCGACATCGAGCGCTGGCGGAAGCTCGCGTCGTCAGGCGGCTGTGCGACGGTCATTCCCGAGGCGAGCCGCGCAGTGGCGAAGGCCCCTCGCGCGGTGGAGAGCTGGAGCGTGCTCGCCGACTGCCAGCGCCTCACCCGTGACGACGCGGCGCTCGGCTCGTACGAGAAGGTGATTCGCCTCGGGAAGCGTGACGACGCAGATCGCGCGCGGGTGTTCCTCGCCGATCTCCTCCAGCAGCGCTCGAAGCACGCCGAAGCGATCGCCGTGTTGCGCGACTACCTCTCGCACGCCCAACCTCCCGAGCTCGAGGCGTCGGCGCGGCTGCGGCTCGCGAAGAGCTTGCTCGCCTCGGGACAGAAGGCGAAGGCGCGGGCCGAGCTCGAGACCGTGACGAAGAAGCGCCCAGGGACCTCCGCCGCGCTGCAGGCGCTGGAGCTGCTCGAGTCGATCGACGCGCGCTGACTGACTGGCCGATCTCGGCTTCGTCCGGTCGCTCACTCCAACTGCCCGAGTTGACTGAAGAAATCGAGCTGTAAGGAACGCGGCTGCTCGCTGGAAGAGGAGCATGCGCTCGGCCCTGCTCGCGTCGCTTCTCCTGATGGCTTGCACCGGAGAGATCATCGGCGACCGCCAGGTGATCGCGGTCGATCCCACTAGCCCAACCGACCCGATCCGGCCCACCGACCCGACCACCCCGACGGACCCACGTCACCCGCCGACCTCGGCGTTCGAGTGCACCCCGGGACACGAGCCGTCGGTGACGCCGCTGACTCGGCTCTCGGTGCTCCAGTACGAGAACTCGCTGCGCGCGTTGTTCGCGCCGGCGACCGGCTTCGATCCGCTCCAGGCCGCGAGCGCCGCGCTGGTGAAGCTGCCGGTCGACGAGGGGCAGCTCGCGTTCAGCAACCAGGATCTGCGCTTCTCCGAGCAGCACCTCACCGCCTGGTACGAGACGGCCGACTCGCTCGCGGGGGCGATCGTCGCCGCGCCTGGCGTGCTGACTGCCATCGCCGGAGCGTGCGCGACCCAGACGACTCCGACCGCGGCCTGCCTCAACGGCTTCCTCGACGGGTTCGCCAAGCGCGCCTACCGCCGCCCGCTCACGAGCGAAGAGCGCACCCGCTACCTCGCGCTGAACGACGGCACCCGCGACGGCAAGGAGCTCTTTCGCTCACTCGTCTTCTCGCTCCTCATGGCGCCGCAGTTCCTCTACCACCCCGAGGTGAACGGCACGGCGGCGAACGCGGCAGGAACGCTGCTCACCCTCGACGCCTACGAGCTCGCCTCGCGCTTGTCCTTTCACTTCTGGCAAGCGCCGCCCGACGACGCGTTGCTCGCTGCGGCGGCCGACGGTTCGCTCCTCACCGACGCTGGCTACCGAGCGCAGGTCGCGCGCCTCGTCGCCGATGCCCGCACCCGCGAGACGATGAGCCGCTTCTACGCCGAGTGGTTCCAGCTCGGCCGGCTCACCCAGTTCCCGACGACGCCGGTCTTCCGCGCCTTCGCGCAGGGCACCACCATCGGTCAGCCCGGAGCCGATCACCTCGCCGCCGCCAACGCCGAGATCGACGCGCTCACGACGCACTTCACCTGGACGACCGACGGCACCTTGAAGGATCTCCTCACCACCGAGCTCTCGCTCACCCGGTCGAGCCACCTCGCCGCGCTCTACGGCGTGACGCCGTGGGACGGCACCTCCCCTCCGCCGCGCATGCCGCCGGGCCAGCGCTCGGGGCTCCTCACCCGCATGGCGATGCTCACCACCGGAACGCACCTCACCCATCCCATTCACCGCGGCTCGTTCGTGCGCCGCCGGGTCCTCTGCGACGAGCTGCCGACGCCGCCGAACCTCCCTCCAGACGCGCTGATCATCCCTCCGCCGAGCGCCCAGCAGACGACCCGCCAGCGCTTCGAAGACAAGGTGCGCAACGAGCCCTGCGCGAGCTGCCACCGCATGATGAACCCCATCGGCTACGTGCTCGAGCAATACGACGCGCTCGGCCGTCACCGCACCGCGGAGACGATCTTCGATCAGGCCTCCGGCGCGGTGCTCAGCACCTTGACCGTCGACACCAGCACCCAGCCGCGCGTCATCTACGACGACGACGCCACCGTCAGCAGTCCGGCACAGCTGAGCCAATTGGTCGCCGACTCCGGCCGCGTCGAGGCTTGCTTCGCGCGTCAGTACTTCCGCTTCACCAACCGCCGCACCGAGGTCCTCGCCGACAACTGCTCGCTCGAGCGGCTGCGCGTCGCGGTCGGTGGCGCAGGAGGTTCTCTCAAGAACGCGCTCCAAGACGTGGCGCTCGACCCCGCGTTTCGCACCCGGAAGGTGGAATGAACATGCGCTCGAACCGACTCAGCCGACGTGGCCTGTTGCGTGCCGCCTCGGGCCTCGCGGTGCTCCCGACGCTGGAGTCCTTGCTCCCGGCGACCGCCCGCGCGCAGCCCGCCACGGCGCCTCGCCGCTTCGTCGCGATGCAGACCTACTCCGGGCAGATCGCCTCGAGCTGGTACCCGAGCGTGGCGCCGACGGGCTACCGCCAGCGCGGCGCCGTCTACCCGGGCAACGCCGCGAAGAACGACGGCACCACCTACCTCCACGGCCGGCTCGCCGCGGGGAGCAAGGTCTCGGTCGCGCCGCTCACCGACTTCTCCACCGCCACCGGCATCTCGAAGGTGCTCGGCCCGAGCCTCAACCCGTACCTGGCGAAGATGAACCTGGTGCGTGGCCTCGATTTCATGGCGGGCTGTGGGCACAACAGCGGCGCCTTCTTCGGCAACTACGCCGCCTGCACCTCGTCGGCCGTCAATGGCCTCACCGAGCTGCCGACGGTCGATCGAGTCTTGGCCTACTCCTCGAAGTTCTATTCGAGCCCGCCGGTGCTCCGCGCCCTCGACGTCGGCACCGGCATGCCGTCGGGCTTCTCGTACACGAACTACGGCAACGCCTCGGGCGCCGTCGAGCAGGTGAGCTTCGAGCTCAACCCGCGGCAGGCCTGGACCAAGGCCTTCGGCGCGTTCATGGGGCCAGCCACTCCGCGCGCCAACCCCAACGCCTCGCTCATCAACTCGATTCACGGCGACTACGCGAAGCTCAACGGCAACCGGCGGCTCAGCACTGCTGACAAGCAGCTGCTCGAGCGGCACATGACGTTCCTCGACGAGCTGGAGCGGAAGCTCTCGATGGTGCCCACCGTCTCCTGTCAGGTGCCGACCGCGCCGCGCAGCATCGCGAACGGCTACCCGTGGGATCAGGTCTCGAGCATCACCGACTTCCAGGACACGGTGCGGCTCCTCGCCGAGGTGGCGGTGGCGGCGATTCGCTGCGACGTCACCCGCGTCGTCACCTTCGACGTGCAGAAGGCGCTCACCGACGCCTCGGGCACCAACCAGGTCTCGTTTCACAACTCCGCGGGGGTCGCTGGCGATTGGCACGCGTTCGCGCACGATCTCGAGGGCAGCGCGACGGCGAAGTCGAACTTCGAGGCCATCACCCGGTGGACGGCGCGGGAGGTCTTCGGCCGCATCGTGCAGCTGCTCGACGTGCCCGAGGCGAACGGGCAGACGTTCCTCGACAACTCCCTCGTCGTCTGGGGCAACGAGCTCGGCTTCAATCACTACAACACCGACGTGATGACGCTGATGGCTGGTGGCGCGGGCGGCACCATTCGCACCGGGAACTACCTCGACTACATCGACTGGGATCAGAGCTACGCGAACCCAATCGCCTCCTGGGGCACCCTGATTCCCGGCGTGCCGCACAACCGGCTGCTCGTCACGATTCTGCGCGCGATGGGCTTGAGCCCCGCCGACTACGAGAGCGGAGGACGCAAGGGCTACGGGCTGCAGCAATACCTCGAGACCCCGTACAACTGGCCTCGCAGCTACGACCTGACCCTGCTCGGCGAACCCTTGCCCGGCCTGTGGGCCTGAGGAGCGTGGACAGGCCCACCCGCGGGTGAGACTGTCTTCGGCGGCATGAGTCCCCGCGTCATGCTCGGCGTGCTCCTCGTCGCTCTGCACGCGCGAGCCGAGATCATCACCGCGGCCAGTTGTTCCCGCGCGGACGTGGGGCAGGCCGTCGATCGAGCCGTGGCGGGCGACGAGGTGGTGATGCCTGCGGGCACCTGCGTGTGGCAGACGACCCTCGACCTCGCCTTTCCCTTCACGCTTCGAGGGGTGGATCGGGCGACGACGATCCTCCGCGACGGCGTGCCGAAGACGACGCCCGACGTGAGCCGCCGCCCGTTGATCCGGGTGACCGCGTCGAGGGTTCGGCTCAGCACCTTCACGCTCGAGGGGCTCGCGCCCGACACGCCCGGCGACAACAAAGGGCACGTGATCTTCGAGGGCGAGGTTCGCGACGTGCGGGTCGATCACGTCAGCTTTCGCGGGCTGATGATGACGGGCCTGTCCTTCACTGGGCACCCGACCGGCGTCGTCGATCATTGCTCCTTCGACGTCGATCACATCTTCGGCATCGGCGTCGCTCACGACGCCTGGGACGGCGGCTCGTTCGGCGACTCGTCGTGGGCGGAGCGAGACACCATGGGGACCGACGAGCTCATCGTGGTCGAGGACTGCGAGTTTCTCGATCGAGCGACCACTGCCGCCGGAGCGCTCTTCGTGCACAGCGGTGGGCGCGCGGTGCTGCGCAACTCCCTCCTCACCAACGACAGCCTCTACGTCCCGGGTACCGACACGAGCGCTCGCTTTCGGAGCGGTCGCCACGTCGAGGTCTACCGCAACCGCTTCGTCGCCAACCCGCAGTTCGTGGCGATCGGCGTCGGAGGCGGGACGGGGGTCGTCTTCGACAACAGCTTCGAGGGCGACTTCTCGTCGGTCGTTCGCCTCGAGGTCCGGCGCGCGACGGGCACCTTCAGCGTCTGGGGCACCTGCAACGGCATGAACCCGCTCGACGAGAACTCGGCCGCCAGCGGCTACGCCTGCCTCGATCAGGTCGGGCGAGGAGAAGGCGCACTCCTGGAGGGAACGCCGCCGATGCCGTTCCGGTGGCCACGGCAGCGGCTCGATCCGCTCAGGCTCTGGAACAACGCCTCGGACGCGGGCGTCTCGTCGCTCCTCTCGATCGTGGATTCGTCGGTGATCCAGCTCGGTCGCGACGTGATCGAGGGCGTGCCACGCCCGGGCTACACACCGCTGCCGTACCCTCACCGGCTCGCGCTCGAACCAGACGCCGGTGTCACCGCCGACGGTGGGGTGATGCTGGACGGCGGCGTGAGTGTCGACGGCGGCGCCGACGGAGGGGCTGCGAGGGCCAGTCGCTGGCTCGTCGTCTCAGGCTGCTCGAGCACCGCCGAGCCGGTCTCGCTGGCGTTCCTGCTCCTGCTCCTCGTGGTGCGGCGGGTGGCAGGTGGCTGATCAGCGGACTTGCGAAGGCGCGCTCTTCTTGGTGGCCACGCTCTTCTCCGCGCTCGGCCACGGAGAGATCATCACCGCGGCCAGTTGTTCCCGCGCGGACGTGGGGCAGGCCGTCGATCGAGCCGTGGCGGGCGACGAGGTCGTGATCCCCGCGCAGACCTGCGACTGGACGAGCACCTTGCGGATCCCTCGGCCGATCACCCTCCGCGGCGCAGACCGCGCGGGCACCGTGATTCGCGACGGCGTGCCGAAGGACGCGCCCGACCCGAACGCGCTCTTCCTCTTCCTCGTCGAGGACGTGCCCGGCGTGCGCCTCTCGACCCTCACCATCGAGGGCCTCGCCGAAGACACCGCGAACAACAACCATGGCCACGTGCGCTTCCAGGGCAACGTCGCCGATTCCCGGGTCGATCACGTCACCTTCCGCGGGCTGAAGAACGCGGGCGTGACCTTCGCCGGGCACCCGAGCGGCGTCGTCGATCACTGTTCCTTCGACGGAGATCACGAAGAGGCGGTGTGGGTCTCGCACGAGAGCTGGGACGGAGGTGGCTACGGCGACTCTTCGTGGGCGAGCCCTCCGACGCTGGGCGGCGCCGACGCGGTCTACGTCGAAGACTGCGAGGTGATCGACCGCGCGACGAACGGGGCGGGCGCCCTCGTGCTGCTCTCTGGTGGACGAGGCGTGTTGCGGCACTCGCTGGTGACGAACGACGGCGTGTACGTCGCGGGCACCGAGAGCTCGGGTCGCTTTCGAAGCGGCCGCCACGTCGAGATCTACGCCAACCGCTTCGTCACCACCGGACAGTTCGGCGCGGTGGAGCTCGGCGGCGGCACCGGCGTCGTCTTCGACAACGTCTTCGAGGGGCCGTTCTCGTCGCTGGTTCGGCTGCGCGTCGGGAGGAGCCAGGGCGCGTTCACTCCGTGGGGCCGCTGCAACGGCGCTGGCGCGTTCGATCAGAACTCCCAGCCGAGCGGCTACGCCTGCCTCGATCAAGTCGGACGCGGCGAGGGGGCGCTGGTGAGCGGAGACACCCCTGGTCCGATGCGCTGGCCTCAGCAGGTGCTCGATCCCGTTCGGCTGTGGGGCAACGAGACCGACGCGGGCGTGCCGCTGGTGACGGTGGTGACGCCGACGGTGATCGCCGCCGGGCGCGACTACCTCGAGGGAACGCCGCGGCCGGGCTACCAGCCCTTCACCTACCCACACCCGCTCGTCGCTCGTGAGGCCCCCGACGCAGGGGCTGGTGACGCAGGCAGCTCCGATGGAGGCGTGGGTCAGCCGCGCTGGAGGTTGGTCGGCTGCGACGGCTCGGCCGGCGCGGTCCTGCCCGTGGGCGTGCTGCTCCTGCTCGTCGCGTCGCGGCGCGGTCGCTGATCGCTCGAAAAGCGCGGTCGCCTGGGCTACACCCCTGCGTCTCATGGCCGACAACGTGAACGCCATCGTCGACGAGATCACCGACCGCGTGCGCCGCCGTCTCGACGCGCTGCGGGCTGGCACCCAGGAACCCTGCACCACCTCGACGCCGCCGAAGACGACTGGCAGCGCCGAGGAGTGCTCGACCGCCTGCTCCTTCTGCCCGAACCACGACAGCTGCGGCACCTCGCTCTCGGTTCGCCACGGCCTCGCCGCGCGCGTCTCGCCCGACAAGCTGCGCACCAGCCAAGACATCGCGCCGTTCATCGATCACACCCTGCTCAAGCCCGAAGCGACCGCCGACGAGGTGGTGAAGCTCTGCGACGAAGCGAAGAAGTACGGCTTCGCCACCGTGTGCGTGAACGCCATCAACATCGGCACCGCCGCCCGCGCGCTGGCCGGCTCGAGCGTGAAGCCGATCGCCGTCGTCGGGTTTCCCCTCGGTGCCACCACGCCCTCCGCCAAGGCCTTCGAGACCCGCGAGGCGGTGCGCTGCGGGGCCAAAGAGATCGACATGGTGATCAACATCGGCGCGCTCAAGGCGAAGGACTACGCGCTGGTGCTCCACGACATTCAGCTGGTGGTGAACGCGTCGAAGCCGGTGCCGGTGAAGGTCATCCTCGAGACCTCCCAGCTCAGCGAAGACGAGAAGGTCGTCGGCTGCGCGCTCTCGAAGGCGGGCGGAGCGGCGTTCGTGAAGACCTCCACCGGGTTCGCGAAGGGCGGAGCGACCGCTGAAGACGTCGCGCTCATGCGCCGCATCGTGGGTGACGACGTCGGGGTGAAGGCCTCGGGTGGCGTGCGCTCGACCGAAGACGCGATGAAGATGTTCGCCGCGGGCGCGAACCGCATCGGTGCCTCTGCCTCGATCGCCATCGTCACCGGCGGCAAGTCGGACTCGAAGTACTGACCGCCGAGGCTGCAGGTGTCGCCCGCGCAACGGCAGAAGCTGGTGAAGCGGCTCGAGGAGCTGATCGCCACGCTCGCCCAGAAGCAGGCGCGCAGCATCGAGCCTTCGCGCAGCGACGACCTCGACACCAAGGTGGACGAGGACCAGCAGCCGCTCACCGAGATGGGCCAGGCCATCGCTTCGAACCTGAACCGCACCGACGCGGCCACGCTGGTGAAGGCGCGCAAGGCGCTCCAGCGACTCAAGGCCGACCCCGACGACTTCGGCAACTGCCAGGACTGTGGCGACGAGATTCCCTTCTCGCGGCTCGAGGCGCTGCCGTACGTCGAGCTCTGCGTCGACTGTCAGGGGAAGAGCGACGCCAAGGGCCGCGCGACGCGGAAGAAGCTCACCGACTTCAGCTGAGGCGGTTCGGTGGACGCTCCCAACGACTCGCGCCTGCGCATCGTGAGACGAGGCCGGCCACGGGGTGATGAGCGGAACGTCACCGCGCAGCATCGTCGGCGCGACGAGCGAGCGGGCGAGGCGGAGCTACTCCGGGGTCGGCTCGGGCGTCGGGGTCGGCGTCGACGGGCCGCCCTCGAACTTCCACACGTAGGTCTTCTTCTCGCCCGCCTTCACCAGCACGTCTTCTTCGTGGGCGTCGCCCTTGTGCTCGAGCCGAACGAGGTGCTTGCCGGGCTTGAGCTTCACGATCATCGGCTTCTCACCGCTGGTGCCGGTCTTCTTGCCGTCGATCTTCACCACCACGCCCGCAGGCTGAACGTCGATGGTCAGCTGGGTCGGTCCAGCGGCGAGCACGGCCGTGAGGGCGAGAGTGAGCATGGCGACGTCTCCTTGGTGGCGCCGATGATACTCCTCGCGTCACCGCTCGCTACTCCATCGCCTGGTGGAGTTGGCTGCGAGGCAGTCGCGCCTCGGGCTCGCTCGCTCGCGCCGCTGGTCCGGAGCCCTTCAGATCCTGCCCGCACTGGAGCTGCGACTTGGGGAGCCGCCGGCCGACGACGACCGCCTCGAGCGGGGCGCGCACCGTGACCGGAGTGACCGAGGCCTTGAGCCGCGGCGGAGCCGGCAGTGGCGCCTCGCAGCCCGAGACGAGCAGGAGGTGGAGGACGAGGCTGAGCGCCATCGAGAAGGTGAGCAGGTGAGGGGTGCGCATGGGCCCAAGATGTCGCCCAGCCCCCTTTCGTGCGAGTGGCAGAAATGACATCGTTCGATTGAAAGCTGCCAGAGTGGCCTGGTACGGGTCGTGGTGGGTGCGGGCGGGGGCGTTCATGGTGAGAGGCATGATGCCCTCGACGGTGGTCTCTTGCATCGGCCACTTTTCACGAAGTTCAAGGAGCCACTTCGGGATGCCCGCCTTCGATCTCCACCTCGCGCTCGGCGGCGGTCAGAGCCTCACCGACGACGTCTACCAGCAACTGAAGGACGCGGTGCTGGAAGGGCGGCTCCAGCCCGGGCAGGCGCTCCCCTCGACGCGGGCGCTCGCCAAGCGGCTCTCGCTCTCGCGCAACACGGTGACCTTCGCCTTCGAGCGCCTCACCTTCGAGGGCTACCTGGTGACGCGGGTGGGCTCGGGCACCTTCGTCGCCGACGCACGCAGGCCAGGCGCCACTCGCCCCAAGAAGGCGGAGTCGTTGCGCCCGAGGCCCGCGCTCGAACGCTTGGCGGGCACCCTCAAGCCGCGCACGAAGCCGGCGGCGTTCGACTTTCGCACCGGTGCGCCCGATCCCTCCCTCTTCCCCTGGACGCAGTGGCGGAGCCTGGTGGCGAACCAGCTCAAGGGGCGCCGGCCCGTCGTGGGCTACCCGCCGCCCGAGGGAGACGAGACGCTCCGCGAGGCCATCGCGCGGCACCTCGGCGTCACCCGCGGCATCACCGCGGCGGCGAGCGACGTGCTCATCACCAGCGGCGCGCAGCAGGCGTTCGACCTGATTGCGAAGGCGCTCGTCGAGCCGGGCGACTGCGTGGCGGTCGAGGACCCGGGCTACCCGTCGGTGCGCGCGGCGTTGCAGCTCCACGGCGCGAGGGTCGTGCCGGTGCCGGTCGATGACGAGGGCCTGCTCGTCGAGCGAATTCCGAACGAGGCGCGGCTCGTCTACGTGACGCCGTCACATCAAGATCCCCTCGGCATGCGGCTCTCGCTCCCGCGGCGGCTGGCGCTGCTCGCGTGGGGAGGCCGCCGGAACGCCGCGATCCTCGAGGACGACTACGACACCGAGTTTCGCTTCGACGGCCGGCCGCTGGAGTCGCTCCACGCGCTCGATCGCGACGGGCGCGTCATCTACGTGGGCACCTTCTCGAAGGTGCTCTTGCCCACCTTGCGGCTCGGGTTCCTGGTGGCGCCCGCGAACGTGATGCCGGCCTTGAAGGTGGCGAAGCGGCTCAGCGACTCGCACGGCACCATCGAGCTGCAGCGCGCGCTCGCCGACTTCCTCACCGAGGGGCTGTTCGCGCGGCACGTGAAGCGGCTCCATCGGTTGTATGGAGAACGACGCGAGGCGCTCCACGCCGCCGCCGAGGAGCACCTGGGCCGTTGGCTCGTTCCGGTGCCGTCGGTCACCGGGCTGCACGTCACCTTCGTCGCGCCAAAGCCGGTCGACGACGAGGCCTGGGCTCAGCGGGCGCGCGCGAAGGGCGTCGAGGTCGAGGCGCTGTCTCCGTATTGCCTCGAGGCGCCGCAGACCGGGTTGGTCGCCGGCTTCGGGTTGCTCACCCCGGCGCAGATTCGAGAAGGCCTCGCGCTCATCGCGTCGGTCGCACCGAAGAAGTGAAGGAGGAACGAGATGTCGACGAAACGTCCGCTCGTGGTGGTGCTGGCCAGTCAGAGCGTCTCGCCGTTCGAGATCGCTGCTGCGTTCGAGCTCTTCGGGATCGATCGACGCGTGCTGACGCCGCGGTGGTACCGCTTCGCGCTCGCTGGCACCAAGCCGCTTCGGTGGGCCGGTTCGGTTCGGCTCTCCGGGTTTCAGCCGCCGTCGATCGCCCGGCGCGCCGACATGCTCGTGGTGCCGGCCCACTCCACGCTGGAGCAGCCACCGGAGCCATGGGTCGTCGAGGCGCTCCAACGTGCACACCGCAGAGGCGCGCGCGTCGTCTCCTTCTGCACGGGGGCTTTCGCGCTGGGCCACGCGGGCCTCCTGCGAAGGGCCACGACCCACTGGATGCATGCCGAGGCCTTTCGCCGAGCGTTTCCCGAGGTCGCGTTCGACGCTGCTCCGCTCTGGGTGCGCGATCGAAACGTGTGGACCGCGGCGGGCACCGCGTCGTGCATCGACCTCGGGCTCGCGATCATCGCCGAGGACTTCGGGCAGCAGGTGGCGAACCAGGTCGCCCGGCGAATCGTCGCGGCGCCGACTCGGAGCGGTGAGCAGGCGCAGTTCATCGATCGCCCGGTGCCGGTGGTCGAAGACGCGCTCGAGCCCGCGCGGCAGTACGCCCTGGAGCACCTCGCCGACGATCACTCCGTTCCCTCGCTCGCGAAGCGGGTGGCGATGAGCCCGCGGAGCTTCGCGCGGCACTTCGTCGCGACGACGGGCACCACGCCGCATGCCTGGCTCCTCGAGCAACGAGTCGCGCGTGCGAAGGTGCTGCTCGAGAATCCCCGTCGGTCGGTGGACGAGGTCGCTCGGCTCGTCGGGCTGGCGACGCCGACGCTCCGGAGTCGTTTCCGCGCGCTCGTGGGCATGTCTCCGACGGACTACCGGCGCGCGTTCTCCGCTCGTGCGATGCGAGCGGCGTGACACGACGATCCAACCGCCGAAACCGTCGTCGACCAATGTCGACACCCATCGGGCTTTTCAGTTCACGCGTGAGCCGGATACGTGGCGCTGCGATGCCACGCGACTCCACGGTTGGTCTCCTCCTCTCGCTCCTGCTCGTCACCGCCGGCTGTGGCGGACATCAGCTGTGCGTCCCCGGCATGGCACAGAGTTGCTACGGCCCAGGCGCCTGTCTCGGAGGCCAGACCTGTCTCCTCGATGGCAGCGGCTACTCGACGTGCAACTGCGGCTCGCTCGGCTCCGGCGGCGGCTTCATCTCGGGCACCGGCGGAGGTGACGCCTCGAGCGGCGGCTCGGCTGGCGGAGGCCTCGGAGGCGGGAACTCCACGGGCGGTGGACTCGCGACAGGCGGAGGAGTCGCCATGGGCGGAGGATTCGCGACGGGCGGTGGACTCGCGACGGGCGGCGGACTCGCAACCGGCGGCGGAGTGGTGACGGGTGGCGGACTCGCGACGGGCGGTGGACGCGCAAGCGGAGCGGGCGGCGGCTCGGTTCAGACGTGCACCGTCAGCGGGACGTGCCGCGTGAACACCTGCATCTGCGGAGACCTCGCCGCGATCACCTCGCAATACTGTCTCAACGGCATCTGCCAGACGGGCGCTCAGGAGTGCGCGCGCGCGTGCGTCGCTGCCGGGCATCCCGCGCCGGGCTCGGGCGGCGGCTCGGCCGGCGGAGGGACGGCGGGCGGAACCGGTGGAGGCGCTGCGTGCAACGATCGCTTCGCGCTCGGCAGCAACTTCACGACGGGCAGCGAACTCTACGTGCAGTGCAATCAGTTCCCCAGCCCGACCAACTGCCTCACCGGCAAGTACATCAACTTCGAAGGGCTCTCGGGCCCGCTCGCCGCTTGTTACTGCTACGCGGTCTGTCCGAACGGCGTCACCGAAGGCCAAGACTGCTTGAGCAACGGTGACGGCGGGCTCGTCTGTCATCGGGTGCGCAGCGCGAGTGGCTCGATGGCGCTGATGTGTCTGCCGCCAGGCCCGGCCTGGCAGAACCTGTGCCGGTGACCGCGATGACGACTCTTCGATGGGTGATGGCTGCGTCGTTGGTGGTGGTCGGGTGTCGGCCCGAGCCGAAGTGCGTTCCCGGCATCACGGCCATCTGTACTGGCGTCGCCGGCTGTCGCGGAGCGCAGGCATGTCTGTCGAGCGGCCAAGGCTTCGGGAGCTGTGACTGCGGCACCCAAGGCACCTTCGGTGGTGGTTTCGTCTCCGCGGGCGGTGGCTCCAGTGGAGGAGCCGCGACGGCTGGGGGCTCGAGCACGGCCGGCGGCTCGGTCGCGGGAGGCGCTGCGGGAGGATCAACTGCTGGCGGAGGAACGATCGGTGGCGGCACCGCTGGTGGGAGCTCCGCGGGAGGCAGCGCAGGCGGCGGAAACTCCGCGGGAGGAAGCGCTGCTGGCGGGAACGCAGGTGGCGGGAGTTCGGCCGGTGGTGCGACCGGCGGGGGCTCCGGCTCGGGCGCGACCTGTGCGACGGCCTTGCCCATCACGGTCGGTACCTCGCTCGCCGGCGACATCGACGTCGCGGGCAAGCGACTGCACTTCCGAGTGCCGCTCTCCTCGAACGAGACGTACCTCTTCGCGACGACGGCGAACCCGAACGACACGCCCGGTGCGCTCGACACTGCGCTGACGGTGTTCGACGACCAAGGCACCACCGTGCTCGCTTCGACCGACGACGCGTTTCCTCGCTCGGGTTCCGACTCGCAGCTGTTCTTCAGGCCGTCGCAGTCGGGCTCCTTCTGCGTTCGGGTCGAGGACTTCTCGACGTGGAAGGGGAACACGCCCGTCCTTCCGTCCCCCGCGCACTTCACCCTGCGCATCGAACGGGGTGGCGCGCTGGGCGTGGTGGCCGACACCGAGCCCAACGACACCGGCTCCGGTCAGGCGCTCCCGACGGGGCTGGTTGCGTCCTTCGTCGGCGGAGCGTTCACGTCTCCCGCAGACGTCGACGTCTTCACCTTCACCATGCCGACGGGCGCGACGCTGCTGAACGTCGAGCTGCCTCCCAACGGAGATCCAGTCGGCCCCGGCCTCGTCAGCTACGGCTCGACGCTCGCTCGGTTGCAGATCAGCGTGCAGAACGGCGCGGGGACGACCCTCGCCTCGCTCGGTCCTCCGGCTCCCGTCTCGGCAACTCCACCCGGCCTCTCGGTGCCGGTGAGCGGCGGCGCCTATCGCGTCGTGCTCTCGCGACCGGTGGGCACGAGCCCAGGCGCGAACGACTTCTACGGCACCATCATCTCCGGCTCGGAGGATCAGGTCGCCGAGACCGAGCTCCTCTCGACGACGAGCAACAACTCGAAGACCGCCGCCGAGACGCTCACGATGATGACGAGCACGACCGATCCCAAGGTGCGCAACGCGGCCTGGCGCGGCTACCTCCCCGCCGGAGACGCGGTCGACTACTTCAAGTTCACAACCAGCACCGTCTCGAACACGCTCGGGCTCAACTGCCTCGCCGGCCGCGAAGGCTCCGGGCTGATCGGCTTCACCGTGTCCGTGTACGGGCCGAGCTCGACGCCGATTCGCACCGAGGTGGAGACGCCGCAGGCCGACCTCTTCTGGGTCGGCGGCACGGCGGGCACGATGCCGCTGCTCACCTTGCCCACCGCGAGCACGTATTACGTCGCGCTCTCGACGACCTCGACTTCGACCGCCAACACCGGGCGGTACTACCGGTGCAGCATCGAAGTCGTCAGGCCCTGACCGCGGCGCTTTTGGCGCCGAAGCGCGGAAGCGAGGCTAAGAAGCGCCTCCATGGACACCGAGACGCTGCTCCGCACTGCGCAGGCGTGGGCCGACGCTGATCCAGACGCCGAGACCGCCGCCCAGGTGCGCGCGCTCGTCGGCGCCAAGAACGTTCAGGAACTCGACGATCGGTTCAACGCCTCGCTCGAGTTCGGCACCGCCGGCCTCCGCGGCGTCTTGGGCGGCGGCACCAATCGAATGAACCGCGCGGTGGTGCGCCGAACGACGGCCGGGCTCGCGCGATACCTCAAGGCCACGGTGCCCGACGTCTCCACGCGCGGCGTCGTCATCGGTCGTGACGGCCGCCTGATGAGCCCCGAGTTCGCGCAAGACACCGCCGCCGTCTTCGCCGCCGAGGGCATTCCGGCCTGGGTCTTCAAGGGCGTCGCGCCCACCCCGCTGACCGCCTTCGCGGTGAAGCACCTCAACGCCGCCGCCGGAGTGATGGTCACCGCCAGCCACAACCCTCCCGAGTACAACGGCTACAAGGTGTACTGGGGCAACGGCGCGCAGATCATTCCGCCCCACGACACCGGCATCGCCAAGGCCATCGACGCGATCGGCCCCGCGAAGGACGTGCAGCTGATGAACGAAGACGAGGCCCGGCGAAAGGGCCTCTTCCACGACGTGAAGGACGCAGTGACGCGGGCCTACCTCGACGCGATCCTCGCGCTGCGACCGACGCACCAGACCGACGGCCTCTCGATCGTCTACACCGCGATGCACGGCGTCGGCGGAGCGCTGGTGATGCAGGTGATGAGCGACGCCGGCTTCAAGAACGTCACGCCGGTGCCCGAGCAGCAGCAGCCCGACGGCCGCTTCCCCACCGTGCGCTTCCCGAACCCCGAAGAGAAGGGCGCGATGGATCTCTCGACCGCGCTCGCGACCAAGGTGAAGGCCGACGTGGTGCTCGCGAACGACCCCGACGCCGATCGGCTCGCGGTGATGGCGCGCGACGCCGCCGGAGCGCTGGTGATGCTCACCGGCAACGAGGTGGGCGTGCTCCTCGGCCACTTCCTGTTGACCCAGCAGAAGAACGTGAACCCGCTGGTGGTGACGACCATCGTCTCCTCCGCTCAGCTCAAGGCCATCGCCGCTGCGCTCGGGAGCCGCTACGCCGAGACGCTCACCGGCTTCAAGTGGATCGCCAACGCCGCGCTCGACGAAGCGAAGCACGGGGTGAACTTCGTCGTCGGCTACGAGGAAGCGCTCGGCTACTCCGTCGGGCCAGTGGTGCGCGACAAGGACGGCATCGGTGCCGCGCTCGTCGTCGCCGACATGGCCGCGTGGGCGAAGGCGCGTGGGCTGACGCTCTTCGGCTACCTCGAAGAAGTGCAGCGCGCGCACGGGCTCTTCGTCGCCAAGCAGTTCAACGCCACGCTCCCGGGCGCGACCGGCGCCGCCACCATCAAGGCGGTGATGGAGGCGTTTCGCGCCAAGCGGCCCGACGCCATCGGCTCGGCGAAGATCGTCGCGACCAACGACTACCGCACCCAGCAGCGCACCGAAGGCGGCACGACGAGCGCGCTCTCGCTCCCCAGCTCCAACGTCATCGCCTACGAGCTCGCAGGCGGACATCGAGTGACCCTCCGGCCGTCGGGCACCGAGCCGAAGATCAAGTTCTACTTCGAGTGGCGAGAGACGATGGCGCAGGGCGAGCCCATCGCGCAGGCGAAGACTCGCGCCGCCAAACGCCTCGACGAGCTCGAGACCGACTTCCTCGCGCTCGCCGCGACGAGAGGGCTGCCCCGATGATCTCTTCGCTCCTCGTCGCGGTCGCCCTCTGTGCCGAAGAGGCGCCCCCTGCTGCGGCCACTCCGTCGCCCGAAGGCCAGCGATGGTCGGTGGTCGGCGCGCGCACCACGGGGGCTGGCGCGAACTCGGTCGAAGGCGGCATCGGCTGGCCCGGCGTGTCCGTCACCTACCTGCGCGGCGTCACCTCGAGCGTCGATCTCGGCGGCCGGGTCAGCTTCAACTACGGCCTCGAAGGGCTCATCACCCGCGTGGTGCCCGGCGCGAAGGTGCAGGGCGTGGTGAAGTTCCGCGCGTTCGACTCGGGGCCGCTCTCCGTCGGCGTGTCCTTCGAACCCGGCCCGCTCTTCGCGCTCGATCGCTTCGGCAACGGCCTCGTCGGCTTTTCGCTCCCGGTCTCGCTCAAGGTCGGCGTGGCGGTGTCGAGCGCCATCACCCTCGGGTTTGGCTTCGACGTGCCGCTGTGGATCCAGTTCGGTCCCGGAGGCGGGGTGAACGTGCCGCTCCTCCCAGGACTCGGCTTGGAATATTTCATCAAGAGCGAGCTGGCCGTCTTCTTCAAGACGCGCATGGGCCCGACGCTGCGGCCGGCGAGCGTGATCGAGCTCGCGTTCGACGCGCACCTCGGGGTCGGCTACCGCTTCTGATGAATGAGTGGGTAGGTGACGGAGACACATGCGCGCATGCGACTCCTCCCTTCGACGTGTGGCCTCGCTTCGCTGTCGTTGGTCGCGCTCCTCCTGACGGGTTGTCCGCCACCGTGTGGACCAGGGTCGTGCTTCGGCTGCTGTGACTCGTCGGGGCAATGTCTGCCCAGCCAGGCGTCGCAGTGCGGAGAGAACGGCGCGGCCTGCATGGCCTGTCAGGCGGGTCAAGTCTGCGCGGCGGGCGTGTGCACGAGCGCGAACCTCGCAGGTGGCTCGGCTGGCGGAACGTCGACGACGGGCGGTGGCACCTCGGGCGGCTCCAGCGGTGGCGTCGTCGGTGGCGGGACGAGCGGTGGCCGGAACGGCGGCGGGACGACCGGAGGCGGCACCAGCGGCGGCTTCGGTGGCGGGGTCGTCGGCGGCGGAACGGCGGGCGGCTCGACGACCTGCACGCTCCCGACCGGGCTGCCGGGAACGCGCTGCTCTGGCGCCTGCGTCGACGTCGGCTCCAACAACTCGAACTGCGGCGGGTGCAACCGGCCCTGCAGTGCGGGCACGAGCTGCCAGCAAGGCACCTGTCGGCCGACGGTGTGCACCAGCGGGAGCTTCTGTTCCCTCACCGACGGCGGCTTCGGCTCCTGCTGCGACGGCGTCTGTCACACCTTCGGGAGCGATCCCTCCGCGTGCGGCGGCTGCGGGCAGTCGTGTCCGACCGCGCTCTGCGTCTCGAGCAGCTGCGTCGCCCGCTGCGGCGCCGATGGAGGCGTCTGCGGCACCGGCACCGAGTGCGTGTCGCGCTCCGGCTCGCGCTTCTGTGCGTCGACGACCTGCGGCGCGGGGAGCGACGGCTTCACCTGCAGCCTCGGTGGCGAGCGCGCGGGCATGTGCTGCAGCGGCGCGTGCGTCGACACCTCGCAGTCGCCCAACTGCGGCCGCTGTGGCGTCGCGTGCACCGGCGCCCAGCAGTGCCTCAACAGCACCTGTCAGACCTCCGCCAACTGCTCGACGGCCCCGGTGGACACGACCTGCGCGGTGCCAGACGGCGGCGCCGGCTTCTGCTGCGGCAAGCAGTGCGAACGCGACTATCGAAACGATCAGAACTGCGGCGTGTGCGGCCGAGGCTGTGCTCCGGGCACGACGTGCACCAACGGGCAATGCCTCACGCCCAGTGGCACCTTCCCCAGCTGCTCGGTCAGCTGCCCGAGCGGCACCACCTGCGTGCAGAACGGCTGCTTCGCCTCGGACTGCTCATCGGCGAACACGGGACAATACTGCGGGCCCTTCGCGAACGGCCGCTGCTGCGGTGGCTCGGCCTGCGCGGACTTGTCGAACTCGTCGCAGCACTGCGGCTCCTGTGGGCGGGCCTGCGCCGCCGGGCAGTTCTGCGCGAACGGCACCTGCCAACCCATTCAGACCTGCACCCTTGGAAACGATGGCACCGCGTGCCCGCTCGGCTCGGGCATCTCGGGCGTCTGCTGCGGAGCCGCGTGCATCGACACTCGCACCAGCACCGCCAACTGCGGCCAGTGCGGAGGCGCCTGCGGCGTCGGCGCGACCTGCAGCAACTCGCAGTGCGTCACTGCCGACGGCGGAAGCTCGTCGTGCGTCATCTACTCCACGGGCGGAGAGCCCTGCGCAGCCGGCAAGCTCTGCGTCAACAATCGGTGCCAGTCGCCCTCGTGCCAGCCAGGCGCGTCAGGTGGCGCGTGTGCCTTCGGCGTCGCGACCGGAAACACGCCGCCGAAGGGGACGTGCTGCCAGGGGCGCTGCGTCGACGTGAACCAAGACAGCGCCAACTGCGGGACCTGCGGCACCCCGTGCAACGGGCTCTGCGAGGGAACCTCCATCTTCAGCCAGCTCGTCTGTCTGCCACCGGCGCCCAGCACGACGTGTCGAAGCTGCCAGAACGGCACCTTCTGTCTGGGCAACCAGTGCGTCCCGACGAGCTGCAACTCCGGCTTCCAGGGGAGCGCGTGCCTCACCCAGAGCATGGCGGTCGGCCAGTGCTGCGGCTTCCTCTCGACCCAATGCCTCGACGTGCGCACCGACTCCCAGAACTGCGGAGGCTGCGGCGTTCGGTGCGCGTCTGGCTCGGTGTGCATCGCGGGGGTCTGCCAGAGCGGCGGGGCGACCTGTCAGCGCGGAGACCTCGGCCGCTTCTGCAACCTCGACGCGGGTGTCTCGCACGTGTGCTGCCCAGGCGCGGGCTGCATCGATACCTTGGTGGACGATCGGAACTGTGGCGGGTGCGGAAACGCGTGCACCCAAGGGCTCAGCTGCCAGCAAGGCCGGTGCGTCGCGGCCACCTGCACCTCGGCGACCTCCCAACGGCCCTGCAACGACGGCGATGGTGGCGTCGGCTCCTGCTGCGGGCTCACCTGCGCCCAGCTCTCGACCGATCCCAACAACTGCGGGCAGTGCGGGCGCCTCTGCGCGCTCGGCGAGGTGTGTCAGGGAGGCAACTGCGCGCTCGCCAACTGCTCGACGTCGACGGCCGGGGCGCCGTGCCACACGGGGACCTCGGTCGGCTCCTGCTGCGGTACCAGCTGCGTCTCCACCCGGAGCGATCCACTCAACTGTGGCGCGTGCAACCGGCAGTGTCCGGCGGACGCGGGCTGCGCGAGTGGAATGTGCCGGTGAGTCAGCGGAGCTCGGGATCGTACGGCTGACCCAACGCGGCCGGTGCGCGCGTGCTCGACCTTCGCTGTAGCGCGAGGACCACCAAGGTGAGCGCGTAGGGCAGGGCGAGCAGCGCGCCCTTGGGGACGATCTCGAGCAGCTCGGGAGCCGACGACGCGATCGAAATGCGGGCGGCCTCTCCGAAGGCGAAGAAGAGCGCGGCCCCGGCAGCTCCGAGTGGACTCCAGCGGCCGAACACCATCGCCGCGACGGCCATGAAGCCCATGCCCGCCGGCATGTGTCCCTCGAAGTGATCGAGCACCGCCGTCGAGAGCTGCGCGCCTCCGAGCCCGGCGAGGGCGCCCGAGAGCATCACCGCCCCGAAGCGGAGCCGCGCGACCCGTACGCCCATCGCGGCGACGGCCTGCGGCTTCTCTCCCGCGGCGCGCACTCGAAGCCCCCACGCCGTTCGCATCACCGCCGCCTGCGCGAGGAACGGCGTCGCGAGCGCAAGGTAGGTGAGCGGGGAGTGGCCGAACCACTTGGGCAGCGGCGTGACGGCGGGCGTGCCCGACGGCGACGAGAAGGCGGCCTCGAGGAGGAACTGGCCGAGCGCGAGCATCACCAGGTTGATGGCCATGCCCGAGACGACTTGATCGCTCCGCGCGTGAATGCAGAGCCAGGCGTGGAGTGCCGCCACCAGCGCTCCCGCGAGCGCGCCGACGAGCACTCCAGCCGGAGTCGGCATCACCAGCGCCGCCGCCGCTGCTGCGAACGCTCCGGCCCGCATCATTCCTTCGATGCCGACGTTCACCACGCCCGCGCGCTCGGAGAAGACCGCGCCCACCGCCGCGAAGACGAGCGCCGGTGCTGCGTCGAGGACCGAGTCGAGCAGGGCGAGGATCACGCCGACTCCTTCGATGGGAAGAGCCGATCGGACAGCCGGGTCCACAGCAGCCGCGCCGCCACCAGGAGCAGCGCGAGGCCCTGAATGAGCTCGGGGAAGCTCTTGTGCACGCCGAACAGCTGCATGCGCGTGCCGCCCGCGCGAAGGCCACCGAAGAGGAGCGACGACGCCAAGACGCCGAGCGGGTGCCCGTTGCCGATGAGCGCCATCGCGATGCCGTCGAAGCCGTAGGGCGCGCCGATGGTGGCCGGGTACCGCTGCTCGGTGCCGAGAATGAGCACGGCGCCTGCGAGCCCCGAGAGCGCGCCAGCCACCAGCATCGCCGAGACGAACGAGCGCCCGACGTCGACGCCCGACGAGCGCGCCGCTTCCGAGTTGAGCCCCACCGCGCGCCACTGGAAGCCGCCCACGAAGCGCCCGAGCCAGAGCCAGAGCGCGATGGCGGCGAACAGGGCGAGGAGGATTCCCGCGTTGAGGCGCGAGACGTCACCGACGAGCCTCGGCAGCTCGGCGCTCTCGTGAATCTGCGCGGTGCCGGCGATGGAGTTGTCGCCGCTCGTCACCGCGCGCAACGGGCCAGTCACCAGCCAGTTCTCGACGAGCGAGAGCGCGACCCAGTTGAGCATGATGGTGGAGATGACCTCGTGCACGCCGCGGTGACGCTTGAGGAGTGCTGGGCCCAACGCGTACAGCGCGCCCGCGCCCGCCGAAGCGAGCAGACAGAGCAGCACGTGGAGTGCCGAGGGCAGCTCGAGCTGAGCGCCGACCACCGCCGCCGCGAGCGCTCCCACGACGAGCTGGCCCTGCGCGCCGATGTTGAAGAGCCCGACCCGGAAGGCGACGGCCACCGAGAGGCCGGTGAGCGTCAGCAGCGCGGCCTTGGTGCCCGACTCGCCGATGGGCCGCCAGAGCACCGCCGTCGAGGCGCCGTCGAAGAACTTGGGAAAATCACCGAAGGCGCCCCAGACCATCGCGAGGAAGGCATCGACCGCGACCCCCACGCCTCCACGCAGCACCGCGATGGCGACGAAGCAGACGAGCAGCGAGAGCCCGATCGACGCGGCCGACGGAAAGGCGCTCCGGAGGCCTTGAACGAGCCGCTGCTTCACGCGGTCTCCTGCACGCCCAGCATGCGCCGGCCGATGGCTCGTTCGTCGAACTGCTCCCGGGTGAAGGTGCCAGTCACCCGGCCTTCGTAGAGCACGATGAGCCGATCGGCGATCGAGAGCACTTCGTCGAGGTCGAGCGAGACGAGCAGCACCGCGCCGCCCTTGCTGCGGAACTCGAGCAAGTTCGCGCGCACCGAATCGACGGCCGCGAGATCGAGCCCACGCGTCGGCTGCACCGCGACCAAGAGCCTCGGCCGAGCATCGAGCTCGCGGCCGACGACGAGCTTCTGTTGATTGCCTCCCGACAGCGCGCCCATTCGAAGCTGGGGCGCCCGCGGCCGAACGTCGTGCTTCTCGAGGAGCGACACGGTTCGCGCGCGCCGGCCCTCGAAGTCGATGAGCGGCCCCTTGGCGAAGGGCGGTGTGTGATGTCGGCCCAGCGCGACGTTCTCTTCCACCGAGAAGTCACCGACGAAGGCGTGGTGGAGCCGATCCTCCGGAATGTGCGCGATGCCGGCGTCTCGCGCGGCTCGCGGCGAGTGCGATGGCTGCGGCGACCCCGCGATGGAGAGGGTTCCACGCTCGAGCGCACGCAAGCCGGTGACGACTTCGGCGAGCTCCCGTTGGCCGTTCCCATCGACGCCTGCGATGCCGACGATCTCTCCCGCGCGCACCTCGAGGCTCACCCCGCGCAGCTTCCCAGCCGCCGCGTCGGTCAATCGAACGACCTCCTCTCCTGGCGTGGAGGCGCTGGCCACCTCGAGCGGCTTGCGCTCTCCCACCATGAGCGCGGCGAGGGACTCGGGCGTCGACTCCGCGGGCGTGACCTCGGCGACCTTCTTGCCCCGGCGCATCACCGCGATGCGGGTCGCGAAGGCGAGCACCTCGCGGAGCTTGTGGCTGATGAGCACGACCGAGAGGCCCTGCTCGGACAATCGCCGAGTCACCGCGAAGAGCTCGTCGGCCTCCTGCGGCGTCAGCACCGCGGTCGGCTCGTCGAGGATCAACGTCGACACTCCACGGTGGAGCGCCTTGACGATCTCCACCTTCTGCTGCGAGCCGACCGTCAACCCATCGACGCGCGCGGAGGGATCGAGCGCGAAGCCGAAGCGCTCACAAGTGGCCTTCACCTCTCGCAGCATGTGGGGGCGATCGACGAGGCCGAGCGACGTCGGCTCGGCGCCCAGCACCACGTTCTCAGCGACGGTGAGCGTGCCCACCAAGGTGAAGTGCTGGTGCACCATGCCGATGCCCCGGGCGAGCGCGTCGGCCGGAGTGCGCATGCGCGTCGGCGTGCCCTCGACGACGATCTCTCCCTTGTCCGGCGCGTACAGCCCGTAGAGCACGTTCATCAGCGACGACTTGCCCGCCCCGTTCTCGCCGACGAGCGCGAGCCGCTCACCCTTCGACAGCTCGAGCGACACGTCGTCGAGCGCCACCTGGGTGCCGAAGCGCTTGGAGATGTTCCGCAGCGCGATGCTCATCGCTCCATCACTCTGGCAGAACTCGGCGCCGCGGACTTGAATGAAGAAGATGAGTTCCCGCCACGTGTTGCTCGAGAGCCCCGCGCTCGGCCGTCGTGTTCACCTCTGGTGCTTCGGCGAGGTCGGCCAGCCCGTCATCGTCTTTCCCTCGAACGCCGGAGTCGCGCACGAGTGGAAGGAGAGCGGAATGGTCGACGCGCTCGGTCCGCTCCTCGCGAGAGGCAGGCTCAAGCTCTACTGCCCCGAGAGCAACATCTCGCAGACGTTCTCGGCCGAAGGCCCGCTCTCGGTGCGCATGCAGAAGCACCAGCAGTACGAGCGCTTCATCATCGAGACGTTGGTGCCCTTCATTCGCGCCGACTCGCGGAGCCCGCACGCGCGAATGGTGGCGACTGGCTGCAGCATGGGCGCGCTGCTCTCCTCCCTCTTCGCGCTCAAGTTCCCGGAGATCTTTCGAGCGGCCTTGTGCATGTCGGGGCGCTATCGCGGCGAGGGGTTCGTTCGCGGCGGCGCCTCGGAGTTGTCGTACTTCAACGACCCACTCTCGTTCGTGCCCAACCTGCACGGCTACGAGCTCGATCGCGTTCGACGTCAGACCCACCTCACCCTCGTGGTCGGGCAGGGGCCGTTCGAGAACCGCTGCATTCCGGAGACGCTCGAGCTGGCCGGGTGGCTCAAGAACAAGGGCGTCCCGCATCACCTCGGCCTGTGGGGCCACGACAGCCGGCACGACTACGTCTGGTGGCGGCGGCAAGTGCGCCACTACCTCTCGCACCTGGTCTGACGGGGCTCACTCCGGCTTCGACGGACCGACCGGCGGCCCCAGCTCACTCGTCGCTCGACGCTCGACCTCGCGGCACACGCTCTCGTTCGAGGGCACGAAGGCACGCAGCAGCGGCGGAATGCTCGAGGCGGTGTCTCCGCTCGGACCCGGAGGCCCACCGTTGGTGCACCAGCCGCTCATCACCGAGTACCAGGCCGTCTGCGCCGTGGTGAGGTCGGGGTACGAAGCGATCGAGGCCCACGTCGGCTGGGTGTACGTGCCCGCTCGCAACGCCGAGAAGAGCGCCCGGCCGCGGCTCGGCTCCGAGGTGAAGAGCCAGAAGTTGAGCGCCCAGCCGTTGTCGTAGTCGAAGACGCCCGCCTGGTCGTAGCCGACGCGGCGAGTGGTGAGCGCGCTCAACGTGGTGAACGGCTGGCTCGCGCAGATGGCGGTGACGTGCTGCGGCCGCCCGTGGATGAAGTAGCTGCCTCCGTCGAAGCTGAGCCCACCGAGCACTTCGGCGAAGCCCTCGTCCGCCCAGCCCTTGGGTTGCGCGTGGTAGCCGGGGTCGGTCCAAAGGCCCGGGTAGACGAAGCGGCCCTGCAGGTAGTGGCCGAACTCGTGCTGGATGAGTTCCTGCACCGTGTAGATGCTCTGCTGCGGCGTTCGCTCGTACGTGTACAGCGTGCCCGACGCTTCGAGGTAGAGCCCGCCCGCCGACGCGCCGTAGCCGATGAACGAGTCCATGTACTCCTGGTACTCGGCTCGGGTCGCGAAGAGCATGAGCCGCATGCTGGGGTTTGGATCGCTCGGCACCGGCGTCGCGAAGCCCGCTCCGAGGATCGAGTGGAACGCGGTGTCTTCGTTCGCCAAGAGCGAGAGGAACGACGGCAGCACGCCCGCGTCGAGCCCGGTTCGAATCGTGTACGAGCCCGACGTTCCGCTGTTCGCCAGGTGCGTCGCTTCGTAGCTCGTTCGAACTTGCGCGGTGAGGCTGGTGCCGTTGAGCCGATCGAGCGCGCGCGCGAGGTAGACCTTGGCGGTCAGCACCATCTCGACGTTGTACGCATTCTGGAGCGCGGTGCTGAGCGCGCTGGTGATGGTCGCGTTCAGCTTCGCCGCGGGCATCACCTCGATGGTGAACGCTGCCTGCGCGCGCACCCAATAGTCGTCCGAGGCGAGCGCGCTCGTGAGGTACGCCTGATCGCCGGTGCTGAGGAGCCCCGCCTTCGAGTTGATGAGCCGTGAGAGCGCGGCCGCGGCGCGGAACCGGAGCGTGGTGTCGAAGGTGGTGGAGAGGGAGATGGACTCCAGCTCGGGCTGCATCGCGAGGTACGGGTAGAAGAAGGAGTCGAGCACCCAGATGCAGTCGTGCAGCACGTCGGCCGCCATCTCCGCCGAGAGTCGCCCTTCGACGGTCTGGCTCACCGTGGTGCCGTTGGTGGTCACGACGAGGATGTGCGCGGAGTCCGTGTTGGCGCGCTCGGCGAAGCGCCCGATGATGCGAACCGCGTTGCGTCGCGACCAGGGCCGTTGATGGGTGGTGAGCGTCGAGAGGAGCGAGGTGACGGTGGGCGTCGTGGCGAGTGGCGCGAGGGACGTCGCGACCGACTCGGTGCAGGCGTAGTCGCCGTAGGGGATGATCGCGAGCAGCGCACTCGCAGTGAGGCCAGTGAGCGTCGGGCAGCGATACATGCGGCCGTCGAAGAGGCGCACGAGGATGAAGTTGTTCCAGTCGGGGCACCGGAAGTGGCCGGTGCACGCGGCGACCGCGGGCGGCAGGTTCAAGTAGAGCCAGTCGACCATCGCGGCGTCGAAGCGGAAGCGATCGAAGCGGCCTTCGTCGTAGACGACGCTCCAGAGCGCGTCGCTCACCGAGGAGTTGATGAGAGAGATGAAGGCGTCGCGGTACGGCGCCGGGTTCTGCTCCAGGAGAGTGACGAAGGGCGTGATGCAGGTGGTGTTGCCGGTGACGATGGCGATCTGCTGTTGAGTCGTCGCGGTGCTGAGCGAGGCGCAGGTGAGCGCCATGCCGCCACCCGTGCCGCCAGCGGTCCCTCCGGCCGTGCTTCCGCCCGCGACGTTCCCGCCGGACGTGTTTCCGCCGGACGTGTTCCCGCCGGACGTGTTCCCGCCGGACGTGTTTCCGCCGGACGTGTTTCCGCCGGACGTGTTGCCGCCAGCGAAGTTTCCGCCCGCGACGTTTCCGCCCGCGACGTTTCCGCCCGCGACGTTTCCACCCGAGGAGTTCCCGCCCGCGACGTTTCCACCCGCGACGTTTCCACCCGAGGAGTTCCCGCCCGCGACGTTTCCACCCGCGACGTTTCCACCCGAGGAGTTCCC